>JAEUKX010000038.1 GCA_016794025.1 Rhodospirillales bacterium | reverse complement strand
CGGCTCGAGACCTCCGCCCGGCTCGTCGATTTCGCGCGCGAGCCCATCGACGCGGCGATCCGCTATGGCAGCGGCGGCTATCCGGGCCTGCATGCCGACCGGCTCTTCGACGACGCGCTGACGCCGCTATGCGCGCCGGCGCTCGCGCGGAAGATCCGCAAGCCCGAGGACGTGATGGAGCACGCGCTCCTCGACGACAATATCATCTTCGACGAATGGAAGACGTGGTGCACGGCGGCCGGCGTCGGCCACTGCCCGCCGCGCCGGCGCGCCGCGACGTTCGACTCGACGCGCGTGGCCGTCGAGGCCGCGATGGAAGGCATGGGCATCGCCATCGGCGCCCCGTTCCTGTTCCAGGCCGAGATCGCATCGGGCCGGCTTGCCCAGCCGCTGCCCCTCATCGTGCCCTCGGGCCGTTCGTACTGGTTCGTCTGCCGCACGCAGGATGCCGAACGCCCCACGATCAAGGCGCTGCGCGAATGGCTGCTGGACGAAACCGCCGAATGGCGCGCCGCCCTTACGCCGCCGGCGGCACCTCGCGCAGGTAATACAGCAGGTCGAGCGGCGGGGGCGAAACGCCCGTCTGCGACAAGAGCCCGTGCGTCTGCCCGCGGTGGTGGGTCTGGTGGTTGAAGAAATGCGTGAGGACCCAGCGCACGGGCGTGGCCAGCGATTCGCCGGCCATGTTCGTGTAGCGCAGCGTCGTGTTGGCGGTCGGCTCGTCGAGCGCATCGCAGTACGCGACGATCTGCGCGTCCTCGGCCGTTCGGGCCACACGCAGTCCGGCGAAATCGCCGTAGAGAATCTCGTCCAGCCGCGCGATCTTGGCCGGGTGGCCGGTGAGACGCCCCATCCAGATCCGGTCGGCGACGAGGATGTGGTTCAGCGTGGCGTGGATCGATCCGAAGAACGACGGCCGTTGCAGGAACAGGTCGTTCTCGTGCAGCTTCGCGCAGGCGGCATACAGGCGCTCGTTGGCCCACTGGTTGTAGCGCGCCATCGTGCGGAAATGGTCGGGCTTCATCGTCGGCATGTCCTCCACGGGGCTTGGCGCTAGGATCATGCGCCGATTCCGGTTCGAAGGAAATCCGATGCGCGTTACGCTCCTTGTCGCCTGTCTTCTTGCGCTGCCGGCCGCGGCATTCGACATCGAGGGCCATCGCGGCGCGCGTGGCCTGATGCCCGAGAACACGCTGCCCGCCTTCGCGCGCGCGTTGTCGCTGGGCGTCACGACGCTCGAACTCGATCTCGGCATCACGAAGGACGGCATCCCCGTCGTCGCGCACGACCGGCGGCTCAACCCCGACATCACGCGCGGACCCGACGGCGAATGGCTTGCCAATCCCGCACCGCGCGTGCGCGAGCTGACGCTTGCCGAACTGGCACGCCACGACGTCGGCGCGATCCGGCCCGATACCGCCTATGCGCGCACCTTCGCCACGCAGGCATCGCTGCCCGGCACGCGCATGCCCACGCTCGACGAGGTCTTCGATCTTGTGCGCCGCGCAGGCAACGGGGCCGTGCGCTTCGACATCGAGACGAAGATCTCGCCGCTGGCGCCCGACGACACGCTGGCGCCGGAAGCCTTCGTGCGCACCGTCCTTGCGGCGATCGACCGCGTGGGCCTGCGCGGGCGCGTCACGCTCCAGTCGTTCGACTGGCGCACGCTTGCCGCCGCCGCGGCGCTCGCCCCCGATCTCGAACGTTCGTACCTGACGCTCGAGCGCGGCAATGGCGACAACGTGTGGAAGGGCAAGGGCCCGAGCCCGTGGACGGGGCTCGACGCCGCCGCCCACGGCAACTCGACCCCGCGGCTTGTCCGCGCGGCGGGCGGCCGGGTCTGGTCGGCCTTTTTCCGCGACCTCGACGCGGCGGCATTGGCCGAGGCGAAAGCGCTGGGGCTGAAGGTTCTGGCCTGGACCGTCAACGAGCCCGCCGACATGATCCGGCTGGCCGACATGGGCGTGGACGGGATCATCACGGACTATCCCGACCGGCTCCGGGACGTCCTGGCTGCCAGGGGGGTGGCGCTGCCGGTACCCACACCCGTCCAGCCGTAGGACGGGACCCTGCCGGCCTTGATTCCGCGGCCGGGTCTTGATGTACTCCCCGGGACTTGGCGCCATTTCCGGGCGACCCACCGCGCACCGAGGAACCCATGAAAAAAGTCTACAACAACGCGACCGCGGCGCTCGACGGCCTGCTGTTCGACGGCATGCTGATCGCGGCCGGCGGCTTCGGCCTGTGCGGAATTCCCGAACTGCTGATCGCGGCGATCCGCGATGCCGGCACGAAGAACCTGACGGTCGCCTCGAACAACGCGGGCGTGGACGGCTTCGGCCTCGGCATCCTGCTCGGCACGCGGCAGATCAAGAAGATGATCTCGTCCTATGTGGGCGAGAACGCGGAATTCATGCGCCAGTATCTCGCGGGCGAGCTGGAGATCGAGTTCAACCCGCAGGGCACGCTGGCCGAGCGCATGCGCGCGGGCGGTGCGGGCATTCCCGGCTTCTACACGCGCACGGGCGTGGGCACCGTCATCGCCGAGAGCAAGGAGCACAAGGATTTCGACGGCAAGACCTACATCCTCGAACGCGGCCTCGTCGCCGACCTTGCCATCGTCAAGGCGTGGAAGGCGGACCCGTCGGGCAACCTCGTGTTCCGCAAGGCCGCGCGCAACTTCAACCCGCCTGCCGCGATGTGCGGCAAGACGTGCGTGGTCGAGGTCGAGGAGATCGTGCCGCTGGGATCGCTCGATCCCGACAACATCCACCTGCCCGGCGTCTACGTGCACCGCCTGATCCAGGGCAAGCACGAGAAGCGCATCGAGCAGCGTACCACCCGCAAGCGCGCAAGCTGAGGAGACGACCGATGGCCTGGAACCGCGACCAGATGGCGGCGCGCGCCGCGAAGGACCTGCAGGACGGCTGGTACGTCAATCTCGGGATCGGCATCCCGACGCTGGTCTCGAACTACATCCCCGCGGGCGTGAGCGTCACGCTGCAGTCGGAGAACGGCATCCTCGGCATGGGCCCCTTCCCGTTCGAGGGCGAGGAGGATCCCGACCTCATCAATGCCGGCAAGCAGACCATCACCGAACTGCCGCAGACCTCGTTCTTCGACTCCGCGACGAGCTTCGGCATGATCCGCGGCGGCAAGATCGCCATGGCGATCCTGGGCGCCATGGAAGTGTCCGAGGAAGGCGATCTCGCCAACTGGATGATCCCCGGCAAGCTGGTCAAGGGCATGGGCGGGGCGATGGACCTTGTCGCCGGCGTGGGCCGCGTGGTCGTGGTCATGGACCACACCAACAAGGCCGGCGAATCGAAGGTCCTCAAGAAGTGCACGCTGCCGCTGACCGGCAAGGGCGTCGTCAACCGGATCATCACCAATCTCGGCGTGCTCGACGTCGTGAAGGGCGGCCTCAAGCTCGTCGAGCTGGCCGAGGGCGTCAGCGAGGACGAGTTCCGCACGATGACGGCGGCCACGCTGGTCAACTGACGGGAATTCGCGCCCCGCGGCACGCGAGACCCGTGCCGCGGGCAGACCTGCCTTGACCGCAAAAATCCGCGCAACGCCGCGCGGGCTGGGCTAGGGTCGTTCCCGAGAGGAACGCCCATGTTCGAGGCCATGCGCGATCGGTTCCGGGGGATGCCCCGCCCGATCCAGGGGGCCGTCCTGATGACGGTCGCGGCCGGTGCCTTCGCCGCGATGAACGTGCTGATCCGGGCGCTCACCTTCGAGCTTCATCCCTTCCAGGTCTCGTTCTTCCGCATCCTGATCGGCCTCAGCTTCATGATGCCGTGGCTGCTGCGCGTGGGCCTGGGCGGACTCGCCACGGCAAGCCACAAGCTCTACTGGAGCCGCTCGCTCGTGGGCTACGTCTCGATGCTGTGCTGGTTCACGAGCCTTGCCTACCTCCAGATCGCCGAGGCCACGGCGCTTTCGTTCACCTCGCCGCTTTTCGCCACGGCCGCGGCCGCCCTGCTGCTGGGCGAGATCGTGCGCGCGCGCCGCTGGACGGCCACCATCGTGGGCATGATCGGGGCGATGATCGTGATCCGCCCCGGCTTCGCCGAGATCCAGTTCGCGCATGTCCTCGTGCTCGTCTCGGCCGCGCTTGGCGGCTGGAACGCGATCACGGTCAAGCAGCTCACGCGCACCGACAATCCCAACGCCATCATCGTCTACATGTCGCTCTACATGGTGCCGCTGGCGGCGGTGCCGGCGCTTTTCGTGTGGCAGTGGCCCTCGCTGCACGCGCTGGCGCTCTTCCTCGTGCTCGGGTGCTTCGCCACGATCGGCCACCAGTGCTGGACGCGCGCGCTTGTCATCTGCGAGGCGTCCTACGTGCTGCCGTTCGAGTTCGCGCGCCTGCCCATGTCGGCGCTCATCGCCTTCCTCGTCTTCACCGAGGTGCCCGACGGCTGGACCCTGATGGGCGGCGCCATCATCGTGGGCGCCACCTTCTACATCGCCCGGCGCGAGGCGCAGCTGGTGCGCCTGGGCGGCGAGACGGGCCGCCCGCCGCCCGTGCGCAAGCCGGAGCCGCCCACATGAGAGGGGCCGCATGAGAGGGGCGGCATGAGCGGAACCGCGCGCGGCAATCTCGAAGGGGCGCTGTGGATGGTCGCCTCGGGCGTCGTCTTCACCGCGCAGAACGCGGTCGTGAAGGAACTGGGCACGCGGCTCGACTCCTTCGAGATCGCCTTCTTCCGCTGCCTTTTCGGCTTCCTTGCGGTGCTGCCGTTCCTGGCGCGCGGCGGCACGTCGATGTTCATGACCGGGCGGCCGGCGTTGCACGTGGCGCGGGCACTCGTCGGCGTCTCGACGATGTTCTGCGGCATGTACGCCTATACGCACCTGCCGCTTGCCGACGCGACCGCCATCGGTTTCGCGCGGCCCCTTTTCACCGTGCTGCTGGCCGCGGCGCTGCTGGGCGAGATCGTGGGCTGGCGCCGCCTTTCGGCGACCGCGGTCGGCTTCGCGGGCGTCCTCATCATCGTGCGGCCGGGTTCGGAGATCTTCGATTTCGCGCATGTCGCGGCACTGGCCGGCGCCTTCCTCGGCGCCGACGTGGTCGTGCTGGTGAAGAAGCTGCAGGGCAGCGAGCGCAACGCCACGATCATGGCCTATTTCGGCATCGTGACGACGATCGCCAGCGCCGTGCCGGCGGCCCTCGTGTGGCAGACGCCGACGGCGGGCGAGTTCGCCCTTCTCGTGACGATCGGCTGCACGGCAAGCACGGCGCAGTGGATGACGCTCAAGGCCTATCGCGCGGCCGATGCGTCGACCGTCGTGCCGTTCGACTATTCGCGCCTGATCTTCGCGATCTTCTACGGCTGGCTCTTCTTCGCCGAGATCCCCGACCGCTGGACGCTGCTGGGCTCCGCCATCCTCGTGGCGGCGACGCTCTACATCGCCTATCGCGAGATCGCGCTCGGCCGCAGCGGCGCGGACGGGCCGGGCACGGGCCCGGATGCGGGCCGCGCGCCGTGACGCCGGGCGACCTTCGCGCACGGATCGACGGCCTGCCGGGCAACGTGCGCGGCTGCCTGTGGGCGGCGGGCGCCATGCTGCTTTTCGGCACGGCCGACGCGCTCATCAAGGGGCTGGGCACGGTGCTGCATCCGCTGCAGGTCGCGTTCTTCCGCTGCGTCTTCGCTTTCCTCATCATGGCGCCGCTCGTGCTGGGCTTCTGGGGATTCCGGCGCGTGGCGACCGCGCGCATCGGCGCGCATTTCGCGCGCACGCTGCTGGGCTACGCGGCGATGGCGTGCGGGTTCGTGGCGGTGGCGCGCATGAATCTCGCCGACGCCGTGGCGCTCGGCTATGTGCGCCAGCTCTTCGTCGTCGTGCTTGCGGTTCTGATGCTCGACGAGATCGTACGCTGGCGGCGCTGGACCGCCACGGCCGTGGGCTTCCTTGGCGTCGTCGTGATGGTGCGCCCCGGTATCGGCGTGTTCGATCCCTATGCGCTCGTGGCGCTGCTGTCGGGGTTCTTCGTTGCGTGCGTCACCGTCGCGCTCAAGCGCCTCAGCGCCACGGAAAGCGCTGAATCGACCGTCTTCTGGTTCAGCGTCTTCGCCACGCTCGTGTCGGCCGTGCCGGCGATGTTCGTCTGGCAGACGCCCACGCCGCTCGAGCTGGCCGCGGGCGCGTGCCTTGGCGCGCTGGGAGCCGGCGGCCAGTACTGTTCGATGCGCGCCTTCCGCGTGGCGGAAGCGACGGCCGTGGAGCCGGTCGATTACGGGCGCATGGTGACGGCGGCCATCTATGGCGTGTTCGTGTTCGGCGAGACGCTCGACGCCTACACCGTCGCCGGGGCCGCCATCATCGCGGGCAGCACCTTCTACATCGCCCGGCGCGAGGCCACCCGCGCGCGCGGCGGCTGAACGGATCGCGGCGCCAAAGGGATTGGTGCTTCCGCCCGCGATCCGATAGACGTTGCACGGGCGGACAGACCGGAGGACGGGCGATGGAGATCAAGGGCGAAGCGGCGATCGTGACGGGCGGCGGATCGGGCCTTGGCGAAGGCACGGCGCGCGCGCTTGCCGCGGCGGGCGCGAAGGTGGCGCTGCTCGACGTCAATATCGAGGCGGCGCGCCGCGTGGCGGGCGAGATCGGCGGCAAGGCGATTGCCTGCGACGTCGCTTCCGCGCCGGCCGCCGAAGCCGCCGTCGCCGAGGCGCGCGGACACCACGGACCGGCGCGCGTGCTGGTCAACTGCGCGGGCGTGGCGCCCGCCGCGCGGATCGTGGGCAGGGAAGGACCGCTCGCCCTCGACGCGTTTCGCCGCGTGATCGAGATCAACCTGATCGGCACGTTCAACATGATGCGGCTTGCCGCTTCCGACATGCAGGCGCTGCCCGCCAATGCGCAGGGGGAGCGCGGCCTCGTCGTGATGACGGCATCGGTGGCCGCCTTCGAGGGACAGATCGGCCAGGCGGCCTATGCGGCCTCGAAGGGCGGCGTGGCGGCGCTCACGCTGCCGGCCGCGCGCGAATTCGCCAAGTCGGGCATCCGCGTGATGACCATCGCACCGGGCCTGTTCGGCACGCCCATGCTGCTGGGCATGCCGCAGGCCGTGCAGGACAGTCTTGCCGCGCAGGTCCCCTTCCCCTCGCGCTTCGGCCGCGCGGACGAATACGCGGCACTGGTGATGCATTTCCTCGCCAACACGATGCTCAATGGCGAGACCGTGCGCCTCGACGGCGCCATCCGCATGGGGCCCAAGTGACTCTGCAGAACCGCGTCACGCCGTTCTCGACCATCGAGGCCGATCCCGCGCGCGGCCTGTTCATGGGCAACCGCGGCTGCCTGCATGGCGAGCACCGCAATCTCGAGGTCGAGACGACGCGCGAGAAGCGCTGGCTTGTCTGCCTGCTCAATTTCAAGAACCGCAAGCGCACGTTGATGCAGCCCGGCCGCTATACCGAGCTGTTCTTCCTCGACGAGGCGACGGCCCTTGCCGCCGGGCACCGTCCGTGCGGCGAGTGCCGCAAGCAGGCCTACGAATCGTTCCTGAAGCTGTTCCCCGGCCGCAAGGCCGATGCGGTCAAGCTCGACAACACGCTGGCCAGCGAACGCGGCCGCCCGTGGCCCGCGACCTTCGCCGAACTTCCCGACGGCGCCATGTACGCGCTCGACGACGAAGCCTTCCTCAAATGGCAGGGCCGCGCGTGGCGCTGGAGCCATGCGGGCTATTCGCCAGCGGACACGCCCGAGGGCAGCATCGAGGTGCTGACGCCCGAAGGCACGGTCGAGGCAATCCGCGCCGGCTACCGCCCGGTCGTGCATCCCAGTGCAAGGCTCGCGGCCGTCTAGCCCTTCGCCGCCGCATCGATGAATTTCGCGAGCTTCACGTCGCGCGCCGTGAGGCCACCGGCATCGTGCGTGGACAGCACGATGTCGACGCGGCTGTAGACGTTGAGCCATTCGGGGTGATGGTCCATCTTTTCCGCCATCAGCGCCACGCGCGTCATGAAGGCGAAGGCGGCGTTGAAGTCGGCGAAGCGGAAGGATTTCGCGATCGCGTCGCGGTCGGGCAGTTCGGCCCAGCCGTCGAGTTCGGCAAGGGCCGCGTTGCGCGCCGCGCCGGTGAGTTTCTCGGCCATGTTCCCTGCTCCTCGCACCGGTTCGCCGCTTGGCAGGACCGCAGCCCGCCATGCTAGGGTCATGCGACCATGGCCGAGAGCGAAAATCTAGCCCCCGATCTCGCCGAGATCGAACGCCTTGCCGAAAAGGCGCTTGCCGCGATCCCGCCCGAACTGGCGCGCCACGTGCGCGACGTGGTGCTGCGCGTCGAGGATTTCTGCGACGAGGAGACCGAGCGCGAGATGGGCCTCGACAGCCCGTACGAGCTGATGGGCCTCTATCGCGGCATCGACATGATGCGCGATTCGACGTCGACCGTGCGCACGCAGCCCGACATGATCTTCCTCTACCGCCGCCCGCTGCTGGACTACTGGTGCGAGAGCGGCGAAGACCTCGCGCATGTCGTGCGCCACGTGATGATCCACGAGATCGGCCACCATTTCGGATTTTCGGACGACGACATGGAACGTATCGAGGCGGCCGCCGACCTGAACGCGGAGCGCACGGCATGAGCGGCACGGACGATCCGGCCAACGGCGACGGCGGCACCCCCGCCACGGCCGACGACCTGGCGCTGGTCGAAGACGCGCGCGCGGCCATCGCCAGGCTCTATGCCGAGAACCGCCACCATATCGGCTCGGCCCTGCGCACCCGGTCGGGCCGCGTCTACACGGCCGTGCATCTCGACACCTACGTGGGCCGCGCCTCGGTCTGCGCGGAGGCGGTGGCGCTCGGCCGGGCCATCGCGGAGGGGGAAAGCGAGATCGAAGCCATCGTGTCCGTCCGTCATCCCCGGCCGGCCGAGACCGACCGGACGATCCGGATCGTCAGCCCGTGCGGCATCTGCCGGGAGATGCTGGCGGATTTCGCCCCGCACTCGCGGGTGATCGTTCCGGGTGAAGACGGGCCGGTTGGCGTGCCCGTGGATGCCCTTCTTCCCCGCAAATATTCCGTTCCAAAAAAGCGAAACCAGCGCACCTGATGACAATTGTATTTGTTTTCAATATTTTATGGTCAGCCCCTGAGTTGACCCGTTAAGGAATCTGGTATAATATTCATGGCATTCGCTTGGATGTTGTGCGTTCCGCGAATCTATCCTATCTGACGGTGAACAGGCGGGCGCACGCTGTCCCGGCGAATCCGGAAGGAATCGCCGCCTTAATTCGGCGCCACGCTTGGTGATACTAAGGAAGGCCTATGTTCTTCGGCCGCCAGAGGAAAGAGATGCCGCCACTGCCGCCCAAGCCCGGCATGCCTGGAAAGCCGGGTGCCGCTCCTTCGAACAAGATGCCGATCGGCACGATGGTCGTTACCGGCCAGAGCTGCCCGGAAAGCGGCATCTGGGAAAGTCAGGGCACGCCGTCCGGCCGCTCGTCGTTCCCCAAGGGTGCCCGCATGCCGGACTACAACAAGAAGTCCTGCGTCTGGAAGCTTGTCCGCTACCCCTGATCTGACAGGTCGAACATGCGCTATCTCGCTCTTGCGATCCTCGCCCTGACGCTGGCGGTCGCCGGCCTGCAGATGCTTGCCGAGGA
Source organism: Rhodospirillales bacterium (assembly GCA_016794025.1). Classification (GTDB taxonomy): domain Bacteria; phylum Pseudomonadota; class Alphaproteobacteria; order CACIAM-22H2; family CACIAM-22H2; genus Tagaea. The sequence goes on along the minus strand of JAEUKX010000038.1, from coordinate 1,474 downwards.
CGGCTCGGCCCGCGCCCAGCCGCCGGCAACCCTCGAAGCCCGCTGACCTCGGCGGAAATGCCAACGCCCACGGGCGGGACCGGGAAACCGGCCCCGCCCGTCGCGTTTGGGGCCCGTTGCATTTGGGGGGCGTGCTCGGGCTCGCGAATATCTCTCCGGTTGTATTCTCCCGGAATAGCCGTCAGGCTTGCACCTGCGTCCATCGGTGCCACGCATTGCGGGAGACGGGATGCCGGCCTTCTCGTGGGATTTTCTGTCGTCGATTTCCGGCTATCTGGCAGCGGGCGTTCTGCTGAGAGCGCTGGCGATCTTGGCACTTGGGCGTGTCCTGTCGGCGACCGGCACGCGCATACGTTTCCGGGGTGAAGTCACCTTCGGTCTTGCCGCCCTGTTTCTCCTGCCGGAAGCCATCCGGATGCTCGACCCGGATTTACCAGCGAAGGGAAACGGACATGTGCCAGCATGAAAAGGAACGCGGCCCCTGAGCCCGAGACCGACACGACACTGAAATGACCCGGCCGCAGTTTGCGGCCGGTTTCACTTCAGGCCCCCGTTCTTGACGCCATCATCTCAGAACGCCGTGCGCGCGATCCACAGGCCCGCGAACAGCGCCAGGATCGCGCCCGCGACCGAAACGCCGCCATAGATCGCGGCGTTCGCGATCTCGCCGCGTTCGACGAGCGTGGCGAAATCGAGCGAGAAGGCCGAGAAGGTCGTGAAGCCGCCGAGGATGCCGGTCGTCAGGAACAGCCGGGCGGACTGGGGTGCCTCGCCGCGGAAGGCGAACCAGCCCGCGATCAGCCCCATCGCCAGCGAGCCCGCGAGATTGACGAACATCGTCGCGTAGGGAAGCCCCGTGCCGAGCAGGCGTGGCGCCAGCATGTTGACGGCGTGGCGCAGCGCGCCCCCGATGCCGGCCCCCAGGAAGACGACGAGGTAGTTCACCCGCCGGCCCCGCCTAGGTGCGCGCGACCATCAGTTTCTTGATCTCGGCGATCGCCTTGGCGGGGTTGAGGCCCTTCGGGCAGGTCTTCGTGCAGTTCATGATCGTGTGGCAGCGGTAGAGCCGGAACGGATCCTCGAGATTGTCGAGCCGTTCGCCCGCCGCCTCGTCGCGGCTGTCCGCGATCCAGCGATAGGCCTGCAGGAGCACGGCGGGGCCGAGATAGCGGTCGCCGTTCCACCAGTAGCTGGGGCACGAGGTCGAGCAGCAGAAGCACAGGATGCACTCCCACAGCCCGTCGAGCTTCTGGCGCTCGGCCGGGCTCTGCGGACGCTCGCGGTCGGGCGGCGGCGTCTCGCTCTTCAGCCACGGCTCGACCGAGCGCAGCTGCGCGTAGGCCTGCGTCAGGTCGGGCACCAGGTCCTTGACGACCGGCATGTGCGGCAGCGGGTAGATCTTCACGTCGCCTTCGCAGTCCTCGATCGCCTTGGTGCAGGCGAGCGTGTTCGTGCCGTCGATGTTCATCGCGCA
>JAEUKX010000037.1 GCA_016794025.1 Rhodospirillales bacterium | reverse complement strand
CGAGGAGACGGCAAAGGTCGTGAAGGCCGCGTTGACCGACGACTGAGAGGACATCGTCAGCGTGACCGCGTTCGTGTCGGCAAGGAACGTCTTGGCTGCCGAGGCGGCCGAGAGGAGGTTCGTGCCGTTGTAGTTCGCCTGACTGATGAAGTTGGCGATCTGCGAGGTCATCGCGTTGAAGTCGGCGGTGTAGATCGTGCGCTGGTTGGCGCTGATCGACCCGTCGGCCAGCTGCGTGATCTTGGCCTGCAGGTTGCCAATGAGGTCCGAGACGTTGGTGAGTGCGGCCTGCGTGACGGAGCCGAGGCCCACGCCGTTGGCCAGCGAGCCCTGGACGGCCTGATAGGCCTGCAGGTTGCCGCGGATGCCCTGCGCGACCGAGAAGGTCGACGCGTCATCGGCCGCGTCGGCGACGCGGTAGCCGGTCTGGACCTGCTTGGAGGATACGTTGAGGGCCGCCTGGGTAACGCGCAGCGACGACAGCGCGACCATCGCACCGACGTTGGTATTGATCGAATTCGAGCCCATGGCTCATTCCTTCCTATTCTAGGGTTGGATCCGGCCTTCTGCCGAACCACCGGGCTGTCCTCTTGGGACCAGCACCGATAGGCAGCACCCTACACATGTGTGTCGAATGCCGCAAGTCTTTTTTTAAAATTTTCTCTAATTTTTCTGCAAATACTCCGTTAAATGGCTGCAACTGCGCGGCCCTCTACCGGTAAATTTACTAAATACATGATTTATCTATATTTATACCCGTCTTACATTTGACTCGCCCAACGCTACTGGCAGCGACGCGGCGACCACGCCTATACTCCGGCCTCATGATTCGCGTCTTTGCCAGCCTCCTTCTGGCCCTTCTGGCCGCCCTGCCTGCTGTCGCCCAGACGCAGCGCGAGGCTTTGCCGATTCCGCGCTTCGTCACGCTGCGCTCGGAGGAGGTCAATCTCCGTGCCGGCCCGGGCGTGCGCTATCCGGTCGAATGGGTCTTCGTGCGTCGCCAGATGCCGGTCGAGATCCTTCAGGAGTTCGAGAACTGGCGCCGGATCCGCGATGTCGACGGCACGGAAGGCTGGGTCCACCAGAGCATGCTGACGGGCCGCCGCGCGGTGATCGTACAGGGCCAGACCCGCGACCTGCACCGGCGTGCCGAACCGCAATCGCCCGTCGTCGCGCGCGTGGAACCCGGCGTGATCGGCGCCCTGCTCGAGTGCAAGGACGCATGGTGCCGGATCGAAACCGGCGGCTTCCGCGGCTGGCTTGCCCGCGACCAGATCTGGGGCGTTTACGCCAACGAGACGGTGAAGTAGGCCGTCAGCCGAAATCGGCGGACAGGGCCTTTCGCGAGGTCTCGGAGAGGATCGCGAGATGGCCATATTCGGGATGGTCAAATCCCAGCATGACGCGCTTGGCCGGATCGCGGAACGAAGCGACCTGTGCTGCGGTCAAGGGGAAGCGCAGGAAGTGGACAGACGAGGTCTTGCCGTCGTCCTTCGTGCGCTCGACATCCTGTTCCGCAACGGCGGCAATGCGCGCACCGTCGACCTCGAGGAACGTGTGCCGCTCGATGTGGCCGAGCTTGGCGAGCGTGGCCGCCCGCACGACGGGGTCCGGGATCTCGAGCATCATCGTGGCGACGAGTTCGCTGCCCTGCGGGATGAGCGGATTATAGGCCGACAATTCGTCGGCGATCTGCGCCTCGCCGCCCTTCTCGATGAACAGCATCTCGTGAACCTGGTGCCACATCGTCTGGTAATTCTCGAAATAGAACGTGGCGATCGGGCCAACCTCGATTCGGCGCGGCTTCTTCGCCGCCACGATCGCCTCGCGCAGGGCCTTTCGCTCGCGCGCGTACTCGGCGAGCGGAAGGATGTCGGAGCGCTCGATCCGGCGCTTGGTTGCGGTCGTCATGTCGATATCCCTCAGGATAGTCCGTAGGCCTTGGCGAACAGCTCGATCGGATGGCTGGAATGGTCGATCGCCGGCAGGTCGGCCTCGCCCAGCCGCTCGAGACCCTGCACGATATGCTCGCCCGCGAGCGGGCACTCGGACGCAAGATACGTCTTGGCGTTCTTCGCCACCGAGCGAGCCACGGGCTTTCCGACCTTGAGCGCGGTCTCGAAATTGTTGCGCATAATGCCCCACGAGCCGCCGTGGCCCGAGCAGCGCTCGATGATCGCCACGTCGATCTTGGGGATGAGGCGCAGCATCTCAGCCGCCTTCGGACCCATGTTCTGCGCGCGCGCATGGCATGCGAAATGGACCGATACGCCGCCGTCGAGTTCCTTCAAACCCGGTGCCAGCCCGTGCTTCTTGTGGATCTCGACCACGTACTCGGAGGCGTCGAACGTCGCCTTGGCGAGCTTGGCGACGAGCGGATCGTCGGGAACGATCAGCGGCCACTCGAACTTCAGCATCAGCGCACAGGACGGGATCAACGCGACGATGTCGTACCCTTCGTCAATGAGCGGGCTCATCTCGGCCGCGACTGCACGCGCGTTGGCGGCGACCTTCTCGATTTCGCCATGCTCGAGCTGCGGCATGCCGCAGCACTTCGGATAGACCACCTTCGATTCGATCCCGTTCTTCGCCAGCACGGAACGCATGGCCATGCCGATGGCGGGATTGTTGTAGTTGACGAAACAGGTCGCGTAGAGCGCGGCCTTGCGCTTGCCGAATGCCGGCGCAGCGCCGTTGATCTCGACCGATTCGCGCTTCGCCCGCACGGCAAACGTCGGTCCGTGGAACTTCGGCAATGCGGCCTCGGGATGAACACCCGCCGCCTTGTCGAGCAGTCCGCGCGTCAGGCCGTTCTTCGTGTCCGACGCCCAGTTGGCAAGGCCGGGGGCCATCGCGGCAAGCTTCCCGTTGCGATCGGTCTTCGTCAGTTCCTTCTCGGCAAAAGGAACCTTGCCCTTCTTCGCCTCGATGGCGCGGTAGCGCAGCATCAGGTGCGGAAAGTCGAGATTGAATTCGTGCGGCGGCACGTAGGGGCACTTCGTCAGGAAGCACATGTCGCAAAGCGTGCAGGCGTCGACCACGCCCTTGAACGACTCGGACGGCACCTCCTCCAGCACTTCGCCCGGCGTGCCGTCGACGAGATCAAACAGCTTGGGGAAGGAGTCGCAGAGATTGAAGCAGCGCCGGCAGCCATGGCAGATGTCGAACACGCGGCGAAGTTCGGCATCAAGCTTCGCTTCGTCCCAGAAATCGGGGTTCTTCCAGTCGATCTTGTGACGGGTGGGCGCTTCGAGGCTGCCTTCGCGCATGGCGAGCTGCTCCGGCTCAGGAATTCGGATGTGGGGTCGAGGCGGACCCCCCGCGCATGACGCGCAGGGGGTCCGGATCGCTGCCTTGGGCTTACGCCTTCAGCGAGTCGAGCGTCTTCTGGAACTTGCCGGCGTGCGACTTCTCGGCCTTGGCGAGAGTCTCGAACCAGTCGGCGATCTCATCGAAACCTTCCGAGCGTGCGTCCTTCGCCATGCCCGGGTACATGTCCGTGTACTCGTGCGTCTCGCCCGCGATCGAGGCCTTCAGGTTCTGCTCGGTCGAACCGATGGGCTCGCCCGTCGCCGGATCGCCGACTTCCTCGAGGAACTCGAGATGGCCGTGCGCGTGGCCCGTCTCGCCTTCCGCCGTCGAGCGGAACACGGCGGCGACGTCGTTGTATCCTTCGACATCGGCCTTCTGGGCGAAATAGAGGTAGCGGCGGTTGGCCTGGCTCTCGCCGGCGAACGCGTCCTTGAGATGCTTTTCGGTCTTGGTTCCCTTGAGCTTGGGCATGGGAGGCTCCCTCGTTCCGTCGATGGTCCGGGCGTGCACGTTCACGAAGTGCTTTCGCCGGCCCGGGCCCTGCGCCCGGGATGCCTCGTATATGGACCCTACATCCGCGAGGGTCAATAGCCTAGAACGGTTCTAAACTAGATGAGAACCATTTGCAAATAATATTATTTATTCGTCAACCGTACAATGACATCGACGCGCGCCACGCGCATCCCGGTCGGCGCTGCCGGAAGGGCGCCAAGAGAAACCTGCTCGAGCGGAATGTCCTGCAGACGACCTTCCGATTCGACATAGAAATGATGGTGATCGCCGGTGTTCGTGTCGAAATAGGACCGGCCGGGCTCAACCACGACCTCCCGCAGCAGGCCGTTCCGGGTGAACTGATTGAGGGCGTTGTAGATCGTGGCAAGCGGCAGGTCGACGCCGGCCACACGCGCTTCGGCATGCAGTTCGTCGGCCGTCAGGTGCCGGTGGCCGCCGGCTTCGAGAACGCGCAGGAGCTGCACGCGCTGGCG
>JAEUKX010000103.1 GCA_016794025.1 Rhodospirillales bacterium | reverse complement strand
CCATCCCATTTCCATTCGGCGCGCCAGTCGGCCGGATCCATCGTGCCGAATTCGGCCGGGTCGAGCGGCTGGGCCAGCATCATCGGGCGGAAGGTCGCCGCCGCGTCCACGCTCGGCCGGGCTCCGCGCCCGTCGAGCCACGCGAAAAGCTCGCGATAGGGCGGGGCAAGGCCCGGCCAGATTTCCTCGATCTCCGCCACATCCTTGCCGCCAAGCTCGGCAAGCGCGGTCTTGGCGAGCCGTTCGGAGACGCCGACACGCGTGCCGCCCAGCACGAGCTTCAGCAGTGCCCACCGCCCGTCGCCGTCGAGCCGGTCGAGCAGGCCGCCGACGACGGCCGGCATCTCGGCCCTGGACGCGCCGCGCAAGGCCGCGACGAGATCGGGAAGCGCCGGCGGTTCGGCGGGCGTTTCGGCCGAGGGCCAGATCAGCGCCACCGTCTCGGCCAGGTCACCGACGAAATCGTAGGAAAGTTCGAACAGCACGGGATCGACGCGTGCGGCGGCGAGCTCCCGGAAGAGCGACGCCTTCGCCGCCTTGATGTCGAGCCCGCCCGTCAGCCCTTCAAGCGCGATCCCGCGCGCCGGGTCCGGCGTGGCGGCGAAATAGGCTTTCATCAACGCCGTCTTCGCGCGCGTGGAGGGGGCGTGCAGCAGGTCGACCAGGAGGCGCGCGAAGGCCTTCACGACCCTTCCTCCTCGAAGCCGACAAGGTGCAGCGCCTTGGCGTCGAACCCGCGCTTCCTCGCCTCGTGGACGAGCGCCTCCTCGCGCCCGTGCGTGACCCACACTTCGGGGGCGCCGACGTCGGCAAGCGTGGCGAGCAGCTCGCCCCAGTCGGCGTGATCGGAGATCACGAGCGCAAGCTCGAGCCCCGCCGCCTTCGCGCGCTGCTTCACGCGATACCAGCCGGATGCGCCGGCCATCACCGGATCGGGCATCCGGCGCAGCCACGCATCGGTCGCGCCGAAGGGCGGGTAGAGAACGATGGCGCCGCGCAGGTCGTCCGCACCGGCTTCCGTCGCCGGACGCAGCTCGCCCAGCTCGACGCCGAGTGCCGTGTAGACCGCACAGAGTTTCTCGTGCGCGCCGTGCAGGTAGATCGGCCGGTCGTAGCCGGCCGCGCGGATTTCCGCGATCACGCGCTGGCATTTGCCCAGCGAATAGACCCCGACGAGATGGCAGCGGTCCGGGAACAGCGCCGCGGACGCGAGCAGCCGCGCGATCTCCGTCGCCGCGCGCGGATGGCGGAAGACGGGCAGCGCGAAGGTCGCCTCGGTCACGAAAACGTCGCAGGCCAGCGGCTCGAAGGGCGGGCAGGTCGGGTCGGCGGCGCGCTTGTAATCGCCCGAGACGACCGCGCGTGCCCCCCGGTAGGTGAGGCGGATCTGCGCCGAGCCCAGCACATGGCCGGCCGGCGCGAATTCCACGCCCACGCCGCCGATCTCGATCCGCTCGCCATAGCCTGCCGCCTGAAGCGCTCCGCCGGCCCTTTCGCCGTACCGCGCGCGCATGATCTCGAGCGTGGCGCGGGTCGCGAGCACGCGCTCGTTGCCCGGCCGCGCATGGTCGCCGTGGCCGTGCGTGACCAGGGCATGCGCGACCGCCCGCGTCGGGTCGATGAAAAACCCGCCGGGTTCGACGTACAGGCCGGCAGGCGTGGTCTTCAGCCAGGTCGAGGGATGCATGGCGGAAGGCAGTATAGTCGCGCCGATGGACTCGTTGCCCGAACCTTTCGCCGGATGGCTTGGCGCGCGCGGCTGGCGGCTGCGTCGGCATCAGGCCGAACTGCTCGCCCATGCGCGCGCGGGCCGATCGGCCCTGCTCGTGGCCCCCACGGGGGCGGGCAAGACGCTGGCCGGGTTCCTGCCGAGCCTTGCGGAACTTGCCGCCGCGCCGCGCGCGGGTCTCCACACGCTCTATATTTCGCCGCTGAAGGCGCTGGCTGTCGACGTGCACCGCAATGTCGAGACGCCCATCGCGGAAATGAGGCTCGACATCCGCGCGGAGACGCGCACCGGAGACACGCCCTCGGCCAAGCGGGTGCGTCAGCGCAAATCACCCCCCCACATCCTGATGACGACGCCGGAATCGCTGGCGCTGATGCTTTCCTATCCCGATGCGGCCGGCTTCTTCGCGGGCCTGTCCTGCATCGTGATCGACGAGGTGCATGCGCTTGCCGGCACCAAGCGGGGCGACCTCCTCGTGCTGGGGCTCGCCCGGCTTGCGGCCCTTGCACCCGCCGCGCGCCGCGTGGGCCTGTCGGCGACGGTGGCGGATCCGCCGGCGCTGGCGCGCTGGCTTGCGGCGGGACTTGCCGCGGCGCCGGCCCTTGTCGAGGGCGAGCGCGGCGCCGAACCGGAGATCGCCATCGTCGTGCCGGCGGCGCGCATCCCGTGGTCGGGACATATCGCGCTCTATGCATTGCCGGAGATCTATCTGGCGATCCGCAATGCGAGGAGCGCGATCGTCTTCGTCAACACCCGCGCGCAGGCCGAACTTTGCTTTCGCGAACTGTGGAAACTCAACGAGGACAATCTCGAGATCGCGCTCCACCACGGCAGCCTCGCGCCCGAGCAGCGCCGCAAGGTCGAGGCGGCGATGGCGGCAGGCCGGCTGCGCGCGGTCGTGGCGACGTCCTCGCTCGATCTGGGGATCGACTGGGGCGACGTCGATCTCGTGATCCAGATCGGCGCGCCCAAGGGGGCCGCGCGCCTCATCCAGCGCACGGGCCGGGCCAATCACCGGCTCGATGCGCCTTCCAGGGCCCTGCTCGTGCCCGGCAACCGCTTCGAGATGCTCGAATGCCGCGCGGCCGTCGATGCCGTGATGGCGCGGGAGATCGACGCGGCCGCAAGCCCGCCCGGCGCGCTCGACGTGCTGGCCCAGCACCTGCTGGGTACGGCCTGTTCGGCGGCCTTCGATGCCGATGCGATGTTCGCCGAAGTGCGCGCATGCGCGCCCTATGCGGAACTCCCGCGCGAAACGTTCGATGCCGTTCTCGATTTCGTGGCGACCGGCGGATACGCACTCAAGGCCTACGAACGCTACCGGCGCTTGCGCCGGAACGGCGAGGGCAAGTGGACGGTCGCAACACCGCTTGCCGTGCGCCAGTACCGGATGAACGTGGGCACCATTGTCGAGGAGCCGATGCTGCACGTCGCCTTCCGGCGCGGCAAGCGGCTGGGTTCGATCGAGGAATACTTCGTCATGGGCCTCGAACCCGGCGACACGTTCACCTTCGCGGGCCAGACGCTGCGCTACGAGGGAATGCGCGAGACGACCGTCGAGGTTTCCCGCGCCACGGGCGAGGACGCCAAGGTGCCGATCTATGCCGGCGGGCGCATGCCCTTCACGAGCGAACTTGCCCTGCGCGTGCGCGGCCTGCTGGAGGACCGCGAAGGCTGGGACGGATTCCCGGCCGACGTGCGCGAATGGCTGCGTCTGCAGCGCCGCCGGTCGGAAATGCCGCGGCGCGACGGGCTGTTGGTCGAGACGTTTCCCCATCACGGGCGCTGGTTCCTGGTCGCCTACTGCTTTGCGGGCCGCAATGCGCACCAGACGCTCGGCATGCTGCTGACCCGGCGGATGACGCGCGCCGGCCTGCGGCCCGTCGGGTTCGTGGCGAGCGACTATTCGATTGCCGTCTGGTCGCTCAAGCCGGCGGAACGCATGGCCGAGCTGTTCGACGAGGACATGCTGGGCGACGATCTCGAGGAATGGCTTGCCGACAGCGCAATGATCAAGCGCTGCTTCCGCAATGTCGCCGTCATCGCGGGGCTGATCGAACGCCGCCATCCGGGACAGGAGAAGACGGGGCGGCAGGTGACGTTCTCCTCCGACCTCATCTACGACGTGCTGAGGAAGCACCAGCCCGACCATGTGCTGCTTGCCGCCGCGCGGGCCGATGCGGCGACCGGCCTTGTGGATCTCGGGCGCCTCGCCGCGATGCTGAAACGCGCGAAGGGCCGCATCGCGCACCGCCGGCTGACGCGCGTATCGCCGCTCGCGGTGCCTGTGCTGCTGGAAGTCGGTCGGGAATCGGTCTATGGCGCACAGGTCGACGACCTGCTCGCCGACGCGGCCGCCGCCGAGGCGCTGATCGCCGAAGCGATGGCCGATGACGACGACGACCGCCAGCCGAGCCTGCTCTAGGACCCGAATGCACGCGCGCATCACGCTCGAGGACACAGCCCTCTTCGCCGATCCCGCGGGGGCACTTTACTGGCCTGCGCGAAAGACGCTCGTCGTCGCCGACCTGCATCTGGAGAAGGGCTCAGCCTTCGCGGCCAAGGGCGTGCCGCTCCCGCCCTGGGACACGCGCGCCACGCTCCTGCGCCTGCAGTCGCTCGTGCGGAAGTACACGCCCGGCCGCGTCGTGTGTCTGGGAGATTCGTTCCACGACCGGCGTGCGGGCGAGCGCATCGCGCCGACGGACATGGAGTTCCTTGGCCGCCTCGTCGCGGCGCAGGAATGGGTATGGATCGTGGGCAACCACGATCCGGAGATCCCGGCGGGCGTCGGCGGCACGGTCGCGGCCGAGATCGTCGAGGACGCGCTCTCGCTGCGCCATGAGCCGGCCGTGCCGGCGACGCTCGGCTGGGGCGAGATCGTCGGCCATTTCCATCCCAAGGCGGCGGTTTCGACGGCGGCGGGCCGCGTGAGCGCGCCGTGCTTCCTTCTGGACGGCCGGCGCATGGTGATGCCGGCCTTCGGGGCCTATGCCGGGGGTCTCGACGTGCTGGATCCGGCGATTTCGCGGCTGTTCGGGCGCGTGCGGGTCCGCGCCCTGCTGCTCGGCCGCGACCGGCTGCACCTGTTCCCGGGCCACCGTCTGGAGCCTGTTGCGGGCGGCGGCCGATCCGTAAAGTGATCCGGCTCGCGCCGGCGCGCGTAGAGGACGCATGGCTTTGGCCCCGCTGATCGTCTGGTTCCGCCAGGACCTTCGCCTCGTCGACAATCCGGCCCTTGCGGCGGCGGTCGCGACGGGTGCGCCGGTTGTTCCCGTCTACATTCTCGACGAGGCGGGGGAGGGCGCGTGGCCGCCGGGCGGGGCGACGCGCTGGTGGCTGCATCATTCGCTGGGCGCGCTGGCGCGCGATCTGGAAAGGCGCGGCAGCCGCCTCGTGCTGCGCCGGGGCCGGTCGGCGGCCGTCCTTGACGCGCTCATCGCCGAGACGGGTGCTGCGGGCGTCCACTGGAATCGCCGCTACGAGCCTGCCGCCATCGCGCGTGACGGCGCCATCAAGACCGCGCTGGAGGCAAGGGGCCTCGCCGCGAAAAGCTTCAACGCCAGCCTTCTGTTCGAGCCGTGGACGATCCGCAACAAGGCGGGCGAGCCCTATCGCGTCTTCACGCAGTTCTGGAAGACGTGCCTCGCGGCGGCCGAGCCTCCGCTGCCGGCCAAGCCGCCCGTCAGGCTTGCGGCGCCGAGCGAATGGCCGAAATCCGATGCCCTCGACAGCTGGAAACTGCGCCCAACGCGGCCCGACTGGGCGGCGGGCCTGCGCGAGAGCTGGACGCCCGGCGAAGCGGGGGCCAACAAGCGCCTCGAACGCTTCCTTGAGGAGTCGGTCGAGACCTATGCGGCCGACCGCGACCGGCCCGACCTGCCGGCCACCTCGCGGCTTTCGCCGCATCTGCATTTCGGCGAGATCGGTCCGCGCCAGTGCTTCCATGCGGCCCGCGCGGCCGCGAACGGGACGAAGGGCTGCGAGCGGTTTCTGGCCGAGCTCGGCTGGCGGGAGTTCAGCCACCACCTGCTCTACCAGCGCCCGGACCTTCCCGAGACGGCGTTGCGCGCGGAGTTCCGCGATTTCCCGTGGAACGACGACGCCGGACTGCTGCGCGCCTGGCAGAAGGGACGCACGGGTTATCCGATCGTCGACGCGGGCATGCGCGAGCTCTGGCATACGGGCTGGATGCACAACCGCGTGCGGATGATCGTCGCCTCGTTCCTGGTGAAGCATCTGCTGGTGCCCTGGCAGCACGGGCAGGCGTGGTTCTGGGACACGCTCGTTGATGCCGACCTTGCGAACAACGCGGCGAGCTGGCAATGGGTCGCCGGCTGCGGGGCGGATGCCGCCCCCTATTTCCGGATCTTCAATCCGATCCTTCAGGGCGCGAAGTTCGATCCGGACGGCGCCTATGTGCGCAGATGGGTTCCGGAACTGGCGGCGCTGCCGACGGAATATCTGTTTGCGCCGTGGCAGGCGCCGGCCGAGGCACTTGCGCGTGCGGGCGTGAACCTCGGCCGCTCCTATCCGGCGCCTCTCGTCGATCATGGTGCTGCGCGCGCCCGCGCGCTCGCGGCTTTCCAGTCGCTGCGCGAGGCGGCCTAGCATGCCGTTCGATGCATCAGGTTCCGGGCGGCCGCTCGATATCGCCGTCGTGGGCTCGGGCATTTCGGGACTGGGGGCGGCATGGCTCTTGTCCCGGCGCCACAACGTCCTGCTCTACGAAAAGGCCGACCGCTATGGCGGCCACACGAACACGGTCGTTGCCGTCGCGCGCGGGCCCGGCAGCCAGACGCGGGAGATCCCCGTCGATACCGGCTTCATCGTCTTCAACGAAGCGACCTATCCCGACCTGATCGCGCTGTTTGCCTACCTGGGCGTCGAATGTACGGCGTCCGAGATGTCGTTTTCCGCTTCGATCGACGGCGGGAGCATCGAGTATGCCGGCGGCACCTGGCATGGCCTGTTCGCGCAGAAGCGCAACCTGCTGCGTCCGTCGCACTGGCGCATGCTGGCGGATATCCTGCGTTTCTTCCGCGAGGCGCGCGAATTGTGCGAAGCGGGCGGCGACGGGCCGGACATCGCCACTTTCCTGGCGCGCGGGCGCTACAGCCGTGCTTTCGTCGACCGGCACCTGCTGCCGATGGCCGCCGCCATCTGGTCGTGCCCGACCGACGCCATGATGGCCTTTCCCGCGCACAGTCTGGCCCGGTTCTTCCGCAATCACGGGCTGCTGCAGGTCTTCGATCGTCCTCAGTGGCGCACGGTGCGCGGCGGGGCGCGCGTCTACCGGGACGCGATCCTGCGCGATATCGGGCCGGGTTCGCTTGCGCGTGCCGGGGCAACCCTGGTGGCGCCGGGTCGAAACGGCGTGATCGTGCATGACACCGGCGGCCGCGCGCGGCGCTTCGACCATGTCGTGATGGCGGCGCACGCCGACGAGAGTTTGGCTCTGATTGCGGGACCGAGCGCGGCGGAGCGCGACATTCTCGGCCGCTTCTCCTTCCAGCCCAACCGCGCCGTGCTGCACCAGGACGAAGGCCTGATGCCGATGCGAAGGCGCGCGTGGTCAAGCTGGAACTATCTCGCCCGGAGCGGCGGTCGGCTGGGCCGTACGGCCGTTTCGGTCACGTATTGGATGAACCGGCTGCAGAATCTTCCCGGCGACTTCCCTCTCTTCGTTTCTCTCAACCCGATCTCCGAGCCGCGTGCGGGCACGAAGCTCGCCGAGTTCGACTACATGCATCCGGTGTTCGACGCCGCGGCACTCGAAGCGCAGCGCCGCCTTCCGGAGATCCAGGGTGTCCGGGGCCTGCATTTCTGTGGGGCGTGGACTGGTCATGGCTTCCACGAGGACGGCCTGCGCTCGGGATTCGCGGTTGCCGAAGCCCTGGGGGTGCCGCGCCCCTGGCGCGCGCGCGTGGCGGCCGACATGCCGCAGGCTGCGGACTAGGGGCATGCCGATGCCGTCCAGCTGCCTCTATTTCGGCCATGTCACGCATGCGCGGCTGCGGCCCTTCCGCCATCGCTTCGCCTACGGCGTGTTCTCGATGCTTGTCGATCTCGACGGGCTTGCCGCACTCGACCGGGATTCGCGGCTCTTCGGCTACAACCGGGCGCGGCTGTTCTCCTTCCATGATGCCGATCACGGTGCCCGGGACGGCAGTCCGACCGCGGACTGGGTCCGCGCGAGGCTTGCCGCCGCGGGGCTGGGTGCGGCATGCGCCCGGATCTACGCGCTCTGCTTCCCGCGCATTCTCGGCTACGTGTTCAACCCGCTGACGGTCTACTTCGCCTACGACGCCGCCGGACAACTCGCCGCAATCGTCTACGAGGTCAAGAACACCTTCGGCGAGCAGCATGCCTATGCCGTCGGCGTGCCGGCCGGACGCGCACCCGGCGCGCCGGTCCTGCAGCGCGCGGCCAAGCTTTTCCACGTCTCGCCCTTCATCGGCATGGCGGCAACGTACCGCTTCCGCGTCGGCGAGCCCGGCGAGCGCCTCTCGATCCTGATCCGCGAGGACGTGCCGGAAGGCGAACTTCTCGTCGCAAGCCAGACCGGCCGCCGCCGCGCGTGGTCGGATGCAGCGCTGCTCTCTGCCTTCTTCCGCTATCCGCTCCTCACCGCTAAAGTCATCGGCGCGATCCACTGGGAGGCGCTCAGGCTCTGGCTCAAAGGGGCCGGGTTCCATCCGCGTCCGGCGAAGGAGGCCGGCGCCACCGGGACGGTCGCGCGGTAAGGTACGGGAGGAGTCCGAGATGCAGGAACCCGACGCCAGGATGGCGTGGGCGGCCGCGCGCGGCGACAGCTTCGCCCTGCGCGCGATCCTGATGGCCGCGGCACGCATCGAGATCGGCGAACTCACGATCCTCGGCCCCGACGGGCGCGCGCACGTCTTCAAGGGTGCGCGGCCCGGCCCCGTGGCCGCGTTCATGCTGCGCACCAATCGTGCGGCCCGCCGCGTGCTCTTCGGCGGAAACGTGGGGTTCGCCGAGGCCTACATGGACGGCGAGATCGACGCCGACGACCTGCCCGCGCTGCTGGAACTTGCGGCCCGCAACGAAGCCGCACTCGATGACATCCATTACGGCCGGGCATCGCGGCTTGCGCCCCTTGTCGGGCTTGCGCGCCGTCTGTGGCATGCGCTGCGTTCGAACACGCGCGCCGGCTCGAAGCGCAACATCGCCTACCACTACGATCTCGGGAACGAGTTCTACCGGCGATGGCTCGATCCTTCGATGGCGTATTCGTCGGCGGTTTTTGCCGACGGCGCGGGCGACCTGGAAGCGGCGCAGCATGCGAAATTTGCGCGCATGGCCAGAATGATGTCGATCGAGCCGGGCCAGAAGGTCCTCGAGATCGGCTGCGGCTGGGGATCGTTTGCCGCGTTCCTCGCGCGCGAGTTCCGCGCGAAGGTGACGGCGATTACGGTTTCGAAGGAGCAACTCGCCCATACGCAGGCGCGCATCCAGAGGGAGGGGCTTGGCGATCTCGTCGAGGCGCGCTTCGTCGACTATCGCGACGTGGAAGGGCGCTTCGACCGGATCGCGTCGATCGAGATGTTCGAGGCGGTCGGGGAGAAGTACTGGCCCGCCTATTTCGGCAAGCTGCGCGACTGCCTTTGTCCCGGCGGACGGGCGGCGTTGCAGATCATCACCATCTCCGACCGGTTTTTCGACACGTACCGGACGGGTGTCGATTTCATCCAGCGCTACATCTTTCCCGGCGGCATGCTGCCCTCCGACGGCGCGCTCAAGGCTCAGATCGACCGTGCGGGGCTGAGGCTTGCGGGCCAGTTCAACTTCGGGCTCGACTATGCCGAGACATTGGCCGAGTGGAACCGCCGTTTCCAGAGGGCGTGGCCAGAGATACAGGGGCTCGGCTTCGACCGGCGCTTCAAGCGCATGTGGGAATTCTACCTCGCCTACTGCGAGGCCGGCTTCCGCGCGCGCTCGATCGACGTGACGCAGGTCGCACTGGTCCGGCCCTGAACGCGGGGCGATGATCCGGAAGGCCGTCGCCTTCGTAGTGCGATGGCATGAGGATCGAGGATTTCCAGGGGCGCATGCCGGAGTTCCGGCTGGAGACGTATTTCTCCGGCCGCACGCGCGCGTGGGGGATTTTCGAAGACCGCTTTGCCAACCTTCGCCGGGAATTCACGGTCGACATTGAAGGGGCCTGGGACGGGCACGAACTGGTCCTCGACGAGCGCTTCGCCTACGCCGACGGCGAGGCGGACCGTCGCGTGTGGCGGCTCGTGCGCACGGGGACGGGAACGTGGGAGGGCCGGACCGAGGACGCCGTCGGTATCGCGCTGGGGCGCAGCGCGGGAAACGCCTTCAATTTCCGCTACGACATCAGACTCAAGACCGGCGGCCGCCGGCTCAAGGTCCATTTCGACGACTGGCTCTATCTGCAGCCCGACGGCGTGCTGCTGAACCGGGCCTATGTCACGAAATGGGGTTTCGATGTCGGTTCGGTGACGCTCACGTTCCGCAAGGCCGGGTAGCGGCCGCGATCAGTCGCGGATCCTGAGGCGGCCGCACACGAACCGCACGAGCCAGCCCACGACGGGGATACGGGCATAGAACTGCATGGCCGAATCCCAGTGGTCGATATGCTCGGCGATGCGTCCGTCGGGCGCGAAGCGGATCTCGCTCATGCCTTCGAGCGCAAAGCCCGGCCCGTGGGTGTACCGCCACAGGAGATAGGCCGCATGCTCGCCGCGTGCGCGATCGATCACCTCGAAGCGCGGCGTACCGTGCGCGAAGGCCATCGCCAGGACCTTCTTCATCCGCGCCGTGCCGCGAACGTCGTTGAACGGGTCCTTGAAACGCACGTCGGATGCCACGAGCGCGTCGAGATCGTCGAGCCGGTCGGGCGTGAGCCGTTCGAAGAAGGCCACATAGTCGTCGAGCCGGTCGTTCATCGGCCCGTCGCGTGCCGCACGAGGCGGAAATAGAGCGGATAGGGGAGCATGTTGATGAACTTGAGCACGAATGCGAAGCGGCGGGGAAACACGATTTCGAACCGGTCGGACCGGAGGCCGGCGGCAAGCGCATCGGCCGCGGCATCGACTTCCATGAGGAAGGGCATCGGGAACGGGTTCCGGTCGGTGAGGGGGGTGCGCACGAATCCGGGGCACACGACCTGGAGCCGTATCCCCAGCGCATCGCACTCCGGCTTCAGCGCCTCGCACATGTTGATGAGTGCCGCCTTCGTGGCGCCGTAACCCGCCGCGGTCGGCAGGCCGCCATAGCCCGCGACCGAAGCGACAACGGCGATCCGGCCGTGCCGGCGCGCGCGCATCGCGTCGAGGACAGGGGCGAGGCAGTTGACCGTGCCCATCAGGTTGGCTTCGACGATCTGGCGAACGCGCGCGACGGTGAAATCCGTCGCGGGCGTCGGGACATGCGTGCCTGCGTTGAGGACGGCGAGCCCGATCGGGCCCGCTTCCGCCTCGATCCATGCCAGTGCCTTCGCGCAGGCGGCCGCGTCGGTGGTGTCGAGCGGCAGCGGGACGATGCCATGGCCCGCCTCGCGCGCCAGCGCTTCCAGCGCATCGCCGCGCCGGGCGGAGGCGACGACGCGCCGCCCCTCGCGTGCCAGCTTCAGCGCCAGCGCCCGGCCGATGCCCGACGAGGCGCCGGTGATCCAGACGACGTTTTCCATGCCTTCACGATACGCCGCGGCGGCCGACATGGATTTGCCCCAATCGCGGCGCTATCATCCGGCCATGGACCGGAAACGACGCGCTCTCCTCGCCGCCACAGGTGGCCTTGCCGCGGCTGCCCTGCTGGGAACCGGCCGGGCCGATGCCATGCGGTTGGAAGAGATCGACGCGCCGCGCCGTCGCCTGATGGTCGATGCGTGCGAGACGCAGAGGACCCATCAGGCCGTGATGTCCGACCTGATGCGCCAGATCGAAGGCGACGGCCTTTCCGAAGACGAGGCGCGCGCCCGCGTCGCGGCGATGGCCTGCCCGTTCTGCGGCTGCCCGTTCGCGGCGCTCGACCTTCCGGCCGACGACACAGCGCCCAAGTTCTAGAAAATCAGTATTCGCGCGGCTTGCGCTGCGGATAGCTGCCCGACTGCGGCCAGATCATCTCAAGCCCGATGGGCTGGTCGGTCGGCAGCTTGCGCAGGATGGCCTTGAGGCCGATCGCGTCGGCGTAGCGCTCCGCCTCCTGCTCGGCGTGGCCGCGGATGCGCCGGCGCGTGGCGCCCGGCAGGCGGTCGAAAGCCGTGCGGGCGAGCTCGAAATTGAACGGGTTTTCGTCGTCGGCGGCGTTGCGCACCGCGCGCGCCACGTGATGGTCGGGGCCGAGAAGTTCCGAGACCGATTTCGACAGGATGAAGATCGCGCGCACGCGCTGCTGCTGCTGGCGTGCGGGCCCCGCTTGCGTGCCGCGGGAGAAACTCGGTTCGGCCATCGTGGCTCCAGCCTTTGTTCGTGGGGCCGCCCGACGCCGGGAAGCCCTGTTCAGTTCAGTTCGGCACGGAGCTTCTGGCGGAGCAGGTCGATCGGCACGCGCCGCCCGTCCATGCTGGTGCACCAGAAGGTCCACCCGTTGCAGGCCGGCGCGCCCATGACCGCGGCCCCGACCTGGTGGATCGAGCCGCGGTGATCGCCCGTCGCCGTCGAGGCGACCAGCGTCCCGTCGGCGCGGACGCGTGCCGTCCAGCGGCCTGTAGCATCGCTCAGCACCTCGCCCGACCGCAAGAGCCCTCGCTCGACCAGCCAGCCGAAGGGGATACGCGGTTCCTCGCGCTTGGCGCGGACGTTAAGGAATTCCGGATCGTCGGGCAGGGTGTCGCGAATGCGCTTTTCCGCGACCGCCACATAGCCCCGATCCCGCTCGAATCCCACGAACTTCCGGCCCAGCCGCTTCGCGACGGCCCCGGTGGTGCCGGAGCCGAAGAAGGGGTCCATGACCGTTTCGCCGGGCTTCGAGGAGGACAGCACCGCGCGGTAGACGAGCGACTCGGGCTTCTGCGTGGGGTGGGCCTTCCTGCCGTCGGCATCCTTGATGCGCTCGGGGCCGCCGCATACCGGGATGAGCCAGTCCGAGCGCATCTGGAGCTCTTCGTTGAGCGCCTTCATGGCTTCGTAGTTGAACGTGTATTTCGACTTCTCCGAACGCGCGGCCCAGATCATCGTCTCGTGCGCGTTGGTGAAGCGCCGGCCGCGGAAATTCGGCATCGGGTTGGTCTTGCGCCAGACGATGTCGTTGAGGATCCAGAAGCCCAGGTCCTGCAGGATCGCGCCTACGCGGAAGATGTTGTGGTAGCTGCCGATGACCCACATGGCGCCGTCGGGCTTCAGCGCGCGGCGCGCGGCCGAAAGCCAGGCGCGCGTGAACTTGTCGTAGGCCGCGAAATCGCCGATCTGGTCCCACGCGTCGTCGACCGCGTCGACCTTCGAATTGTTCGGCCGGTGCAGTTCGCCCTTGAGCATCAGGTTGTAGGGCGGGTCGGCGAAGACCATGTCGACCGAGCCTTCGGGCACCTGGCCCATCAGCTCGATGCAGTCGCCGATCGTGATCGTCCCTTCCGGGAACTCGATGCGTGCCTGATGTTTCGTCATGGCGCGCATCCTGAGTCAGACGCGATTCAGCGGTCAACAGATAAACGAATCAAAGACTTAATCGGCCCTGCGCGAGTGGCGCAAAACTCAATCTGTGGTGGGCCGTGGGCCCTCGGACCGCTATGGATTCGATATGGGCGGCGGCCCCATACCCCTTGTTCGAGGCCCAGCCATAGCCCGGATGGCGCGCGTCGAGCCGTTCCATGATCCGGTCGCGGGTGACCTTCGCGAGGATCGAAGCCGCCGCGATCGAGAGCGACTTGGCGTCGCCCTTGATCAGCCCTTCGGTCCGGCAGGGCAGGTCGCGCGGCAACTGGTTGCCGTCGACAAGGGCGGCGTCGGGCTTCACGCCCAGCCGTTCGACCGCGCGGCGCATGGCAAGGTGCGTGGCGCGCAGGATGTTGAGCGCGTCGATCTCCTTCACGCTTGCCGCGGCGATGGCGTAGGCGAGCGTGCCGGTCTTCGCGTGCGCGCGCAGTTCGGCGAAGGCCGCCGCGCGCCGCGCGGCGGTCAGCTTTTTCGAATCGTCGATGGCACCGGCAAGCGCGGGCGGTAGCTTCGCGACGAGAAAGACGACCGCCGCCGCCACGACGGGGCCGGCCAGCGGGCCGCGGCCCGCCTCGTCGACGCCCGCCACGCGGCCGCCCAGCTTCTTCTCGTGCGCGAGATCCGGCATCGGGCCGCGACTATAGCGCCCCGGCACGCGGCATGCGCAAGCGGCCACCGAAAGCCGCGGCGACGTTCTCGGCCAGATGGTCGGGGCCGAGCCCGTAGAGGGCCGTGCGGAAAGCTTCCGTCGTCACTGGGCCGATGTTGCCGTCGCGCAGGAGCTCGGGATAGCGCACATGCGTGGGCAGTTCCTCGCGCGTCACGTTGAGCGAGTCCTGCAGGGCGATCCCGGCGTCCGGATCGAGGCGGCCGAACGTCGCGTCGAGCATCGCGGGCAGGTTCTCGTAGCGCTCGATCCCACGGTCGAGACGTTTTGCATAGTCGTGGAACGACGCGGCGGCGAAGCGCTGCGCGAAGGCATCCTCGCCGCCGAGCCTGTCGCTGGCGCGCGCGAGCCCCGCGAGCGTCTGCGGACCCAGGTCGCCGTCGACGTCGATGCGGCCGGTCTTCGACCAGTTCCAGTCGAACGAAGCGGGCCGGTTCGCGTCGTTGATGGTGGTCTGCAGCAGCTTGACGGCGCGCGCGTCGGGTGCGCGGCCGTCCTCGCGCGCCAGCAGCAGCCCGACCGGACCGGCGAGCGGTTCCGGCGTCCGGTCGTTGCCCGTTTGTTCGTCAGTAGATTGTATTTCCGATCGCGCGAAAGCGGCGGCGCGTTCCGTCTCGGACGCTCCGGCCGCCGTTTGCGGCAGCAGCGAGTCGGGGGCGGTGGCCGCGGTCCCCGCATCGGCGCCCTGCCGGGGAACCGGCGCCACGGGGTTCTTGGCGTTGAAATCGTCCACCTGCTTGTCGCGGTTTGCCGCCGCATCGGGGTTCGCCTTGGCCCATTTCGTGGCGTCGCGATAGTCCGCGCGGAACCCCGCGATGGTCAGTTCGCCATCGAGCTTCACGGTCTTGCCGTCGAGCGTGGCCTCCTTCCCGGCGAGATACTTGCCCAATTCCCGCGTATCGCCCGCGCCGAACTGATGGACATAGGCCGCGATCTCGCGCTGGCCCTCGGGCGAGTTGCAGAACGCCTGCGCGTCCGGCGCGGCATTCGCGCAGACGCGACCGACGGTTTTTTCGACTTCGCCGAGTTGCTTGTGCTCGGTATCGGCCAGTGCGGCCTGGCCCTCTGTCGTTTGCAGGACGGCGCCGACAAACGCAGTCATCTCCTTTTCCTTTGCGGAGTCGATCTGCGTATGGGTCTTCTTCAGGTCTTCAGGGCCGATTTTTCCCGCGATGCCCAGATCCGAGCCGATCTTATAAATCTTGCCGGGAAGCTCCGGGTCTTTCGAAAGATCGACCTGAAGCGGTCCGACAGACAGGCCGCTATTGCCATTGCGAACGACGGAAATCTTGTTGCCGCCTTCGGCACCGGCGAGAAAGTCCCGCAGCGTCGATGCGACTTCCGGATGCATCTTGAAGCCGGTAGAGTTGGGCATGTTCGTTCCTTTCGATTTTGGGTCGGGGTGGTGGTGTCGTGTCAGGCTGGTTGAAATGGGTCGTGGTTTTTGCGCTCGCGGCGTT
>JAEUKX010000085.1 GCA_016794025.1 Rhodospirillales bacterium | reverse complement strand
GGCGCACGCCCGCCGCAATCGCCTGCTGGGCCGGCATCGCGGTCATGCTGTTCATCCCGCTGAGCGCGCTGCTGACGGCGGCGCTGGTGCGCGCCTATGGGTTGCCGCTGTCGTGGGAGACGCTGACGCTGCGCCATTTCGACAACGCGCTGTTCAACCACGCCGCGATCCGGCGCGCGTTCCTGACCAGCCTGTCGCTGGCGACGATGACGGCGACGGTCCTGATGGTCGTGGCGATCCCGCTTGGCTACTTCCTGACCTGGCGCAGGAGCCTCGCGGTCCGCCTGCTGAGCCTCGCGGCGGAGCTTTCCTACGCGCTGCCGGGCGCGGTCATCGCCATCGCGGCGATCCTGTTCTTCCTGAAGCCGCTGCCGGTGATAGGTGTCAGTCTTTACGGAACGATCTGGATCATCCTCGCCGCTTACCTCGCCAACCGCCTGCTGCTGGCGCTGCGCCCGACGGTCAGCGGCTTCCTGCAGATCGACCGCGCGCTCGACGAGGCGGCACGCGTGGCGGGTGCCGGCTTCGTGCGCACCCTCAAGGATATACTATTGCCGATGGTGGCCCCGTGCGCGGCCGCCGGCGCGATCCTCGTGTTCCTCACCGCGCTTGCCGAGATCCAGGTCTCGATCCTGCTGGTCTCGTCGGGGGCCCGCACCATCGGGTCGATCGTCTATTTCCTCGAGGAAAGCGCGTCGTCGAGCCTCGCTTCGGCCGTGGGCGTGTTGATCGTCGTCGCCGTCTTCCTGCTGATGCTCGCCGCTTCGATGCTGCGCCGTCGCCTTCCGCGCGGGGTGCTGCCGTGGGAGCCGTGAGAGATGCCGTTTTCCCGAACATGAACGAGGGTTCCGAATGTCGCGTTTGACGATCGTCAGTGGCCTCGGCGGCAAGCTGCCGGCCTGTTTCCTCGTCGAGGCCGGCGGGGCGCGCATCCTGCTCGACGTGGGCGAGGGGCCCGAGCCCGGCGTGCGCCCGAACATCGAACCGGTCGGCAAGGTCGACGCGATCTTCGTCTCGCACGCGCACGAGGATCATGCGGCCGCCCTCGACCTCGCCCCCGATCTCGGCAATCCGCCGGTCTACGCCACGAAAGGGACGTGGGCCAACATCAAGAACTGTCCCGTGCCGGAAGATCGGCGGCGCCTGCTGCCGCTGCGCGGGAACGCCGAGATCTTCGGCGCCAGCGTCACCACCGGGCGCTGCGGCCATGCGCCGGGCGGCATCTGGCTGCATTTCGCGGTCGGCGGCGGCTTCCTCTACACCGGCGACTGGAGCGCGGAATCGAAGGTCTATCCCTTCGACATGCCGCCGCAGTCGGCAACCGTCGTGCTCGACGCTTCCTACGGCGATCGCGACGATGCGCTCGACGACCAGGTTGCCGCCCTCGGCAGGATGCTCGGCGACGGCGCCGTGCTGCCGATCCCGATCGGCGGGCGCGGGCCCGAGATGGCGCTGCGGCTGGTCGAGCTCGGCCATGTGAAGCCGCATCTGTGCCCCGAGGTGCGCCGCCAGGCCGAGACCATCGCGTCGGGCGGCGACGATGCCGCCTCCCCGCAGGCGCAGGCGGCGATCGCCGCCCTGCTGCGCAGCGGCCTGCCCGAAAAGCCGGACCCCAAGGGCATCACGATCTGCGGTGATTCGAATGCCGAGGGCGGCCTCGCCGCCGAGCTTTTCGCCAGGTGGCTGGGGAGCACGCCCTTCATCTTCACCGGCCATGTGCCGAAGAAAACGCCGGCGCACGGCGCGATCGCCGAAGGCCGCGCGCGCTGGCAGCGCTGGAACACGCACCCGCGCCGCAGCGACAACGTAAGGCTCGCCCGCGCGGTCGGCGCACGGCAGGTCATACCGGCCTTCACCGATCTTGCCGGGCTTGTCGAACTGCCGCACGAACTGGCGCCCGCACCGATGCTGCGCGCCTACGACATCGACCTGATCTGAGCGCCGAGGCAGGCGACGGAGACGGGGTTAAAATCCGTCGCGTCATTTTTGCGGCTGTTGACGGCAGTTGACCGTCAACAGCCAACTCCTTGATTGGCCGCGAAGTTCCCCGTTGACGTTGACGGAATTAAAATCCGTCAAGCAAGTCTTGCGGCCCGTATTCACATGTCAAACAGCGCAGGACCGGATGGTCTCGATCCATGCGCGGATCATAAGCCGCTGAAGGAATAAATGCAACTAAAGATACGTATGTAGTAAGTTCCTTGAGAGGATCGGGGCCCCTCTTGCGGCGAATCCCTTTGACTTCCACCAAGCGTCGGAAGCTGCCATTGATATCGTTGAGGGACCGGGCGGGGTCGGCCATACAATGGCCGAAAGAGGGGTAGGGCACTTGACGGGCAAATTCGACGATGCCGCGCGGGCGGCGTGGCTCTATTTCGTCGCCGGGAAAACGCAGGACGAAATCGCCGGAAAGATGTCGGTTTCGCGCCAGACGGCGCAGAGGCTGATTTCGCTGGCGATCAGCGAGCGGCTCGTGCGCGTCACGCTCGAGCATCCGATCGCCGAATGCATGAGGCTGGCCGACGATATCTGCGCGCGCTTCGGGCTCGCGACGTGCGACGTGTCGCCGTCGGATGCCGGTTCGGCGCAGGCCGGCCTCGGCGCCATCCATTCGGCCGCGCGCATGATCGAGCGTTGGCTCGGTTCGGACAAGCCCGTCGTCATGGCGCTGGGCACGGGCCGGTCGATGCGGGCGGCCGTCGATCAGGTCGCGGCGATGGATTGTCCGGCGCACAGGCTCGTGTCGCTGGTCGGCAACATCTCGGCCGACGGCTCGGCGAGCTATTACGACGTCATCTCGTATCTGGCCGGCCGCGTGAAGGCCCACTACTACCCGATGCCGTTGCCGGTCGTCGCGCGCTCGTCCGAAGAGCGGCGCCTGCTGACCGAGCTCGCGACCGTCCGCTCGGTCGCGGCGCTCGCGCGCGGCGCCGACGTCGCGTTCGTCGGGATCGGGCATGTCGGCCCGAACGCGCCGCTGCGCGAGGACGGGTTCATTTCCGCAGCCGAACTCGACGACCTGATCGCCGGCGGCGGCGTCGGCGAGATCGTCGGCTGGGTCTTCGACCGGGACGGCAAGGTGCTGGCGGGCCGGACGAATGCCCGCGTCGCCAGCGTGCATGTCGGCGACCTCACCGGCGGCGCGCGGATCGCGGTTGCGACGGGCGCCAAGAAGGCGGCGGCGATCCGGGCGGCGCTCGCCGGGGGATTGGTCACGGGCCTCGTGACCGACGAGGCGACCGCGCGCCTGATTCTTGGCGGCGGCAAGCGGGGCAAATAGCACCGTCCACGCGTATCTCCTTGACTGGAAAGGGTTTGGGCATTAGCTCTTTATAAGGGCAAATGCTCATATTCATTTTCGAGCGGGAATCCGGACGATGTATCTCGAACGCTTCAGACTGACCGGTCGCAATGCCGTCATCACCGGCGGCGGCCGCGGCATCGGGCTCGCCTGCGCCGACGCGCTGGGCGAAGCGGGAGCGACGCTCGCGATCGTCGACCGCGACGCGAAGACGGTGGAGGAGGGTGCCGCGTTCCTGCGCGCCAAGGGCCACAAGGTCACGACGCATCTTCTCGACGTCACCGATTCGAAGGGCGTGACCGCATTCGCCGACGCGACGGTCGCACGGCTCGGGCAGGTCGACATCCTGGTCTGCAATGCCGGCATCGCACGCAGCGGCACACCCGCCGAACAGGTCGAGGACGAGCACTGGCTCAACGTAATCGACGTGAACCTCAACTCGGTCTTCTGGTGCTGCCGGGCATTCGGCAAGCACATGCTGGCTGCGGGGCGTGGCGCCATCGTCAATGTCGGTTCGATGTCGGGCTTCATCGTCAACAAGCCGCAGCCGCAGAGCTACTACAACGCCTCGAAGGCGGCGGTGCATCACCTGACGAAATCGCTGGCGGCCGAATGGGGCGCGCGCGGCGTGCGCGTCAATGCGGTGGCGCCCACCTACATCAACACGCCGCTCAACAAGTTCGTCGAAAGCGATCCCGCGATGGGAGCGGCGTGGCTCGGCGGCACGCCGATGGGGCGCATGGGCGAGTCCGAGGAGATCGCCTCGGTCGTCCTGTTCCTCGCCTCCGACGCCGCAAGCCTGATGACCGGCAGCGTCGTCGTCGCCGACGGCGGCTATACCTGCTGGTGATCAGCGCAGAAGCCTGATCAGCCGTTCGACGAGATCCGGCTGCCCCACGATCAAGGGCTGGCGGACCGGGAAGCCGTAATCGGGCCGCAGCAGCGCGCCGACGTCGAAGGGCGAACCGTCCAGATAGCGCTCGACATGGCCCAGTGCGCGCGTGAAGGGCAGGGCGGGCGCCATGTCCCACAGATAGCAGGGGCCGGTGATGAT
>JAEUKX010000068.1 GCA_016794025.1 Rhodospirillales bacterium | reverse complement strand
CCGTTCAGCGCACGTCGAGGCCGAACGGGTCGTCGACCGAGTGGGCGGGGCCGGTGAACCAGCCGGCGCCCTTTTCGGTGATGTACATGTGATCCTCGAGGCGGACGCCGAACTCGCCATAGATGCAGATCGTCGGTTCGTTCGAGAACGTCATGCCCGGCGCCAGCACGGTGCGGTCGCCCTTCACGAGGTAGGGCCACTCGTGCACGTCGAGCCCGATGCCGTGGCCGGTGCGGTGCGGCAGGCCCGGTGTGGCGTAGCCGGGGCCGAAGCCGCCGGCCGTGATGACCGCGCGCGCGGCCTTGTCCACATCCTCGCACCGGTTGCCGGGCTTGGCGGCAGCGAAGGCGGCGGCCTGCGCGGCCTTCTCGAGATTCCACACCTCGCGCTGGCGCTTGTTGGGCGTGCCGAACACGTAGGAGCGCGTGATGTCGGAGAGGTATCCGTCGATCGGCGCGCCGGTATCGATCAGCACCATGTCGCCGTCTTTCAGCGTCTGCGGATAGGGCACGCCGTGCGGGTAGGCGGTCGCCTCGCCGAACAGCACGGCGTTGAACGGCGGATCGCCTTCCGAGCCCAGCTTGCGGTGCGCGGCCGTGAGGAAGGCCTGCACCTCGGGCGTCGTGATCCCCTCGCGCAGGATGCGCGCGGCGGCCTTGTGCGCCTCGAGCGTGATGTTCTTGGCCGTCTGCATCAGCGCCAGTTCCTGCTCGGACTTGATCTGGCGGCAGGCGGCCGTGATCTCGGACCCGTTCACGAACGTGAAGGAATTGCCCGCGCGGCGCAGTCCGTCGAAGGTGAAGAAGGGCGTGGCCTCGTCGACCGCGATGGTCCCGCGCTCGGCGCCCAGCGAGCGCACCGTGTCGATGACGAGCGCGGTGGGGTCCTCGTCCTCCTCCCACTGGGCGATCTTGTCGCCGAAGACGGTCATCGTGCGCAGCTTCTCGACCTCGAAGGCCGGCGACAGGTAGACGATCTCGCCGCGTGCCGGCAGGATCGCGCCGTGCGCGCGCTCGGTGCGGCGCATGCGCAGGCCCGTGAAGTAGGTCAGGCTCGACGAGATGTCGAGCCACAGCGCGTCGATGCCCTTCTCGCGCATCAGGCGCTGCGCCTTGTCGATGCGCCGCAGCCGCTCGTCGACGCCGATGGGCGGTACGCTTCCGCGCATGTTCTTCAGCGCCGCAAGCTCCTTCTCGGCGGTCGAACCGCCAACCCCGATCGTCATCTTCGCGTCTCCCGGTTGTTCAGCGCCTGTAGCGCCTCTGGACAAGGATGTTGGCGGTCGCGGTCAGCGCCAGCGTGGCCGCCATCAGGACGAAGGCCGTCGTCGCGCCGAACGGCCAGTTGTTGAGCTGGAACTGCCCGAACACGAGCGGCCCCATCATCTTGAATTTGGGCCCGCCGAGCAGGACGGGCGTGGCATAGGCATTCATGCCGAGGATGAAGGTGAGGATCGTGCCGGCAAGCAGGCCCGGCAGGGCCAGCGGCAGCAGCACGCGCTTGGTCATCTCGTAGGGGTTGGCGCCGAGGCTGAAGGCCGCCTCTTCGAGCTGGCGCTGGATGCCTTCGATCACGCTCTGCAGCGTCAGCACCATGTAGGGCAGGTTCACGGCGATGATGCCGGCGATGACGGCGCCTTCGGTGAACATCATCTGCAGGGGCTCGTCGATCAGGCCGAGCTTCTCGAGCGTGACGTTGAGGAAGCCCTTGCTGCCCAGCAGCGTCATCCAGCCTGCCGCGCGCACGGCGTTGCCCACGAAGAGCGGCAGCACGACGAGGACGATCAGGATGTTCTTGAAGCGCGTCTGGGTGCGCGCCAGCGCATAGGCAAGCGGCAGCCCCAGGACGACGCAGGCGACGGTGCAGAGTGCCGCCACGCGCAGCGTCGTCCAGAAGATGCCGGTGTAGTAGGGGTCGGAGAAGAACTTGACGTAGTTCTCGAACGTGAACGCGTCGACCATCATCCGGCGGGGCTCGAACCGGTTGAGGCTGTAGCGGAACAGGATGGCAAGCGGCACCAGCAGGCCCGCGGCGACGAAGACCGTCGCCGGGCCCACCAGCGTGCCGGCCGACAGGAACGACGCGCGGGCGTCGTCGTCCTGCCGGGCCGGAAGTGCCGCTGCCGTCATTGCCGCCTCAGCCCTTGAGTTCCTTGTCCCACCATTCCTTGAGGGCGACGTCGTTGCGGTTCATGTAGTCGTAGTCGAGATCGACGAGCTTCTTGATCTCGTCGGGCGTGAAGCCGATCCGCTTGTTGAGGTCGGGCGCCACGACCGCGTTGGTGACGGTCGGGTTGTAGCCCATGTCGACGGCGAAGTTCTCCTGCGCCGACTTCGCGAGCATCGCGTCGATATAGGCGTAGGCGCCGTTCTTGTTGGGTGCGTTCTTCGGGATGACGAAGCCCGACACGTAGGCAAGCGCCCCCTCGCTCGGCGTCACGGCCTCGACCGTGATGCCCGCGTTCTGCCACTGCACGACGCGCGCCTTCCACATCACGCCGATGCCGAATTCCTCGGCCTTCAGGCCCTGCGCGAAGGCCTCGTTCGTGGGGTAGATGCGCATGCCGGCCTTCTTGCACTCCAGCAGCAGCTTCTTGCCGGGCTCGAAATTCTTGGTCGAGCCGCCGGCGGCGAGTGCGGCCGAGGCGATCGTGTACTGGTACTGGATGTCGATGATGGCGAGCTTGTTGCCGTGCTTGGGATCGAACACGTCCTTGTAGCTCTTGGGCGCCGGGCTCACCATCTTTGGATTGTAGACGGCGACGTTGCCCGAATAGATGTGGCCCACGCCGTAGGGATACTTCATCGACGGCAGCAGGTTCTTGGCGTTCTTCAGCTTGGAATAGTCGATCGGCAGCACCGTGCCGGCGTCGTGCATCTGGAACATGTTGATCGACGACAGGCCCTGCACGTCGGACGTGCCGCGCGGCAGGCGCTGCTCGGCCAGCATCTTCGAACGGCGCTGCGGGTCGCCCGCCTGGTCCTGGACGACCTCCCAGCCTTCCTTGATCAGGATCGGCTGCTCGATGTTCTTGTTGAGCAGGCGCGCATAGTCGCCGCCCCACGTGCCCACCACGATCTTGCCCTTCGACTGGGCGCGGGCGATGCCGGGTGCGGCAAGCGCGCCGGCGGCGGCGGCCGTGCCGGCGAGGAAGGCGCGGCGGGAAGTCGTCGGGGTATGGGCCATGTTCGCTTCTCCTTCGGTTTCGGTCGGTTTCAGTCGTGGAAGATCCGGGCTGTGGTGCGGCTCCATGCGAGCGTGACGGCATCGCCGATCTTCGGCGCGGCGCTCTCGGGCCGGTTGGGAAGCTGGACGATCAGGCGTTCGGCCGGCGACAGGCGCACATGCAGGTCGATCGCGGCCCCGAGATAGGAGAGGAACTCCACCCGGCCTTCGAAGCGGTTGTCGGCCGGCTCGCCCGAGCCGACGATCGCGACGCGCTCGGGCCGCAGGGCCAGCACGGCCGATCCCGGCGGTCCGTCCGCGCAGGCGATCGCAAGCCCGCCCTTCGACACGAACTTTCCGGGCGCCTCGATGCGGCCCTCGATGAAGTTGGAGCGGCCGACGAAATCGGCCACGAAACGGTCGGCCGGCCGCTCGTAGAGATCGTGCTGCGTGCCGACCTGGCGGATGCGGCCCTCGCTCATCACCACGAGGCGGTCGGCCATGGTCAGCGCCTCCTCCTGGTCGTGGGTCACCATGACGGTCGTCAGCCCGAGCTTGCGCTGCAGCTCGCGGATCTCCACGCGCACGTCCTGGCGCAGCTTGGCATCGAGGTTCGACAGCGGTTCGTCGAGCAGCAGGATGTCGGGGTGGAAGACGAGGGCACGCGCCAGCGCCACGCGCTGCTGCTGGCCGCCGGACAGCTGGCGCGGCAGGCGTTCGCCCAGATGGTCGAGCCGCACGAGGCGCAGCGCCTCGGCGACCTTCTTGGGCATGTCGGCGGCGGGCACCTTGCGCATCTCGAGGCCGAAGGCGACGTTCTGGTTGACCGTCAGGTGCGGGAACAGCGCATAGCTCTGGAAGACGAGGCCGGCATTTCGCTTCCACGGCGGCAGCGTGGTCACGTCGTTCCCGTCGAGGCGGATCGTGCCCGATGTCGGCTCGACGAAGCCTGCGACCATGCGCAGCGTCGTCGTCTTGCCGCAGCCCGAGGGACCCAGCAGGACAAGGAATTCGCCGTTGGCCACGTCGAGCGTCGCGTCGTCGACGGCCTTGAGTTCGCCGTAGCTCTTCGTCACCCGGTCGATCTGCAGACGCGCCATTCTAGACCACCCGGCTGATGCGAACGAAACGGTCGGTCAGCAGCATCGCGGCCGCGATGAACAGGATCTGCAGGACCGACACGGCGGCAATGGTCGGATCGATCTTCCATTCGAGATACTGGAGGATCGCGATGGGCAGCGTGGTGCGGCCCGGTCCGACGATGAAAAGGCTCATCTCGAGGTTGCCGAAGGACGAGATGAAGCCGAACATCGCGGCGGCGACCATGCCCGGCAGGATGGCGGGCATGGTCACGCGGCGGAAGGTCGTCAGGCGGTCGGCGCCGAGGCTCTGCGCGGCCTCCTCGATCGAGCGGTCCATGCCCACGAGGCTTGCGGTCACGAGACGCACCGTCCACGGGATGACGATCAGCACGTGGCCCGCGATCAGGCCGCCGAACGAGCCGAGGATCGGCAGTTCGGTCATGAGTTCGGCCTCGACATGGAAGACGTAGAGCGCGATGCCGAGCACGATGCCCGGCACGACGAGCGGCAGGAGCAGGAGATTGCTCGCCGCCTCGCGGCCCGTGAAGCGCAGCCGCACGAGGCCGACGGCCGCGGGCACGCCGAGCATCAGGCCGATGACGGTCGCGATCGCCGCCACCTCGAGGCTCAGCAGGAAGCCCGATACGAAACGGTCGTTGCCGGGAATGGCGCGGAACCACTTGAACGAATAGCCCTCGGGCGGGAAGGAGGGGATCTCCTGCGCGAAGAAGGCAAGCCACGTCACGAAGAACAGGGGCAGGAGCAGATAGGCCATCGACAGCGACGCCACGCCACGCAGGGCGAAGCGGCCAAGCCGGCGCGTGTCGATGCGGCCCTGCGCCATCCTCAGTGCAGCCGGTTCTTGTGCAGCTTGCCGCCCTTCATGATCAGCGACAGGTGCCTGCCCTGGTCCTCGAGCAGCGCGAGGTTCTTGAGCGGATTGCCGTCGACCACGATCATGTCGGCGAAGGCGCCGGGCGCCAGCGTGCCGAGCTTGCCCGGCAGGCGCAGGATTTCGGCGCCGACCAGCGTGGCCGAGCGGATGATCTCCATGGGCGACAGCACGGCCTGGCGGATGGTGAACTCGCGCGACTGGTCCCAGTGCAGCTCGCCCAGGAGGTCGGTGCCGTAGGCGACGGGGACGTTGTTGCGCTTGCAGATCTCCAGCGACTTGAGCCCGCCCTGCAGGACGACGTCGTTCTTCTCGAGGCTTTCGGCCGTCATCCCCCACTTCGCCGCACGTTCCTTCATGGCGTAGTAGGTGACGAGGTTGGCGACGAGGAACATGCCCTTCTTCGCCATCAGCTTGGCCGCGGCGTCGTCGATCAGGTTGCCGTGCTCGATCGTGCGCACGCCGAACTTCGCGGCGCGCACGATCGCCTGGGCCGAATAGGCGTGGGCGCAGACATAGCGGCCGAAGGCGGTGGCCTCCTCGACCGCGGCCTTCACCTCGCCGTCGGAGAACTGAAGGCTGTCGAGCGGGTCGTAGGGCGAGGCGACGCCCCCCGACATCATGATCTTCACGTGGTCGGCACCCTGGCGCATCTGCTCGCGCGCCGCCTTGCGCACGCCGTCGATGCCGTCGGCCACGGCCGACTTGAACATCAGGCCGTTGCAGCAAACGCAAGCGTCGCCGTCCGCCATCGTGCGCCGGCGCGAGTCGGAATGGCCGCCCGTCGGCCCGATCGACTGTCCGGCGATGAAAAGGCGCGGGCCCACGATGTGGCCGGTCTCGATCGCCGTCTTGATCCCCCAGTCGGCGCCGCCGGTGTCGCGCACGGTCGTGAAGCCGCGATTGAGCATCGCCGTCAGCCGGGTTGCCGCACGCGCGGCCACCAGCGTCAGCGGAAGAGCCTCCATGAAGCGGATATTCACTTCCGAATGGATGGCGTGAACGTGGCTGTCGATCAGGCCCGGCATCAGCGTATTGCCGCCGCAGTCGATCTTCGCGGCACCCGGCGACTTGATCGGCTTGGTAGACAGCTCGCGGACCTTGTCGCCCTCGACGAGCAGCTGGTAGCCCTTGCGGATCTCGCCGAAGGTCGGCTCGAGCAGCGCGAAATTCGTCAGCAGGATCTGTTCGCTCATGGCGTCCTAGTTCAGCTCGTTCTTGTGGAATGTGCCGCCCTTCATGACCGCCGGGATGTGGCGGCCCTGGCCCTCGAACAGGGCGAGGTTCTTGAGCGGGTTGCCGTCGACCACGATCAGGTCGGCGAAGGCGCCGGGCCGGATGCAGCCGAGCTTGCCTTCCATGCGCAGGATCTGGGCGCCCACGGTCGTGGCCGACCGGATGATCTCGATGGGCGAGAGCACGCGCGCGCGCAGCGAGAACTCCTGCGACTGCTCGTCCTGCAGCTGGCCCAGCAGGTCTGTGCCGTAGGCGACGGGCACCTTGTGGCGCTTGCAGATCTCGAGCGAACGCAGCGCGCCGTCGATGACGAGGTCGTTCTTGGCCAGCATCTCGGCATTCATGCCGAAATCGGCCGCGCGCTTCTTCATCTCGAAATACGTCACGAGATTGGCGACCAGGAACATGCCCTTCTTGGCCATCAGCTTGGCGGCCTCGTCGTTGACGAGATTGCCGTGCTCGATCGTGCGAACGCCGCCCTTGGCCGCGCGGATGATGGCGGCGGGCGTATAGGCGTGGGCGCAGACATAGCGCCCGAACGCGTGCGCCTCCTCGACCGCGGCGCCGACCTCTTCCATCGAGAACTGCAGGCTGTCGAGCGGGTCGTAGGGCGAGGCGACGCCGCCCGACATCATGATCTTGATGTGGTCGGCACCCTGCCGCATCTCCTCGCGCACCGCCTTGCGCACGCCGGCCACGCCGTCGGCCACACCCATCGAGAAGGCCAGCGCGTTGCAGCAGTGGCAGTTCGCGCCATAGTCGGTCCGGCGGCGGCCGTCGCTGTGGCCGCCGGTCGGCCCGATGGCCTTGCCGGCGATGAACAGGCGCGGGCCCGCGATGTGGCCCTTGTCGACCGCTTCCTTGAGTCCCCAGTCCGCCCCGCCGGTGTCGCGCACGGTCGTGAAACCGCGCGCCAGCATCTTGCGCATCTGCGCCGCGGCGCGGGCGGCCATCAGCGTCAGCGGCACGCTCTCCATGTTGCGGATCACGACTTCCGAAAGCACCACGTGCACGTGGCTGTCGATCAGGCCCGGCATCAGCGTGCGCTTGCCGCAATCGACGACGGACGCCGCCTTCGACTTGATCGGCTTGGCCGACACTTCGCGGATGCGATCGCCCTCGACGAGGATCTCGTAGCCGCCCTTGAGGCCGTCGGCCTCGGGATCGAGCATCTGGAAATTCTTGAAGTGCAGGAGCGCCATTGCCGCGTGCTTTCCCTCTGAACCGCCCGGAACGGGCAATGCTTTACCTTTATTGAAGTGCCGTCAACGCTTTCGGCGCTAGAACTCCTGGAGGAGGCTGGGGATCAGCAGTCCGCCGAGGATCTGCGCGTTGCGCGCCTCGGTCTCGCCGTACCAGCCTTCCTCGCCGCAGAAATTGAGCGAGCCGAGCCGGCGGCCCGCGTGGCGGATCGGCGCATTGAGAATCGCCGAGATGCCCAGCGAGAAGATGAGGTCGTGATCGAAGAAGGCCTCCTTCACCGCCGCGCGGTCCGGCGCCAGGAATACTTCGCCCTTGTCCATCTTCTGGCGGCTCACCGTGATCTTCGAGATCGGCTTGGTGCCGCCGAGCGGATAGTCCTTCTCGTTGCTGGAATGCAGGCGCACCACCACGCCGGCCGCCTCGTCGTATTTCAGCGTCGTCAGCATGACCCAGCCGCAGGTTTCCGCCGCGACCTTCTCGACGGCCTTGTAGACGGTCTGCCGGTCGGCCTTCTCGGCCGTCAGCATCTCGATGTGGAGGACGTCTTCGAGCGTCAGCAGTCGCGACTTCTTCGGCATGGCACGGCTTTCACGGCTTGAGGGAGAGGGAGGCGGGAACGGATGGCGGGATGCGGACCTGTGCGAGACGCTCGGGGATGAGGCCGCGCGCGCGCGTGCGCAGGATCAGCAGCAGCGCCACCGCGATCAGGATCTCGCGCAGTGCCGCCCCCTGGACGGCGGAAATCTCGGGGATGAACGGCACGATGAAGCGCGTCGATTCCAGGAAGAAGACGACCAGCACCGCGCCCACCACGGCGCCGATGTTGTTGCCAAGCCCGCCGGCCAGCAGCGACAGCTTGATGTAGAGCGTCAGCAGCGGCGCGAACAGGTCGGGCGCGATGTAGCTCGTGAAATGGCCGTAGAGCGCGCCGGCCATGCCGAGTGCGGCCGTGCCCACCGCGAACGCCTTCACCTTGAACATGACGACGTTCTTGCCGGCGACCTGGACCACCTGCTCGTCCTCGCGGATGCCGCGAAGGACCCGGCCGAAGGGCGAATTGTCGAGCCGCTGGAAAAGGAAGAACAGCAGCGCCGTCGCGGCGACGACAATGCCGAGGAAGAGGAGGTTGAACCCGTGCGGGCCGAGCGCCTGGCGGAACGGGCCGGGGATCCCCGAGAGCCCGTCCGTCCCGTTGGCGATCCACAGCTCGTTGGACATGACGATGCGCATGGTCTCGGCGAAGCCGAGCGTCACGATGGCGAGGTAGTCGCCGCGCAGCCGCACGGTGATGAGCGCCACGGCAACACCCACAAGCGAAGCGGCCACGGCACCCGCGGCGACGCCCGCGACGATCGGCCAGCCGAGCTTGAGCGTCAGCAGGCCCGAGGCATAGGCGCCGACGGCGAAAAAGCCGACGAGGCCGAGATTGATGAGGCCGGCCATGCCCCAGATCACGTTCATGCCGAGCGCCATGATGGCGTAGATCCCGGCCGTGACACCCATCGCGACGAGATAGTGCTCCATGCCCGCCTCTCAGTAGGCCCGCTGGCCGAGGATGCCGCGCGGCCGCAGCGTCAGCACAAGCAGGATCGCAAGGAAACCGACCGCCGTGCGGTAGGCCGGCGTCAGGAAAAGCAGGCTCAGCTCCTCGCCGATTCCCACGACGAGCGCGCCCACGACGGCGCCGGGAATGCTGCCGAGCCCGCCGACGACGGCGGCGGCGAAGACGGAAAGGATCGTGCGGAAGCCCACGAGCGGGTCGATCGTGGTGTCGAGCCCCGTGAGCATGCCGCCAAGGCCTGCGAGCCCCATCGCGATGAACGAGACGAGGCGGGCGACCGTGTCGGAATTGATGCCCTTGATCGAGGCGAGCATCGGGTTGTCGGCGACCGCGCGCATCGCCTTGCCGGTGCGCGTCAGCGCCAGGAAGGCGAACAGCAGCGCCACGACGACAACGGCAATGGCGAGGTTCTCGACCTGCTGCGGGCTCACGCGCAGTCCCTGGATCACCCAGTCGCGGCGCAGCGGCAGGTCGTAGCCGCGCATCTGGTTGCCGAAGCCGAAGCGCACGAAGTTCTCGAGCGCGATCGTCAGCGCGATCGAGCCGATCGCCGTCGTGACGAAGCCCGAGGCGCGAAGGCGACGGAGCACGAACTCGTCCGACATCCAGCCGAAGAAGCCGGACACGAGAAACGCGGTCGCCAGCGACGGGACGATCGGCAGGCCGAACGTGGTGTTTGCCACGAAGCCGGCGAAGGCGCCGATCGTCATGTGCGAGGCGAGCGCGAAGTTCGTGAAGCGCAGCACCGCGAAGATCGCGGTGAGGCCGATGGCCGGCACGGCGAGAACCGTGCCGGCCATCACGCCGTTGAGGACGAGCTGGGCGACTTCCATCGTCAGACGAGCTTGAGGAACTCGAGCTTGCCCTTGGCCACCTTCATGTAACGGAAACGGCAGCCGCTGATGTCGCCGATCTCGTTGAAGTCGCAAGGACCCGAGGCGCCCTCGTAGTTGATCTCCTTGCCGGCGGCGAGCGCCTTCAGGCCCTCGACGGCGGTGTAGACCTTCGTGCCGCCGCCCTGGCTGACCTTGCGCACCGTGTCCTTGAGCGCCACGCCCGTGGCCGCACCGGCCTTGGCGACCGTGAGCACGGCGAGGCTCGCCCAGTCCGTCGCCTGCGCCACATAGCCGTCGATCTCCTTGAGGCCGAGACGATCGCAGGCACTCTTGTAGGCCGAGCCTTCGACGTCGGCCGAGGGCTGGCCCGTCATGACGCCTTCGGAAACCTCGGGCGGGATCGTGTCGAGCGTCGCCTGCGGGACCGCATAGGACTGGCAGAACTTCCCGAGATTGATGTTCGCTCGGTAGAGGTCGCGCAGCACCACGACGGTGTCGGGCGCATAGCCGTTGAGATAGAGGAAGTCCGGCTTCTCGCGCATGACCTGGTCGATCTCGGAGCGGTAGGTCGACTTGTCCTTCTCGTAGATCACGTGCGAGACGACGGCGCCGCCCTTCGCCTTCATCACCGCCTCGAGATACTCCTTGGTCGGGATCGCGAACGGCGCCTGGATGCCGATGATGCCGAGGCGCTTGGCGCCGAGGCTTGCGACGAACTCGCCGTGCGCCGTGCCCTGCAGGCGGCTGTTGGGCTGGGTGCGCACGAGGAAGCCCTGGTGCGGCAGCAGCGTGATCGGGTCGGCGCCCGACACAGTCATGATGAAGGTCTTCGACTCCCAGCACACCGGCGCGACGGCCGCGGTGACCGCCGATGCCCACGTGCCCATGATGACCGAGACCTTGTTGACCTCGATCAGCTTGCGCGCGGCGCGCACCGCCGCTTCCGGATTCGTCTGGTCGTCCTCGACCGTGATCTCGATCTTGCGGCCGAAAGCGCCGGACTTGTTCACCTCGTCGAACACGGCCTGCATGGCCTTGAGCATGCGCGGCCCGTCGTTGCCGCCGGCACCGGTCAGCGGCGTGAGGATGCCCACGCGCAGCGGCTCGGCCTGCGCCTGGACCTGGAACGGATAGGCGAGGGCGGCGGTCGCCGCGGCGGCGGACTTCAGGACGGTTCTGCGGCTGAGACGTTTCATGTGTGCCTCCTGTTCGTCGTTGGGCGGCCCTAGCCGCCGAGGAAGATGCGCCGGATCTCGGGATTTGCGGCAAGTTCGGCCGCATCGCCGGTCCGGCTGTTCCGGCCATCGACCAGAATGTACGCCTTGCTCGAGATCGCCAAGGCCTCGCTTGCGTTCTGCTCGACGATTCCGATCGAAAGGCCCTCGCGGTTGATCTCCACGATGGCGTCGAAAAGCTTCTCGGCTGCCAGCGGGGAAAGGCCGGCCGACGGCTCGTCGAGCATCAGCACGCTCGGCTCCACCATCAGCGCCATCGCCATCGCGAGGATCTGCCGCTCGCCGCCCGAAAGCGTGCGCGCCGCATGGCGCTGCTTGGTGCCGAGGACCGGGAAGCGCTCCATCGCGCGCACGATGCGGCGCGGCACGGCACCCGGATCGATGTATCCGCCCATTTCGAGATTCTCGCGGACCGTCATCGAGGGGAAGATGTTGTGCTCCTGCGGTACGTAGGCGAGGCCGGCGCGCGCGATCTCGCGCGGCAGGCGGCCGGTGATGTCCTTCCCGTCGAGACTGACGGTGCCGCTCTTGGGGCGCAGCAGGCCGGATATGGTCTTGAGCAGCGTCGACTTGCCGGCGCCATTCGGGCCGATGATGCACACGATCTCGCCCTTGCCCACGGCGAAATCGACGCCCTTCAGGATCTCGTCGGCGGCGCCGTAGCCCGCAACGATCGCGCGTGCGAACAGCTCGGACATCAGCCGGTGTTCCGCCAGCGGCGTCCCATATAGGCTTCCTGCACGCGCGGATCGTTCGCGATGTCCTCGAACCGGCCCTCGGCGAGGTGGCGGCCTTCGGCCATCACAACGACGCGGTCGCACAGGCGAGCGACCATGTCCATGTGGTGCTCGATCAGCAGGATGGGCAGCCCTTCGCGCGCCAGCGCCTGCAGATGCTCGCCGATCTCGCGCGCCAGCGTCGGGTTGACGCCGGCCACCGGCTCGTCGAGAAGGATCATCTTCGGTTCGGCCATCAGCGCGCGCCCGATCTCGAGCAGCTTCTTCTGGCCACCGGAA
This sequence comes from Rhodospirillales bacterium, assembly GCA_016794025.1. Classification (GTDB taxonomy): domain Bacteria; phylum Pseudomonadota; class Alphaproteobacteria; order CACIAM-22H2; family CACIAM-22H2; genus Tagaea. The sequence goes on along the minus strand of JAEUKX010000068.1, from coordinate 44,349 downwards.
AGCGCCGATGCCGGATTTCCGATGACGCGCATGAGATTGAGCCTGCCCGCGATCGCGATCGCGCGGGCGCGCAGCGCCTCCTCGCGCTCGAGGCTGGCGCGCGTGCGCAGCAACGCCGGCAGCACACGCTCGCCCGGCTGGTCGGCGCCATAGAGCATCAGGTTGTCCATCACGGACAGGCGCGGCAGGCCGCGTGCGATCTGGAAGGTGCGCACGAGTCCGGCGTTTGAGACCTGATCCGGCCTGAGCCCGGCAATGTCGCGGCCCGCGAAGACGATCCGGCCGCCGTCCGGCGGGATGACGCCGGAGATGCAGTTGAAGAGGGTCGTCTTGCCCGCGCCGTTGGGCCCGATCAGCCCGGTGATGCCGGTGCCGGGGACCGTCAGCGACACGCCGTTGAGCGCGCTGACACCGTAGAAACTGCGGGTGACGTCCCTGATTTCGAGCAATGCGGAATTCCGGCCTGGTTCGAGCGGGACGGAGCATTGCATGACGCATGCCGCCGTGCCAATCCCTGTTGGCGGCAATCCGGATCAATCGTAACGACAGTTTCCCGGGCGCGCGCTCAGCCCTTGACGCCGGACAGCGCGAAGCTCTCGATGATCTGGCGCTGCGCGATCAGGTAGACGATCAGGATCGGCAGGACCGAAAGGCTCGTCGCGGCAAGCTGGAGATGCCACAGCGGCGTGCCGTAGGGGTCGGTGAAGTTCGACAGCGCAAGCGGCAGCGTGAACTTCTCGATCGAAGACACGAAGATCAGCGGTTCGAGGAACAGGTTCCACGAATGCAGGAACGTGATGATCGCGACCGCGGCAAGTGCGGGACGCGACATGGGCAGCGCGATGCGCAGCCAGATGCCGAAGCGCGACAGCCCATCCATCTTGCCGGCCTCCTCGACCTCCTTCGGCAGGGCGAGGAAGTACTGGCGCATGAGGAACGTCGCGACGATGCCGTGCGGGCCGAACACGGGCAGGAGGATCAGCGGAAGATGCGAGTCGACGAGCCCGAAGCGCTTCATGAGGAAGAAGTTCGGGATGATCGTGACCTCCTCGGGCACCATCAGCGCCGAGACCAGGAACAGCCCCACGAGCGACGCGCCCGCGAAGCGCAGCCTTGCCAGCGCGTAGCCCGCCAGCGACGAGACGACGAGCGTTATCGCCGTGACCGACACGGATATGTAGAGCGAATTGAAATACTGTCGCGCGAACGGCTGGTAGGTGAAGACCTCGACGAAGTTGAGCCAGTGCCACTCGCGCGGGACGATGCTGGGCGATCCGAATATCTCGGCAGCGTTCTTGAAGCCCGAGGAGACCATCCACAGGAGCGGGAAGACGAACGGGACGGCCGCGACCGAAAGGCCAAGTGTCCAGCAGACGCGGCTGACCATCGCAAGCTGCCGGGGCGTCAGCCGGTCGATCACGTGTCCCTCCGGCGGACGAGGAGCTGGACGACCGTCAGCGCCATGACGATCGCGAACATGAGGATGGCGAGCGCCGAGGCGTAGCCGACATTGAAGAACTTGAATCCCTGCTCGTAGATGTAGAAGGCGAGGACCAGCGTGCCGTTCTCCGGGCCGCCGCCGGTCATCAGGTAGATGTGGTCGAAGACCTTGAACGAGCCGATCGTGGTGATGACCATGATGACGAGCGTCGTGGGGCCGAGCAGCGGCCAGGTGATCCAGCGGAAGACCTGCCAGCCCGAAGCGCCTTCGAGCCGCGCGGCTTCCTCGTAGTCGCGCGGGATCGCCTGCAGGGCGGCGATATAGAGAATCATGTTGAGCCCGACCATCTTGATGACGCGCGTGAAGATCACGGCGAACATCGCCCAGTTCGGGTCGCGCAGCCAGTTGGGCCCGGCGATCCCGACCGTGGCGAGGATCTGGTTCACGAAGCCGGACTCGCCCTGCAGCAGGAACTTCCACACGATCGCCCATGCCGCTGCGGAGGTGACGACCGGCGCGAAGAACACCGTGCGGAAGAAGATGACGCCGCGGAAACGGCCCGAGAGCCCGAGCGCCAGCGCCAGGGCCAGCGCCATGTTGAAGGGCACGAGGCCGACCGCGAAGATCGCCGAGTTGCGCGCGACGTGCCAGAAGTCCGGATTGTCGAACAGGGCGTCGCGGTAGTTGGCAAGCCCGACATAGGTCATCTGCTGGGTCAGCAGGTTCCATTCGGTCAGCGAATAGAGGACGACCGCGACGAGGGGGCCGGCGAAGAAGACGAGGAAGCCCGCGACGGTCGGGCTGATGAAGAGCCACGCCTCCATCGCCTCGCGCATCGCAAGCGTCAGCCGCGGCGCGCGCCTTTCGCGCGCCGCGGTCCGCAAGGTCTTTCCTTCATCCGCCACGGATGCCTCAGAGCAGCGGTCGGATCGCGGTGCACACCGCCTTCAGCGCGTTCTCCACGTTTGCATCCGCGCGCCACAGGGCGTCGACGCGCGGCTTCATGGCGGCGACGATCTGCGGGCTCTTGTCGTGGCTCGGCAGCACCTTGCCCTTGGCGATGGCGTCCGCGACGACCTTCATCTGCGCGGCCGGGATCAGCTTGTTGGAGTCGAGGAAGCCGGCACCCGACAGCACGCTGTTGCGTGCAGGCGGAAAGAACTGTGCCGCGATCGCGACATTCGTCTTGTTCGTCATGTGGGCGACGAACTCGGCCGCCAGCTTCTTCTGCTTGCCGGCGGCGAACACGACGATTCCGGCCTGCCCGATCACCGGCGATTCGCCCGCCGGGCCCGCGGGGAGCGGCGCGATGCCCCAGTTGAAGCCCGCCTTCGGCATGAGCGAGGCACGCGAGATCTGGTTGATCGTCATCGCCGCGTTGCCGGAGAAATAGTCGCCTTTCTCGCCGGGCGGGACGATCGACTTGTCCTTGTAGACCATGTCGTGGAGCTGCTTCACGGCGGCAACCGCCTGCGGGGTGTCGAAGCCGCACTGCCGGTTTGCCCAGACGTCGCCGCCATAGGCGCGGATCGGCGGCATCAGCGCGTGCATGATGCGCGAGTCGTACCCCTGTCCGTCCTTGAACTCGAAGCCGAACTTGCCGTTGGCCGCGGTGAGCCGGCGCGCGACGTCCTGGAACTTCGCCATGTTCCACTGGCCCTTTGCCGCGAGCGCGAGCGGATCTTCCAGGCCCGCCTTGTCGAACATGTCCTTGTTGAAGAAGATCACGAAGGGCGATGTCGAGAAGGGCACGCCGAAGACCTTTGCGCCGGCGGTCCAAAGACCGAGCGCGGGCTTCGAGAAGTCGGCGAAGTCGTAGTCCTTCGCGGCGTTGAGCGTGGGGGCGAGATCCTCGAGAACGCCCGCGTTCGCGAAGGTCGGTGCGGCGTCCTCCATCAGCCAACCCGCGTCGGGTGCGTTGCCGCCGGCGAGCTGGATCGTCAGCTTCTGCGTGTAGCTGTCGGGCGGGATGGTCTCGAATTTCACGGTGACGTCGGGATGCGTCGCCTTGAAGCTGTTGGCGAAGCCGTTGAGCATCTGGAGATGCGCTTCGTTCCCGGTCCAGATCGTGAAGCGGAGCTCGGCCGCCGCGGCGGGGAGCGCAATCGCCGCCGCGACGCACGTTGCGGCAAGGAGCTGTTTCAGGGCCTTCATCGGGTTCCTCCCAGTTGTTCTTTTGCGGGATCTTGTTCGGTTGCGGGTTGCGTCAGGCGGCATTGCCGGGAAGCCGGCCCGGGGCATCGCCGATCGTCCAGCCGCCATCCACGGGGATGTCGGCGCCGGTGATGTAGGCGGCGGCATCGGCGCACAGGAACGCGACCGCCCCGGCAATGTCGTCGGGCCGGCCCTGACGGGCGGCGGGGATCTTGGCGACGACGGCCTGCCGGAAGTCCGGGTCGGCGTAGCGCGCCGCGTTCTTCTCGACCTCGATGGCACCCGGCGAAACGACGTTCATCGTCACGCCGCGCGCGGCGACGTCGCGCGCGACGGCACGCAGCGCGGTGAGCTGGGCCGCCTTCATGGCCGCGTAGGCGAGCGCTTCGGCACGCGGCCGGAGCGCCATGACGCTGCCCACCGCCACGACCCGGCCCCAGCCGCGCTCGGCCATCGGCGGGACTAGGTGCTGTGCGAGCGACAGGAACGACATGAGGTTCGCCGCGACATGATCGGCAAGATGTGCGTGCGAGATCTCCGTCCACGGGCAGCGCCGTTCGATGGCGGCATTCGCCACGAGAATGTCGATCGGGCGGCCGTCCGAGAGCGCGTCCGCCGCGAGCTTTTCGGCGGCACCGGGGACACGGAAATCGGCATGGAGCATGCGTGCGCCGCCGGCCTGGTCCGCGGTACCCGCGGGATCGGCAAAGTGATGGAGCACGAGCTCGGCACCCGCCTCGGAAAGGCCCGCGGCAATCGCGCGGCCGATGCCGGAACCCGCACCCGTCACGAGTGCCCGCCGCCCGGCGAGACTGAAGCGGGGGCCGCTCATTTGCGCGACGTCCCCTGCTTGGCTTTCCCGGCAACCTCGAGCGACGCGATGTCGGCGGCCGCGTAGTGGCGGGAGATGCAGCGTTCCGCGAGCGCGCCGTCGCCGGCGAGGATGGCCTCGTAAAGCGCCTTGTGGCGGTCGACCGTCGCCTGCCAGTCGGCCGTGGACCGGTTCGCGCGCCGCGCGAACAGGTCGGAGACCTCGCGCTGGACCGAGCGCATGCCCTCCATCTGCACGCGGATCATCGAATTGCCCGTCGTCATGGCAAGGCCGAGATGGAAGAGGATGTCGGCCTCGGTGAAGGCCGCAGGATCGCCGAGTGCCGCGCGCATCTCGTCGAGTGCCAGCTTCATGGCCGCAAGACCGGCTTTCTCGCGGCGCTGGGCGGCGAGGCGTGCGACGCCCGATTCGATCGCGCGGCGCATCTCGTTGGCCTCGCGCAGGCGCGTCAGGCTCGAGCGCACGGCATAGCCGTAGATGCGCTCCAGCGTCTCGCCGTTCAGTGCTTTTGCGCGCGCGACCTTGCCCTGCTGCGTGAAGACGAGCCCGACCGATGTGAGCTGGCGCAGCGCCTCGCGGGCGATGGGCTTCGAGACGCCGAACTCCTTCGCGATTTCGCCTTCGGAGGGCAGCGGCTCGCCGGGCGCGATGCGGCCGTCGAAGAGTGCCGCGGCGATCGCGTCGGACACCGTGTCGGCAAGCCGGGCGGGGCTTGCGACCGGCTGCGCGGCAAAGAATGGCTTCCGGCTCGGCTGCGCGGACATCCGTCCTCCGTCGGTTGGCGAGCGGCAGATTCCCTACCATGTCCGGAAATAACATAGCAACTAAGTTTAGTAGTTGCCAAGATGCCCTGCCGCCGGCTAGTCCTACCCACCGCACGGAACGGCAGGAGGGCAACTTGGACGCGAGTGCAGCCAGCGGCGCGGACATCCGCATCACCGACGTCATCGCGCATCCCCTGTCGCAGACCCTGCCGCGGCCGACCGTCACCTCCTGGGGCAAGTACACCGACGTCTCGATCTGTCTTGTCGAGGTGCGAACGGATGCCGGCATCACCGGCGTGGGCGAGGCGCTCGCGCGCTTCTCGCCGAAGGCTTATGCGGAACTGATCGAGACTTCGCTGAAGCCGCGGCTGGTCGGCCGCAATCCGACGGACATCACGGCGCTCTGGCAGGGCATGCGCCGCGCGCTATCGGGCCGATCCGGCGGCATGCTGTTCGAGGCCATTTCCGGCGTCGATATCGCGCTGTGGGACATCCTCGGCAAGGTCGCGAAACTGCCGGTCTACCGCCTGCTGGGCGGCATGGGGCGCAGCGAGGTGCCGGTCTACGCCGCCTCGGTCAACTGGGGCGAGGATGCCGCGATGGAGGCCGAACTCGACCGCTACATCGCGGCCGGGTTCCCGCGCATCAAGGTGAAGATGGCAAACCCGGTCAAGGACGCCTGCCGGCGCATCGAGCGCCTGCGCAAGCGCGCGGGCGACGACATAGAGCTGTGCGTGGACGCGAACTGGGCCTATTCGCTCGAGGAGGCGGTCGAGGTCGGCCGCGCGCTGACGGCAAACCGCTATTTCTGGTTCGAGGAACCGCTCCGGCCGGAGGACGAGGACGGCTATGCCGAACTCCACCGCCGGTGCGATACGCCATTGGCGGCCGGCGAGAGCAACTACACGCTCGATCAGGCCATGCGCCTCGTGGCGAACCGCACGCTCTCCTATCTCCAGCCGGATGTCGCGCGTTCCGGCGGCATCACCGAGACCCGGCGGATGGCGGAATTCGCGGCCGCGCACGACGTGAAATACGCGCCGCATATCGGCATGTCCGGGATCATCTGCGAGACGGCGAGCGTCCATCTGGCCGCCGCGATGCCGAACGTGAAGGCGATGGAATGCGAGAGCGACGCGAGCCCGTTCAAGACCTGGATCACGGGTGCCGCACCGGGCATCGATCGGCAGAAGAACGGCATGCTTCCGGTGCCCACGGGTCCCGGCCTCGGCATCGAGGTCGACTGGGACGCCGTGCGCAAGCTGCGGGTCGGATGAGGGGAGGGGCTGCGTGAAACCGGACGATACGACAGGCGCGATGGCCGAAGCGGTTCGCCGCGCGATTCTGCGGGCCGACCCGGCGCTGAGCCGGTTCGATCCGCTGCCGCGGATCATCTCGCACGACGATTTCTCGCGCGGCTATTGCGGCTGGACGCAACTCGTCGGCAACTACGAGGACGATCTCGACACGATGCTGCCCGGCTATGCGCAGCACACCAGCGCGATGCTGTCCACGCTCGGCCACTGGGATGCGGGTTCGCATGGCGGCATGGATTCCTCGTACGCGCTCAAGATCGCGACGCGCCCCCGCGCGGGCGCGCAGAACGTCGCGATCAAGCGCCACACATTCCGCAAGCGTGGCCCGATCCGCTTCGAGACCTATTTCACGTTCAAGCCCGAAGCGAGCGCGCTGAAGCTCGGCGAGACCGACGTCCGCGCGGTTGGCTTCCTGTTCGACCTGCAAGGCGGCGACCGCGACGGCGACAGCGACCGTGTGATGCCGCACCTGCGCTTCCTCAACGCCGAGAACGGCGCGCATGTCCAGAAATGGCAGTTCAAGACCGAAACGACGCCGTTCAGGGTGCTTGGAAACACGAACAAGACATTCACGCACTATCACCTGGCGCCGCAGGGCTGGCGCGACCTGCCGGGCGGCGGGCAACGCCTCTGCTACAACGAGATTCCGACGAAGGTGAACTGGACCTATCTGCGCTTCGATTTCGATCTCGCCTCGATGCGCGCGACGGGATTCCAGTGCAACGACCGCGTCTTCGACATGTCGGGGTTCGATTCGATCCGGATCCCGGCCATGAAGAACCTCTGGTGCATGCTCAATTTCTGCATGTTTGCCGAAACCGACGTCGACAAGCGGGCGTTCCTCTATGTCGACTCCGTCTGCATTTCGGGGGACTTCTGATGCTGCCCGAGAACATCACCGCCGTCGTCGCCCGCAACGAGGCGTGGTCGGGTCACGCGGCGAGCGAGCCCTACGAGGCCGGGTGGGCGCGCGAAGCCGTCATTTTCGTGCGCGCGCTGAAGGAACCGGAGGGCGTTCAGCCCTCCTGCCGTGTCGAGATCTCGCCGGACGGCATGCATTGGGTGCCGGAAGGGACATCGGCGCCGATGCCGGCGGCCAAGGATGCCGTCGTGGCGTTGCGCGTGGGGCACTTCGGCAACTGGCTGCGCGTGGCGGCCGATTTCGGGTCAGGTGCCCGATCCGTCGTGCTGGTGACGATCCACCTGAAGTCGTGAATGCGGTGTTGCAGGCGCTTCAGCGCTCGCGGCCGTGGCTCTGGTCGGCGCCGAGGCGCCGTTCCAGCCAGCGCACGAAGGCCGAGATCGCCAGGATCAGGACGAGATATTCGAGCACGAGGAACGTGTAGATCTCGAGCGGCCGGAAGACCGTGACGTTCAGTTCGTTCGCCTTGCGCGTCAGTTCGCCCAGCCCGATGACCGAGGCGAGCGAGGACATCTTGACGATGTAGATGAACTGGTTGGCCAGCGGCGGCAGGATCCGCCGGATGGCCTGCGGCAGCACGACAAGGCGCATCTCCTGCCACGGCTGGAGACCCAGCGACTTCGCCGCCTCGCGCTGGCCGCGCTCGATCGACTGGATGCCGGCGCGGAAGATCTCGGCCTCGAACGCGCTGTCGCACAGCGCGATCGCGAGCAGGCTCGCCGAGAAGACGGTCAGTTGCAGGCCCGTCAGCGTCGGCACGCCGTAGAAGACCCACAGCAGCATGACGAGGATCGGGATCGAGCGGAACATCTCGACATAGCCGCGGTTGATCCACGCAAGCGGCCGCCAGCGCGAAAGCCGACCCCGCCAGCCCGGCGCCGTCACGCGGCGGCCGGTACCGGGCTCGATCGCCCGACCGATCGTCCGGAACGGCGCCCAGTCCGACATGCCGAGCAGGGCGACGACGAGCCCGAGGACCATCGAGACGGCGAGCGTCGCGAGCGAGAGCAGCACGGTCTGCTGGAAGCCCTCGACCAGGAAGCCGAGATTCGTGCGGCCCTGCGGCGTCGTCGGCAGCACGACGTGCCAGCCCCAGGTGAAGCCGCCGCCCGTACCGCCGGCACAGCCGGCCAGCGCCGCGAATGCCGCGAAAATCGCTAGCCGGGTCGATAGGCGGTGCATTCGACTTCGACGGCGATATCCGGATGGAAGAATCCGCTCATATAGACGAACCCGAGGGCCGGCCGGATGCTGCCGAAAATTTCGGCATGTGCCTTGCCGGCTTCCACCCATTTCGGCGGGTCGGCTAGATAGATGCGTGTCTTTATGACGTCCGCATAGTCCATGCCCAGTTCGCGGATGAAATCGCCGATGATCTCGAGGCAGACCTGCGTCTGTCGGTAGACGTCGCCCGGAAACCGGATCGTTCCGCTGTCGTCGGCCGGCGAGCAGAGGCTCGTCTCGATCAGATTGCCTATGCGGACGGCACGCGAGTACCCGCACTGCACTTCCCATGGGCGGTTCGTCGTCAGGTTGCGCCGTTCGGCCATTATCGATCCGATTGAAGGCATGAGTTCCGCCCCGTGCGCGCGCGCGCCCGACGGCAGCCCACGCTTGACCCGGCAACCTTCAAAGTCAAGACTATTGATCCAATTCCAAGAAGGAGAAGTCCCATGGATCGCCGGACACTGATCGCAGCGGGGCTCGGTGCCCCCGCACTCGCTCAACTTGCGATGGGCCAAGCCCACGCGCAGGTCGCGGCGCGTTCGCGCCTGCAGACGATCCTGCAGAACGGCGTGCTGCGCGCGGGCGCCACGGGCGACTTCAATCCGATGAGCTTCCGCGATCCGGCGACGCGCGAGCTGGCCGGCCATCAGGTCGACTGCATGAAGAAGCTCTCGACCGAGCTTGGCGTGAAGCTCGAATGGGTCCCCACGACATGGCCGACGCTCATCAACGGCTTGACCGCAAACCAGTACGACATCGTCGCGACGGGAACTTCGGTGTCGGTCGCGCGCATGAAGGCCGCGGCCTTCACCAACCCCTGGGGCGTCAACGCGTTTGCTCCGCTCGTGCGGCGGGAAGAGGCCGCGAAGTACGCGAACTGGGATTCGCTCAACCAGCCGAGCGTGACGGTCGGTTTCAATCTCGGCACGACATTCGAGCAGTTCGTCGCCTCGGCGCTTCCGAAGGCGACCGTACGCCGGGTGGAGTCGCCGGTGCGCGACTTCCAGGAGCTGCTTGCCGGGCGCGTCAATGTGACGATCACGAGCCTCGTCGAGGGATCGTTCCTGCAGAAGGAATACCCGCAGCTTCAGATGATCCTGGCCGATCAGGCGCGCAACACAATCCCGCTCTGCTTCATGACCCCGATCGACGACCCGATCTTCCTGAACTTCATGAACAACTGGGTCCTGCTGCACCAGACTTCCGGGTTCTTCGCCGAGTTGGAAGACCGCTGGAAGCTGACGCTCTACCGCAAGTGAGGCGCGCGTCAGGCGAAGGCGAGGAAGCGCCCGTAGTCGGCTGCAAGGTCGTCGACGGCAAGGGCGACAAGCTCCTCGCCCGCCGCCCGCGTCGCGCGCGCGGAATCGGAGATCACCCGGCCGTCGGGGAAGCGGCGGCGGAAGTCCGCCGCCTCGAAATAGTTGTCGCCCGCGTGCTCGAGCGGGTCATTGGTGCCGCGCGAGGGCGGCGGTTCGCGCGTGAACTCCGCGATGGCGCCGGGCTCCGCCGCCATCGTGATGGCGATCTCGGAGGGCGTGGCGTGGAACCCTTCGGCAGAGGCATAGAGCGCGCGCCGGCGCGCGTCGACCTGCGGAAGTTCCCACCAGCTCTTGAGCTTGCAGCGCACGCGCACGTCGCCGTCGCTGCCCGCGAGCGACAGGCCGGCATAGTATTCCTGGAACGCCGCGCGGACGGGCGCGACATTGCCGCCGTGCCCATTGACGAAATAGATGCGTTCGAAGCCGGTGCGTGCGAACGATGCAACATAGTCGACCACCAGCGCCATCAGCGTGGACGGCCGCAACGCAAGCGATCCGGGAAAGTCGAGATGGAACTGCGACATGCCGACCTGGATCGTCGGCGCGACGAGAATTCCGTCGCGCTCCCCGAGACGGCGGGCGATGGCCTGCGGACAGAGATGATCGGTACCGATCAGGCCGTCCGGACCATGCTGCTCGGTGGCGCCGATGGGGACGAGGATGCCCTTCGAGCGTGCGAGATAGGCCTCGACCTTCGGCCATGTCTGCAGTTCCATGCGCATCGCGCGATCTCCGCTCCCGGTTGTCGCGACGAGCATACGCCGCCAGCCCGTCCCCGGTGAAGGAGGCCAGATGATCCTCTATGCCGTGCCGCTTTCGAGCTACTGCGCGAAGGTCCGGTTCTGCCTTGCGCTCAAGGGGCAGGTCGCGGAACTGCGCGTGCCGCCCGGCGGGTATCGAAGTGCGGCCTACCGCCAGATCGTCCCGGCCGGCACGATCCCGGCGATCGTCGACGGCGACTTCACGCTCGCAGAATCGGACACGATCCTTGAATATCTCGAAGACCGGTATCCCGAGCCGCGGCTGCTGCCGGAAGACATCCGTGCGCGTGCGCGAGCCCGCTATCTCGGGCGCCTGCACGACCTGCATCTCGAGCCGCGCGTGCGCGCGCTGTTCGCGCTTGTCGGTGTCAGGCAGCCGGACGAGGCCGAGACGGCGGCGGTCCGGCAGCGGCTCGACCTTGTCGAGCGGCATCTCGATCCGGCAGGGCCCTTTGCGGCTGGCCCGCAGCTTTCGCTGGCCGACTGCGCGTTTCCCGCGACATTCGCGATCATCGATGCCTTCGCGGAGCTGTTCGGCTGGCCGCCGGTCTGGGGCGCGCGAAGCGGGCGCTGGCGCGAGGCAATCGAGGCGCATCCGGCCTTCGCATCGATCCTCGGCGAGTACCGCAGCACCGTCGCGACCTGGATTGCCGACAAGCTGCGCGGGCCTGCCGGCTGAAGGCGGGCGCCGCAGCTTGACTCGTTCCGGCAGGTCAATTATCGATATCTATAATGATGAATGCAAAAGCGGGGAAACTGCTGCGGCCGGCCGACGTGGTCTACGACCACGTCAAGCGCCGCATCATGATGAACGAGTACAAGCCCGAGTTCGTGCTGACCGAACTTGGCCTCGCGCACGAGATCGGCTGCAGCCAGGGCACGATCCGCGAGGCACTGCTGCGCCTGCAGGAGGACGGGCTCGTGACGCGGACGGCGCGGCGCGGCACGGTCGTTACGCGACTGACGGCCGAAGAAGCGCAGGAGATGCTCGTCCTGCGGCGCCTGATCGAAACGCGCGGCGCGATCGAGGCGGCACGCAAGGTCAACAAGGCACAACTGGCCGAGATCGCGGCGCTGCGCGAACGCATGGACGAGGCGGCCGCACAGCGCAACGAATACGCGCTGATGGAAGCGGATACGGAATTCCATCTCGCGATCTTCCGCGCCTCGGGTCTCGACGCGCTCGAGCAGATCCTCGCGCGCTGCATCAAGCATTCGCACCGCTGGAAGATCTGGGCACCCTCGCACAAGCGCGCGCTGTCCAAGACGGCGGCGCGCCACGACGTGCTGATCGAACGTCTTGCCGCGCGTGACGGCGAGGGATTGGCCGAGGCGCTCGGCCGTCACATCGATACGATCGTTAAGATCCCCGGCGCTAAGCGGGGCGAAGCATGAAGCCGTTCGTCCATCCCGAAATGGAGGTCATTCTCGCGGAGATGCGTGCGGCTCCCGCCTTCGACTTCAAGGTGCCGCCCATCGCCGCGGCGCGCGCGAAGAACGACGCCGCGACCATCGCGTGGAGCCGCGGCGCGCCGGCGATGGCAACCGCCGAGATCGAGATTCCCGGCGCCGGGGCGATGCGTGCGCGCCTCTATCTGCCGGCTGCCGCACGGCGGCTTCCGGTGATCGTGTTTGTCCATGGCGGCGGCTGGACGTTCGGTTCGATCGATACGCACGACGGGACGATGCGCAATCTTGCGCTGGCGTCCGGATGCGCCGTCTTCGGGTTCGATTACAGGCTTGCTCCGGAGCATCCGTTTCCGGCACCGCTCGACGACACGTGTGCAGCCGTCGAATTCGTCCGGCGCGGCGGTCTTGGTGATGCCGTCGATCCCGCGCGGCTGGCGCTTGCCGGGGATTCCGCCGGTGCCACGCTGGCGCTTGCGGCCATGCTGCGCGCGCGCGTCGAAGGCGGCCGGTTGCCGGCGGCGGCGGCACTTTTCTACGGCTGCTACGCGCCGATCTTCGATACGCCCAGCCACAAAGCCTTCGGCGAGGGTTTCCTTCTCACCACCGTCAACATGCGCTGGTACTGGATGAACTACCTCGCCGGCCGGCTCGAAGCGCCGGAGCCGCTCGCGGCACCGCTCGATGCGCGCCTTGAAGGGTTGCCGCCGCTCCATATTTCGGCCGCCGGGCTCGATCCGCTGCGCGACGATACCTCGCGTCTGGCGGTCCGCCTCGCCGAGGCGGGCGTGGCTTTCGAATACGCGCATGTCCCGGGCGTCGTGCACGGTTGCCTGCGCATGAGCGGGCGGCTTGCGCCGGCCCGCGATCTCATCCGGTCGGCGGGCCGGTTCCTCAAAGAAAAACTCGCAACAACGCAAATGGGAGAAAGACAGCCATGAAGCGCAGGACATTCGTGAAGCTGGCCGGGGCGTCGGCCCTTGCCGGCGGTCTCTCGGCACCCTCGATCGCGCAAGGCGTCGCGACGGTCCGCTGGTGGTATCACTACGACAACCCGCAGAACACGCCGGCCGCATTGGTCGCGAAGTTCGAGCAGGCGAACCCCGGCATCAAGATCCAGGCCGAGGCGATCCCCTGGGGCGGCGGCACGGATTACATCAACCGGATGTTCTCGAGCGTCGTGGCCGGCAACCAGCCGGACTGCGCGATGGTGCGTCTGGCCTATCTCTCGCGCTTCTCGCAGATGCGCGCGCTCGAGCCGCTTGACGGCCACCTTGCCAACTGGGCCGGCCGCAGCGACATCTCGGACGACGTCTGGAAGCTCAACCGCGCGCCGGACGGCAAGCAGTACTATATGCCGCTGCACTACGTGGTCATCTATCTCTACTACCGGCAGGACCTGTTCCAGCAGGCGGGCTTGCAGCCGCCCAAGACGTTCGACGAGTTCCTGGCCTGCGCCAAGGCGCTGACCAAGGACGGCATGTTCGGCTACGGCATGCGCGGCGGCGGCGGTTGCCACGACAACTGGGGCCCGTTCGTGCTGGGCGGCGGCGCATCGTTCGAGAAGGGCGGCATGGTGAGCGCGAAGGCCCTCGCCGCGAACCGCTTCTTCGTCGAGTTCGCGACCAAGCACAAGGTCGTTCCGCCGTCGGCGCCGACCGACGCGTTCCGCCAGATCGTCGACGGCTTCAAGGCCGGCCGCACGGCGATGACGATCCACCATATCGGCTCGTCGGCCGAGATGGTCGCCGCATTGGGCGACAAGGCCTCGGCCGTGCCGCTTCCGCGCGGCCCGGGCGGCGGCGGCTGGACCTATTTCGGCGACGAGTCGAACGCGATCTTCGCGTCGAGCAAGGTCAAGGAGGCGGCGTTCCGCTGGATCAGCTTCCTGTCGGGTGCCGGCAATGTCGAGCAGGCCCAGCTCAGCGGCCAGCTGCCCATCACCACGTCGGGCGGCCGCAACTGGACGGGCCACCCGAAGCGCTTCGTCGACGCGAGCTTTGCCTCGCTGCCGATCGCCCAGACGCTTCCCGACCACGTCAAGACGCCGGACTTCGTCGGCCGCGTGCTGCCCACGAACCTGCAACGCGCGCTCGTCGGCGAGACCAATCCGGACGAGGTCATGAAGGCCGTGGAGCAGCTCTTCCACGGCTGACCGGGAAAGGCGGGGGTGCCGCCGGCACCCCCGCCGCCCGCGACGGACAGGCATATGACACAGGCGACGGCCCGCCCCCTGACACCCTACGGATTCCTGCTGCCGGCGCTGCTCGTGACGGCGACGGTGATCCTCTATCCCGTGGCGCAGACGATCGTCTTCAGCCTGCAGGACTACCTGCTCTATGCGCCCGACGACGCGCGCTTCGTGGGCGCACGCAACTTCCTCGCCGTCCTGAAGGACGAGGTGTTCTGGATCTCGCTGCGCCATTCGGCGGTCTGGGTGGGCGGCATCGTTTTCGCGCAGCTGGCGCTCGGGCTCGTGGCGGCGCTTCTCCTCAACCAGAGCTTCTGGTGGCGCGGCCTCGCGCGCGCGCTGGTGATCATCCCGTGGGCGCTTCCCAGCGTCATCATCGGCCTCATGTGGACGTGGATCTTCGACTTCAACACGGGCGTGCTCAACGACGTGCTGATGCGCATCGGCATCATCGACCAGCCGCAGGCCTGGCTCGCCGGCCCGCGGAGCGCGCTTGCCTGCGTGATGCTGGCGCTCGTCTGGCAGGGCTTTCCGTTCTTCGCGATCATGATCCTTGCCGGGCTGCAGACCGTGCCGAAGGAGCTCTACGAGGCGGCCGAAATCGACGGGGCATCGGCATTCCGCCAGTTCGTCCATGTCACGGCGCCGGCGATCGCCGGGATCGTGGCCACGGCCGTCCTGCTGCGCATCATCTGGGTCGCCAACTCGCTTGACGTCATCCTCGTGATGACCGGCGGCGGGCCCGGCTACGCGACCCATACGCTGCCGCTCTATGCGTTCCTGCGCGCCTACAGCGGCATGGAATTCGGATATGCGGCGGCGCTGGCACTGATGCTCACGGTCCTTCTGCTGGCGATCGTCTGGCTCTATGTGCGCCGGCAGGCAAAGGAGCTCGACGCATGAGCCTGCGCCGCTCCGCGCTGCAGACCTTCGTGCAGGTGGAAGTTCCCGTCCTGCTGATCCTGGCTTTCGCCCTGGCGCCGTTCGCATGGATGCTGCTGACGTCGGTCAAGCCCACGGCCGATCTGGCGCTTTTCCCGGTGCGCTACCTGCCGAGCCGTCTGACGTTCGAGCACTATGCCATGCTGATCGAGCGGACCTCGTTCGCGGTCAATCTCCTCAACAGCCTCGTCATCGCGTGCGGTGCCGTCCTGCTCGGGCTCGCCACGAGCGTGCCGGCGGCCTATGCGTTCTCGCGCTTCCGGTTCGCCGGCCGGCGGCAGATCCTGACGTCGTTCCTCGTCATCAACATGTTCCCGATCGTGCTGCTGATCATCCCGCTGTTCGTGCTGATGCGGAAGCTCGGTCTGATCGACACGTTCGTGGGCGTGATCATCGGGCATTCGACCTTCTCGATCCCGTTCTCGGTCTGGATGCTCGTGAGCTATTTCAACGCCATTCCGCGCGAGCTCGACGAGGCGGCGACCATCGACGGCGCTTCGCGCCTGCAGACGATCCGCCGGGTCATCCTGCCGCTGATCATGCCCGGCCTCGTGACGACGGCGATCTACGTCTTCATCACATCCTGGAACGAATACCTTTTCGCGATGATGCTGTCGGGGCAGACGGTCCGTCCCGTGACGGTGGCGCTGCAGCTTTTCATCGGCGAATTCACGGTCCAGTGGGGGCTTCTCACGGCCGGCGGCGCGCTCATCGCGCTTCCGGTTTCCATCCTTTTTCTCCTGGTGCAAAGGCGGCTGGTGGCAGGGCTCACCTCCGGTGCGGTCAAGGCATGACGAAAGCAAATCCGATCGGCGTCATCTCGATGTTCTACGCGCGTCCCTTCACGCGCGAACATTTCGGATGCTTCGCGCGCATCAAGAAGGCAGGGGCCGATGTCGTCGAGCTGCTCGTGCCGGAACCGGGCGAACTCGATCTGGCGGAGACGAAAAAGGCCGTCGCCGATGCCGGCCTGTCGTGCGTTCTGGCTGCGCGCGTGAACCTGCAGCGCGACCTTGCCAGCGCGGATGCGGCTGCGGGCAAGGCGGGCGTGGCGTATCTCGAGAGCTGCGTGGATATCGCCGCGCAACTGGGCGCCGGCATCGTCGGCGGCCCGCTCTACGGCGCGCCGATGGTCTTCGCAGGCCGCGCACCGACGCCCGTGACGCCGGACGAGCGTCGCCGGCGCATCGATGCCGTCGTGAACGGGCTGAAGCGCGCAGGCGCGCGCGCGGCGGATGCCGGCGTGCTGCTGGGCGTGGAACCGCTCAACCGCTTCGAGACGGACGTGTGCAACACCGCGCGCCATGCCATTGAGATCGTCGACCGCGTCGGGCTCAAGTCGGTCGGCGTCATGCTCGACACCTTCCATATGAACATGGAGGAATTCGACATCGCCGACGCGATCCGCAAGACGGGCCGGCGCCTCGTCCATTTCCAGGCGAACGAGAACAACCGCGGCTTCGTGGGATCGGGCCACATCGACTGGGCGTCCGTCGCGCGCGCGATCCGCGACGTGGCGTACGAGGGGCCCATCGTGCTTGAGCCGTTCCGGCGCGACGACGAGGCTGCGGGCGTCACGCTGGCCCAGTGGCGGGCGCCTGTGAAGGACGAGGATGGTCCGCTCGCTGCCAGCATCGATTATCTTGCGGCGACGCTCGAGTTCGCGCGCCGGACGGCATGAGGAACTGAAAATGACGGCACTTCGCATCGGCTGGATCGGCTGCGGCACCCACGCCTCGGAGATGCTCCTGCCGCAACTCGTCCGCCACGAAGTCGAGGTACGGGCGCTGTGCGACACGGCGCGCGACCGGCTCGATCTTGCGGGGCGGCGGCACGGCGTCGCCCCCGAATGCCGCCTCGGGGACTGGCGCCAGCTCCTCGCGCGCGACGATATCGACGCGGTCGGCATGGCCGTCGGCCCGGCGCTGCACCATGAGATCGGCCTTGCCGCGATCGCACGGGGCCTGCCGGTCTTCATCGAGAAGCCTCCGGCCCCGACGGCCGAGAAGGCACGCGAGCTGGCCGCGGCATCGCAGAAGCGCGGCGTGCCGGTCGTGGTCGGCTTCATGAAGCGCTATTCGACCGCCAACCGGATCGCGGCGAACGTGCTGAAGGATCCGCAGTTCGGCCCGCGCGCGAGCTTCCTTGGCGAGTACATGACGGCGCCGACCTATTTTGCCAAGGATGTCGACTATACGGGCTTCTACCTGCACCACTGCGTGCACTATTTCGATCTCGTCCCGCACCTGATGGGCGAGGTCGCGTCCGTTTCGGCCCGCCGCCACGAGATCGAGCCCGGCAAGCTGCTGCTGCATGTCGACTTCCGTTTTTCCTCGGGCGGGATCGGCACGCTCGTCGTCGGTACGCACCAGTCGCGAGGTACGCCCATGGAATGGTGGCAGGTCATGGGCGACCACAGGCGCGTCGAGGTGCGCAACGTCCACGAGGTCCGCTACTACCGCCATCCGCCCTTCAAGGTCTCCGATCCCGCGGCGACGCTGGCCGACGGCACGGATACGCTTGTCTGGGAGCCGAACCTGACGGCCGCCGCCAACGAGGACCACAAGGGCTACCACGCGCTTCTCGCCGATTTCGTGCGCGCCGCGCGTGGCGAGAAGATCGAGGTGCCGGACGCCGCCGCCGGCGCGCGCGCGATGGCATTGCTCGAGCAGGCGCTGGCATCGGCCAGCTAGACGGCCGAAACGGGCCGTTGCCGTGCGAGCCGTCGAACGGGCAGACTGTCGCCGCGAGGCGGCAGAAGTCCGCCCGACCGGACCGGGAGGATGTACATGAGCGGCAAGTCGGACGACCCCCAGGATACGCGGAGCTACAAGCTCCGCTCGAATGCCTGGTTCAAGCGGCAGGACCGCGACGGCTTCAGCCGCCGGAGCTGGATGAAGAACCAGGGGCGTGCCGACCATCTCTTCGACGGCCGCCCGGTCATCGGCATCTGCAATACCTGGTCGGAGTTCACGCCCTGCAACGGGCATTTCCGCCAGATCGCCGAATACGTGAAGCGCGGCGTCTACGAGATGGGCGGGTTTCCGCTCGAATTCCCGGTCACGAGCCTTTCCGAGGTGCTGCTGCGGCCGACGGCCATGCTGTTCCGCAACCTCGCCTCGATGGATGTCGAGGAGTCAATCCGCGGGCAGCCGATGGACGGCGTCGTGCTGCTGACGGGTTGCGACAAGACGACGCCCGCGCTCGTGATGGGTGCGGCGAGTTGCGACATCCCGGCGATCGTCGTCTCGGGCGGGCCGATGCTGAACGGCCGCTACAAGGGCGAGATGCTCGGTTCCGGCACGCATAGCTGGATCTTCACCGAGCGGCTCAAGACCGGCGAGATCACGATGGCCGACCTGCAGCAGGCGGAAGCGGCGATGTCGCGCTCGTCCGGCCACTGCATGACGATGGGGACCGCCTCGACGATGGCCTCGATGGTGGAAGCGCTGGGAATCGCGCTGCCGTCGAATGCGGCGATCCCCGGCGTCGATGCGCGGCGCTATGCGCTGGCGCACATGGCGGGCCGGCGGATCGTCGAGATGGTCAAGGAGGACCTGACGCTGTCGAAGATCCTGACGAAGCAGGCATTCGAGAACGCGATCATGGTGAACGGCGCCATTGGCGGTTCGACGAACGCGGTCGTCCATCTGCTCGCCATGGCAGGACGCATCGGGGTCGAGCTGACGCTCGACGACTGGGACAGGCTCGGCCGCGACATGCCCTGTCTTGTGAACCTGATGCCGTCGGGCAAGTACCTGATGGAGGAGTTCTTCTACGCAGGCGGCATTCCGGCCGTGATCTCGGAGATCCGGCACAAGCTCCACGTCGATGCGCTGACCGTCACGGGAAAGACGATCGGCGAGAACAACGAGGGCGCCAAAAGCCACGATCCTGACGTGATCTTCCCGTTCACGGCACCCTTCAAGCCGCAGGGCGGCATCGCCGTGCTGCGGGGCAACCTCGCGCCCAACGGCGCGGTGCTCAAGCCTTCGGCCGCAAGTCCCGCGCTCATGAAGCATCGCGGACGCGCGGTCGTATTCGAATCGATCGAGGACTATGACGCGCGGATCGACGATCCCGCGCTCGACATCGACGAGACCTGCGTGATGGTGCTGAAGGGCTGCGGCCCGCGCGGCTATCCGGGCTTCCCGGAGGTCGGCAACTTCGCGCTACCGGCAAAGCTCCTGAAGAAGGGCATCCGCGACATGGTGCGCATTTCGGACGCACGCATGTCGGGCACGGCCTATGGCACGACGGTCCTTCATACGGCCCCGGAGGCGGCAGCCGGCGGGCCTATCGCACTCGTAAGGAACGGCGACAT
Organism: Rhodospirillales bacterium; assembly: GCA_016794025.1. Taxonomy (GTDB): domain Bacteria; phylum Pseudomonadota; class Alphaproteobacteria; order CACIAM-22H2; family CACIAM-22H2; genus Tagaea. The sequence continues at coordinate 24,749 of JAEUKX010000068.1, read as the reverse complement.
GATCGAGCTTGATGTCGCCGCGCGTCGCCTGCATCTCGACGTGCCGGCGGCGGAGCTTGAGCGCCGGAAGGCGGATTGGGCGCCGCCTGCGCGGCCAAGCGAGCGCGGCTACTACCGCCTCTATGTCGACCATGTGCTTCAGGCCGACCGTGGTGCGGATCTCGATTTCCTCGTCGGCAAGTCGGGCGCGCATGTCGCGCGCGAGAGTCACTGAAAGGGCGGTCTACTCCTTGACCGCGCCCGTCAGCGAGGAAACGTAGTAGTCGACGAAGAGCGAATAGAACAGCGCCACCGGCAGGGAGCCGAGCAGCGAGCCGGCCATGAGCGCGCCCCACTGGTAGACGTCGCCCGTGACGAGTTCGGTCAGGATCGCCACGGGCACGGTCTTCTTCTCGCTCGACTGGATGAAGGCGAGCGCGTAGATGAACTCGTTCCACGATAGCGTGAAGCTGAAAATGCCGGCGCTGATGAGGCCCGGTACCGCCAGCGGCAGCGTGATCTCGCGCAGGATCTGCAGGCGAGTCGCCCCGTCGATGAGCGCGCATTCCTCAAGTTCGTAGGGGATCGACTTGAAATACCCGATCAGGAGCCATGTGCAGAACGGAATGAGGAACGTCGGATAGACGAGGATCAGCGCCATCGGCGTGTCGAACAGGCCGAACCAGGTCACCATGATCGCGAGCGGGATGAACAGGATCGACGGCGGCACGAGATAGGCAAGGTAGATCGCAAGGCCCACATACTGACTGCCGCGGAAGCGCAGGCGCTGGATCGCGTAGGCGGCAAGCGTGCTCGATACCAGCGAAAGGGCTGTCGCGCACACCGACACCGTCATCGTCGTCAGCAGCCAGGTCGGATAGGCCGTCTTGAAAAGCAGATGCCGGATATGGTCGAGCGTCGGCGAGCCGATCAGGAACGGGTTGTAGGTCTTGTAGTCGTAGAGCTCGGCGTTCGGTTTGAAGGCCGTGACCGTCATCCAGTAGAACGGAAACAGCAGGATCAGCACGAAGCACGCCAGCGGCAGGTAGATGGTGACCATCCGGCGGCTGCGGGTGTCCCACGCCATGCGCTCCGCAAGCGCCGACGATGACGGCTTCGCGGGGCCGTTCGCCTCGTCGTCCGCCGTGGGGAGGTGCGCGTCAGTCATCGGCTTCTCCCTGCTGCCACTTGCGCCGGGCGAGGGCGAAATAGCTGAACAGCGTCGCGAACACGAGGAACGGGATCATCGAAACGGCGATCGCGGCACCCTCGCCGAGCTGGCCCGCGGGAATGCCGCGCTGGAAGGCGAGCGTGGCGAGCAGATGGGTCGAGTTGATCGGCCCGCCGCGCGTGATCGCGTAGACAAGCTGGAAATCCGTGAATGTGAAGATGATGCTGAACGTCATCACGATTGCCAGGATCGGCAGCAGCATCGGGAAGGTGATGTAGCGGAAGCGCTGCCAGCCGGACGTGCCGTCGAGCATCGCGGCCTCGTAGAGTGACGGCGAGATCGTCTGCAGGCCTGCGAGAAGCGAGATCGCCACGAACGGGATGCCGCGCCAGACATTGGCGGCGATAAGCGACCAGCGCGCGGGCCAGGGCGAGCCGATGAAGTCGACATTCGTCGTCCGCCAGCCGAGGACGTCCGTCAGCAGGTAGCTGATGATCGAGAACTGCGGATCGTAGATCCACCAGAACGCGATGGCGGAGAGCACGGTCGGGACGATCCATGGCAGCAGGATGATCGCGCGCAGGATGCTCTTGAACGGAAGATGGTTGTTGAGGAGCAGGGCAAGCCACAGGCCGAGCCCGAATTTGGCGATGGTCGCGATGCCCGTATAGAAGACGCTGTAGAAGACGGCGTTCCACCAAAGCTTGTCCTCGAGCAGGAACTCGAAGTTCTCGAGCCCGACCCAGATGCCGCTGCGGCCGATCGTGGTGTCGGTGAAAGCCAGATAGATGCCGAGGCCGAGCGGGTAGGTGAGGAACACCAGCAGCAGGCCGACCGCCGGCAGGAGGCAGATCGTCACGAGGAACGGCTTCCAGTCGAACAGGCGTGCGACGGGCCCGAGCTCCTGTTTGGGCCTTACCCACGTCTGAGCCGCAACGGTGTTCATGCGCTTGTGCTCCGGTCGGGATCGGGAACGGAAGCGCGGCGCCGGCGGACATGCCGGCGCCGCGAACCGTCCTTGCGTCAGCTGCGGAAGATGCGCTTGGCGCGGCGCTCGGCCTCGCGCACGGCATCCTGGGCCGTCGCCTGGCCCGACGCGACGGCGGCGCACATGTCCACCGTCACGTACTCGGCGTTCGCCTGGCCCGAGGCTTCCGTGATCGGCCCCTTGTAGCCGTTCCAGAAGGGCGAGCGCATCGTGTCCTTGAAGATGCGCACGCGCGGATCGCCGTCCCACACCGCCGCATTGTCGTAGGCGGCGAGGGGGTGTGCCCAGTAGCCGAGGTTGGCATTGAGCCACGGTTCATGCTGCTCGTGCTCCAGCATGAACTGCAGGAAGGCCTTCGCCGCGTTCGGGAACTTGCTGTGCTTGAACACCATCGCGTTCAGCGTCAGGCCGGTCATCGCCGGGACGCTGAGGCGGCCCTTCGGCATCAGCTGGTGCTGCGTGTCCTCGGCGATGGGCGCCGTCTTCGGGTCGTTCTTCAGCGAGAAGTAGAGCGACACGCCGTTGGCCGTGAGCCACAGTTCCTGGGCCGAGTAGGCGCGGTTGTTCGAGATGTCGTTCCACGCCGTCGTGCCGGGGATGAAGGTCTGGTACAGCTCCTTCAGGTAGTTAAGCGCGTCGGTCGTCTCCTTGCTGTTGATCGCGACCTTGCCTTTTTCGTCGACCAGATAGCCGCCGTGCGACCAGATCACCCAGTTGCAGAACGAGTTGGCGTCGCCCACGGCATGACCAAGGGCAAAGCCCGGCGGCTTGCCCGCCGCCTTGAGCTTGCGGCAGAGGTCGAGGAAACCGGCATGGTCGTCGGGAACCGTCTGGAACCCGACGGCGTTGACGGCCGACTTGCGGTAGACCAGCGGTCCGCCCGAGGCGCCGAAGGGCAGGCCGATCCAGTTCTTCGAGTTGGTCCGGCGGCCGTACTTGTCCGCCATCGGCAGCCAGCCGCCATAGCGCTTGCCGATATAGTCCGCCACGTCGGTCAGCTCGATGAGCTTGGATGCGAAGATGTGCGGCGCATCCGAGAAGCCGATGATCAGGTCGGGCCCGGCGCCGGTGTTCGCCGTGACCGCCGTCTGCTGGGTGATGTCTTCCCAGCCGACGAAGTCGATCCGGACTTCCACGCCCGTCTTGGCCGTGAACTTCGCGGCGTTTGCGCGGAACACGTCCTCGTCGGGCTGGACGAAGCGCACGGGGCGCAGCATGCGCAGGCTGGCGCCCTTCTCGATGGAAAGCTTGGGGGGCGCGGCGTCGGCCGCCTTGACCTTGCCCGCCTGTGCGAAGGCGCGCTGCGCACCCACGGAAAGTGCCGCCATGCCTGCGCCGGCCGCAAGGATGCTTCGACGCGTAATCACGTAAGCCATCTCTTCTCTCCCTTTCCTCAGTTTGTCGTGTTTTTGCGGAGGTGTTTTCGGAAGTGCTAGAGCCGCCGGCCGCTCGCGCGGTCGAACAGGTGGACAAGACCGATGTCGGGCGAGACCGGCAGCCGGTCGCCGCGCTTTGCGGAAATCCGCTCGCGGAAGGCGCCCATGACTGTCGCCCCGCCGATCTTGAGCATGACCTGCGTTTCCGACCCGGTCGGCTCGACGACATGCACGACCGCGGGCATTCCGGCGGGATCGAGCACGAGATGCTCGGGGCGGATGCCGTAGACCACCTCTGCCCCCTCGCTTGCCGCAGCGTCCTTCGGCAGCGGCCAGCGCGTGCCGCCTGCATCGACGAAGGCACCGCCCTCGATGCGGCCGGGCACCATGTTCATTGCCGGCGAACCGATGAAGCCTGCCACGAACAGATTGGCCGGCCGGTCATAGAGCTCCAGCGGCGCGCCGATCTGCTCGATACGGCCCTGATGCATGACCACGATCTTGTCGGCCATCGTCATCGCCTCGATCTGGTCGTGCGTGACGTAGACGGTCGTCACGTTGAGGCGCTGGTGCAGATCCTTGATTTCCGAGCGCATCGCGACGCGCAGCTTGGCGTCGAGATTCGAGAGCGGCTCGTCGAACAGGAAGACCTGCGGATGGCGGACGATCGCGCGCCCCATGGCCACGCGCTGGCGCTGCCCGCCGGAAAGCTGGCGCGGGAAACGCTCGAGAAGCTGGTCGAGACCCAGGATGCGCGAGGCCCCTGACACTTCCCCCTTCATGACGTCCGCCGGCGCGCCCGCGAGCTTGAGCGAGAATGCCATGTTCCTGAACACGGTCATGTGCGGATAGAGCGCGTAGTTCTGGAAGACCATCGCGATGTCGCGGTCCTTGGGCGGAACGTCGTTCACGACGCGCTCCCCGATCGCGATCTCGCCGCCCGAGATGTTCTCGAGGCCGGCCAGCATGCGCAGCAGCGTGGACTTGCCGCACCCGGACGGGCCCACGAGCACGACGAATTCACCGTCCGTGATCTCGACGCTGACGCCGTGCAGCACGGGCGTGCTGCCGAACGACTTGCGCACGTTGCGGATCGAAACCGCCGCCATGCTTCCTCCCTCGTGTCGCCGGGGCGGTTTGCTCCGCACCTCGGGCCGCTACCTTTGCACGATCCGCCGCCGCATTGGAACCCTCTCGACGAGGGCGGGGCGAGTCCCGTGCGCCGCTAGTAAAACGATTTAGTTGGGACTCCGCAACTGTCGCGTGCGGAGCGTGCGGTCGCCTACTTTTTCGGGCGGCTGTCGTAGATCCCGACGGCCCGCTTCGCGCGGCTTGCGATGTCGCGCCAGTCGGCCTTTTCGATGACATCGCGTGGTGCCAGCCAGGCGCCGCCGACCGCAAAGCAGTTCGGGACGGCAAGGAAATCGACGAGATTGCCGTCGCCGACACCGCCCGTCGGGCAGAAGCGCAGGTCGGGGAAAAGCGGAAGTACGTGCTTGAGCGCGCCGATCCCGCCGAAGAACTCGGCCGGGAAGAACTTGAGTTCATGGAACCCGTGTTCGCGGGCCGCCAACATTTCCGACGGGGTTACCGCGCCGGCAATGAACGGCATCGCCACGTCGAGCGAGGCGGCGGCAAGCCGGTCGGTCAGGGCAGGGCTGACGGCGAACTGCGCACCGGCGTCGCGCGCCTGAGCGAAATGCTCGGGCCTCGTCACCGTGCCCACGCCGATCACCGCGTCCGGGAAGGCCTTGCGCATGCGGCCGATGACGGCGAGTGCAGCCGCGCTGCGCAGCGTCACTTCCAGCGCGACAAGCCCGCCGCCGACCAGCGCTTCGGCCAGCGGTTCGGCATGGTCGGGGTTTTCGACGTGCAGCACCGGAATGAGCGGCGGCCGGGTGCCGATCAGGGTGGCGAGCGACGGGCGGGCGGCGGTCGAGGCTTCGGGCATCTGCGGGCTCTGGTCCTGGGGTCGAGGGAGCGACAGTCTAGCGCATGCCGGCGTTCACGTAGAGGAACTGCTTGGTGATCATCCGGCTCTCGTCGGCCGCAAGGAACAGGGCGGCGTTCGCGACATCCGGCTCGCGCACGAGTTCGGGGATGCATTGCTGGGACAGCATCTGGGCGGTCGATTCCGGCGTGTGCCAGAGGCGGAGCTGCCGTTCGGTCATTACGGCACCGGGTGCGAGCGCGTTGACGCGGATGCGGTCGGGGCCGAGTTGGCGGGCGAGGGAATTGGTGAGGCCGATGATGCCGGCCTTCGAGGCGCTGTAGGCCTGCAGGTCGGCAATTCCGCCGACCCAGGCGCCGGAACTGATATTGATGATCGAGCCGCCGCCGGCGGCCCGCATCTGCGGGGCCACGGCCTGTGCCCCGAAAAAGTGCGGGCGCAGGTTGATGTCGATCGACCGGTCGAAGCTTTCCGGAGTCACTTCGGAAAACGGCTGACGGAAATCGTTGGCCGCATTGTTGACGAGCACGGTCGTCGGCCCGAACCGCTCGCCGACGGCGCGGATCGCCGCCTGGAAAGCCGCAATGTCCGTCAGGTCGCAGTGCGTATAGGCGGGAGCCGGATGACCCTGGGCCGCGATATCGCGCGCCAGCGCCTCGGCAGGCCCGTCCTGGATGTCGAAGAAGGCGACCTGCGCGCCGTTCTGCGCGAACGCGCGAACGAAGGCCTCGCCGATGCCCGAAGCTCCGCCGGTGATGATCGTCACGCGGCCCTTCAGGCTCGGATAGCGGGCCGCTTCCGTCCCTTGCTGCGCATTCTTGTCGTGCATGCCCGATCCACTAGATTTGGCCGGGCCGATTGTCAACCGGTTGCGCGGCGCTGCTCAGACCCAGCCGCCGTCGACGATATAGTGCTGGTTCGTGCAAGCCGACGCATCGTCGGACGCAAGGAACAGCGCGAAGCTTGCGATCTCGTCGGGCTGGAGACGTCGTTTCAGGCACTGGCGCGCCATCAGTTCGGCCTCGGAAGCCGGCGTCAGCCACTTCGCGATCTGCCGCTCGGTCATGATCCAGCCCGGCGCGATCGCGTTGACGCGGATGTTGAATGCGCCGTAGTCGCGCGCGAGCGACCGGGTGAGGCCGAGCACGGCCGACTTGGCGGCCGTGTAGGCGGCCATGCCGCCCTGGCCGATCATCCACGATGTCGACCCGAAATTGATGATCGATCCGGCGCCTGCCGCCTTCATCCCCGGCAGGACGGCCTGGGCGGCGAAGAATTGGTGCTTGAGATTGACCGCGATCCGGTCGTCCCAGTACTCGGGCGTGACCGTATCGGTCGCGTGCCGCTCGTCGTGTGCCGCGTTGTTGACGAGGACATTTACTGTCCCGAGCGTGCGCGCGAATTCGCCGATCGCGGACTGGAATGCGCGCGTGTCGGTGATGTCGACCGCCTTGAAGTGGACACGCGCGCCGCGCCCGTTCAGCTCCGCCGCCAGGGCCTGGCCGCGCTCCGCCTGGATGTCGACGAATGCGACCACCGACTTCTGCGCGGCGAACCGGCGGACGAGGGCCTCGCCGATCCCGGAAGCACCACCCGTCACCAGAACGATCCTGTCGGCAAGTTCGGGGTAGATGGCAGGCATCGGAACCGTTCCTTTTGAAGAGTTTAGGTGTGAACGTCAGAAACTGAGGCGATATATATCAAAATTTGAGTTGCGGACCTAAATTTTTTGCCGCAAGTTTTGGGAAGGCTGGGGACTGCAATCCGGCTTGGGAGGATCGCATGAGCATATTCAAGGGTTCGCTGCTGGCCGCGGGCGCGTTTGCGCTTTCGACGGGCGTGGCGGCGGCGCAGACGACGGTCAAGTGGCTCCATCTCGAGGTCAATCCGGCCCAGATCAAGATCTGGGAGGAGGTGGCGCGGGACTTCGAGGCGAAGAATCCCGGCACCAAGGTCGAGATGCAGTTCCTCGAGAACGAATCGTACAAGGCCAAGCTGCCGACGCTGCTGCAGTCGAACGACCGCCCGCACATCATCTATTCGTGGGCCGGCGGCGTGCTGAAGGCGCAGATCGAGGCCGGCGTGCTGCAGGACATCACCGCGCAGATCGCCGACATCAAGGACACGATCGCGCCCGCGGCGCTGGCCGCCTTCACGCGCGACGGCAAGACCTACGGCCTGCCCTTCGCGCAGTCGCAGGTGGGCTTCATCTACAACAAGGAACTGATGGCCAAGGGCGGCGTCGACGGGACCACGATCAAGACGTGGGACGACCTGCTGGGTGCCGTGAAGAAGCTCAAGGCCGCGGGCGTCACGCCGCTGACGGTGGGCGGCGGCGACAAGTGGCCGCTGCACTTCTACTGGACGTATCTCGCGGTGCGCCAGGGCGGCAAGGCCGCGCTCGAGGCGGCGCTTGCCGGCAAGGACGGCGGCTTCGAGAGCGAGACCTACCAGAAGGCCGGCGAGTACATGAAGCAGCTGGTCGACCTGCAGCCGTTCCAGAACGGCTTCCTGGGCTTCAAGAACCCGCAGTCGACGGGCTTCTTCGGCGACGGCAAGGCCGCCATGTCGCTGGTCATCAGCACCGTCTACCACCAGCAGAAGGCGCTGGCGGCGAACAAGGTCGGCATCCCCGACGACAAGCTCGGCTTCTTCGACTTCCCCACCGTGCCGGGCGGCAAGGGTGCGGCGAGCGACACGCTGGGCGGCATCAACGGCTGGCTCATCACCAAGGGCGCGCCGAAGGCGGCGGTCGATTTCGTGAAGCACTTCGTTTCCAAGGACGTGCAGTCGCGCCTTGCCGGCGCCAACTTCCTGATCCCGGTCGTGAAGGGTGCGGATGCGGGCATCGGCAACGCGTTCATGCGCAACGTCGCGCAGAACCTCGCGCGGTCGGGCTACCACCAGAACTTCTACGACCAGGACCTCGGCCCCTCGGTCGGCCGCGTGGTCAACGACGCGACGGCCGAACTGGCCGGCGGCAGCATGACGCCCAAGCAGGTCGCAAAGGCCGTGCAGGACGCCTGGAAGCAGGGCAACTGAGGCGACGGGCGCGGGAGCATGGTTCCGCTCCCGCGCCCTTCTTTCCCGATCCGATGAACAGTCCCGCAATCCGGCGGGCCGCGGCGAGCGGACAGCTCACCGCGGTCGTGCTCTTCCTTCCCCCGGCGCTGCTGCTCTTCACGCTGTTCGTCGTGCTGCCCGTGGGCGAAGCGGCCTGGTACAGCGTCTACAACTGGAACGGTTTCGGCAGGCCGTCCAACTGGATCGGTCTCGACAATTACCGCTACGTGTTCGAGACGCGCGCCTTCGGGCTGGCGCTGCGCAACAACTTCCTCATCATCGCCGTGTCGCTGGCGATCCAGCTGCCGCTGGCGATGACGCTGGCGATCCTGCTGGCGGAGAAATTCCGCGGTGCCGTGGCGCTCCGGATGCTCTTCTTCCTTCCCTACGTGCTGGCGGAAGTCGCCACCGGCCTCATCTTCAGCTTCGTCTACGACGGCGACTACGGCCTCGTCGCGGCGATCTGGCGCTTCTTCGGCGCCGAGCCGCCGCACCTGCTGGCCAGCACGCAGACCTCGATGCTGGCGATCCTGATCGTCATCGTGTGGAAGTATTTCGGCTTCCACATGATGCTCTTCATCGCCGCCCTGCAGGGCCAGGACCGCAACCTCGTCGAGGCCGCGCGCATCGACGGCGCCTCGCGCTGGCAGGCGCTGCGCCACGTGACGCTCCCGCTTCTCTATCCGACGATCCGCCTCTCGGTCTTCTTCGCGGTCGTCGGCTCGCTGCAGCTCTTCGATCTCGTGATGCCGCTCACGCGCGGCGGGCCCGCCGATTCCTCGCAGACGATGGTGAGCTTCCTCTATTCGCACGGCGTCATGCGCATGCGCATCGGCTACGGCAGCGCCATCGGCGTGATCCTGTTCCTGATCTGCGTCACCTTCGCGGCCACCTACAAGCGATGGTTCATGCGCGATGACTGACGCCGCCGCTTCCGCACCCGCGCGCGACCTTTCGGCGCTCTATCGCTGGCTGTTCCTGTTGCTGGTGGCGGGCTTCGTGGCGCTGCCGCTGGTCGCCACGCTGCTGGGCGGCTTCAAGTCGCTGGGCGAGCTGCGCACCAACCCGTTCGGCCTGCCGACGACGTGGGAGTGGGAGAACTACGCGGAAATCGTCCTTTCCCGGCGCTACTGGCGCATGCTCGGCAATTCGTTCGCCATCTCGACGATGACGACCTTCGTCACGCTGGTCGTCGCCTCGATGGCGGCGTTCGTGTTCGCGCACCTGCGCTTCTTCGGCAGCCGGATGCTGCTCAACTACTTCACGATGGGCCTGCTGTTCCCGGCGGCGACGGCGATCCTGCCGCTCTTCATCAAGGTGCGCGACCTGGGCCTGCTCGACACCTATTTCGGCGTCGTGCTGCCGCAGGTCGCCTTCGCGCTGGCGATGAGCATCCTCTTGTTCCGCCGCTTCTTCCGCGACCTGCCGACCGAGCTGCTCGAGGCGGCGCTGGTCGACGGCTGCACCTATCCGCGCTTCTTCCGCTTCGTGACGCTGCCGCTCTCGCGCCCGATCCTGGCGACGGTGGGCACCATCACCTTCGTGCACAGCTGGAACGCCTACCTGATGCCGCTCGTCATGCTGAACAGCGATTCCATGTATCCGTGGCCGCTGGGCATCATGGTCTATCAGGGGGAATTCACGGCGGACTGGCACCTGATCCTGGCGTTCATCACGCTGACGATCCTGCCGACCTTCCTGCTGTTCGTGCTGGCGCAGAAGCATATCGTCGCGGGCCTCACGGCCGGCGCGGTCAAGGGTTGAACGGGGCCGGACCGGCCCGGAACGGAAAAACGGAGCAACATCGTGGAAAAGGTCGGTATCGGCATCATCGGGTGCGGCGTCATCAGCGCCGCCTACATCAAGGCATCGAAGAACTTTCCGATCCTCGAGATCCGCGGCGTGGCCGACATGCGCACCGAGGCGGCCGAGGCGCGCGCCGCGGAATTCGGGCTTGCGGCGATGCGCGTCGACCAGATGCTGAAGCGCGACGACATCGAGATCATCCTGAACCTGACGGTCCCGCTCGCGCACACCGACGTGGACCTCGTGGCGCTGAAGGCGGGCAAGCACGTCTATTCGGAAAAGCCGCTGGGCGTGAACCTGACCGAGGCGAAGAAGGTCATGGATGCCGCGAACGAGAAGGGGCTGCGCGTGGGCTGCGCGCCCGACACGTTCCTTGGCGGCGGCCACCAGACGGCGCGCGCGCTCATCGACGGCGGCGCCATCGGCAAGCCGGTGGCGGGCTCGGCGTTCTTCATGTGCCCCGGCCACGAGCGCTGGCATCCGGCACCGGGCTTCTACTACCTGCGCGGCGGCGGCCCGATGCTCGACATGGGGCCCTATTACATCACCGACCTGGTCCAGCTTCTCGGCCCCGTGGCGAGCGTGATGGGCTCGACCTCGCGCACGCGCAACGAGCGCGTCATCACGAGCGAGCCGCTCAAGGGCACGATGATGCCGGTCGAGGTCTCGACCCACGTGGCGGGCATGCTGGAGTTCCGCAGCGGCGCCATCGTGTCGATCGCGATGAGTTTCGATGTGCCCAAGCACCGGCACACGCCCATCGAGATCTACGGCGAACAGGGCGCCATCCTCGTCCCCGACCCGAACCGCTTCGGCGGCGAGGTCTCGGTCGCCAAGACGGGCGGCGAGTGGGAGGCGAAGCCGCACACGCACGGCTACACCGAGGGCGAATTCCGCTCGATCGGGCTTGCCGACATGGCGACCGGCCTGCGCGCCAAGCGGCCGCATCGGGCCAACGGCGCCTTGGCATTCCACGTGCTCGAGGTTATGGAGGCGTTCCAGAAGTCGTCCGACGAAGGGCGCCGCATCGCGATCGAGAGCACGGTCGAACGTCCCGCCGCACTGCCGCCCGGCCTGTCGGGCGGAAAGCTGGAGTAGCCGCCATGGCCCAGAAGAAACCGACTGCGATGATCGTGTGGGGCGGCTGGCACGGCCACGACCCGGACCTGTGCGCCTCGATCTACCGGACCTGGCTGACGGCGGCGGGCTACGACGTGCGCGTGGAAACGAAGACGTCGGCTTTCGCCGACCCGGCGATCCACGACCTGTCGCTGATCGTGCCCATCTACACGATGTCGAAGATCGAAAAGGCCGAGGCGCTCAATCTCTGCGCGGCGGTACAGGGCGGCGTGGGGCTTGCCGGGCACCATGGCGGCATGTGCGACGCCTTCCGCGACTCGGTCGAATACCAGTTCATGTGCGGCGGCCAGTGGGTCGCCCATCCGGGCAACATCATCGACTTCCGCGTGAACGTGACGCGGCCCGACGACCCGGTGATGAACGGCATGGCCGATTTCGACTACCGCTCGGAGCATTATTTCATGCATGTCGATCCCGGCATCGAGGTGCTGGCCACGACGACGTTCTCGGGCGAACATGCGCCGTGGGTCGAAGGAGTCGTGATGCCGGTCGTTTGGAAGAAGCGCTACGGCAAGGGCCGCGTGTTCTACTGCACGCTCGGCCATCGCGCGTACGAGCTGGAAATCCCGCAGATGAAGCAGATCATGACGCGCGGCATGGCCTGGGCGGCGAGGGCCTGAGACAGGCATGACGAACCAGTTCGCAAAGGTGACGCTGGCGGACGTCGCGCGGGCGGCGGGTGTCTCCCTTGCGACGGCGGATCGGGTCGTCAACCGCCGGTCGGGCGTGCGCGACCGGACCATCGCGCGCGTCAACAGCGTGATCGCAAGGCTCGGCTACCGGCCGGACGCGGCGGCCGCACGCCTGTCGCGCGACCGCAGCTTCCGCTTCCTGTTCATCCTGCCGGAAGGCGACAACACCTTCATGAACCACCTGAAGGAGCAGGTCGTCGTCACCGCCGACTGGCTTGCCGGCCAGCGCGCCTTCATCGACATGCTGTTCGTCGACGTGTTCGATCCGGCCGTGATCGGCCGGACGCTCGAGGAGATCTCGACCACCTATGACGGCATCGCCGTGGTGGCGGTCGACCATCCGCGCGTGCGCGCGGCGATCGACGATCTGGTTGCGCGGGGGACCGCGGTCGTCACGCTCGTGTCCGATGTGCCGGGCTCGCGCCGGTACCACTATGTCGGGATCGACAATCCCGCGGCCGGAAGGACGGCCGGCACGCTCATGGGGCGGTTCGTTGGCAACCGCAGCGGCAAGATCGCGGTCGTCGCCGGCTCGCTTGCGCTGCGCGACCACGCGGAACGCTATTTCGGATTCAACCAGGTCCTCGCGCGCGAATACCGGAACCTCAAGGTCCTCGCTCCGGTCGAGGGGCGCGACGAGCGCGCGCGCACGCTGTTCGAGACCGGGCAACTGCTGGCCCAGCATCCCGATCTGGTCGGAATCTACAGCGTGGGCGCGGGCAATCGCGGCATTGCCGAGGCGATCGAGGCGGCGGGCAAGACCGGACAGATCGTGTGGATCGCGCACGAGCTGACGATCTATACGCGCCGTTTCCTTGTCCGCGGCCTCATCGATGCCGTGATCGCGCAGAATCCGGGGCACGAGGCGCGTTCGGCCGGCCGCGTGCTCCTTGCACAATGCGCGGGCGATCGGATCTTTCCCGATCAGGAAACGATCGGGATCGACATCTATGTGCGCGACAATGTTCCGGCGGGGCCGCTGGTGACGCCGCTGGGCGAAGCGCCCACGCGCACGACGTATGAAGCCGCCATGGATACGGCGGCCGAGCGCAGCTAGCGGACGGACGGACGAGCCTCTGGCTTCGGTTGGTCGCGGCGCTCTGCAAAAAGGCGCTATGGAGCCCCTTTCGGAACCGTAGAAAAAATGGCGATAGCAGCCGTTCCGCCAGTTCGCGGGCGTTTTTGCTTTCGTCGTGAGAGCCGCCGTTGCAACCTGTATTGGTTGATTCCCGAAGTGTTCGGGGTCATCGCCGCATTCGGCGGCGCGGGTGACCTCGGACTGCCATGCGGATTGAGGCTTATCTTTGACTGACGATATTGGCAGGCATTTTCTTTTTGCCGATGAGGCAGGTGACCTGGAATTCAGGCGAGGGCCCAATATCAGCCGCTATTTCATCGTCTGCACCGTCCACATGGAATCCTGCGATGTAGGCGGCAGTTTGCTGAAGTTGCGACGGCAGCTTGCGTGGGAGGGATTGCCTGTCGGGGATTATTTCCACGCCACTACCGACCAACAGGCTGTGAGAGATCGAGTGTTCGAGGCGATCTCGAAGGTACCGTTTACCGTACAAGCCACAATTCTCGAGAAGTCGAAGGCACAGCCACAAGTTAGAGAATCACCGCACCGGTTCTATCAGTATGGCTGGTTCTATCACCTCAAGTTCTCCAAATCGCAATTCCTCCGGCCATCAACCGAACTTCTGGTGACAACCGCTTCGATCGGCACCAGGAAAGAACGCAAGCTTTTTGTCGGTGCAGTCGATGATGTTGCGCAGCAGGTCCTTCGAACCGGAATGTGGCGCACGACGTTCTGTCCGGCTGCGGCGGATCCCTGCGTTCAAATCGCTGACTATTGCGCGTGGGCGATTCAGAGGCGATGGGAACGCAATGATGATCGCTCCCATCGACTGATTGCAGACAAGATCAATCATGAATATGACCTTTGGTCACACGGCACGATTCATCATTTCTGAAATTGCGGCGCGGCCGCCCCTTGATCCACCTATCCGAAGAAACGCCCAGGGGCACTTTTCAGTGGGGGGAGACCGCGCACTTTGGGAAATATACACCAGCCGCGATTCTGTGACTAGCGCAAGCTTGTGGCGCTTTCGAGCATGCGCCGCGCCCGAACGATTTCTTTGGCGCTGTTCGCCCCTCGATTGTTGCGGCGAAAATAAAGCTCGAACATCGCACCCGGCTCGATCGTTCGCGCCTTATCGCACCCGGAGCGCTCGCGAACGCCGACCCGATTTCCGCTCAACTTCCTGAATTGGTCGCTGAAATGGAATTTTATTTCGCCAAAGGGACGGGCAGGACGCTCGCTCAAGACGGTGCCTGCTTCAAACTTCAGTAAGTTAGACACAAAAGATTGCTGCCGAAATCCTTCGGGGGTGCCCTTGGCGGACGGGGAGGGCAGCGCTATATACGCCGTCATGCTTGATCATCTGAAAGCGAACAATCGCGCGTGGTCGGAGCGCAAGAAATCCGTCGACAACGGATTCTTCCGCCGGCTCGAGCGTCAGCAGGCACCGAAATATCTCTGGATCGGGTGCGCCGACAGCCGCGTTCCCGCCAACGAGATTGTCGGGCTCGATCCGGGCGAACTTTTCGTCCATCGCAACGTCGCCAATCTTGCCCCCCCGCAGGACGCCAACTACCTGTCGGTGCTCCAGTTCGCGGTCGACGTGCTGAAGGTCCAGCACATCATCGTCGTGGGCCACTATGGCTGCGGCGGCGTGGCGGCGGCGGTCGACGGCCACCGGCGCGGTCTGGTCGACCACTGGCTCCACCCGATCCGCGAGGTCCATCGCAAGCACCGCGACGAGCTTGCCGCGATAACGGACGACAAGGCGCGGATCGACCGGCTGTGCGAACTCAACGTCATCCGTCAGGTCCGCAATGTCGCCTCGGACGTGTTCGTGCACGATGCATGGGCGCGCGGCCAGTCGCTGGCCGTGCATGGCTGGGTCTACTCGCTGTCCAACGGGCTCGTGAACGACCTCAACGTGACGATCTGCGGGCCGGACGAGCTCGAAAAGCTCGACTGAGCGGCCGCCGTCAGGCGCGCGCCGGCACGGCGCGCGAGGGCTGGCGCGGCAGGAATGCCGTGAGCAGGCCCAGGATCGGCAGGTACGAGCAGAGCGTGTAGACGGCATCGATGCCGACGATGTCGGCCACGCGGCCGATGGCCGCAGCGCCGATTCCGCCGAGGCCGAACGAGAAGCCGAAGAACAGGCCCGCGACCATGCCCACGCGGCCGGGCATGAGCTCCTGGGCGTAGACGAGGATGGCCGAGAAGGCCGACGACATCATCAGCCCGATCACCAGCGAGAGCGCGATCGTCGCGGAAAGCCCCGCATAGGGCATCAGGAGCGTGAAGGGCAGCGGCCCGAGGATCGAGAACCAGATGATCGGGATGCGCCCGATGCGGTCGCCAAGCCAGCCGCCCGCGAGCGTGCCGAGCGCCAGCGAGGTCAGGAACGCGAACAGCGCCACCTGCGCGAACTGGACGGACACCTCGAATTTGTGGATCAGGTAGAACGTGTAATAGGACGTGAGGCTGGCCGTGTAGAAGGTCTTCGAGAAGATCAGCGCCACCAGCACGGCCACGGCCATCGCGACCTTTCCGCGCGGGAAGGGCAGGGCCAGCGGGGCCGCATGGGCCCTTGCGCCGCTTGCGCGCCGGCGGCCCTGATACCACCGCCCGACGGCGAACAGGATCGACATCGCGACGAACGCCGCGGCCGAGAACCAGATGATGCTCCACTGGCCGTGCGGCACCACGATGAAGGCCGCCAGCAGCGGGCCGATGGCCGAGCCCGTATTGCCGCCGACCTGGAACAGAGACTGCGCAAGCCCGTGGCGCCCGCCCGAGGCGAGCCGCGCGACGCGCGAGGCTTCCGGATGGAACACGGCCGAGCCCACGCCGATCAGCGCGGCGGCGGCAAGGATCACCGGATAGCTGGATGCGCGCGACATCAGCACGAGCCCGCACAGCGTAAACGCCATGCCGACGGCAAGCGAATAGGGCATCGGCCGGCGGTCGGTCGTGAGGCCGACGACCGGCTGGAAGAGCGAGGCCGTGCACTGGAAGGCCAGCGTGATGAGGCCGATCTGCGCGTAATCCAGCGCGTAGGAGTCCTTGAGGATCGGGTAGATGGCCGGAACCATCGACTGCATCATGTCGTTCAGCATGTGGCAGAAGCTGAGCGAGAAAATCACCGCGAAGGCGGAGTCGGTCGCGGTGGACCGTTCGGGCGGGGCCGAGGCGGCGGCATCTGTCATCTGGCGGTTTCCCCAGCCGCACGGAGCGCACGCCGCGCGGGCTCGGAAAAACTGTACGGTTTCAGGTGCTTCGTCAAATGCGCGGGACGCGCATCTGGTTTGAATTTGTGACGCTGCGGTGACATCCTCGCGGCCGGGTACGGCACTGGCTGAGGCCCGAAGGGGAGGCCGCGCGTGCCGGACAGATCCAACAAGCCGAACATCGGGCCAGACGCACCTGCCCGCAGGTGCCGGTGAGCGAGACGCCCGCCAAGGCGCCCGCCAATGCACCCGTGGGCGTCTACCGGCCCGGCTGGCTGTTGGCGCTCGCCATGTCGGGCGACGGGCTACTCTATGTCCTGCTGCCGCTCATCCCCGAGGCGTTCGGCACCACGCTTGCGTGGGCGGGCCTGCTGCTGGCGGCGAACCGCATCATCCGGATCTTCGCCTACACCCCGCTTGCGCGCTATGCCGCGCGGCTCGGCGGGCGGCGGGCGGGCACGCTTGCCGCGGCCGGTGCCGTCCTGTCGACGGCGGCCTTCGCGGTCGATATCGGCGAATGGCTGCAACTCGCGGCGCGGCTCGTCTGGGGCCTTTCCTTCGCCGTGCTCAATCTCGTGACGTTCGCCTATGCGGCGAGCGTGCGCGAGCAGGCGGGCCGGCGCATCGGGACGATCCGGGCGCTTGCCGGGCTGACGATCACCGTGTCGCTTCTCGCGGGCACCTATGCGGTCGACAGGATCGGCGCGCACGCCCTGTTCGCGATCATCGCTTGCATCACGCTTGCGACCATACCGCTGGCGCTGACGCTGCCGCCGGTCGAAATCCGCATGCCGGCGCATCGCGGGTTCCTGCTGCCGCGACCGGGGCCCATCGACGTGTGGGCGGCGGCACAGGGTTTCGTGGTCGACGGCGTGTTCATCGTGTCGCTGGCGATCCTGCTCAAGGAAAGCGTCAGCGGTTTCGCGCCCGCCCTTGCCGCGGGCATGGTGATGTCGCTGCGCTGGATCGTGGAGACGTTCTGCTCGCCCGCCGGCGGGTGGCTTGCCGACCGTTTCGGCGCGACGCGCGTGATGCTCGTCTTCGGGATGGGGACGGCGGCGGGCATGGCGGCCATCGGATTCGGCTTCGTCTATGCCGGCGCCACCTTCGTCACGCTGCTGCGCGGCCTGACCAACACCACCGCCGCCGCGATGGTGGCCGAACGCAATCCCGGCGATCCGGTCGGCGCGCAGTCGATCTATTCGACCTACCGCGATATCGGGGCGGCACTCGGGCCGATCGTGGCGGGCCTCTATCTCGACGACATCGGGCAGATGCCGCTTTACTTGGCGCTTGCCGCCATTCTTGGCGGCAGTGCCGCCTTTCTCGATCGCGCCCGCCGCTAGGCGGGTCTGGCACCGATCTTGCTGCTTCCCGGTTTTCGTTTCGAACACGGGGGCGCAGATGGAGTTCAGGAAACTGGTGATCGCGGCGGCAGCCGGAACGCTGCTGCTGGCAGGGCAGGCGGCCGCGCAGGGCACGCTGCGCATCGGCATGACGGCCTCGGACATTCCGCTGACGACCGGGCAGACCGACCAGGGCGGCGAGGGCATGCGCTTCCTCGGCTATACGGCCTACGACGCGCTCATCAACTGGGACCTTTCCAGCGCCGAGAAGGCCTCCGACCTCGTGCCGGGCCTGGCGAGCGAATGGAAGGTCGACGCGGCCGACAAGACCAAGTGGGTCTTCAAGCTGCGGCCGGGCGTCAAGTTCCACGACGGCTCCGCCTTCGATGCCGCCGCCGTCGTCTGGAATCTCGAGAAGCTGCTCAACCAGCAAGCACCGCAGTTCGATCCGCGCCAGTCCGCGCAGGGGCGCAGCCGCATCCCGGCCGTCGCGAGCTACCGCGCGATCGACCCGTCGACGGTCGAGATCACGACCAAGAGCCCCGACGCGACGTTCCCCTACCAGATCGCGTGGATCATGATGTCGAGCCCCGCGCAGTGGGAGAAGGTCGGCAAGAACTGGGACGCCTTCGCCAAGACGCCGGCGGGGACGGGGCCGTGGAAGATCGCGAACTTCGTCCCGCGCGAGCGCGTCGAGCTCGTGCCGAACCCCGAATACTGGGACAAGAAGCGCGTGCCGAAGCTCGAGCGGCTCGTCCTCGTGCCGCTGCCGGAGGCGAGCGCGCGCACCGCGGCGCTGCGCTCGGGCCAGGTCGACTGGATCGAGGCGCCGGCGCCCGACGCGATCGACTCGCTCAAGAAGGCGGGCATGCAGATCGTCACGAACGCCTATCCGCATAACTGGACCTGGCATCTCAGCCGCGTCGACGGCAGCCCGTGGAACGACGTGCGCGTGCGCAAGGCCGCGAACCTCGCGGTCGACCGCGAGGGGATCAAGGAACTGCTCGGCGGCATGGCCATCCCGGCGCAGGGCTTCTTCCCGCCGGGCCACCAGTGGGCCGGCAAGCCCGCGTTCAAGCTGCGCCACGACGTCGCCGAGGCGAAGAAGCTGATGACCGAGGCGGGCTTCGGTCCGAACAAGCCGCTCGAGACCAAGATCCTCATCGCGCCGTCGGGATCGGGCCAGATGCAGCCGCTGCCGATGAACGAGTTCGTGCAGCAGAACCTCGCGGACGCGTGGATCAAGATCACCTTCGAGGTGGTGGACTGGAACACGCTCATCAACATCTGGCGGGCGGGCGCCAAGCACGAGTCCTCGCGCGGCGCCACGGGCATGAACTACACCTACTTCATCCAGGATCCGTTCACCGGCCTCATCCGGCACCTGCAGAGCTCGCTGCAGCCGCCGGCCGGCACCAACTGGGGCTACTACTCGGATCCCGAGATGGACGGGCTGTTCGACAAGGTCCGCAACACGTTCGATGCGGCCGAGCAGACCAAGGTGCTGCAGAAGATCCACGAGAAGTACGTCGACGAGGCGCTGTTCCTGATGGTCACGCACGACGTCAATCCGCGCGCGATGAGCCCGAAGGTGAAGGGCTTCGTGCAGGCGCAGAACTGGTTCCAGGACTTCTCGCCGGTCTTCATGGCGAAGTGAGACGGCGCCGGCCGGGTCCCGCACGCGCGGGGTCCGGCCGGCGGCCTTGCGCGCGATGCTCCAGTACCTGCTCCGGCGTTTTGTCTACGCGATCCCCATCGCGCTCGGCGTGAGCGTGGTGTGCTTCGCGCTCGTGCACATCTCGCCGGGCGATCCGCTGGCTTCCGTGCTGCCGCCCGACGCCTCGCTCGAGATGCAGCAGATCATGCGCCAGGTCTACGGTTTCGACCGGCCGCTGCCGGTCCAGTTCGGGTTCTGGCTCTGGCGGGCGCTCGCCGGCGATCTCGGCGTCTCGATCGCCACCGGCCGGCCCGTGGCCGGCGAGGTGTGGCACGCCTTCGGCAACACCTTCATGCTGGCCGCACTCGCGGCGGCGTTCGGCTTTTCCGCCGGCGCGCTGCTGGGGCTCGTCGCCGGCTACTGGCGCGGCGGCTGGATCGACCGGCTCGCCAGCACGCTTTCCATCGCGGGCATCTCCGTGCCGCACTACTGGCTGGGCATGGTGCTGGCGATCGTCTTCTCGGTCCAGCTCAACTGGCTGCCCGCGACGGGAGCCGGTCCCGGCGGATCGGCCGACTGGACGTGGGACTGGGCGCATGTGCGCTTCCTCGTCCTGCCCGCGCTCACCATGTCGGTCATCCCGCTGGGCATCGTGGCGCGCTCGGTGCGCGCGCTTGTGGGCGACATCCTCTCGCAGGAATTCGTCGACGCGCTGCGCGCCAAGGGCCTGCCGGAGTCCGGCATCTTCCTGCACATCCTCAAGAACGCGGCGCCCACGTCGCTCGCGGTGATGGGGCTGCAGCTCGGCTACCTGCTGGGCGGCTCGATCCTGATCGAGACCGTGTTCGCCTGGCCCGGCACGGGCTTCCTTCTCGGCAACGCGATCCTGCAGCGCGACCTGCCGCTGCTGCAGGGGACGATCCTGGTGCTCGCGATGTTCTTCGTCGTCCTCAACCTTCTGGTCGACGTCGCGCAGACCTGGCTCGATCCGCGCATCAAGAGGGCCTGAGCGATGTCCGAGCTCGCCGGTCCCGCGCGCGGCTACTGGTCGAACGTCCTGCGCCGCCTGATGCGCGACCGCGTGGCGCTCGCCTGCATCCTCGTGCTCGCGGTCATCCTGCTTGCCGCGATCTTCGCGCCGCTCGTGGCGCCGGGCGACCCGTTCCGCGCCTCGATGCTGCGCCGCCTGCGCCCCATCGGCACGCCGGGCAACCTGCTGGGCACCGACGAGCTGGGCCGGGACATGCTGACGCGCCTCATCTATGGCGGCCGGCTGTCGCTGTTCACGGGCATCGTGCCCGTCATCAACGCCTTCGCGATCGGGACGTTCCTTGGCGTGTTTGCGGGCTATTCGGGCGGACGGGCGAACATGGCGATCATGCGCACGATCGACGTGTTCTACGCCTTCCCGTCGGTGCTGCTGGCGATCGCCATCTCGGGCGCGCTGGGGGCGGGCATCTTCAACTCGATCGTCTCGCTGACCGTCGTCTTCGTGCCGCCGATCGCGCGCGTGGCCGAAAGCGTGACCACGCAGGTGCGCAGCCTCGATTTCGTCGACGCGGCGCGCGCGAGCGGGGCGGGGGCGCTGACGATCATCCGCGTCCACATCCTCGGCAACGTCCTCGGGCCGGTCTTCGTCTACGCGACGGGGCTCGTCTCCGTCTCGATGATCCTCGCCTCGGGCCTGTCGTTCCTCGGCCTCGGCACCAAGCCGCCGGAAGCGGAGTGGGGCCTCATGCTCAACACGCTGCGCACCGCGATCTATGCCCAGCCGCTCGTCGCCGCATTGCCGGGCGCGATGATCTTCGCGGTCTCGATCTGCTTCAACCTGTTCTCCGACGGGCTGCGCCAGGCCATGGACGTGAAGCTGTGAGCGTGCCCGCACCGGACGCCGACCTGGGCGGCCCGGCCCAGCCGCTGCTGGCGGTGCGCGGGCTCTTCCGGCATTTCCCGATCCGCGGCGGGCTGTTCAACCGCACGACGGCGACGGTCCAGGCGGTCGACGGCATCGATTTCGACGTCGTCAAGGGCGAGACGCTGGGGATCGTGGGGGAGTCGGGCTGCGGCAAGTCGACGACCGCGCGCCTGCTCGTCCGCCTGCTCGATCCCGACCGCGGCGAACTGGTCTATGACGGGCTGCCGGTCGGCACGCAGGACGGGCTGTCGCTGCGCGAGATGCGCCGGCACGTGCAGATGGTCTTCCAGGATTCCTTCGCCTCGCTCAACCCGCGCCTGACCGTCGCCGATTCGATCGCGTTCGGGCCGCGCGTGCACGGCGTGCCGGCGGCCGAGGCGACGGCGCGCGCGCGCGACCTGCTGGCGCGCGTGGGCCTGGCGCCCGACGCGTTCGGCCGCCGCTATCCGCACGAGCTGTCCGGCGGCCAGCGCCAGCGCGTGAACATCGCGCGCGCGCTGGCGCTGCGGCCGCGGCTGGTGATCCTCGACGAGGCGGTGTCCGCACTCGACAAGTCGGTGGAAGCGCAGGTGCTGAACCTGCTGCAGGACCTGAAGGCGGAGTTCGGGCTCACCTACGTCTTCATCAGCCACGACCTCAACGTGGTGCGCTACATCTCCGACCGCGTGCTCGTCATGTATCTCGGCCGCATCGTCGAGATCGGCCCGGTCGACGCCATCTACGGCGCGCCGCGCCATCCCTATACGCGCGCGCTGCTGTCCGCGATGCCCTCGATGGACCCGGACCGGCGCACGCTCGAAGCGCCGATCGCCGGCGATCCGCCCAACCCGATCAACCCGCCGCCCGGCTGCCGCTTCCACACGCGCTGCCCGTTCGCCGCGGACGTGTGCCGCACGCGCATGCCCGAACTGGTCGCGGCCCCCGTCGCGCACGGCCACCTGGCGGCCTGCCACATGGCCGACCCCGCGTCCGGCCACCCGCAGGCGGAGACAGCGGCATGAGCGCGCTCGTCCGGGTCGAGGACCTGCATGTTCGCTTCCGCACGGCGGAGCGGACCGTCCACGCCGTCAACGGCGTCGATCTTTCGCTGGGGCAGGGCGAGGTGCTGGGGCTGCTCGGCGAATCCGGCTCGGGCAAGTCGGTCACGCTGCGCTCGCTGCTGCGCCTGCTGCCGGAACGGCGCACGCAGACCAAGGGGCGCATCGAAGTTGCGGGCCACGACGTGCTGGCGCTCGAGGGGGCGGCCCTGCGCGCCTATCGCGGCAAGGTCGTGTCGATGATCTTCCAGGAGCCCATGCTGGCGTTCGACCCCGTCTTCACGATCGGCGACCAGATCGCCGAGGCGGTCATGCGCCACGAGCGTGCCGACCGCGCCGCGGGCCGCGCCCGCGCGCTCGAGATGCTCGAGCGCGTGCGCATCCCCTCGGCCCGCCGGCGGCTCGACGCCTATCCGCACGAGATGTCGGGCGGCATGCGCCAGCGCGCGATGATCGCGCTGGCGCTGGCCTGCCGGCCGCGCGTGCTGCTGGCCGACGAGCCGACGACGGCGCTCGACGCGACGGTGCAGATCCAGATCCTGCTGCTGCTGCGCGAGCTGCAGAAGGAATTCGGCATGGGTGTGATTTTCGTGACGCACGACATCGGCGTGGCGCTCGAGGTGTCGGACCGGCTGGCGGTCATGTACGCCGGCCGCATCGTCGAACGCGGCTCGGCGCGCGACCTCATCCGCGCGACGGCCCATCCCTATCCGCGCGGGCTGCTCGCCTCGACCGTCCACGGCGCCATGCGCGGCCGGCGGCTCGACGCCATTCCCGGCGCGCCGCCGGACCTGTCGCAGGTGCCCGAGGGTTGCGCGTTCGCCCCCCGGTGCCGGCTTGCCGAACCGGCCTGCGTGGCGGCCCGGCCGCCGGTCGTCGAGATCGGCGAGGCGCATGTGGCGGAGTGTCGCAGGCCGGTCACGGGCAGCGTTCCGGCCGAGGGTTGATTTGACCGGCCCGGCGGCATAGCTTCCCGCGCGTCGGGTCGGTTCCGACCCTCCCCCCGAGTGGAGTATTGCTGCCGTGAACCAGCGCCTCGTTCTCTCCGCCCTTTTTTCCGCCGCGTGCCTTGTCGCCACGGTTCCCGCCCAGGCGCAGGATGCCGCCGCGGGCGAAGGCGTGTTCAAGCGCGTCTGCTCGACCTGCCACAACCCGACGGTCGACGGCCCGCGCAAGCTCGGCCCGACCATGCACGGCGTCGTCGGCCGCAAGGCCGCCTCGGTCGAAGGCTTCCGCTATTCGACCGCCAAGCGCGCGCCCGACCTTGCCTGGACGCCGGACAAGCTCAACGAATACCTCAAGGACCCGCGCGCGTTCATGCCCGGCACGACGATGGCCTATGCCGGCCTCAAGAACGACACCGACCGCGCGAACGTGATCGCGTATCTCCAGACGCTGAAGTAGGCGCGGCGAACGCGGCCGTCAGGCCGCGCGCACGTCGTCGAGGAACGCGCGCACGCGCGCGCCGAGGCTTTCGGCCTGCGCGGCGACGCGGCCCGCGGCCTCGAGCACGCCGGCGGAGGCCGCACCGGTCTCCTCCGAGGCCTGCCGCACGCCGGCGATGGCCCGGTCGGAATCGGCCACGCCCGCGGCCGCCTGGCCCACGTTGCGCCCGATTTCCTGCGTGGCGGCCGTCTGTTCCTCGATCGCGGAAGCCACGCTCGACGTCATCTCGCTGATCGAGCGGATCGCGCCGCCGATCTCGGCGATGGCGCCGGCCACGCCGCCGGTGCGTTCCTGGATCGCGGCGATCTGCGTGCCGATCTCCTCGGTCGCCTTGGCGGTCTGCGAGGCGAGCGCCTTCACCTCGTTGGCGACGACCGCGAAGCCGCGCCCGGCCTCGCCCGCGCGGGCCGCCTCGATGGTGGCGTTGAGCGCGAGCAGGTTCGTCTGCCCGGCGATCGAATTGATGAGCTTGACGACATCGCCGATGCGCTGCGCGACGTCCTCCAGCTCGTGCACGCGCGCCTCGCTCGTCTCGGCCAGCGCGCGCGTGCGCGCGGCCCCCTCGCTCGAGGCCGAGACCTGGCGCGAGATCTCGCGGATCGAGGCGGCAAGTTCCTCCGCCGCCGATGCCACAGTCTGCACGTTGGCCGACGCTTCGCTCGATCCCGCGGCCGCACTGGCCGACATTCCGCTCGCCGTCTCGGCGATCCGCCCGAGATCCTTTGCCGTCCGCTCGAGTTCCGCGGTCGTGGCGGCGGTCGTCTCGAGGATACCGACGATGTCGGCCTGGAAGCTGTCCGCGATCTCCGCCACGCGCTTGGCGCGGCGCGTTTCGGCCTCGCGCTGTTCGGCCGCTTCGGCCTCGAGCCGGCGCTGC
>JAEUKX010000045.1 GCA_016794025.1 Rhodospirillales bacterium | reverse complement strand
CGAGGAGACGGCAAAGGTCGTGAAGGCCGCGTTGACCGACGACTGAGAGGACATCGTCAGCGTGACCGCGTTCGTGTCGGCAAGGAACGTCTTGGCTGCCGAGGCGGCCGAGAGGAGGTTCGTGCCGTTGTAGTTCGCCTGGCTGATGAAGTTGGCGATCTGCGAGGTCATCGCGTTGAAGTCGGCGGTGTAGATCGTGCGCTGGTTGGCGCTGATCGACCCGTCGGCCAGCTGCGTGATCTTGGCCTGCAGGTTGCCGATGAGATCGGAGATGTTCGTCAGCGCGGCCTGCGTGACGGAGCCGAGGCCCACGCCGTTGGCCAGCGAGCCCTGCACCGCCTGATAGGCCTGCAGGTTGCCGCGGATGCCCTGCGCGACCGAGAAGGTCGACGCGTCATCGGCCGCGTCGGCGACGCGGTAGCCGGTCTGGACCTGCTTGGAGGCGACGTTGAGGGCTGCCTGAGTCGTGCGAAGCGAGGCGAGAGCCACCATCGCGCCGACGTTTGTATTGATCGAATTCGACATGGTTACGGACCTTTCCTTCTGGATGCGGTTTCAGGCCGCTTCTGCAGCCTGGTCTGTGGACGGAGTGATACGACCACATGTCCCGGCGCAAGTCACCGCAAATGATGTTACGCAGTAAGTGTGGAAAATCAAATGCTGCCAGAGGTGGCTTTGTTACAGCTGTCCGAAAGCCCTGAAAGAACAGCGCTTCGCGCCGATTTGGTTAATTATTAATTAATCGTCGTTTCTAATGGAGCGACAGCCAAGCAAAATTTGCAGAGCTCGATTCGGCGTATTCCCGCCTGAAACGAAACGGGGGCGGCCTTTCGGCCGCCCCCGTCCGAGGCGTGTCAGATGGCTGGTCTTGCCTAGCGGAAGAGGCCGAGCAGGACCGAGGGCTGCTGGTTGGCGATGGACAGCGACTGGATGCCGAGCTGCTGGCGGACCTGCAGCGACTGCACCGAGGCCGAAGCCTTGCCGATGTCGGCGTCGACGATGGCGCCGAGGCCGGCGGTCGTGGCATCGACGATCGAGTTGACGAAGTTCGACTGGAGCTTGAGCGTGCGGGTTTCCGCCGCGTTGGCACCCAGCGAGCTCGACACCGCCTGCTGGAATGTGGTGAGCGAGGTCAGGGCAGCCGTCGCGCCCGACGCCGTCGAGACGCTCGACGCCGCGAAGGTCGTGAAGGCCTGATTGACCGACGACTGAGAGGAAAGGGTGAGCGTCGCGCCGGTCGTGTCGGAGATGAACGTCTTGGCTGCCGAGGCGGCCGAGAGGAGGTTCGTGCCGTTGTAGTTCGCCTGGCTGATGAAGTTGGCGATCTGCGAGGTCATCGCATTGAAGTCGGCGTTGTAGATCGCGCGCTGGCTGGTGCTGATCGCCCCGTCGGCCAGCTGCGTGATCTTGGCCTGCAGGTTGCCGATGAGATCGGAGATGTTCGTCAGGGCCGCCTGTGCGACCGAGCCCACGCCGACGCCGTTCGCCAGCGAGCCCTGCACCGCCTGATAGGCCTGCAGGTTGCCGCGGATGCCCTGCGCGACCGAGAAGGTCGACGCGTCGTCTGATGCGTCGGCGACGCGATAACCGGTCTGCACCTGCTTCGACGCGACCGAAAGCGCCTGCTGGGTCGAGCGAAGCGAGGAGAGCGCAACCATTGCGCCGATATTGGTGTTGATCGAATTCGACATTGTCCGTTCCTTCCTTCTGGAGGTTGACGCGTTCGGCTTCTGCCGCGCGTTGACGACGCAAGATCATCATCGGAACCGGAGCTTGTCTTCAAAAAATATTTGCGGTTCAATGCATTAGTATGACTTCGGAGAAAACAAACAGATTATCTTTCGATTGTTATTCATAAATAATTTCATCAAAAAATTTAACGTAGGACTTTCGGCGATCTGCTGCGCCTGAAGCCATGTGCACGGCAGAAAACCGTCCCAATTGACGCCGCCCGGCAAGCCGAGTAGGACGGGCGCCCCAAATGCCGCAGGAATGCCGGCCGTGCGGGCGTGGTGAAACTGGTAGACACGCGAGATTTAGGTTCTCGTGACGCAAGTCGTGGGGGTTCAAGTCCCTCCGCCCGCACCAGTTTTCCCGAGCCCGCGGCCGTCGACCCTGCCGGTTTCCGAATTTCCCGCGAGTGCGATGCCATGCAAGTCACAGAAACACTGAACGAAGGTCTCAAGCGCGGCTACACGGTCGTCGTGTCGGCGGCGGATATCGCCGTGAAGCTCGAGGTCGAACTCGACGATCTCGCCAAGAAGGTGCGCCTGCCGGGCTTCCGGCCGGGCAAGGCCCCCAAGGGCGTGCTGCGGCAGCGCTACGGCCAGTCGGTGATGGGCGATGTCCTCCAGCGCGCCGTGCAGGATTCGTCCAATCAGGCGATCCTCGAGCGCGGCCTGAAGCCGGCGCTCCAGCCGAAGATCGAGGTCGTCAGCTTCGCTGAAGGCAAGGACCTCGAGTTCAAGCTCGACGTCGAAGTGCTGCCCGAGATCAAGCCGGTCGACTTCAAGTCGATCGAGCTCGAGCGGCTGAAGGCCGAACCGGGCGAAGGCGAGATCGCCAAGGCGCTGGACAGCCTCGCGCGGTCCCAGAAGCAGACGAAGAAGGTCGAGGAGTCGCGCCCCGCCAAGACCGGCGACACGGTCGTGATCGACTTCGAGGGCTTTCTCGACGGCGTCGCTTTCGCGGGCGGCAAGGGCAGCGATCACCCGCTCGAGCTGGGCTCCAATCAGTTCATCCCCGGCTTCGAGGATCAGCTCGTCGGCAAGAAGGCCGGCGAAGCCTGCGAAGTGAAGGTCACCTTCCCCGAGCCGTACGCGAACGACCAGCTTGCCGGCAAGCCGGCGACGTTCAAGGTGACGGTCAAGGAGCTTCGCGAGGCGATTCCGCTCGTCCAGGACGACGAATTCGCTAAGGGCCTCGGCTTCGACGATCTCGAAACGCTGAAAAAGGCCGTGAAGGACCAGCTTTCTCGCGAACTGCAGCGCCATTCGCGCGCGAAGCTGAAGCGCCAGCTTCTCGACAAGCTCGCCGACGCGCACAGCTTTCCCGTGCCGCCGGGCATGGTCGAGGCCGAGTTCGGCCAGATCTGGGCCCAGGTCGAGGAAGAGCGCAAGCGCGGCTACGAGGACCCCGAGCACAAGGGCAAGTCCGACGACCAGATCAAGGGCGAGTACCGCACGATTTCCGAACGCCGCGTGCGCCTTGGCCTTCTCCTTGCCGAAGTTGGCCGCGTGAACAACGTCCAGGTTGCACAGGAAGAAGTGAACCGCGCGCTCGCCGACCAGGCGCGCCGCTATCCCGGCCAGGAGCGCGAGATCGTCGACTTCTATCGCAAGAACCCGGAGGCGCTTGCCCAGCTCCGCGCCCCGATCTTCGAGGACAAGGTGATCGATTTCATCGTTGAACTCGCCAAAGTCAGCGACAAGGAGGTTTCCTCCGAGGAACTGACAAAGGAAGACGCCGCGGCCTGAGGGCTGCCGGGACGAATGGTCTTACGGCGGCGCAGGGATTTCCCCCGCGCCGCCGTCTGTTTTTCCGGCCATCACTTGATCGGCATCCGGCAGACGTCCTAGATAAGAGGGCGAATCCGCGAAAACACCGGGAGCCCCCAAATGTCGCTCGACGTCCAGATGAATACCCTCGTGCCGATGGTCGTCGAGCAGACGGCGCGCGGCGAGCGGGCTTTCGACATCTATTCGCGCCTCCTGAAGGAACGGATCATCTTCTTCGTCGGGCCGGTCAACGACGCCGTGTCGAGTCTGATCTGCGCGCAGCTCCTTTTTCTCGAGAGCGAGAACCCCAAGAAGGACATCTCGCTCTACATCAACTCGCCCGGCGGGGTCGTCACCTCGGGCCTGGCGATCTACGACACCATGCAGTACATCCGCCCGGACGTGGCGACCGTCTGCATCGGGCAGGCGTCGTCCATGGGCTCGCTGCTCCTCGCCGCAGGCGCCAAGGGCAAGCGCTTCTCGCTCCCCAACTCGCGCATCATGGTTCACCAGCCGTCCGGCGGCGCGCAGGGGCAGGCGACCGACATCGAGATCCAGGCGCGGGAAATCCTGAACCTCCGCAAGCGGCTCAACGAGATCTACGTGCGCCACACGGGGCAGCCTGTCGAGGCGATCGAGGAGGCCCTCGAGCGCGACAAGTTCATGAGCCCCGACCAGGCCAAGGCCTTCGGGCTCATCGATGAGGTCGTCGTCGAGCGGCCGCCGCGCCCTGAAGAAACCAAGGCGGCCTGACGTCAACCGGGTGCGGCGCGCGTCCGGTACTGGCACGCCGCTTGTAGTGACTCCTCCGGCCGCGTCGGTGCATTGCGGCCGTTCGCTGGTTGGCCGGCAGGTTGGTGCGCATTCGTTCCCCGTGGGTTCCCGTTCGGTTTATTCACCGCCGGGGGCAGGTCCGGTTGCCGGAGCGCCGGTCGGGGGCTAACATCCGTTGAAATCCGGAGTCCCGCTCATGGGACCGACCGGAGAGGGTGGTGAAGGTATGAACAAGTCCTCGGGCGATTCGAAGAACACCCTCTATTGCTCGTTCTGCGGCAAGAGCCAGCACGAGGTCCGCAAGCTGATCGCGGGCCCGACCGTATTCATCTGCGATGAATGCGTCGAACTGTGCATGGACATCATCCGCGAGGAGCACAAGACGACCCTCGTCAAGTCGCGCGACGGGGTGCCGACGCCCAAGGACATCTGCACCGTTCTCGACGACTACGTGATCGGCCAGGACCATGCCAAGCGCGTGCTCTCGGTGGCCGTCCACAATCACTACAAGCGCCTCTCGCACGGCCAGAAGGGCAGCGAGGTCGAAATCGCAAAGTCGAACATCATGCTGGTCGGGCCGACCGGCTGCGGCAAGACGCTGCTGGCCCAGACACTGGCGCGGATCATCGACGTTCCCTTCACGATGGCGGATGCCACGACCCTGACCGAAGCCGGCTATGTCGGCGAAGACGTCGAGAACATCATTCTGCGTCTTTTGCAGGCGGCCGACTACAACGTGGAGCGCGCGCAGCGCGGCATCGTCTACATCGACGAAGTCGACAAGATCAGCCGCAAGTCCGAGAACCCGTCGATTACCCGCGACGTGTCGGGCGAGGGTGTCCAGCAGGCGCTGCTGAAGATCATGGAAGGTACGGTCGCCTCGGTGCCTCCGCAGGGGGGGCGCAAGCATCCCCAGCAGGAGTTCCTGCAGGTCGATACGACGAATATCCTTTTCATCTGCGGCGGTGCGTTCGCGGGTCTCGACAAGATCATCGCCGGCCGCTCGCGCGGCACGTCGATCGGTTTCGGCGCCGACGTGCGCGGGCCGGACGAGCGCACGACGGGCCAGATCCTGAAGGACGTGGAGCCGGAAGACCTGCTGAAGTTCGGGCTGATCCCGGAATTCATCGGTCGTCTGCCGGTGGTGGCGACGCTCAACGACCTGTCGGAAGATGCGCTCGTCGACATCCTGCAGAAGCCGAAGAACGCGCTGGTGAAGCAGTACCAGCGGCTGTTCGACATGGAGGGCATCAAGCTCACCTTCTCCGACGATGCGCTGCGCGCGGTCGCGCGCAAGGCGATCGCCCGCAAGACTGGCGCGCGCGGCCTGCGCTCGATCATGGAAGTCATCCTGCTCGACACGATGTTCGAATTGCCCGGCATGACCGGCGTCGAGGAGGTCGTCATCAACAGCGAGGTCGTCGAAGGACGCGCCAAGCCCTTGCATGTGCACGGCGAACGGCCGCCTGCGCAGGTCGGCACCTCGGCCTGACCGGATTGCCCTTGATCGGCATCCCGGCGGGAACCAATTGTTTCATGTGCGGTGCGGCCCCTCGGCCCGCCGCGACTGAACCGGACGGACGGTCGTCGCTCGCGGGAGCGGGGGCGGGCGCGCGGGCCGGCGGCTAGGAAAGATGGCACTCATGGAAAAACCACGCGGCACGCTCTATCCCGTCCTCCCCTTGCGCGACATCGTCGTGTTTCCGCACATGATCGTGCCGCTGTTCGTCGGCCGAGAGAAGTCCGTGCGCGCCCTTGAGGACGTGATGAAGGACGACAAGCAGA
The DNA here is from genome assembly GCA_016794025.1 of Rhodospirillales bacterium. GTDB lineage: Bacteria > Pseudomonadota > Alphaproteobacteria > CACIAM-22H2 > CACIAM-22H2 > Tagaea. The sequence continues at coordinate 110,234 of JAEUKX010000045.1, read as the reverse complement.
TACTGCTCGTCGCCCAGAAGAACGCCGCGCAGGACGACCCCCAGGCCGGCGACATCTACTCGGTCGGCACGGTCGGCACGGTGCTGCAGCTGCTGAAGCTGCCGGATGGCACCGTGAAGGTGCTTGTCGAGGGCGGATCGCGCGCGACCATCACGGGCTGGTCCGACAACGCGAACTTCTTCCAGGCCTACGCCGAGGCGATGCCCGAAAAGGCCGGCACGGCGTCCGAGATGGAAGCGCTGATGCGCACCGTCGTGGGGCAGTTCGAGCAGTACATCAAGCTCAACCGCAAGATCCCGCCGGAGGTGCTGGTTTCGGTCAACCAGATCGACGATCCCGGCAAGCTCGCCGATACTGTGGCCTCGCATCTGGCACTGAAGATTCCCGAGAAGCAGGAACTGCTCGAGCTCGAGACCGTCGCCCAACGCCTCGAGAAGATTTACGCGTCGATGGAAGGCGAGATCGGCGTCCTGCAGGTGGAGAAGCGCATCCGCAACCGCGTCAAGCGGCAGATGGAGAAGACGCAGCGCGAGTACTACCTGAACGAACAGCTCAAGGCGATCCAGAAGGAACTCGGAGAGACGGACGAGGGCAAGGACGAGTCCTCGGAGATCGAGGATCGCATCAAGAAGACGAAGCTTTCCAAGGAAGCCCACGACAAGGTCATGGCGGAGCTGAAGAAGCTCAAGTCCATGAGCCCGATGTCGGCCGAGGCGACGGTGGTGCGCAACTATATCGACTGGGTGCTGTCGATCCCCTGGAAGAAGCGCACCAAGGTCAAGCGCGACGTCAAGAACGCCGGGAAGGTCCTCGATGCGGACCATTACGGCCTCGAGAAGGTCAAGGAGCGTATCCTCGAGTATCTTGCGGTGCAGGAGCGTACCGTGAAGCTGCGCGGGCCCATCCTTTGCCTCGTCGGCCCGCCGGGCGTGGGCAAGACCTCGCTGGGCAAGTCGATCGCAAAGGCCACCGGGCGCAATTTCGTTCGCATGTCGCTGGGCGGCGTGCGCGACGAGGCGGAGATCCGCGGGCACCGGCGGACCTATATCGGCTCGATGCCGGGCAAGGTCATCCAGGGCATGAAGAAGGCGAAGGCCTCGAACCCGCTCTTCCTGCTCGACGAAATTGACAAGCTCGGTTCCGACTGGCGCGGCGACCCGACCTCGGCGCTGCTGGAGGTTCTCGACCCCGAGCAGAACGCGACGTTCGCCGACCACTACCTCGAGGTCGACTACGATCTCTCCGACGTGATGTTCGTCACCACGGCGAACACGCTGCGCATGCCGCAGCCGCTGCTCGACCGCATGGAGATCATCCGGCTGTCGGGTTACACCGAGGAAGAGAAGATCGAGATCGCCCGCCGGCACCTGATCCCCAAGCAGGAGGAAATGCACGGCCTGCGGAAGGGCGAATGGTCGATCACCGACGAGGGCCTGCGCGACCTGATCCGCTACTACACGCGCGAGGCCGGCGTTCGGAATCTTGAACGCGAAATCGCGGGTCTCGCCCGCAAGGCCGTCAAGGCCATCCTGGTCGAGGGCGTGAAGAAGATCCAGGTCGTGCCGAAGAACCTCGAGAAGTACGCCGGCGTGCGGAAGTTCCGCTGGGGCGAGGTCGAGCACGACGACATGGTGGGGCTGGTGAACGGCCTTGCCTGGACCGAGGTTGGCGGCGAGGTGCTGACGATCGAAGCCGTGCTCTCGCCCGGCAAGGGCAAGATGACCATCACGGGCAAGCTTGGCGACGTGATGCAGGAATCCGTGCAGGCGGCACATGCCTATGTGCGCAGCCGTGCGGCAAGTCTCGGCATCAAGCCTCCGCTGTTCGACCGGCGCGACATCCACGTGCATGTCCCCGAGGGGGCGACCCCGAAGGACGGGCCGTCGGCGGGCGTGGGCATGATCACGGCGATCGTGTCGGTGCTGACCGGTATCCCCGTGCGCCGGGATGTCGCGATGACGGGCGAGATCACGCTGCGCGGGCGCGTGCTTCCCATCGGCGGCCTCAAGGAGAAGCTCCTTGCGGCCCTGCATGCGGGCATCAAGACCGTCCTGATCCCGAAGGAGAACGAGAAGGATCTCGCCGAGATTCCCGACAACGCCAAGAAGGCGCTCGAGATCGTGCCTGTCAGCACGGTCGACGAAGTCCTGTCGCGCGCACTTACGCGCGTACCGGTGGCGATCGAGTGGAAGGAGCCCGAGATCGAAAACGTGCCGCCGAAGAAGGCGGATGACGAAAGTGCGGGTGCATTCACGCACTGAGCGTATTGCAATTCGCGAACGGTTCGAGGCCGGCAGATTTCGTTCTGCCGGCCTTTTGCGTTACACCGGATGTCAAGCGCGGATTCCTGTGGGTGACGCGTGTCGCGCGATTGACGCGCGTCACCGGGCCGAATAGAACGGGCTCCTTTCCGCCGACGGCGAATGAACGCCGGAGGCAAGGAACGGCTTCAAAGACGGGAGCCAGTCGGGCTCGTGAACAAGAACGATTTGGTCGCGGCTGTTGCCGCCAAAACAGAACTTTCCAAGGATCAGGCGGCGTCCGCGCTCGACGCGGCGCTCGAGACGATCGCACGCCAGTTGCGCAAGGGCGACGACGTGAAGCTCTTCGGCTTTGGCACGTTCTACGTCGCGATGCGCAAGGCAAGCCAGGGACGCAATCCGCGCACGGGCGAGGCCATCCGCTTGAAGGCGAGCCGCTGCCCGAAGTTCAAGGCCGGAAAATTCCTGCGCGACGGCCTGAAGTAACGGGCGGTTAGCTCAGCGGCAGAGCGCCTCGTTTACACCGAGGATGTCGGGGGTTCGATCCCCTCACCGCCCACCATCCCCCGCGGGAGTGCCGGATGAAGGTCGACGGCAAGCACTATCGGACCATCTGGGTCGCCGACGGCGGCAGTGCGGTCGAGGTCATCGACCAGACGCGGCTGCCGCATGTCTTTGCGGTCCGCCGCATCGAGACCGCGGACGACGCGGCGCATGCGATCAGGACGATGATCGTGCGGGGCGCGCCGCTTATCGGTGCGACGGCCGCCTATGGCATGGCGCTGGCGATGGACCGCGCCGACGACGACGGCGCGCTTTCGGCGGCCTACGAGCTTCTCGTCGCGACCCGGCCGACGGCGATCAACCTGCGCTGGGCGCTCGATCGCGTGCGCGCGGCGTTGGCGCCGCTGGCACCTGCGCTGCGCGCGAAGGCCGCCTGGGTGCTGGCGGCGGAGATCTGCGACGAGGACGTGGCCATCTGCGAGGGGATCGGCCGCAATGGGCTGGAACTGATCCGGCAGGCCCATGCCCGCAAAGGCGGGCAGGGTCCCGTGAACGTGCTCACCCACTGCAATGCCGGCTGGCTTGCGACCGTCGACTGGGGCACGGCGATTGCGCCCATCTACATGGCGCATGACGCGGGCATTCCGGTCCATGTCTGGGTCGACGAGACGCGTCCACGCAACCAGGGCGCCTCGCTGACGGCCTGGGAACTCGGCAGGCACGGCGTGCCGCACCACATCGTTGCGGACAATGCCGGCGGGCATCTGATGCAGCATGGACTCGTCGATCTTTGCATTGTGGGGACCGACCGCGTCACGGCGCAGGGCGACGTGTGCAACAAAATCGGCACGTACCTGAAGGCACTTGCCGCGCACGACAACGGCGTGCCGTTCTACGTGGCGCTTCCCAGTCCCACGATCGACTGGACCGTGGCCGACGGCATCCGGGAGATCCCGATCGAGCAGCGCGCCCAGCATGAGGTCACGCGGATCGCCGGGCGGCTCGCCGACGGCAGCGTGGTCGAGGTCGACATCGCGGCTCCGGGCAGCCCGGCCCGCAACGATGCCTTCGATGTGACACCGGCCCGACTGGTCACGGCGCTGGTGACGGAGAGGGGCGTGTGCGCCGCCTCGCGCGACGGCCTTGACGGTCTTTTCCCCGGCAGCGCACCGCGCCGGGCGGGCTAGCGGATATTGTGTTCGGCGAGATAGCGCTCGACGATCGGCCCCCAGATACGGCTGCCGCCATTGCCGAACAGGAGACCGTGCCCGTCCTGATCGAAGGGCGCGAGCTGCTCGAGACGGGCAACACCGCCCCCGGCGGCAAACGCCTCATGCATCGCTTTTGCCAGACTGGGGCCGAAGAAGCTGTCATTCGCGGTATAGATCCACAGCATCGGCCGCCGTGCCTTTTTTCCGTAGAGTCCCGCACTGGCGATCAGCGCCTCGGGATTGCAGTTGTTTCCCGGCTGGTTGTTGTAATGGCCGCCATGTCCGCCCGCGAAATTCACCAGCGCCGCGACGTTGGCGGGATTGCGGCTGGCCAAGGCGATCGATCCCCAGCCGCCGACGGACTGGCCGATTACAAGGGTCGCTTCCCGTCGTACGAACGGCAGGGCCTGCGCATAGGCAATTGCAGCCTGCACATCGTTTGCCGTGGCAAGCCCGGCGCGGTCGTAGCCGGGGTTTTCGCAAGGTCCTCGCCCATCGAAGATGCCGCCGGCGTTCTGGCCGTAACCGCGGCGCATCGGGTAGGCGACGACGAAACCGCGGTCGAGGAACCAGCGCGTCACCTCGTGCACACAGGCGGTTGGCTGCATGAGAGGGCGTCGGGCGGAATCGGGCGGCGAGCCATGGTTGATGACGGCGAGCTTTGCCGGACGGTCGCCTGCCGGGCGGCAGACCCGCATGAGCATGAGCGCCGTTTGTGCGGCAGGCGGCGCAGGATAGGGAACCCAGTGAAGCTGCTCGCGCATCGGACCGGCCGGTAGCCCGACCGGTCCGGCTTGCCGGTCCTCTGCCGCGGCAAGACCGGCAAGGAGGCTCATGGCGATAGCGGTCAGAAGGCGCATTCAGGTCTCCTGTGGGGATCGTCTCTCTTAGCCCCTATGGCCTTAGCAGAAAGTTAAATCATAAATTGTGTAATATATGTGCCGATCTTGGCGCCCTTGCCGGGATGCCGGAGTCCGCCTTGACCCAGCCTGGCCAGCGACAGGCCGCCCTTTGGTCTAGTCGCTTGACGGGGGAGGGCCGGACCGGTACATACCCCCCACTTTTCGGGCGGAGTCCTTGCGGGCGTAGCTCAGTTGGTTAGAGCGCCGGCCTGTCACGCCGGAGGCCGCGGGTTCAAGTCCCGTCGCTCGCGCCACTCCCCCGGAAAATCACGCTCAAGGCGTCAAATAGCGCCCGCCCTCCGACCGGATGGCGGGCGTTGTTGCATTGCGATAGACTCGCAAGATGGGCCTGCCGATTTGCCGCCGCGCGCGTCTTGCCGCCACCTCGATCCAATGCCCTATGATGTTGGCAAATCAGGGCGGTTGGCCTATACGAAACGCAGGGGACGGGCCCCCGAGTCAGTGACCCGGCCGAGCCAGTGGGGAATTCGATGGACGCACACGCGGAACTGCTTCGCGAGTATTTGCCGATCCTCCTGTTTCTCGGGCTCGCCATCGCCCTCTCCCTTGCGATGGTGGTCGCCTCGCTGGTGATTGGCCGCCAACGCCCGGACAAGGAGAAGCTGTCGGCATACGAATGCGGTTTCGAGGCGTTCGATGACGCTCGCCGGAAATTCGATGTCCGGTTTTATCTGGTGGCGATCCTTTTCATCATTTTCGACCTCGAGGTTGCGTTCCTGTTCCCGTGGGCCGTTTCGCTTGGCGAGATCGGGATGTTCGGCTTCTGGTCGATGGTCGTCTTCCTGACCGTCCTGACGGTCGGGTTCGTGTACGAGTGGAAGAAAGGTGCTCTCGAATGGGAGTGATCGAAGCCCACGGACGAGGCGGGCCGCTGCCGCCGGGCCCGGCTCAGGACGCGCTCCTGAAGGCCGCGACCGACGAAATGCAGGAGAAGGGTTTCGTCGTCGCCCAGTTCGACAAGCTCGTGAGCTGGGCGCGGACCGGCTCGCTGTGGCCGATGACCTTCGGGCTTGCCTGCTGCGCGGTTGAGATGATGCACGTCGCCGCGAGCCGGTACGACCTCGACCGTTTCGGCATGGTGTTCCGCCCGAGCCCGCGCCAGTCCGACGTGATGATCGTCGCCGGCACGCTTACCAACAAGATGGCGCCCGCACTGCGCAAGGTCTACGACCAGATGGCCGAACCGCGCTGGGTGCTTTCGATGGGCAGCTGCGCCAACGGTGGCGGCTATTACCACTACTCCTACTCCGTCGTGCGAGGCTGCGACCGCATCGTGCCCGTGGACGTCTACGTGCCGGGCTGCCCGCCGACGGCCGAGGCGCTGCTGTACGGCATCCTGCAGCTTCAGAAGAAGATCAAGCGAACCACGAGCATCCTTCGATAGGTCTGGGAACAAGCGAATGGCCGTCTACGTGGACGAGGGGCTTGCCCCGCTCGCCGAAAAGCTCAAGGCCGATCTCGGCGCCGACCTTCTGTCGGCGGAGATCGCGAAGGGAGAGCTCGCCATCGAGGTCGCACGCGACGCGCTCGGGCGTGTCCTGAAGCACCTTCGCGACGACGAAGCCTGCCGTTTCGGCGCGCTGATGGACGTGTGCGGCGTGGACTGGCCGCAGCGCACGCAGCGTTTTGACGTCGTCTACAATCTCCTTTCGATGCGCCACAACCGCCGTATTCGCGTGAAGGTCGCGACCGACGAGGACACGCCCGTTCCATCGGTCGTCGACATCTTTCCGTCCGCGGGCTGGTTCGAGCGTGAGGCCTGGGATCTCTACGGTGTCTTCTTCGCCGGAAATCCCGACCTGCGGCGCATCCTTACGGACTACGGCTTCGAAGGGCACCCGCTGCGCAAGGATTTCCCGCTGACCGGCTATGTCGAGGTGCGCTACGACGCCGAGCAGCAGCGCGTCGTCTACGAGCCCGTGAAGCTGGCGCAGGACTTCCGTTCGTTCGACTTCATGTCGCCTTGGGAAGGGCTCGGCCTGTCGCAGCTTGGCCAGCTTCCGGGCGACGAGAAGGCGCAGGCCGCTCCGGCGCCGGCGCCCGCAACTCCGCCCAAGGCTTGACGCGCATGGCTGAACCGATTTCCGCTGCCCCCGTTTCCGACCAGCCCGATGGCCAGGTCCGGATCAAGAACTATTCGCTGAACTTCGGGCCGCAGCATCCGGCTGCGCACGGCGTGCTGCGCCTCGTCCTCGAGCTTGACGGCGAAGTGGTCGAGCGCGCCGATCCGCATATCGGGCTTCTCCATCGCGGTACCGAGAAGCTGATCGAGTACAAGACCTACCTGCAGGCGGTGCCCTATTTCGACCGGCTCGACTACGTCTCGCCGATGAATCAGGAGCATGCCTACGCGCTGGCGGTCGAGAAGCTCCTTGGCATCCAGGCGCCGCCGCGCGCGCAGTATATACGCGTGCTCTACGCCGAGATCGGCCGCATCCTGAACCACATCCTCAACATCACGACATTCGCGCTCGACGTTGGCGCGATGACGCCGCTGCTCTGGGGCTTCGAGGAGCGCGAGACGCTCATGGAGTTCTACGAGCGCGTGTGCGGCGCACGCCTGCACGCGGCCTATTTCCGGCCGGGCGGCGTCAGCCAGGACCTGCCTGCGGGACTGGCGGACGACATCCTGAAATTCATCGATCATTTCCCGAAGATCATCGACGACATCGAAGGCCTGCTGACCGAAAACCGGATCTTCAAGCAGCGCACCGTCGACATCGGCGTGGTCTCGAAGGCCGATGCGCTTGCCTGGGGCTTTTCGGGCCCGATGGTGCGCGGTTCGGGCATCCCGTGGGATCTGCGCAAGTCGCAGCCCTATGACGCCTACGAGGCTCTCGATTTCGACGTGCCCATCGGCAAGAACGGCGACTGCTACGACCGCTATCTCGTCCGCATCGAGGAAATGCGCCAGTCGTTGCGCCTCATGAAGCAGGCGGTCGAGAAGATGCCGGGCGGGCCCGTCAAGACGGACGACCGCAAGATCGCGCCGCCGCCGCGTGCGGAGATGAAGCGCTCGATGGAAGCGCTCATCCATCATTTCAAGCTCTACACCGAAGGCTACCACGTGCCTGCGGGCGAGACCTACACGGCGGTCGAGGCGCCGAAGGGCGAGTTCGCCGTCTATCTGGTGTCGGACGGATCCAACAAGCCCTATCGCTGCAAGATCCGCGCGCCGGGCTTCGCCTTCCTCCAGGCGATGGACTTCCTCGCCAAGGGCCACATGCTGGCCGACGTCGTCGCGATCATCGGGTCGCTCGACATCGTTTTCGGAGAGATCGACCGATGAGCGGCGCACACGGCCACGTCGAACAGCCGGCCACATTCTCCTTCACGCCCGACAATCTCGCCTGGGCGCAGAAGGTGATCGCCAAGTATCCGCCGGGCCGCCAGGCGAGCGCGGTGCTCCCGCTTCTCGACCGCGCCCAGCGGCAGCACCACAACTGGCTGCCGCGTGCGGCGATGGACTATGTCGCAGGCCTGCTCGACATGGCGCCGATCCGCGTCTACGAGGTCGCGACGTTCTACACGATGTTCAACCTCGCTCCCGTGGGGAAGTGGTTCCTTCAGGTCTGCACGACGACGCCGTGCTGGCTGCGCGGGTCCGACGAGGTGATGGCCGCGTGCGAGCGCAAGCTCGCCATCAAGGGTACGGGTGATGCGAGCTTCCATCATTCGGCGGATGGAAAGTTCACCGTGCGCGAGGTCGAATGCCTCGGTGCCTGCGTCAATGCGCCGGTCATCCAGGTCAACGACGATTTCTACGAGGATCTTGACGGGCCGCTGACCGAAAAGCTGATCGACGCGCTGGCGAAGGACCAGGCTCCGCCGAAGGGATCGATGAAGGGCCGCAAGGGCGCGATGGCAGAAGGTGGCCGCACGTCGCTGCATGGCATGGCGAAGGCGGGCGGAGACAGGTGATGCTCGAGGACAAGGACCGCATCTTCACGAATCTTTATGCCGACGGCGACTGGGGCCTTGCAGGCGCGCGCGCGCGCGGCGACTGGGACGGCACGAAGGAACTGATCCTCAAGGGCCGCGACTGGATCGTGAAGGAAATGCAGGATTCCGGCCTGCGCGGACGTGGCGGAGCGGGCTTCCCGACCGGCATGAAGTGGTCGTTCATGCCGAAGACGACGCCGGACGGAAAGCCGCTCGACGGGCGTCCGCACTATCTTGTCGTCAATGCGGACGAGTCCGAGCCCGGCACATGCAAGGACCGCGAGATCCTGCGCAACGATCCGCACAAGCTCGTCGAAGGATGCCTGCTTGCGGGCGTCGCGATGGGCGCGCATGCCGGCTACATCTACGTGCGCGGGGAGTTCTACAACGAGGCCTCGCATCTCGAACTCGCCGTCCAGCAGGCTTACGAAGCCGGTCTCATCGGCAAGAACGCGTGCGGCTCGGGCTGGGACTTCGATCTTTATGTGCACCGTGGCGCCGGCGCCTATATCTGCGGCGAGGAAACGGCGCTCATCGAAAGCCTTGAGGGCAAGAAGGGTCAGCCGCGCCTGAAGCCGCCCTTCCCGGCGGGCATGGGGCTTTACGGCTGCCCGACGACGGTCAACAACGTCGAGACGATCGCGGTTGCGCCGACGATCCTGCGCCGCGGCGCCGCCTGGTTTTCGTCTTTCGGCCGGCCAAAAAATGTCGGGACCAAGCTTTTCTGCATCTCGGGGCACGTCAACAAGCCGTGCACCGTGGAAGAGGCGATGAGCATCCCGCTCAAGGAGCTGATCGAGAAGCACTGCGGCGGCGTGCGTGGCGGCTGGGACAATCTGCTGGCCGTCATCCCCGGCGGTTCTTCGGTTCCGGTCCTCCCGAAGCATATCTGCGACACGGTACTGATGGACTTCGACGCGCTGCGCGAGCAGCGCTCGGGTCTCGGTACGGCGGCCGTCATCGTGATGGACAAGTCGACCGACATCGTCAAGGCGATCGCGCGGCTGTCGCGTTTCTACATGCACGAGAGCTGCGGCCAGTGCACGCCCTGCCGCGAGGGCACGGGCTGGCTGTGGCGCGTCATGCAGCGCATGGTCAAGGGTCAGGCGGAACTGCCCGAAATCGACATGCTCGAGGAAGTGACGCGCCAGATCGAGGGCCACACGATCTGCGCGCTTGGCGATGCGGCAGCCTGGCCGGTTCAGGGCCTGATCCGCCATTTCAGGCCCGAGATGGAACAGCGGATCCGGAACTACAAGGCGGCCCTCCAGGCCAAGGCGGCCGCGGAGTGATGGCCATGGATCTGCACAGGACAAAATCGGTGCTCGACGTGCGCGGCTCGGACATTTCGGGTTCGCGGTTCGACGACGTGAACTTCTCGGGCACGAGCCTGCACAACGTGAACATGTCCGGCTGGGACGTCGACGATGCCAACATCTCCGGCCTCCGGGTGAAGAACGCGAATCTGTCGGGGTTGCGGATCTCGCGGGCAAACCTCGCCGGGGCAGCGATCGACAACAGTCGGATCGAGGGAATGACGATCGACGGCGTGCCGGTCGAAGCAATGCTGGCCGCCTATCGCGCGGCGAAGGAACGGGGCTAGACGAATGCCGAAGGTAACGATCGACGGCGAAACCATCGAGGTCCCGGCCGGGATCACAGTGTTGCAGGCGTGCGAGATCGCCGGCGCCGAGGTTCCGCGCTTCTGCTACCACGAGCGGCTGTCGGTGGCCGGCAACTGCCGCATGTGCCTCGTGGAAATGGAGAAGAGCCCGAAGCCGGTCGCTTCGTGCGCGATGCCGATCGCCGAGGGGCAGGTCATCAAGACGAACACGCCGCTGGTCAAGAAGGCCCGCAACGGCGTGATGGAATTCCTGCTCATCAACCATCCGCTCGACTGCCCGATCTGCGATCAGGGCGGAGAATGCGACCTGCAGGACCAGGCCATGGCCTATGGCATGGACCGCGGCCGCTTCAAGGAGAACAAGCGCGCGGTTCCCGACAAGGAGCTTGGCCCCCTCGTCAAGACGACGATGACGCGCTGCATCCACTGCACGCGCTGCGTGCGGTTCGCGACTGAAGTGGCGGGAGCCGAGGAACTCGGCGCGGTTTTCCGCGGCGAGCACATGGAAATCGACACCTACATCGAGAAGGCGCTGTCGAGCGAGCTTTCCGGCAACGTCGTCGACCTCTGCCCGGTCGGCGCGCTGACGTCGAAGCCCTACGCGTTCGCCGCCCGTCCGTGGGAACTGCGCAAGACCGAATCGGTCGACGTATTCGATGCGCTGGGCGCCAGCATCCGTATCGATGCGCGTGGCGGCGAGGTGCTGCGCGTCCTGCCGCGGCTCAATGAAGAGACGAACGAGGAATGGATCGGCGACAAGTCGCGCCATGCGGTCGACGGGCTGCGCCGCCAGCGTCTCGACCGGCCGTACGTGCGCAAGGACGGAAAGCTGCAGCCCGCTTCGTGGGCGGAAGCGCTTGGCACCGTCGCCGCGAAGCTCAAGGCATCGGCCCCCGACCGGATCGCGGCGATTGCCGGCGACCTTGCGGATTGCGAGGCAATGGCCGCGCTGAAGGACCTGCTTGGCGCCTTCGGTGCGCAGAGCCTCGACTGCCGTCAGGATGGCGCGAAGATCGATACCTCTGCGCGCGCCGGCTGGCTGTTCAATTCGACCGTTGCCGGCATTGACGAGGCCGACGCGATCCTCCTCGTCGGCACGAACCCGCGCTGGGAAAGCCCCGTCCTCAACGCGCGTATCCGGCGGCGGTTCCGCGCGGGCGGCGTCAAGATCGCGGCGATCGGTCCGCAGCTCGATCTCACCTACAAGTACGAATATCTGGGTGCCGGTCCGACCACGCTGGCCGATCTCACGGCCGGCAAGCTTGCCTTCGCCGAAACCCTGAAGAACGCCAAGAAGCCCATGCTGATCCTCGGACAGGGCGCGCTCGCCCGGTCCGATGGCGCGGCCGTGCTGGCGCTTGCGCGTGATGCCGCGGACAAGCTCGGTCTCGTCAAGGATGGCTGGAACGGCTTCAACGTGCTGCACACGGCGGCCGCTCGGGTCGGCGGCCTCGAGCTTGGGTTCGTTCCCGGCCCGCAGGGGCGCGACACGATGGGCATCCTCGACGCGGCTTCGAAGGGCGAGATCGATTTCGTCTACCTGCTGGGTGCCGACGAGATCGATACCAACCGCCTCGGGCGGGCCTTCGTCGTCTATCAGGGGCACCATGGCGACCGCGGCGCGCATCGTGCGGATGTCGTGCTGCCGGGTGCCGCTTATACCGAGAAGAACGCGACTTACGTGAATACGGAAGGCCGCGTCCAGCAGGCCCGTCTGGCAGTCTTTCCGCCAGGCGAGGCAAAGGAAGACTGGAAGATCCTGCGCGCGCTTTCGGAAGTGGCCGGCAAGAAGCTTCCCTACGACACGATCGGTCAGATCCGCGCACGCCTTGTGGCGATGTCGACGACCTTCGCGACGATCGATCGCGCGCAGCCCGGCTCGTGGACGGCATTCGGCAAGACCGGGTCGGTCGACGCGACCGCGTTCGCCTCGCCGGTTTCCAACTACTACATGACCGATCCGATCAGCCGCGCTTCGGCGACGATGGCGGCCTGCACCGAGACCTATGTGAAGGGTTCGGCGGCACGGACCGGGACGCACGGGTGAGGGCATAGGGCATGGGCAACATCCTTCTCACCGGCGCCATCGAGATCGGAAAGATCCTTCTGGTCATCGTCCCGCTACTTGTCTCGGTCGCGATGCTGACCTACTTCGAACGCAAGGTCATCGGCGCCATCCAGCTGCGCAAGGGCCCCAACGTTGTCGGCCCGTTCGGGCTGCTGCAGCCGTTTGCCGATGCGCTGAAGCTGCTGACGAAGGAAACGATCGTCCCGACCGGGGCCAACCGCGTCGTGTTCATGATGGCGCCCGTGCTCACGTTGCTCCTCAGCCTCGTGGCCTGGGCCGTGATCCCGTTCGGCTACGGCATGGTCCTCGCCGACATCAACGTGGGCATCCTTTACCTGTTCGCGATCTCCTCGCTGGGTGTCTACGGCATCATCATGGCGGGCTGGGCGTCGAATTCGAAATACGCCTTCCTCGGCGCCCTGCGCTCCGCGGCCCAGATGGTTTCCTACGAAGTGTCGATCGGCTTCGTGATCATCACGGTGCTGCTGTGCGTGGGCTCGCTCAACCTGTCCGACATCGTGATGGCGCAGCGGAATGTCTGGTTCTTCATTCCGCTCTTCCCGATGTTCATCATCTTCTTCGTATCGGCGCTCGCCGAGACGAACCGTTCGCCCTTCGACCTGCCGGAAGGCGAGTCCGAGATCGTCGCGGGCTACTTCGTCGAGTATTCCTCGATGAGCTTCGCTATGTTCTTCCTGGGCGAATACGCTGCAATGATCCTGATGAGCGGGATGACGTCCATCCTGTTCCTCGGCGGGTGGCTGCCGCCGTTCGACATCGCCCCGTTTAACTGGATACCGGGCCTCGTCTGGTTTGCGCTGAAGACGGCGGCCTGCCTGTTCGTCTTCCTCTGGGTTCGTGCCACGATGCCGCGCTACCGCTATGACCAGCTCATGCGACTGGGCTGGAAGGTGTTCTTGCCGTTCTCGCTGCTCTGGGTCGTGCTGACCGCCGGTGTGCTGATGGCAACCGGCTGGATCGCGCGCTGAAGGGCGGGGGAGGAGAAGGGAAAATGGCCGCAAGCCTCGACCGAAGCGCCCGCGCCCTGCTGCTGTCCGAGCTCGTCTCGGGCATGGCGCTCACGCTCAAGTACTTCTTCAAGCCGAAGGTCACACTGAACTATCCCTACGAGAAGGGGCCTATCAGCCCGCGATTCCGCGGCGAGCATGCGTTGCGCCGCTACGCGAGCGGCGAGGAGCGCTGCATTGCCTGCAAACTGTGCGAGGCAGTGTGCCCGGCGCAGGCGATCACCATCGAGGCGGAACCGCGCGCCGACGGAAGTCGCCGTACGACGCGCTACGACATCGACATGACGAAGTGCATCTACTGTGGCTTCTGCCAGGAAGCCTGCCCGGTCGATGCGATCGTCGAGGGACCGAATTTCGAGTTCTCGACCGAGACGCGCGAGGAACTCATGTACAACAAGGCAAAGCTGCTTTCGAACGGCGACAGGTGGGAGGCGGAAATCGCGTCCAGCCTCGCCGCCGACGCGCCGTACCGCTGAGACCCGGACAGGACCATGATCGAGGCGATCGTCTTCTACGTTTTTTCCGCCGTGCTGGTGGCCTCCGCCGTGATGGTCATCTTCGCGCGCAATCCCGTGCACTCGGTCCTGTTCCTGATCCTGTGCTTCTTCAATGCCGCTGGCCTCTTCGTGCTGATGGGGGCCGAATTCCTCGCGATGATCCTCGTGGTCGTCTATGTGGGCGCCGTCGCTGTGCTGTTCCTGTTCGTCGTCATGATGCTCGATGTCGATTTCGCGGCGTTGCGCGCGGGCTATGCGAAGTACCTGCCGGTCGGCGCCGCCGTCGGCGTGATCCTCGCGGCCGAACTTGTCTTCGTGCTTGCGCCCTGGGCGTTCTCGCCTTCGGTGCCGGAGGCGATTGCCGTTCCGATCCCGGACCCCGGCCAGATCCACAATACGCGCGCGCTCGGTCTCGTCCTCTACGACCAGTATGTGTTCGTCTTTCAGGCTGCCGGCCTCATCCTTCTCGTCGCGATGATCGGCGCGATCGTTCTCACGCTGCGCGAGCGCGAGGGCGTGAAGCGCCAGTCGATTCCGCGCCAGATCGCGCGCACGCGCGCCGAGGGCGTCGAGACGGTCGCGGTCAAGTCGCGGCAGGGAGTTGACGTCTGATGGAAATCACGCTGGGCCACTACCTGACCGTCGCCGCGATCCTGTTCACGCTCGGGATCTTCGGCATTTTCCTGAACCGGAAGAACGTGATCGTCATCCTGATGTCAGTCGAGCTGATGCTGCTGGCCGTCAACGTCAACCTGGTGGCTTTCTCGACGCATCTGGGCGACCTCGTGGGGCAGGTTTTCGCCCTGCTGATCCTGACTGTCGCGGCCGCGGAAGCCGCCATCGGGCTTGCGATCCTGGTCGTGTATTTCCGCAACCGCGGTACGATCGCGGTTGAAGACATCAACATGATGAAGGGCTGAGGGGAGTTCGCTGGGATGTATTCGGCCGCCGTTCTCCTGCCGCTTCTGGGGTTCCTTGCCGGCAGCCTCGTGCTGATGTCGCCGTTGCCGGCCGCCACGCGCGACCGTCTGGCGCAGGTGATCACGACGGCATGCGTGGGTCTTGCCGCGATCTTCTCGCTCGTCATCTTCGCGCAGGTCGGCATCGGCGGGCAGACCCGCACGGTCGAGCTGTTTACGTGGATCGCGTCGGGATCGTTCACCGCGAACTGGGCGTTCAAGTACGACGCGCTGTCGGCTAACATGGTCTGCGTCGTGACGATCGTCTCCTCGATGGTCCATCTCTATTCGATCGGCTACATGGCCGACGACAAGTCGATCCCGCGCTTCATGTCGTACCTGTCGCTGTTCACGTTCTTCATGCTGATGCTCGTGACGGCCGACAATTTCGTGCAGATGTTTTTCGGCTGGGAAGGCGTGGGTCTCGCCTCGTACCTGCTGATCGGCTTCTGGTACGAGAAGGAAAGCGCTAACGAGGCGTCGATCAAGGCGTTCCTGGTGAACCGGGTCGGTGACTTCGGATTTGCGCTCGGCATTTTCGGCGTCTTTGCGGTCTTCGGCACGGTGCAGTTCGACCAGGTCTTCGCGGCCGTCCCGACGGCGGCAGATTGGACCATGCGGTTCCTGTCGTGGGAATTCCACGCGCTGACGGCGCTCTGCCTGCTGCTGTTCATCGGCGCCTGCGGAAAGTCCGCGCAGCTTTTCCTTCACACCTGGCTGCCCGACGCGATGGAAGGCCCCACGCCGGTTTCCGCGCTGATCCATGCGGCGACCATGGTCACCGCCGGCGTCTTCATGGTCTGCCGGCTGTCACCGATGTTCGAATACGCGCCGACGGCGCTTGCCGTCGTCACGGTCGTCGGCGCCTCCACGGCGATCTTCGCGGCCTCGGTCGGTCTCGTCCAGAACGACATCAAGCGCGTCATCGCCTATTCGACGTGCTCGCAGCTTGGCTACATGTTCTTTGCGGCGGGCGTCTCCGCCTATTCGGCGGCGATGTTCCACCTCACCACGCACGCTTTCTTCAAGGCGCTGCTGTTCCTCGGAGCTGGATCGGTCATCCACGCGCTGCATCATGAGCAGGACATGCGCAAGATGGGCGGCAACGTCCACACCAAGATCAAGGCCACCTACGCGATGATGTGGATCGGTTCGCTGGCGCTTGCGGGAATGGGTATTCCCGGCATCGGCGGATTTGCCGGGTTCTATTCCAAGGACATCATCATGGAGAGCGCATGGGCCGCCGGCTCGGGCGTCGGCCGCTACGCTTTCTGGCTGGGGCTTGTGGCCGCAACGATGACGGCTTTCTACTCGTGGCGCCTGCTGTTCATGAGCTTCCACAAGGCGCCATCGACCGACCACCATGCGGTCGACCATGCGCATGAGTCGCCTGCTGTGATGATGATCCCGCTCTATGTGCTTGCGTTTGGCGCGGTCGTGTCGGGATTCGCGCTCAACCATCTCTTTGTGGGCGAGGGGCGCGAGCACTTCTGGGGCGAGTCGATCAAGGTGCTGCACGACACGATCGAGCACGCGCACCATGCACCCGGCTGGATCCCGCCGCTCCTGATCGCGGTCGGACTGGCGGGCATCGGTGTCGCCTATGGCCTCTATATCCGCAATCCGGGCAAGCCCGCGAAGATCGCAGCGGCGAATCAGGGTCTCTACAGGTTCCTGCTGAACAAGTGGTACTTCGACGAGCTCTACGACGCGCTGTTCGTGAAGCCGTCCTTCGCCATCGGCCGCTTCCTGTGGAAGAAGGGTGACGGGCTCGTGATCGACAAGGGCGGTCCGGACGCGATCGCCGCGGGCACCCTGCGGCTGGCGCAGCGCGCGAGCTGGCTGCAGACCGGCTACCTCTACCACTACGCCTTCGCGATGCTCGTCGGCATCGTGATCCTCGCCACCTGGTACGTGCTGCGCGCGGGCCATTGAGAGTGCCATGACAGACTGGCCGATCCTTTCGATCATCACCTTCCTGCCCCTCGTCGGGGCGGCGTTCATCCTGTTCCTGAACGGCACACCCGACGTGGTCGCGCGAAACGCGCGATGGGCAGCCCTGTGGACGTCGCTGGCGACGTTCGCGATCTCGCTCGTCCTGTGGACGGACTTCGACCGCTCCGCCGGCGGCTTCCAGTTCGTCGAGCGGACTGTCTGGATCCCCGGCTATTCGATCGGCTACCACATGGGGGTGGACGGCATCTCGGCGCCGTTCATCCTGCTGTCCACCTTCCTGACGCCGCTGTGCATCCTTGCCAGCTGGCACGTGAGCGAACGGGTACGCGAATACATGATCGCGTTCCTGGTGCTCGAGACATTCATGGTCGGGACATTTGCGGCCCTCGACCTGCTGCTGTTCTACGTCTTCTTCGAGGCGGTCCTCATTCCGATGTTCCTGATAATCGGCGTGTGGGGCGGCAAGCGGCGGGTCTACGCCGCGTTCAAGTTCTTCCTCTACACGCTCGCGGGTTCGGTGCTGATGCTGATCGCGATGCTCGCGATCTACTGGCAGACCGAGACGACGAACATCGTCGAACTGCTCGAGTACGGTTTCCCGCGCCAGATGCAGATGTGGCTGTGGCTCGCCTTCTTCGCGTCGTTCGCGGTGAAGGTGCCGATGTGGCCCGTCCATACCTGGCTGCCCGATGCCCACGTCGAGGCGCCGACCGCCGGCTCGGTCATCCTCGCCGGCGTCCTCCTGAAGATGGGCGGGTACGGGCTCGTGCGCTTCTCGGTTCCGATGTTCCCGGAAGCGAGCGAGTATTTCACGCCGCTCGTTTTCGCGATGTCGATCGTGGCCGTCATCTACACCTCGCTGGTCGCGCTGGTGCAGGAGGACATGAAGAAGCTGATCGCCTACTCGTCGGTCGCGCACATGGGTTTCGTGACGATGGGCATCTTCGCGGGCACCCGGCAGGGGGTCGAAGGCGCGATGTTCCAGATGATCTCGCACGGCGTGGTCTCGGGCGCGCTGTTCCTTTGCGTCGGCGTCGTCTACGACCGCCTGCACACGCGCGAGATCGCGCGCTATGGCGGGCTTGTCCACCGGATGCCTGCCTATGCGGTCGTGTTCATGGTGTTCACGATGGCGTCGGTCGGCCTGCCTGGCACGTCCGGCTTTGTTGGTGAGTTCCTTGTGCTGGCCGGCACCTATCAGATGTCGACCTGGGCGGCGGCTCTGGCCGCGACAGGCGTGATCCTCGGGGCGGCCTACATGCTCTATCTCTACCGACGCATCGTGTTTGGAAAGCTGGTGCGTGACGATCTCAAGACCATGCTCGATCTCGACCTTCGCGAGAAGATCGTCTTTGCGCCGTTGGTCATCGCGACGATCTGGCTGGGCGTGCAGCCAAAGCCAGTTCTCGACATGATCGGTCCGTCGGTTCAGGCGATCGTCGAACGCTACGAGGCGGACCGGGCGGGCAGCCAGACTCATGTCGAACGCCCCAATTCGACGACGACCGCGCAGGTGCCGGAGACCGCCCGATGACGACCGATTTCCTTCCGGGCCTTGCCCGCCCCGAGATCTTCCTCGCCTGCGCAGGCCTGTTCCTGCTGATGGTCGGGGCGTTCGGCGGCGAGAATAAGGTGCGTACGCTCTCTTGGCTGGCAATCGCGGCGCTGGTCATCGCGGCGCTGCTCAACGTCGTCCCGGCGGAAGGCCGGGCGACGGCGTTTGCCGGCATGCTCGTGGTTGACGGCTATGCCGCATTCGCCAAGACGCTGTGCTTCCTGGCGACGGCGGCCGCGATCCTGATGGGCATCGAGTTCAACGAGCGCGAAGGCTTCGCGCGCGTCGAATATCCGGTGCTGATGGTCTTCGCGGCTCTTGGCATGTCCATCATGGTCGGTGCCAACGATCTCATCACGCTCTACATGGGGCTCGAGCTACAGAGCCTTTCGCTCTACGTACTCGCGGCGATCCGCCGGGATTCAATCCGGGCGACCGAGGCTGGGCTCAAGTATTTCGTGCTGGGGGCGCTGTCCTCGGGCCTGCTGCTCTATGGCGCTTCGCTCATCTACGGGTTCGCCGGAACGACGAATTTCGACGTGCTCGCCGCCTCAATGATCGATCAGGCCGGCGCCACGCCCATCGGCGTGACGTTCGGCATCGTCTTCGTTTCGGCCGCGCTGGCCTTCAAGGTATCGGCGGCGCCATTCCACATGTGGACGCCGGACGTCTATGAGGGGGCGCCCACGCCGGTGACGGCGTTTTTTGCGGCCGCTCCCAAGATGGCGGCAATCGCCCTTCTCGCGCGCGTCATGGTCGGTCCGTTCGGTCCGCTCGTTCACGACTGGCAGCAGATCGTCGTGTTCCTGGCCATCGCCTCGATGGCGATCGGCTCGTTCGCGGCGATCGCGCAGACCAACATCAAGCGCCTGATGGCGTACAGCTCGATCGGCCATGTCGGCTATGCGCTGGTCGGCCTTGCCTCGGGCGACGAGGCGGGCGTGCTGGGCGTTCTCGTCTACATGGCGATCTATCTCGCCATGAACCTCGCTGCCTTTGCCGCCATCCTGTGCATGAAGCGCGACGGCCGGATGGTCGAGACGATCTCCGACCTTGCGGGCCTCGCGCGCACGCAACCGGTTCTCGCAGCGGCGTTGGGCATTGCCATGTTCTCGATGGCGGGCATTCCGCCGCTCGCCGGGTTTTTCGGCAAGATGTACGTGTTCCTGGCGGCCGTGTCGGCGGGGCTCTACGCGCTGGCCGTGATCGGCGTGCTCGCGTCGGTCGTGAGCGCGTTCTACTACCTGCGCATCGTCAAGGTCATGTATTTCGACGCGCCTGCCGCGGGCTTCGACAGGCGCCTTGAGACCGGCCCGGCAGTCGTCCTGGCCGCGGGTAGCGCCATCACGTTGCTGTTCTTCGTGTGGCCGGCGCCGCTTGTCAGCGCTGCAGGAGCGGCGGCGGCATCGCTTTTCGCCGGATGACGCAGGCGGCGGCGGCGATCCGGCTTCCGCCCGCCTACCGGCTTGTCGCGCTGGACGCGGCGGGCTCGACAAACGACGAGGCGCGCACGCTGGCCCGCGACGGCGCGGCCGACGGCACCATCGTCTGGGCGCGCACGCAATCGGCCGGGCGGGGCCGTCAGGGCCGAGAATGGTCCTCGCCGCCGGGCAATCTCTACATGTCATTGGTGCTTCGCCCGGACTGTCCACCGCGCGAGGCGGTGCAGCTTGCCTTCGTGGCGGCACTGGGGGCGGGCGGCATGATCGGGCCGCATGCGCGGCCGGCAGCCCCCTTGCGGTTCAAATGGCCGAACGACATCCTGCTGGGAGCACGCAAGGTGGCGGGCATCCTGCTCGAGGCCGAGGGGCAAGGCGAGCGGCTCGATTTCATGATCCTCGGCCTTGGCGTGAACCTGGTCTCGCATCCGGCGAATGCCCGCATTCCGGCAACGGACATTCGCGAGGCAACGGGCGAGACGCTGGCGCCGGAAGCGGCGCTCGAGGGCTTTGCCCGGCATTTCATGGACTGGGTAACGCGCTGGCACGAGGGCGGCTTCGCGCCGGTGCGAGAGGCCTGGATCGCGCATGCCGCCGGTCTTGGCGAGCGTATCGAGGTCCGCCTTCCTGCCGAGACGACGCACGGCACCTTTGCCGGTCTTGACGGACACGGCGCGCTGCTGCTCGACACGGCGCAAGGAAGGCGTACCATCGCGGCCGGCGACGTTCATCTGGCGGGGACATGAGGTCATGCTGCTCGTCATAAATTCCAACAACACCAATACGGTCTTCGGTGCCTTCGACGGACGCGAGAAGCGCGCCTCCTGGCGCATCTCGACAGATCCGCGGCGAACGGCTGACGAATATGCGGTCTGGCTCACGCACCTGATGGCGCTTGAAGGGATGACGCTCGCCCAAATCGACGGCGTCGTGGTTTCCAACGTCGTGCCGCAGGCGATGTTCAATCTGCGCGACTTCTGCCGCCGCTATGCCAAGGCGGACCCGGTGATCGTCGGGGAGAAGGGGGTCCGATACGGCATCGAGATCCGGATCGACCGGCCGGAGGAGGCGGGAGCCGACCGTATCGCCAACGCGGTCGGCGCGCGCACGCGCTACCGGATGCCGGGCGTGGTCATCGACCTCGGCACCGCGACGACATTCGATGTTCTCGATGAGGCCGGCAACTACTGCGGGGGCACGATCAGTCCCGGCATCAATCTCGCCTTCGAGGCGCTCTACATGGGGGCGGCGAAGCTGCCGCGCATCGAGATCCGCCGGCCCGGCAAGGTCGTGGGCACGAATACCATCGGCGCCATGCAGTCGGGCATCTTCTGGGGCTATGTCGGACTGATCGAGGGGATCGGCAAGCGCATCGCGGACGAACTGGGGGCGCCGCCGACGTTCATCGGCACGGGCGGGCTCATCTCGATCGTGGCGGAGCACACGCCTCTCGTCCAGCATGTCGACCCCGACCTGACGCTCAAGGGACTCGTGGACATCCACGCGCTGAACCGCACCTGATGACAAGACGCGACGACGGCCTCTATTTTCTTCCCCTCGGCGGTTCAGGCGAGATCGGGATGAACCTCAACCTCTACCGCTATCGCGGGAAGTGGCTGATGGTCGATCTTGGCGTGACGTTCGGCGACGGCACCTCGACGGGCGTCGATGTGATCACGCCCGATCCGACCTTCATCGCCGAGAACCGCGAGGACCTGATCGGACTCGTCCTCACGCATGCGCACGAGGACCATCTGGGCGCAGTCCAGTATCTGTGGCCGATGCTGCGTTGCCCGATCTACGCGACCGGCTTTACCGCGACGTTCCTCAAGCTCAAGCTGGCCGAAACGGATTTCGGCCGAGAGGTGCCGATCCACGAGATCGAGCAGGGTTCGCGCCTGAAACTCGGCGATTTCGAGATCGAACTTCTCCACATCACCCATTCGATCCCTGAGCCCAATGCGCTGGCGATCCGTACGCCCGCCGGTACGGTACTGCACACGGGCGACTGGAAGCTCGACACGGGCCCCGTCGTGGGCCCTGTGACGGACGCAGACGCCTTCCGCCGCGTGGGCGAGGAGGGCGTGCTGGCGCTGGTCGGCGACTCGACGAACGCGACCAAGGAAGGCACGTCGGGCAGCGAGGAATCGGTTGCCGTCGAGCTCGAAAAGCTGATCGCACAGGCGCCACACCGCGTGGCGGTGGCGTGCTTTGCCTCTAACGTGGCGCGGCTGGAGACGGTCGCGCGCGCGGCGAAGAAGGCGGGGCGCGAATGCGCGCTGGTGGGCCGGTCGCTTTGGCGCATCCTCGAGGCGGCCCAGGACAACGGCTACCTGCGCGACCTGCCGCCATTCCTGACGGAAAGCGACGCCGGCTACGTGCCGCGCGACCGCATCCTGATGATCTGCACGGGCTCGCAAGGCGAACCGCGCGCGGCTCTGAGCCGCATCGCGGTCGACGAGCATCCGCATGTCGTACTTGAGGAAGGGGACTGGGCGCTGTTCTCCTCGCGCACGATCCCGGGCAACGAGAAGCCGGTCGGGCAGTTGCAGAACCAGCTCATGCGGCTCGGCGTCAAGGTCATCACGGATCGCGAGGCCGCCATCCACGTGTCGGGCCATCCCTGCCGCGACGAACTTTCTGCGATGTATCAGTGGATCCGGCCGCGCATCGCCATCCCGGTCCACGGCGAGCAGGTCCACATGGAGGCGCATGCCGAGCTCGCGCGCGCCTGTCAGGTCAAGCACACCCTCGTTCCCGCAAACGGTGATCTCATCCGTCTCGACGGTGCCGAAGGCCCGCGGGTGGTCGAGCGCGTGCAGGCCGGGCGCTGGGCTGTGGATGGCGACCGGCTGTTGCCGATGGACGGGGCGGTTGTACGCGGGCGCGCGAAGCTGCTTTGGAACGGGGCCGTCGTGGCGACAGTCGTTGTCGACCGGAAGGGACGGCTGATGTCCGACCCGCGCGTGTCGGCGCCCGGCCTGATCGACCCCGAGGATCCGTCGGACGAACTGGCCGAGGATCTGGTCGAGGCGGTCCGCGGTGCGGTCGCCAAATGCCCCGACAAGGCGCCAGACGCGACGTTGGCCGAAGCAGCCCGGCGCGCGGTACGCAAGCTGGTTTCCCAGCGTCGGGGCAAGAAGCCGATCGCCGAGATCCACGTCGTCCGGCTCTGAAGCCGCAGTATTCCTGTGATGGACAGGCGACAGTCGCCTGTCAATATATTGATTTATAACAATTATTACCTGAATCCTGGCAGTCGAGAGTCCCCTAATTCCTGACCGCACGACCCGAAAGATCATTCATAGATTGTACAAGAAAATAGACCATAGATAAAATATTATTCCTATCGCTGAGACCGGCCCCCGGTGCTATCTGTGTGGCCATGATCGGACGCCTCAACCATGTCGCCATCGTCGTGCCTGACCTTGCTGCCGCGACGAAGACCTACGCCGGCGCGCTTGGCGCGAAAGTCTCGAGACCCATCGATCTGCCTGCGCACGGCGTGACGACGGTCTTCGTGGAACTGCCGAACACCAAGATCGAGCTTCTCCATCCGCTGGGCGAGAACTCGCCCATCGCGAAGTTCCTCGCCGACCATCCGTCGGGCGGCATGCACCATGTCTGCTACGAGGTCGACGACATCCTTGCCGCGCGCGACCGGCTGAAGGCGGAGGGGGCACGCGTGCTGGGCGACGGAAACCCCAGGACCGGCGCGCACGACAAGCCCGTGCTGTTCCTGCATCCGAAGGATTTCTGCGGCACGCTCGTGGAGCTCGAGCAGGCATGAACGTTTTCACCCTTGCCGCCACCTTCGTGATCGCGTGGTGGATGGTGCTGTTCATGGCGCTGCCCATCGGGATCAAGGGCAATGCGGAATCGCTGGGCCGCGGCCAGATGGCCGGCGCTCCCGAAAAGCCGATGATGCTCAGAAAGGTTATCTGGACGACGGTGATCGCGCTGGCGATCACGGCGGCCGTCGGTTACGCGAGCCAATACGACCTGCTGGATTTCGCGATGGGGCCCGCCATCCCGGCAGGCAAATGAGCGGTTACTGCGCCTACTGCGAGGGCAACCCGGTTCACGGGCCCTACCACGACCGCGAACACGGCTTCCCCGCGCGCGATACGCGCGTGCTGTTCGAACGGCTGATTCTCGAGATCAACCAGGCGGGACTTTCCTGGGACCTCATGCTGAAGAAGCGTGAGAGCTTCAGGAAGGCCTATGCCGCCTTCGAGCCGGCGAAAGTCGCGCGGTTCGGCGCACGCGACGTGAAGCGCCTTCTGGCCGACGCCGGCATCGTGCGCAACCGCCTGAAGGTTGCCGCCGCCATCCACAATGCGGGCGTGATTCTCGACCTGGAGCGCGCGCACGGTTCATTCGCGCACTGGATCGACGCGAATCATCCGCGCACGAAGCCCGACTGGGTGAAGCTCTTCCGGAAGACGTTCAAGTTCACCGGCGGCGAGATCGTGGGCGAATTCCTGATGAGCCTCGGCTACCTGCCGGGCGCGCACCGCGCCGACTGCGCGACGGCGGGCAGGATCGCGCGGCTCGATCCGCCGTGGATGCGCGCGGCAAAAGCGGGCTTCAAGTACTAACACTGTTGTCGGACGGCGATACGTTCGTATCCGATCCGCTCCAAAAACCAAGGCCCGGAGATCCGTTCGGATCGTCCGGGCCTGGCGGCGGTCTGTCTCCCCAAACTTGGGCCGTGTGCCTCAAGCGTAACGTGCTGCCTGAACCGTCGCCCCGTTTGGGGTCATTGGTTGGGCAGGGAGTATATCGGCCGAAAACCGGGAGTCGAGTGCTTTCTGAAAGATTGGGGGTACACGAACGAAATGAAATTACTAATGGGTTCAACGTCCTGCCCTGCCTTTGCCCGGACGGCGCGAAAAAGCCAGAATGGCAGGCGATCCTGCCTGCGAAGGAGGCGGCCGATGCATCGTTTCGGGGCTGTTGTGGTGGGGCTTTTTGTAGTGCTTGCGGTCCCGGTCCTTGCCCAGGGAACGGGCAAACCGGCTGCGACGAAAGTGCAGGTCACCGCGGCCGACTGCCGGCGCCTTTTCACCGAGCATCGACCTGCCGCGGACGTGGCCTACAAGCCCGGCGTGGACGTCAACGGCCGGCCTGTCGCGGGCGCCGACCTCAATCCCGCGCCGCAGATCAAGGTGCCCGATACGGTCACGTTCGATATCGCGGTCGACCTCACGAAATACGGGCTTCCGGCAGGATCGCCGCTTTTCCAGCCCAACGTGAAGCTGGGTCAGGTCCAGATGGACCTGCTGTCGGGAAAGGTGCTCTACAACGGCGAGGCGCTGGGCAACCCGGAAATCGAGGCGCTGCGCGAGGCCTGCCGTCAGCAAGGCTTGGCACCGCGCTAGCCATCGCATAGCTTCTGCCGCCTTCCGCTCTCCAGAACCGAGGTCCGTCGATTCCATGCGCCTTTCGCGCTACTTCCTGCCCACGATCAAGGAAAACCCCTCCGAGGCGCAGATCGTCTCGCACCGGCTGATGCTGCGTGCGGGCATGATCCGGCAGGAGGCTGCCGGCATCTATTCGTGGCTGCCGCTCGGCTTCCGCGTCCTCAAGAAGATCGAACAGATCGTACGCGAGGAGCAGGACCGTGCAGGCGCAATCGAAGTGCTCATGCCCACGATCCAGCCCGCCGACCTGTGGCGCACGAGCGGCCGCTACGACGACTACGGCAAGGAGATGCTGCGTATCGTCGACCGGCACGAGCGCGACATGCTCTACGGCCCGACGAACGAGGAGATGATCACCGAGATCTTCCGCACCTCGGTCAAGAGCTACAAGGACCTGCCGCTCAACCTCTATCATATCCAGTGGAAGTTCCGCGACGAGGTGCGCCCGCGATTTGGCGTGATGCGCGGTCGCGAGTTCCTGATGAAGGATGCGTACTCCTTCGATCTCGACGCGACCAGCGCGCGCGCCTCGTACAACAGGATGTTCGTCGCCTACCTGCGCACCTACGCGCGCATGGGGCTGAAGGCGATTCCGATGCGTGCGGATACGGGCCCCATCGGCGGCGACCTGTCGCACGAATTCATCATCCTCGCCGACACGGGCGAGTCGGAAGTCTACTGCGATGCGGCCTGGCTCGATGCCGACGTGCTGAAGCAGGAGATCGACTTCAAGTCCGACCTGCAGCCGCTGGTCGACGAATGGCTGTCGAAATACGCCGCGACGAGCGAAATGCACGATGCGGCGAAATGCCCGGTGGCGCCCGACCGCCTGCGCAAGGCGCGCGGCATCGAGGTCGGGCACATCTTCTATTTCGGCACGAAGTACTCCAAGCCGATGGGCGCGACGGTGGCCGGCGCCAACGGCGAGCCGGTCACGGTCGAGATGGGTTCCTACGGCATCGGCGTGTCGCGCCTTGCCGGTGCCATCATCGAGGCGAGCCATGACGAGGCCGGAATCGTATGGCCGGATGCTGTGGCGCCGTTCGACGTGGCGCTCGTGAACCTGCGCACGGGCGACGCCAAGTGCGATGCGGCGTGCGAGGATCTCTATGCGCGGCTTGCCAAGGCCGGCAAGGACACGCTCTACGCCGACACGACCGACAGCGCCGGCGCCAAGTTCGCCACGATGGACCTCATCGGCCTTCCCTGGCAGCTCGTGGTCGGGCCGCGCGGGATCGCCAACGGCAAGGTCGAGCTCAAGCGCCGCCGTACGGGCGAGCGCGTCGAGATGTCGCTCGACGAGGCGATGAACCGCCTGACCGCCAAGGCCGGCTGAGCGGCGGGCGAGGGGCGCGCGGATGGCTTGGTTCGACGGCTTTGAACGCTCGGTGGCGCTGCGCTACCTGCGTTCGCGCCGGCAGGAAGGCTTCATCTCGGTGATCGCGTGGTTCTCGCTGGGCGGCATCGCGCTCGGCGTCGCCACGCTCATCATCGTGATGGCGGTGATGAACGGCTTCCGCGCAGAACTGCTGGGCCGCATCCTGGGGCTCAACGGCCATCTCACGATCTCGGGCCAGGCCGTGCCTCTGCAGGACTGGCAGGGGCTGGCCGACCGGATCCGCAAGCTGCCCGAGGTCGTCGATGCCGCGCCGCTCGTCGAGGGGCAGGTGATGGCAACGGCCAATGGGGCCGCGGGCGGTGCGCTCGTGCGCGCCGTGCGGCCCGAGGACATGGCACGGCGAACCCTCGTCGTCTCGAACATCCGCCGCGGCTCGCTGGCCGACTTTGCGGGCGACGATGCGGCAATGATCGGCGCGCGCATGGCGCAGCGTCTTGGCGTGGGCTTGGGCGACCGGATCACGCTCATCTCGCCGCAGGGCAACGTGACCGCGTTCGGCACGATGCCGCGGCTGCGCGCCTTCAAGGTCGTGGCCATCTACGAAGTGGGGATGTTCGAATACGACAATGCGTTCGTCTTCCTGCCGCTGGAAGCGGGCCGGCTGTTCTTTCGCACCGGCGAGGACGTCTCGGGCATCGAGGTCTTCGTCAAGGACCCCCAGCGCGTGTGGGAGGCGCGCAAGGCGATCGCCGCGGTCGCGGGCCAGCAGGTGCGCATGTACGACTGGCAGGAAGCCAATTCGAGCTTCTTCAATGCCGTCATGGTGGAACGCAACGTGATGTTCCTGATCCTGACGCTGATCATCCTCGTGGCGGCGTTCAACATCGTCTCCTCGCTCATCATGCTGGTGAAGGACAAAACGCGCGACATCGCCATCCTGCGCACGATGGGTGCCTCGCGCGGCTCGATCCTGCGCATCTTCCTGATGGCTGGCACGGCCGTCGGCGTTCTCGGCACGATGGCGGGCTTCGTGCTCGGTGTGGTCTTCAATGCGAACATCGAATCGATCCGCCAGGGCCTCCAGTGGCTCACCGGCACGCAGCTTTTCTCGCCCGAGGTCTACTTCCTCACCCAGCTTCCGTCGAAGTCGGACCCGCGCGAGGTCGTGCAGGTGGTGCTGATGGCGCTGGGCCTGTCGTTCCTGGCAACGGTCTATCCGGCGTGGCGGGCGGCCCGCCTCGATCCGGTGGAGGCGCTCCGCTATGAGTGAGCCGGCGCTGGAGATATCGGGGCTGCACCGCCGTTTCGTGCAGGCCGGCGGCGAACTGCATGTGCTGCGCGGGGCGGACCTGCGCCTGATGCCGGGCGAGTGCGTGGCGCTGGTCGGGCCGTCGGGGGCCGGCAAGTCAACGCTGCTGCATTGCGCGGGCCTGCTCGAACGTCCCGACGAGGGCACGATCCGTATCGGCGGGCGGGACTGCGCGCGCATGAGCGAGGACGAGCGCACGCGCGAGCGGCGCAACGCGCTGGGTTTCGTCTACCAGTTCCATCACCTGCTGCCGGAATTCTCGGCGCTGGAAAACGTCATGATGCCCCAGCTCATCGCCGGCCGGCCGCGCGCAACAGCTGCGGCACGCGCAAGCGAACTGCTCGGCCGCGTCGGGCTTTCGGCGCGCCTCGACCACCGGCCGGCGCGTCTGTCGGGCGGCGAGCAGCAGCGCGTGGCGATCGTGCGCGCGGTGGCCAACGCGCCGCGCGTGCTGCTGGCCGACGAACCGACCGGCAATCTCGACCCGCACACGGCCGAAGGCGTGTTCGCCGAACTGCTCACGCTCGTGCGCGGTACCGGACTTGCCGCGCTGGTTGCCACGCACAACCCCGATCTTGCCGCGCGCATGGACCGCACGCTGGTGCTGAAGGACGGCCTGCTGTCGCAGACTTGACGCAGGCCGACCGGACCCGGACACTGTTCGCATATACCGCGACTCGAGGACCGGAAATTTGCAAAACGCAATTCGAGCGACCGTGATTTCGACCGCTCTTGCGCTGGCGCTTGGCGCCTGCGGGTTCGTCGGCGGCAGCCAGACCGCGTCGACCGGCAACCAGCAGAATGCCGGCAGCAACAACGCCACGCCGGGCCCGGGCTTCACGAAGTTCTCCGACATTCCGATGCCGGCCAACAACACCATCGATCTGGAGCGCTCCCTCATCCTGGGCGGCGACCAGCAGTGGACTGGCCGGCTTGTCATCAACTCGAGCAGCAACGTCGCCGACATGTACGAATTTTACCGGCGCGAGATGCCCAATTTCGGCTGGCAGGAAGTCACGACCGTGCGCGCCGCCAACAGCGTGCTCGTCTTCCAGCAGGGGCCGCGCGTGGCCACGATCCAGATCCAGCCCAGCCGCGGGCTGCTTGGCGGATCCACCGTCGACATGACGATGGCGCCGCGCGGCGGCAATCCCCAGCGCACCGGCTATCTCGAGCCGCAGCCGGCCCCGAGCCGTGCGGCCGCACCCGCGACGGCCGCGCCCCGCCAGCCGGTCGACGCGGCGCCGCTGCCCGCGCCCCGCTGACAAGGTTGGAATTCTGCGCCGACGACGTGCTCGCCTATGCGGGCGCGCGCCACCGGTTTGTCGCCGGTGCCCCGTTCGCGTTGGGCGAGGACTACCGGCTGGCGCACCTGCCGCTCGTGCGGCCGGGCCACCGGATGGCGATCCGATCCGTGCATGGACGCGACTATGTCGATGGCCGCTATGCCACGCCACGCGCGGCGCTCGTCGCACATGTGCCCGCGGAGGCTCTCGAGGCGTCGGCGGAATTTCAGGCGGCCGAAGCCGCGCTGCGCGCGGCGCCGTTCGCGGCCAAGATCGCGTGGGAAATCTGCGAACGCCGGCGGCAGGCGCTGCATGCGAGCATCGCGCGGCCGTCCAGTGAGGCGGCGGCAGTGCGCCTGCGCGCCACCGCTGCCGCTTTGACGACCGCGCACGGCGCGCCGGCCTTGCGTCTGGGCGGGCCGTTCGTCGGCAGCCGCAATCATGGCCGCATCTATCTTCCGGCCTATCCGCAGCGCATCGAAGGTGGAAATCCCTACGACGCACTTCAGCGCGCGGCCGGACAGGACGTCTGGCCGTTCTATGCCGTCGGTATCTGGCATCTCGCCGAAGCGCTCGACGCGCACGAAGCCGCGGCACTTGCCGATCTCTGCGCAGGCTGGTTCGGGCGCGAGACCGCGCGCATCCCGTTCGCGCGCCTTGCAATTCTTACGGTTACCGACGATCTGGCGCTGGGCGGCGCGAATTGGGACTGGATCGACTCGTACGACTACCCCTAGGCTCGGGCCCGCCATGCCGCACGAGAAATTCGTCCATCTGCGCGTCCATTCCGCCTATTCGCTCTCGGAAGGCGCGATCAAGGTCAAGAAGCTCGTCGAACTCGCGAAGAAGAATTCGATGCCGGCCGTTGCGATCACGGATACCGGCAACCTGTTCGGTGCGCTCGAATTCTCGGCCGCTGCCGTCGAGGCGGGCGTACAGCCGGTGGTCGGCTGCAATCTGGGCATCCGCTGCCAGCAGGACGGCGGCGTGACGCGCACGGGCCGCAACCCCGAGCCGGATCGTCTGCTGTTCCTCGTTCAGGACGAAAAGGGCTGGGCGAACCTCTCGAAGCTGTCGAGCCAGGCCTATCTCGAAACGCCGGGCGGCGAGACGCCGCAGGTAAGCCTCGAGACGGTCGAGGCGCATGCCGAGGGTCTGCTGTGCCTTCTCGGCGGCCCGTCGGGGCCTGTCGGACGGCTGCTGCTCGAAGGGCAGCGCGACGCAGCCGAAGCGGTGCTCGGGCGGCTGGAGAAGGCGTTTGCGGGCCGGCTCTATGTGGAGCTGATGCGCACCGGGCTGCCCGAGCAGGCCAGGATCGAAGGTGCGCTTGTCGACATCGCCTATGCGCGCGGCCTGCCGCTCGTGGCGACCAACGACGTCTATTTCATCGACGAGAGCATGTCTCAGGCGCACGACGCGCTGCTGTGCATCGCGTCCGGCCGCTTCCTTGCCGACGAAGAGCGCCGTCGTTCCTCGCCGGAATGGCGTTTCAAGGGCGCGGGCGAGATGCGCGAGCTCTTCGCCGACCTGCCCGAGGCGGTCGCGAACACGCTGGTCGTGGCAAGGCGCTGCTCGTGGTGGATGACCGGCCGCAAGCCGATCCTGCCGCGCTCGACGCGCGCCAAAGACAGCTCGGAGGCCGATGCGCTGCGCGAGCTTGCGCGCGCGGGCCTCGAGAAGCGGCTGGCCGGCAAGACCGAGGCGGAGAAGGAGCCCTACCGCAAGCGGCTCGAGTACGAGGCCGACGTCATCGTGTCGATGGGGTTCCCCGGCTACTTCCTCATCGTCGCCGACTTCATCCAGTGGGCGAAGAACCACGGAATCCCGGTGGGGCCAGGGCGCGGGTCGGGTGCGGGTTCGGTCGTCGCCTGGGCGCTGACGATCACGGATCTCGATCCGCTGCAGTTCGGCCTGCTGTTCGAGCGCTTCCTCAATCCCGAACGCGTGTCGATGCCCGACTTCGACATCGACTTCTGCCAGGACCGGCGCGACGAGGTGATCAAGTATGTCCAGGGCGCCTACGGCTTCGACCGTGTGGCGCAGATCATCACTTTCGGCAAGCTGCAGGCGCGCGCCGTGCTGCGCGACGTGGGCCGCGTGCTCGGCATGCCGTATGGGCAGGTCGACCGCATTTGCAAGCTCGTCCCCAACAACCCGGCGAATCCCGTGACGCTCCAGCAGGCGATCGACGGCGAACCGGCGCTCAAGGACATGATCCGCCAGGACGAGGCCGTGAACCGCCTCGTCGACATCGCGCTGCATCTGGAAGGGCTCTACCGGCACGCCTCGACACACGCCGCGGGCGTCGTCATCGGCGACCGGCCGCTCGAGGAGCTAGTCCCGCTCTACCGCGATCCGCGCTCGAACATGCCGGTCACGCAGTTCAACATGAAGGACGTCGAGAAGGCCGGGCTCGTCAAGTTCGACTTCCTCGGCCTCAAGACGCTCACCGTGCTGAGCCGCGCGGTCGGGCTGATCGCGGGCAAGGGCGTGGCGGTCGACGTCGCGCACCTGCCGCTCGACGACCGGAAAACCTACGAGATGCTTTCGCGCGGCGACACGGGCGGGGTGTTCCAGCTCGAAAGCACGGGCATGCGCGACGCGGTGCGCCGCCTGCGGCCCGACCGGATCGAGGACATCATCGCGCTCGTGGCGCTCTATCGCCCCGGCCCGATGGAGAACATCCCCAAATACATCGCCGTCAAGCAGGGAGCTGAGAAGCCGGACTACCTGCATCCCTCGCTCGAGGGGATCCTCAAGGAGACCTACGGCGTCATCATCTACCAGGAACAGGTGATGCAGATCGCGCAGGTGCTGTCCGGCTATTCGCTGGGCGGTGCCGACCTGCTGCGCCGCGCGATGGGCAAGAAGATCAAGGAAGAGATGGAAGCCCAGCGCAAGACGTTCGTCGAAGGTGCGGTGGGCAAGGGCGTCGAGCAGGCCAAGGCCTCGCAGATATTCGATCTCGTCGACAAGTTTGCCGGCTACGGCTTCAACAAGAGCCATGCGGCCGCCTACGCCATCGTCGCCTACCAGACCGCGTGGCTGAAGGCCAACCACCCGGTCGAGTTCTTCGCCGCGTCGATGACGCTCGACATGTCGAATACCGACAAGCTCAACCTGTTCCGCCAGGAAGTGGACCGGCTCGGCTACAAGACTCTTCCGCCCGACATCAACCGGTCGGACGCGGTCTTCGGCGTTGAGTATCCCGACGGGCCGGAAGGCAAGGGTTGCGTGCGCTATGCGCTGGCGGCGGTCCGCAATGTCGGCATCGCCGCGATGGAGGCGCTGGTTGCCGAGCGAAAGGCGAACGGTCCGTTCCGTTCGCTGTTCGACTTTGCCAGGCGCGTGGACGCGCGCCAGGTCAACAAGCGCCAGCTCGAGAACCTCGCAAAGGCCGGCGCGTTCGATGCGCTGGAGCCCAACCGCGCGCGCGTGCTTGCCGCGATCGAGACGATCCTGCGGCTCGCGCAGGCGACCGCCGAGGAGCGCAGCACCAACCAGATGAACATCTTCGGCGGCCCGTCGGGCGGCAAGGTTGCCGATCCGCCGCTGCCGCAGGTCGCCGACATGAAGTTGCACGAGCGACTCCAGGCGGAGTTCGAGAGCGTCGGGTTCTATCTGACGGCCCACCCGCTCGACGCCTACGCGATCGGACTCAAGCGGCTCGGGGTCGTGCGTTCGGCCGACGTCGCGCGCACGCTGTCGGCTGGCGGGTCGAGCCGCGTGAAGCTGGCGGGAACGGTGCTTAGCTCGAAGGAGCGGACGTCGGCGAAGGGAAACCGCTTCGCGTTCGTCCAGCTGTCGGATGCGGGCGGCACGTTCGAGGTGATGCTGTTCTCCGAGCTGCTCGCCAAGTCGCGCGAGCTTCTCGGCTCGAACCGGCCGCTGCTCGTTTCCGCCGACGCGCGGGTGGAAGAGGAGAACATAAAGCTGCTGGCATCCGACATCCGCCCCCTCGACGAGGCGGTGGCGCAGTCGGCTTCCGGCCTTCGCGTGACGCTGGGGGATGCGGGTGCGCTTGCGGGGCTGAAGGCCACGATCGCCAAGGCGCAGCGGGGGCGCGGGGCGATCCGCATTCAACTCCAGACCGCGCCCGGCGAGGAGGTTGATGTGCGGCTCAAGGAAAGCTATGCGATCACGCCTGAGATGCGGCGTTCGCTCGGCGACGTTCCGGGGATCCTCGAAGTCGTCGAAATCTGATGCGTACGACGATTTAGACGATGACTATTTAACCCGGCGCTGTAGAGTGGTGATCGCGAATCGGTCGCAAGCCGGATTCGCTTTGGTCGAGATTGCGCCTCAGGATGCCGACGTCGCCGCTCCAGCACCGCAGCAATGACAGCACGCCGTTATCCGCCGTGCCCGATTCCGTCTGGGAATTCCTGCGCCGCGAGCTGGACGAGGCCGTGTTCGACAGTTTTGGTGCCGAGGCGCGCGCGGGCTTCACCGATGCGCTCGTGGCGTGCGCGTTTGCCCGGCGTGCGGGCTATTCGGTCCGCACGTTGCCGGTCGCCGTCGTCGTCGAGAGCGACGAGGGCGGTCCGGCGATGACGCTGGGCGCCGTCGACGCGGAATCGCTTGCTACGATCGAGGCGAGCCGGCTTGCGGTTCGCGCACCAGGCGGCGGGATTGGACGGGCACGCGAGGCCGTGGGGCGAATGGACTGGGGAGGATTCCTGCACGCGCAGCGTCTCCGGCAGTTTCCCGTGTTTCCCGACGGCGCGAGCCGGCATCTCGTCGCGGCGTCGCGCGACGCCGTCTTCGATCCCGGTTTCGGCGCCCGCCTGCGCTGGCGGCTGCCCGGTATCGCAGCCATGCCCGCAGTGCCAAGGCTCGTCCAGCCGATCGGGCTTTCGCGCGGGCGATGGGTCGTCGCGCATCTCGACCGTGCGGCACCCGGCCATGCGTGCTTCTGGCTGACGACGGGCAGCAGGGCCGTCCGGCGCGGCGACCCCGCGGCCGATCACCGCCGCGTCGACCGGGCGGCGCATACCCTCGCCGAACGCTGGCAGTCCGCCGGGCAGCGGCCGCACCGGCCGCTGGTTGCCGTCCTCGCGGCACTCGGCGGCGAACTCCGCGCGCTGGCCGCCGCGCAAGGCTAGGCATGCAGCCGCAATCGCTCATCGAGCGCCTTCAGGCGATCATCGACAGGCTTGGCAAGGAAGCCACCGGCGACCGCCACGAAGCCGTGGGGGAACTTGCTGAATTCGTCGCAGCCATCGGTGCGGAGGGTCCGGCGACACGCTTCCAGATCCTCGCGGTCGAGCTTGTGCGCGCGATCATCCGCGAGATCGAGACGCCGCTGCGCCGGCTGGTGGCCGAGCGGCTGTCGCACGATCCGGGCGTGTCCAAGTCGGTCCTGCGCGTGCTGGCCAACGACGAGATCGAGGTCGCCTGGCCCGTGCTCACCGCGTCCCAGGCACTGGGCGAAGCCGACCTGATCGCGATCGCCAGCAGCAGTTCGCAGGCGCACCGCACCGCGATCGCCGGGCGTGCCGACGTCACGCTCGCGCTGAGCCAGTGCCTTGCGAGCTTCGGGGAGCTCGACGTGCTGCGGGCGCTGCTGTCGAACGAATCCGCGCGCATTTCGCGCGAGACGTTCGCGGTCGTTGCCGATCTCGCACGCGGCTGGCCGGAGTTGCACGATCCGCTGAGCCGGCGCGCCGATCTTCCGGCCGTCATCGCCTACGAGATGCTCGGCTGGATCGCCGAAGCGCTGCACGGATTCCTGTTCAAGCGGCTGTCCGTCGATCCTGGCGCCCTGCGGGCGGTAATTGCCGGAGCGGCAGAGGAAGCGGCGAGCCGGATGGAAGCCGACGGCAGGCTTTTCCCGCTTCTCGACGGCATGCTCGGTGGCTGGGGTACCTGGCCGGACGACCGCGTGGTGGGTTTCCTCGAGCTTGTGCGCGCGGGGCGCGGCGACCTTTTCGAGGTGGCGCTGGCCCAGCATCTGGGCGAACCGCTCCGGCTCGTGCGCCGCGCGTGCCGGGGCGGGGAATTCGCCGACCTTGCCCTGATGTCCCGCGCGCGGGACATGGGGCGCGTGACCTTCGCGGCAATGCTGGACGCGCTCAGCGCCGAGGCACCGGCTGCCGTCGAGGAGGGGTTGCGTGCGTTCGACAATCTGACTGTCGCGCAAGCCAAGGCCGCACGTTCGATGCGGCCGGAATGGTGAGGGAGGACGACCGATGAAAGCGACGTTGCGGATGCGCAGATCGCCGCGGCCGGTGGGCCGGCCGCCGGCGGAGTTCGCGGAAGATCTCCGTGCCCGGATTCTCGACGTGGCCGAGGCGATGGTCGGCCGCGACGGGATCGAAGGCTTTGCACTCCGCGAGTGCGCGCGGCGCGCGGGCATCTCCCATGGCGCGCCGGCGCACCATTTCGGCGACAAGACGGGCCTGCTGAGCGAGCTTGCGGCCGACTCGTTCGACGAGCTTGCACGCGCGATCGACCGACGCATGGCGCGGGCCGGTTCGGATGCGATGGCGCGGCTGCGCGCGATGGCGGCGGCGTATGTGGAGTATGCGCTTTCGCACCGCGCAAAGTTCCAGCTGATGTTCCGCCCGGACGCGATCGACGGCTCGCGTCCGCGGCTGGCCCGGGCGCAGGAAGCCTGCCACCAGCGGATCTACGGCGCGATGACGTCAGCGCTGGTCGCGAGCGGGCATCTGGTCGACCGGCGCGCGCCTGCGCGCATGACGCACACATGGGCGACGATCCACGGTTTCGCGACGCTGGCGCTGGATGGCGGATTCGGCAGCCCGGTCTGGTCGCGCAAGCCTGCCCGCCCGCAGCCTGGCCGGCTGGTGCAGGAGCTGCTCGACGGCGTCCTCGACGAGATGTGCCGGGCGATCGCCGGCTAAGGGCGATTTGCTGTCCCGGCTTTTCGGGATACAGTCCATCCCGTTTCCGGGAGGCGTGCATGGCCGACGACGGGATTGGTCGCTTTGCGACCGGTGAACTGATCTTCCGCGAGGGCGATCCTGGCACTTTTGCGTGCCTGCTGCGCACGGGGCTCGTGGAGCTCTACCGGCCGCAGGACGGCGGCGGCAAGGTTCCGATCGGTACGGTCAAGCCCGGCCAGATCTTCGGCGAACTCGCGCTGTTCGACGGCGGCCCCCGCATGGCGGCGGCGCGCGCGCTGACCGAGGTCGAGGTCCACCGGATCGATCGCGCGACGTTCGTGGCTGAACTCGACCAGCTTGACGAACCCACGCGCGACGGCATGCACGCGCTGCTGAAGTTCGTGCGCGAGACGATGCCGCACACTCCGGGAGACGCACACGGCGCGGGTGCGGCGGACGCTGCCCGGATCGCCGACATGCACCAGTTCCTGCGCGGCGAGGCGTTCGGCCATACGCTTGCGACGACGAAGAACGATTTTGCCCGGACGCTCGGCAAGCTGCTCGTCTACTATGCGAGCCGCCGCCTGCCGCCTGAATAATCATTATTTTACAATAGCTTGAACTTCTGACACCGGGCGACTTGCAAATATGCCCGGCGTGGCGTACCACCGCGCCCGCGCGTCGGGGCATTGGGCTCCGGTGCGGCAAACCCTCACGCGGGACATTTGCGGTTGCCGGCGCCATAGGCCGGCGGTCGTTCCGGTGCCCTCGCCCCTTCGGGCGAACGGTGCTCGTCCCGCGGCGGATCAACCGGAGAAAGGAAAGTCGCCGATGGCGATGCCCGTGTTTTCCATGCGCCAGCTCCTCGAAGCGGGCGTGCATTTCGGCCACCAGACCCGTCGCTGGAATCCCAAGATGGCGCCGTTCCTTTTCGGCGTGCGCAACGGGGTCCACATCATCGACCTGCAGCAGACCGTCCCGATGCTGGATCGCGCGCTCCAGGCGGCGCGTGACGTCGTCGCCGGCGGCGGCCGCGTGCTGTTCGTCGGCACAAAGCGTCAGGCGCAGGAGCCCGTCGCCGAGGCGGCCAAGCGCTGCGGCCAGTACTTCGTCAACCACCGCTGGCTGGGCGGCATGCTCACCAACTGGAAGACGATCTCGAACTCGATCAAGCGCCTCAAGGAAATCGACGACCGCCTCTCGGGTGACCAGCCCGCCGGCGCGGCCTCGGGCGGCCTGACGAAGAAGGAAATGCTGTTCATGACGCGCGAGCGCGACAAGCTCGAGCGTTCGCTGGGCGGCATCAAGGAAATGGGCGGCCTGCCCGACCTGCTGTTCGTGATCGACACGAACAAGGAATCGATCGCGGTCGAGGAAGCGCGCCGCCTCAACATCCCGGTCATTGCGGTGCTGGACTCCAACAGCGATCCGAAGGGCGTCACGTACCCGATCCCCGGCAACGACGACGCGCTGCGCGCGATCGCGACCTACTGCGAGCTCATGTCGAACGCCGTCCTCGACGGCCTGCAGGCCGAGATGAAGGCCGCGGGTGTCGACGTGGGTGCGGCAGCCGACGTGCCGGCAGGCGAAGCGTCCGTTCCGGCAGAAGCGCCGGCCGCCGACGCCGGTGCGGTTCCCGACAAGGACGCCGCCGCCGAGGCGAAGCCCGCCAAGAAGGCCGCCCCGCGCCGCAAGAAGGCGGCTCCGGCCGAGTAAGGCCGGGGTCTTTCGCGACCCGATATCCAAGAACTCGAACACCTGAGGACTCAAATTATGGCCGAGATCACGGCAGCGCTCGTCAAGGAGCTGCGCGAGAAGAGCGGCGCCGGCATGATGGACTGCAAGCGCGCGCTTTCCGAAAACGGCGGCGACATCGAAGCCGCCGTCGACTGGCTGCGCAAGAAGGGCCTCGCGGCCGCCGCCAAGAAGGCGGGCCGCGTGGCGGCCGAGGGCCTGATCGGCGTCGCTGCCGACGGCACGGCAGGTGCGATGGTCGAGGTCAACTCCGAGACCGATTTCGTCGCGCGCAACGATGCCTTCCAGGAATACGTGCGCAACGTCACGAAGGCGGCGATCGCGTCGGGCGAGGACGTCGAGAAGCTGAAGACCGCTTCCTACGCGGGCGGCGGCACGGTTGCCGACGCGCTGACGGCGCTCATCGCCAAGATCGGCGAGAACATGTCGCTTCGCCGCGCCTCGGTGCTGAAGGTCTCGGCCGGCGCGGTCGCGACCTACGTGCACAGTGCCGCGGCCCCCGGCCTCGGCAAGATCGGCGTGCTCGTGGCACTGGAGAGCACGGGCGATCGCGACGCGCTGACGGCATTGGGCAAGCAGATCGCCATGCACATCGCCGCGACCAACCCGCAGGCGCTGGACATCAGCTCGGTCGATCCGGCCGCACTTGCGCGCGAGAAGGCCATTCTTACCGAGCAGGCGTCGACCTCGGGCAAGCCCGCGGCGGTCATCGAGAAGATGGTCGAAGGTCGCGTGCGCAAGTACTACGAAGAGACCGTTCTGCTCGAGCAGGTCTACGTCGTCGACGGCGAAAGCCGCGTGAAAGACGTGGTCGCCAAGGCGGCGAAGGATCTCGGCGTGCCGGTCAAGCTCGCCGCGTTCCGCCGCTTCGCGCTGGGCGAGGGCATCGAAAAGAAGGAACAGGACTTCGCCGCCGAAGTCGCCGCCCAGCTCAAGGCCTGAGCGGCAAACCGGGATCCAGGGGAGGGACGCGCCAGTATGGCCAAGCCAGCCAAAGCGAAAGCGGGCAAGACCCGCTACCGGCGCGTCCTCCTGAAGGTCTCGGGCGAAGTTCTTGCCGGCAGCGGCGAAAGCGGGCTCGATCCGGTCACCATCGACCGCATTGCGGCCGACGTGAAGCAGGTCCGCGATCTGGGCGTCCAGGTGGCGCTGGTGATCGGCGGCGGGAACATCTTCCGCGGCCTTTCCGGCGCCAAGCGCGGCATCGAGCGGGCCGCAGGCGACTACATGGGAATGCTCGCCACCGTCATCAACGCACTTGCGCTGCAGAACGCACTGGAAGCGGCAGGCGTGCCCACGCGCGTGCAATCGGCCATCCCCATGGCGTCGATCTGCGAGCCCTATATCCGCCGCCGCGCGATGCGGCACATGGAAAAGGGGCGCGTCGTGATCTTCGGGGCGGGGACGGGCAATCCGTTCTTCACGACCGATACGGCTGCCGCCCTGCGCGCCTCGGAAATGGGGTGCGATGCACTGCTCAAGGGGACCAAGGTGGACGGCGTCTACTCGGCCGACCCGAAGAAGGACCGCCGGGCCAAGCGCTACGAAAGCCTGACCTACCGCGAGGTCATGGAGCGCGATCTGGGCGTCATGGATGCGGCGGCCATCGCGCTGGCCCGCGAGAATCACATTCCGATTCTCGTCTTTTCGATCCAAAATCCGGGCGGATTCGCCCAGGTGATCTCCGGCAAGGGGCTCTACACCACCGTCGCCGACTGATCTTCGCGCCGTCCGGTTCCGCGGGGCAGTCCCGCGACCAAGTACCGAGGAAGAAGAAACATGTCCGCCAGCGCCGAAACCGAAGACCTCCGCCGCCGCATGACGGCGTCGCTCGATGTCCTGAAAAAGGAGTTCGCGGGCCTGCGTACGGGCCGCGCATCGGCAAACATGCTCGATCCGGTCATGGTCGAGGCGTATGGCAGCCAGATGCCACTTGCCCAGTGCGCGACGGTCAGCGCGCCCGAGGCGCGCATGCTGACCGTGCAGGTCTGGGACAAGGGACTGGTCAAGGCAGTCGAGAAGTCGATCCGCGAGGCCAATCTCGGCCTCAACCCGATGACCGACGGCCAGCTCCTTCGCATCCCCATGCCGCCAATGACCGAAGAGCGGCGCAAGGAACTGCAGAAGGTCGCCAAGAACTACGCCGAGGCGGCGCGCGTCTCGATCCGCAATGTCCGCCGCGAAGGCATGGACGCGCTCAAGGAACTCCTCAAGAAGAGCAAGATCACCGAGGACGACAACCGCAAGCGCCAGACCGACATCCAGAACCTCACCGACGAATTCACCAAGAAGGTCGACGAGGCGGTGGCGGCCAAGGAAAAGGACATCCTCGCGGTCTGACGCGGGGGTACCGGACGTCCGCCGCAGGGAATTCGCGCAATGTCGCAGCCAACCATACCGCGCCACGTCGCGATCATCATGGACGGCAACGGGCGCTGGGCGAAGGCCAGAGGGCTTCCGCGCGTGGCCGGCCACCGGCGTGGCGCCGAGGCGGTGCGCAATGCCGTCGAGAGCGCGGCGGCACTCGGCGTGCGCTACCTGACGCTGTTCGGTTTTTCGTCCGAGAACTGGCGGCGCCCGGCCGACGAGGTCTCGGACCTCATGGGCCTCCTGCGGCACTACCTGCGAAGCGAGATCGCGGAGATGCACGGCAAGGGCGTGCGCGTACGCATCATCGGCGATCGCGCGCGACTGCCGGCCGATATCGTCAAGCTGATCGAAGGCGCCGAGGAGACGACGAGGGCCAACACGCGCCTCGACCTGATCGTGGCCCTTTCCTACGGCGGACGCGACGAGATCGTGGCGGCGGCGCGAGCGCTTGCCGAGGCAGCGAGGACCGGCGCAATCGATCCCGCCGCGATCGACGAAGAGACCTTCGCCAGACATCTCCTGACGGCAGACATTCCCGACCCCGACCTCCTCGTGCGAACGAGCGGGGAAAAGCGGATTTCGAATTTTCTCCTCTGGCAGTGCGCCTACACCGAGTTCGTGTTCCTCGACGTGCTCTGGCCGGATTTCGGTCGGCGCGAGTTCGAGGCCGCTCTCGCCGAGTTCGGTCGGCGCGAGCGCCGCTACGGCGCGGTGGTCGGGTGAATCCCGCCGCACCGGGGCGGCTTTCCGGATTGCGCCAGCGCGTCTTGTCGGCCCTCGTCCTTCTGTGCGTGGCGCTGGCGGGCGTTTTCTCAGGGCCGGCGGCCTTCGAGCTTCTGGTGGCAGCGGCCGGTGCCATTCTGGCTTGGGAATGGACGCGGCTTGTCGGCGCGGGCCGATTCGGCTGGAGCGGGCTTGCGGTCGGCGCGGCCGTGCTTGTCTGCGGTGGACTCGCGGCCGTCGGGCTGCCGGGCGAGGCGATCGGCGCTGCATTTGCCGGGGCGGTCATCGTCTATGTCCTAGCGCGCATGCGCGGCCGGACCGCGCCGGACTGGATCTCGCTTGGTCCGGTCTATATCGGCGTGCCGGTCATTTGCCTTGTCTGGCTGCGTGGCGAAGACAATGCCGGTCTTGTCGCGATCCTCTGGCTGCTTGCGTCAGTCTGGGCGACGGACACGGGCGCCTATTTCGCGGGGCGGCTGATTGGGGGCCCGAAGCTCGCCCCG
This sequence comes from Rhodospirillales bacterium, assembly GCA_016794025.1. Lineage (GTDB taxonomy): Bacteria > Pseudomonadota > Alphaproteobacteria > CACIAM-22H2 > CACIAM-22H2 > Tagaea. Next base: position 68,708 of record JAEUKX010000045.1, on the reverse strand, counting down.
CGCTTTTCACCCAACAAGACATGGGCGGGGCTTTTCGGCGCAATGGTCTGCGCGGCACTCGTAGGCTGGGTCGCCGCCCGGCTCGTTCCCGAGGGGCCAGGTGTGGCGGCGCTTGCAGCATGCGGAGCAATGCTTGCCGTCGTCGCCCAAGCGGGCGACCTTCTGGAGAGCGCGGTCAAGCGGCGTTTCGGCGCGAAGGACTCGAGCGCGCTCATCCCCGGTCATGGCGGGCTATTCGACCGTGTCGATGGCCTGCTGACGGCTTCCGTCGCACTTGCCGCGCTGCAGTGGGCAACCGACGGGCGGCTTCTGGCGTGGCCGTGAAGCGCGTCACGGTTCTCGGTGCCACCGGATCGGTCGGCCGAAGCACGTTCGAATTGCTGGCGGGTGCACGCGAGCGCTTCGGTGTCGAGGCGCTGGTCGCCAACCGCAACGCGGCGGAGCTTGCCGTGCAGGCAAAGGCCCTGGGCGCCCGGCGCGCGGTCGTCGCGGACGAGACGGCGCTTCCCGTGCTCCGCGAGGCGCTTGCCGGCACCGGGATCGAGACCGGCGGCGGGACGGCGGCAGTGCTTGAGGCGGCTGCGATGCCCGCCGATTTCGTCATGGCCGCCATTGTGGGCGCCGCCGGGCTCGAGCCGACGCTTGCCGCGATCCGCCGTGGAGCGACGATCGGACTTGCGAACAAGGAGACGCTCGTTTGTGCGGGTGCCCTCGTAACCGCCGAAGCCGCTCGCCACGGTGCGCGGCTGATTCCCGTCGACAGCGAGCACAGCGCGATCTTCCAGGTCTTCGACGCCACCCGGCCGGAGCGGGTCGAGCGCATCGTGCTGACGGCATCCGGCGGGCCGTTCCGCACATGGAGCCGGGTCGAAATGGCGGCAGTCACACCGGCGCAGGCCGTCGCGCACCCGAACTGGACGATGGGCGCCAAAATTTCGGTCGATTCGGCCACGATGATGAACAAGGGGCTTGAGGTGATCGAGGCCTTCCACCTCTTCCCGGTCGGGCTCGACCGCATCGAGGTGCTTGTCCACCCCCAGTCGATCGTCCATTCGATGGTTGTGCATGTCGACGGCTCGGTGCTGGCCCAGCTCGGCACGCCCGACATGCGTGTGCCGGTCTCGCTGGCGTTGGCCTGGCCGGACCGGCTCCCCTTCGACGGGCCGCGGCTCGACCTTGCGAAAATTGCCAGCCTGACGTTTGAAGCCCCTGATCTGGAACGGTTTCCGGCTCTTCGGCTTGCGCGGGGTGCCTTGCAAGCGGGCGGGGCCGCACCTACTATTCTCAATGCCGCGAACGAAGTCGCGGTCGCGGCTTTTCTGGCCGGAAGGATCGGATTCCTCGATATCGTCGCCACGGTGGAGGGGACGCTCGCGGCGTATTCGCCGCCAGCGCCCGCCGATATCGCGGCGGTGACCGGAACCGACGCCGAGGCCCGGAAGATTGCGCAAGTTCTCCTCGCTGCGCGCGTGCGCGGCGCGTCTTGATCGGACCCCAGGAATGTCACTGCTCCACTACGTCGTTCCCTTCATCCTCGTGCTCAGCGTGCTCGTGTTCGTGCACGAGCTGGGGCACTTCTGGGTCGCGCGCCGCTGCGGCGTGAAAGTCGAGGTGTTCTCGATCGGCTTCGGACGCGAGATTTTCGGCTGGACGGATCGTGCCGGCACGCGCTGGAAGGTGTCCTGGCTGCCGCTCGGCGGCTACGTGAAGATGTTCGGCGATGCCGATGCCGCCTCGACGCCGGGACCGGAGGTCGCATCGATGTCCCCTGAAGAACGCGCGAAGTCGTTCTTCCACAAGCCTCTGCCGCAGCGGGCGGCCGTCGTTGCAGCGGGACCGGCCGCCAATTTCCTGCTCGCGATCCTGCTGCTTGCGGGCATGTTTGCCTTCGTCGGCCAACCCTTCACGCCGCCGCAGGTGGGGGCCGTATTGCCGGGTTCGGCAGCGGAACGTGCGGGCATCGAGGCCGGCGACATCATTGCGTCGATCGACGGCGCGCAGATCGAGCGGTTCGAGGATATCCAGCGCATCGTCCAGCTCAATCTCGATCGCCGCATGAAAATGACCGTGCTTCGTGCCGGTGCGTCCGTCGATCTAGACGTCACGCCGAATGTCGTCGAGGAGAAGGACCGCGCGGGCAATGTCGTGCGCATTGCCAGGCTTGGCATCCGCGGCCAGGGCATGGCCTTCAAGAAGCACAATCCTGCCGAAGCGGTCTGGCGCGCGGTCGAGGAGACCTGGAACCAGTCAGCCGGCACGCTCAAGGCGCTGGGCCAGATGATTGCCGGCAGCCGCGGCACCGAGGAACTGGGCGGGCCGATCCGCATCGCGAAAATGTCGGGTGAGGTGGCACAGGGCGGTATGGGCAGCATCCTGCTGTTCATGGCCGTCCTTTCGATCAATCTTGGGCTTATTAATCTTTTCCCAATCCCGATGCTCGATGGCGGGCATCTGCTGCTTTATGCCGCCGAGGCCGTTCGCGGTCGCCCGTTACCGCCAAAAGCCGTTGAATACGGTTTCCGGATCGGCTTCGCTTTGGTAATAAGCCTCATGGTGTTCGCGACTTGGAACGACCTCGTCCAGACGGGCGTGGTGCGGTTCTTGGTCGGCCTCGTCTCGTGACTGGCCCATCTCGTGATTCCTGCACGGGGTTCGGCTAAGCTCTTCGGGAATCGGCCTTTTGGGATCGGAACGCGGATTTTCATGAGCACGGTCGCGACGAAGTCTGGTTGGGTACGGCGGTTTGCGGCCTCGATCCTCGTTTTTGCGGGAATCGGCGTCGCCGTTTCCCCGGCGATGGCCCAGTTCTCGACGCCGTCCGGAGCCATCGGCGGCCTTGTCTCTGAAATCCGGATCGAAGGTGGCCAGCGCATCGCTCCGGAAACCGTGCGGGCCTATCTGACGATCCAGCCGGGCGAAGCGGCGGACGCCGAGCAACTCGACAAGTCGCTGAAGGCCCTGTTCGGAACCGGCCTGTTTGCCGACGTCGCCATCCGCCAGGAAGGCGCCACGCTCGTTGTCCGCGTCGTCGAGAACCCGATCATCAACCGCATCGCCTTCGAGGGGAACCGCAAGATCAAGGACGAGAACCTCGTTCAGGAGCTTTCCCTAAAGCCGCGGACGGTTTTCACGCGCGCAAAGGCGCAGGCAGACGTCAAGCGCCTGCAGGATATCTACCGCCGGACCGGCCGGTTTGCCGCGACGATCGAGCCCAAGACCATCCAGCTTCCGCAGAACCGCGTCGATCTCGTCTTCGAGATCGACGAAGGGCAGGTCACCGGGGTCGAACGGATCAACTTCGTCGGCAATCGGATCTATTCGGACGGCACGCTGCGCGAACAGATCCAGACGCGTGAATCGCGCTGGTACCGCTTCCTGTCGAGCGACGACGTCTACGATCCCGACCGCCTGTCCTACGACCGCGAACTGCTTCGCAAGTACTATCTCGCGAACGGCTATGCCGATTTCCGCGTCGTGTCGGCGGTCGCCGAGCTCAGCCCCGACCGCGAAGGCTTCTACGTGACGTTCACGCTGGAGGAGGGCGAGCGCTACAGGTTCGGCGACATCGAGGTTTCTTCGCAGCTTCGCGACCTCAAGCAGGAGGACCTCGAGGCTCACCTGAAGGTCGCCAAGGGGCGCTGGTACAATGCCGATCTCGTCGACGGTTCGGTGACGGCGCTGACGGATTTTGCGGGCTCGGCGGGCTATGCGTTCGCCGAAGTGCGGCCGCGCGTCAAGCGTGACCGGGCGGCCAAGACGGTCTCGATCGTCTTCGAGGTCCAGGAAGGGCCGCGCGTTTATGTCGAGCGGATCAACATCGTCGGCAACGTGCGCACCGTCGACAAGGTGATCCGGCGCGAACTGGCGCTCGTGGAGGGCGATGCCTTCAACACCTCGAAGATGCGCACGAGCCGCCGGCGTATCCAGAACCTCCAGTTCTTCGACCGCGTCGAGGTCACGAACGTGCCGGGCGAATCGCCGGACCGGACCGTGGTCAATGTCGAGGTCAATGAGAAGTCGACAGGCGAACTTTCCTTCGGCATCGGGTTTTCGTCGGCCGACGGCCCGTTGTTCGACGCATCGATCCGCGAGCGCAACCTGCTGGGCCGCGGGCAGGACCTACGCCTCGGCGGCACGATATCGGGACGGCGCAACCAGCTCGACATCGGCTTCACGAGCCCGTATTTCCTCGATCGCAATATGGCCGCCGGTTTCGACGCCTTTCATATCAAGCGCGATTTCCAGCGCGAGGCGGGCTACGACTACCTGACGACCGGCCTCGTGCTCCGCAACAACTACGCCCTGTCGGAATATCTCCGCCAGCAGGTGCGCTATACCCTGAAGAACGACGACGTCACTTCCGTCAGCCAGTACGCCTCCGACGTCGTGAAGGACGCGCAGGGTTCCGTCCTGCAGTCCGGCTTCGGCCACACGACGACCTACGATCGGCGCGACGACCTCGTTGATCCGACCGACGGCTACGCGATCAAGCTCAGCAACGACGTGGCCGGCGCCGGCGGCGACGCGAAATTCCTGCGCTCAGCGTTCTCTGCCCAGTACTTCTACCCGGTCTCTTCCGAGGTGACGCTCTCGCTGCTTGGCGAGGTCGCGAACATCTTTGCGTATTCCGACGATCGCGTACGGCTGCAGCATCGCCTGCAACTCGGCGGCGACAATTTCCGCGGGTTCCGGACGCAGGGCATCGGCCCGCGCGACCGATCGACCGGAAACGCCCTGGGCGGCAACACTTACTATGTTGGTACGACCGAACTGGCCTTTCCGCTTGGCCTGCCGCGCGAACTCGGCATGCGCGGCACGCTGTTCTCCGATTTCGGCGCGCTCTACTCGTACGACCGACCCGAGGCCGGCCGGCCGGGCGCGAACGCGTCGATCGACGATTCGTCGTCGGTGCGCGTTTCCGTCGGCACGGGCCTGAACTGGCGCTCGCCTTTCGGCCCGGTGCGCATCGCGTTCGCCAAGGCGGTCGTCAAGCAGGAATTCGACAGGACCGAACTGTTCCGCTTCTCGTTCGGTTCTCGCTTCTAGGAACTGGGGATACAGAAAATGTCTTACCGTTCGACCGGCGCGGCCTTCGCGCGCTTCATGGGTGCGGCCCTCATTGTGGCAGGCTTCATCGCCGCTACGGCTGCCGTCGCCCAGCAGCAACCCGCCACGCCGCGCCAGGTACCGGCCGCGCCGCGCGCCCCGGCCGCTGGTCCCGCTGGCGGCGCCGCCGCACCGGCCCTGTCGACGGCCCTGCCGCCCAAGGGCACGCATGTGGTGTTCTTCGATGTCGATGCCGTGATGCGCGCCTCGACGGCCATGCAGAACGTCAACGCGCAGGCCGAAAAGCTCCGTACGGCGCTCCAGGCGGATGCATCGCGCCAGGAGGCGGAGCTTCGCAAGGGCGAGGACGAGCTGCGTGCGCAGCAGAACGTCCTGTCGGCCGATGCATTCGCACAGCGCCGCCGAGACTTCGAAAACAAGGTGGCGAACGTCCAGCAGCAGCTGCAGACGCGTCGCCGCAACCTCGAGACCAGCTACACGGATACGGCGCAGAAGGTTCAGCAGGCGCTGACGGAATCGGTCGTCGAGGTGATGAACGAGCAGGAATACCAGATGGTCATGCCGAACACGTTCATCTTCGTTGCGCGTTCGTCGCTCGACATCTCCGGCGAGGTCGCCCGTCGCCTCAATCGCCGCATGCCGACCGCGGCACTCCCGAACTGATCCAGGACCATGGCGGACCGGCGATTCCATCCCTATGCCGGCGCCTTGAGTCTCGCCGAGATCTCGCGGATCGCAGAGGCGCAGCTTCCTCCCGACGCCGATCCGGCGCGGAAATTCGCGGGTGTGCGCGCACTCGCCGAGGCCGGGCCCGATGACGTCACGTTCCTCGACAACCGGCGTTACGTCCGCTTTCTCGCCGATACGAAGGCGGGCGCATGCCTCATCCACCCTTCGCTCGCAGACCGGCTGCCCGGCGGCTGCGTGGCGCTTGGCGTTCGCAATGCCTATCGCTCCTACGCGAAGCTCGCCACTGCGTTCCATCCCGTGCCATCGGCTCCTCCGGGCGTGCATGCCAGCGCCTTCGTCGATCCTTCCGCGAAGCTTGGCGCCGGCGTATCGGTCGGTCCGATGGCTGTCGTCCTTGCGGGCGCCGTACTCGGGGCCGGAAGCCGCATTGGACCGAACGCGACCGTGGGCGAAAACGTGGAACTCGGCGAGAACTGCTCCGTGGGTGCCGGGGCCTCGATCAGCCATGCGGTCGTCGGGCCGCGGACAAGTATCTATCCGGGCGCGCGCATCGGGCAGGACGGCTTCGGCTTCGTTCCGGATCCCGCCGGGCACGTGAAGGTGCCGCAGCTCGGCATCGTGCGCATCGGTGCGGATTGCGAGATCGGCGCGAACAGCTGCATCGATCGCGGCAGTGCGTCGGACACCGTGATTTCCGACGGTACCTGGATAGACAATCTGGTGCAGATCGGGCACAACGTGAAGCTCGGCCGCGGCTGCATCATCGTCGCGCAGGTCGGCATTTCGGGGTCGACGGAGCTCGGCGCATTCGTCATGGCGGGCGGCCAGGCGGGGCTCGCCGGGCATCTGAAGGTTGGTGACGGCGCGAAAATCAGCGCCCAGTCCGGCGTTCATCGCGACATCGGGCCGGGCGAGGCGGTCGGCGGATCGCCGGCCGTTCCGGCCCGAGAATACCGCCGCCAGCATGCGATCATGCGCCGGATGGCGCAACGTGACGGTCCGAAAGAAGACGACGAGAGCCAGCCATGAATGACACCTCGACGACCGCCACGGCGGGGGGCGACACGATCGACATCCAGCGGATCATGGACATGATCCCGCACCGCTATCCGTTCCTGCTGATCGATCGCGTCGTTGAGGCGGAAAAGGACAAGTCCGCCGTCGGCATCAAGAACGTCACGATGGGCGAACCGTTTTTCCAGGGGCATTTTCCCGGCCGTCCGATCATGCCGGGCGTGCTGATCGTCGAAGCGATGGCCCAGACGGCGGGCATTCTCGTCGTCCACACGCTGGGGCCGGAGTCCGAAGGCAAGCTCGTCTATTTCATGACCATCGACGAGGCGCGCTTCCGGCGGCCCGTGACGCCGGGCGACCAGCTGCGCATCCACGTGACGAAGGACCGTTCGCGCGGCAACGTGTGGAAGTTCATCGGCGAGGCGAAGGTCGACGGCGTACGCGTCGCCGAAGCGACCTTCTCCGCCATGATCGTGGACAGGTGATGGATACCGGCAGCGCACCGGGCGAGACATTCGTCCACCCGACGGCGATCGTCGAGGCCGGCGCCACGCTTGGCCAGGGCGTGCGCATCGGGCCGTTCTGCACGGTCGGCCGGTCGGTCGTGCTGGGCGACGGCGTCGAACTCATCAGCCATGTCGTCGTCGCCGGCATCACCGAGATCGGCGCGCGCTCCCGGATATTCCCGTTCGCCTCTCTCGGCCATGCGCCGCAGGACCTGAAGTACAAGGGCGAGCCCACGCGGCTTGTCGTCGGCGAAGAAGCCGTCGTGCGCGAGCACGTGACAATGAATCCCGGCACCGTCGGGGGAAACTCGCTGACCAAGATCGGCGCGCGCTGCCTGTTCATGGCCGGCTCGCACGTCGCCCATGACTGCACGATCGGCGACAACGTGATCCTCGTCAACAACGCCACGCTCGGCGGGCACGTGAATGTCGGCGATTTCGCGATCCTTGGCGGCATCTCGGCCGTCCACCAGTTCGTCCGCATCGGCAAGCACGCGATGATCGGCGGCATGACGGGCGTGGAGGGCGACGTGATTCCCTATGGCCTCGTCATGGGTGACCGGGCCCGGCTGCAGGGACTCAACATCGTGGGTCTCAAGCGGCGCGGCTTCAGCCGCGAACAGATCCACGATCTTCGCACCGCCTATCGCCTGCTTTTCGCGCAGGAGGGGACGATGGCCGAACGCCTGGACGACGTCTCGTCGCTCTACGGAAAGGCGGCCGCGGTGATGGAGATCGTCGAGTTCATCCGCGGCGCCAACAACCGCGCGATCTGCCTGCCGAAGGCCGACGCCACGCTGTGAGCCCGAGCCCGCCAGTCCGTCGGACGGGTGCCCCGGCGGGCCGCACGCTCGCCATCCTCGCCGGCGGCGGCCCGCTGCCGCGCATGGTCGCCGAAGCCGCGGCTGCTCAGGGACGCCCCGTCCATGTCATCGGTTTTGACGGCTTCTGCGAGCCGGCCACGCTTGCGGGATTTCCGCACGATGTCGTTCCGCTTGCCAAGGTCGGCCGCCTGTTTGCGGCCCTTGCCGCGGCCGGAGCGCAGGATTTCGTGCTGGCCGGGCCGGTGCGACGGCCCAAGCCGTCCCAGATTTCGTTCGATCCGGCCGGGCTTGTCGCGCTCATGCGGCTCCTGCCGGTCTGGGCGGGCGATGCCTCTCTCCTCGCGCGCGTGATCGGACTCATCGAGGCGAAGGGCTATCGCGCCGTGGGTGCGCACGACATCTTGCCCTCGCTGCTTGCGCAAGAAGGCCCGCTCGGCCGTCACGTGCCGGACGACGCGGCCCGCCGTGACATAGCCGCGGGTTTTGAAGCCGCGCGCGCGCTTGGTCTGCGGGGACGTGGGCAGGCTGTGCTGGTACGTGGCGGCAACATCGTCGGCGAAGAAGATCGCGCGGGAACGGCCGCCCTGTTGCAAAGGTCGAATGCGGCCGGCGCCGTGCTCGTGAAGGCGGCGATGCCTGGCCAGGATCGGCGTGTGGACCTGCCGACGATCGGGCCGCGGACGGTGGAAGCGGCGGCCCAGGCGGGCCTGCGCGGGATCGCAGTCGAGGCAGGCGAGACGCTCGTGCTCGACCGCGCCGAGACGCTCGCCGCAGCCGATGCCGCAGGGCTTTTCGTTTTCGGTGTCGCGCGATGAGTGGGCCAACGATCTTCCTCGTGGCTGCCGAACCGTCGGGCGACAATCTGGGCGCCAAGCTCATGGCGGCGCTCAGGCGCGCTACCGGCGGGCAGGTACGGTTTGCCGGCGTGGGCGGCGAGCGCATGGCAGGTGAGGGGCTCGAGAGCCTGTTCCCGCTTTCTGACCTTTCGGTGATGGGGTTTGCCGAGGTCCTGCCGCGTCTGCCGACGATCTTCGGACGCCTGCGGACGACGGCCGGCGCGATCCGCACCCTGCGCCCGGATGTGGTTGTGCTGATCGATGCGCCCAGCTTCGGCCTGCGGGTGGCCGACCGCATCCGCGATACGGGCGTGCCGGTCGTCCAGTATGTCGCGCCGCAGCTTTGGGCATGGCGGCCGGGTCGCGCGCGCAAGCTCAAGGGGCGTGTCGACGCGATCCTGGCATTGCTGCCGTTCGAGCCCGAGTTCTTCGCGCGGCTGGGCATCGCCTGCACACATGTCGGTCATCCGGTGCTCGAGGATGCGCTCGTTCCCGCACACGCAGCGGCCTTCCGCGCCCGGCATGGGGTCGGCGCCGACAGGCGGCTTGTCGCAGTCCTGCCGGGAAGCAGGGCCGGCCTGTTCGGGCGCATGGCGCCGCTGTTCAGCGCGGCGGCCGAACGCCTTGCCGCCCTCCGCGGCGACGTGACATTCGTCGTGCCGTTCGTCGCCAACACGCAGGAAATGGCCACCGCGTTTGCGCGTGGCCTGCCAGGGAGCGCTTTGCTGGCAAGCGGGCCTGCGGAAAAGCGGGACTGCTTTGCCGCCTGCGATGCCGCCCTCAGCATTTCGGGCACGACGACGCTTGAACTTGCGGTCGCCGGCGTGCCGACCGTGGTTGGCCATCGCGTCAACGCCCTTTCGGCGTTCCTCGCAAGGCGGCTCATCAAGGTGCCGTTCGTGGCGATGCCGAACGTCGTTGCCGGCCGGATCGTGGTGCCCGAACTCCTCCAGGAAGACTGCACGCCCGACAGGCTTGCCGGCGAGCTCGCCCGACTGCTCGACGGGCGAGGTGCGGCCGACGCGATGCGCGCGGACCTGAAGACGGTGTGTGACCGTCTGGGCGGGCAGGGGCTCGGCCCGGGAAACCTGCCGTCGGACAGGGCCGCGGCCGCCGTGCTGGCAGCTATCCGGCGGTAGGGCCGAACACGCGCGCGTGGTGGGCGCGGATCGCCGCCTCGATGCGCAGCGCCACGTCGAGCGCGGCACGCCCGTCCTTTCCGTCGACGCGCGGCGGGTGCTCGCCTCGGCAGGCGGCAAGGAAGCTCGCGATCTCGGCCTTCAGGTCGTCGCCGTCGGGATATTCCTTCTCTACGCGGTCGATCGGCGGCAGGCCGGGGAACCAGGCGATGCCTGTCCCGCGCTTGAAGGCGGTCATCTTGCGCTTGGCAAGGTCGAGGGAAACGTAGCTCTCGTGCCCGAAGATGCGCATTTTGCGCTCGGTCTTGAGACTCACGCGGCTCGTCGTGATGTTCGCGACGCACCCGTTCTCGAACCCGAGGCGGACATTGGCGATATCCTCCTCCTTCGTGACGACGGGCGCACCCACGGCCATCACGCTTTCGACGGGCGACCCGACGAGCGCCAGGACGAGATCGATGTCATGGATCATCAGATCGAGGATCACCGAGACATCGGTCGCGCGCGGCGAGAAGGCATGGATGCGCGTCGCCTCAATGTAGAGCGGGCGGTCGACATGCGCCTTCACGCCCAGTCGGTCGATGAGGAACCGCTGCAGGTGCCCGACCTGGAGGATGGTCCCCTTCGCGGCGGCTGCCGCCACCAGCCCGTCGGCCTGCTCGACGGTCTCGGCGATGGGCTTCTCGATCAGCACGTGGATGCCGGCCTCGATCAGCCGCATCGCGACGTCGAAATGCAGGACCGTCGGTACCACGACCGACACGGCATCAACGTTGCCTGCCAGTTCGGCCGGGTCGGCAAACGCCGCAACCTTGTGCTTTCCGGCGACGGCCTTGCGTGCCGCCGGGTCGGGGTCGACGACGCCCACGAATTCGGAATCGGGGAGGCTGGCGTACTTGTCGGCGTGATAGCGGCCGAAATGGCCGCAGCCGATGACGGCGGTGCGGAGCTTGCGCATGGCCGCGCTCTTACCCCGTTTTGCCCACTGGCGCAAAGGTCGCATCGGGGGCATTCTCGCCGGCGCACGAACGGAGGCAGCCATGGACGACGCCCGCACGCCGAAGACCGAGTACCGCATGCTCCACACGATGATCCGGGTGTTCGACCTGGACAAATCGATCGATTTCTATTGCGGCAAGCTCGGCATGACGCTCCTGCGCCGCAAGGACTATCCGGACGGCAAATTCACGCTCGCCTTCGTCGGATATGGGGCGGAGGAGTCCAATACCGTCATCGAGCTTACCCACAATTGGGGGCACGAGCCTTACGAGATCGGCACCGGTTTCGGGCATCTTGCGCTGGGCGTGAAGGACATCTACGGCACATGCGAGACGCTCGCCAAGGCTGGGGTCAAGATCACCCGTGCGCCGGGCCCCATGAAGCATGGCACGACCGTCATCGCCTTCGTCGAGGACCCGGACGGCTACAAGATCGAGCTGATCCAGAAATAAGGCTCTCGCCTCAGAACCAGTAATAGGCCGCCGCCGCGACGGCGATCAGGAGCGGGGCGGCCGTCATTTTCAGGAAACGCAGCAGCGTGGGCCGGTTGTCGTTGGAGGCGGGCGGCAGGCGGCGGCGGCCGAGCGCGGGCGTACGCGCTCCGCGCACCGAGCTTTGCGGTGCGTCGTCCTCGCGCAGACGGCCTGTTCCGCCATTCGCCATTGCTTCCGCCCTCCCCGACGGATCGACGGGCATTCCTGCCCGTCGTCAGGCGCGCTTTTCGATCGCCACGAACGGCCGCTTGCTCGCCCCGGTGTAGAGCTGGCGGGGACGGCCGATCTTCTGCTCCGGATCCTCGATCATCTCGTTCCACTGCGCGATCCAGCCGACCGTGCGCGCGAGCGCGAAAAGCGCCGTGAACATGGCGACGGGGAAGCCCATCGCCTTCAGGATGATGCCCGAATAGAAGTCGACGTTCGGGTAGAGCTTCTTGGAGACGAAGTACTCGTCCTGCAGCGCGATGCGCTCGAGTTCGACCGCGATCTCGAGCAGCGGATCGCTGACGCCCAGTTCGCCCAGCACGGCCTTGCAGGTCGCCGACATCACCTTGGCACGCGGATCGTAGTTCTTGTAGACGCGGTGGCCGAAGCCCATCAGGCGCACGCCTTCGTTCTTGTCCTTCACGCGCTTGATGAATTCCGGGATGCGGTCCTTCGAGCCGATCTCCGCCAGCATCTTGAGGACGGCCTCGTTGGCGCCGCCATGCGCGGGCCCCCAAAGCGTGGCAATGCCCGCGGCGATGCAGGCGAACGGATTGGCGCCCGACGAGCCCGCCAGGCGGACCGTCGACGTCGACGCGTTCTGCTCGTGATCGGCATGCAGGATGAAGATCTTGTCCATGGCCTTGGACAGGACGGGGTTCGGCTTGTACGGCTCGCACGGCACGCCGAACGTCATCTGCAGGAAATTCTCGGCATAGCCGAGATCGTTGCGCGGATACATGAAGGGCTGGCCGATCGAGTACTTGTAGGCCATGGCCGCGATGGTCGGCATCTTCGCGATCAGCCGGTACGAGGCGATCATGCGCTGGTGCGGATCGGAGATGTCGAGGCTGTCGTGGTAGAAGGCCGACAGCGCGCCGACCACGCCGCACATCACCGCCATCGGGTGCGCGTCGCGACGGAAGCCCGAGAAGAACCGGTTGATCTGCTCGTGCAGCATCGTGTGGAGCGTGACGTCGCGCTCGAACTTCGCCTTTTCCGCCTTGTTGGGCAGTTCGCCCTTCAGGATCAGGTAGGCGACTTCCATGAAATCGGAATGTTCTGCGAGATCCTCGATCGCGTAACCGCGATGGAGCAGCACACCCTCGTCGCCGTCGATATAGGTGATCTTCGACTTGCAGGCGCCGGTCGAGGTGTAACCCGGATCGTAGGTAAAATAGCCGGAGTCCGTATAGAGCTTGCGGACGTCGATGACCTGCGGGCCGATCGCCCCGGAAAGGACCGGCAGCTCGTATTTCTTGCCGGACTGGTTGTCGACCAGGGTAACGGAGCTCTTGGTCTGGGTCATTGGCGCTCTCTGGTTCAGGCGTTCGCAGGTGCGGAAACCGGCATTGGAGCGTAGGGCGGACGGATTTGCAAGTTCTCCAGAACCGCGTGCGGGTCGTCCCGGAATGCGACTATTTCGCGCCCTCCAGGGCATCCGAGATGCGGCCAAGCGCCTCATCCCGGCCGAGAATCTCCATCACCTCGAAAATCGGCGGCGAGGTGCCCTGGCCCGACAGGGCGGCGCGCAGCGGCTGTGCCAGCGTCCCGAGTTTTGCGCCCGTCTTGTCGGCAGCTTCGCGCAGCATCGCCTCAAGCGCGGCCGCTTTCCATTCGGCCGCTCCGGCAAGCAGGCCGGCGACCGTCTTTAGGTTCGCCATGCCGTCGCCGGAGAGCAGCTTCTTTGCCGCATCGTCGAGCGCGATCGGCCTGCGCTTCACGTAGAAGACCGCGGCGTTGGCGAGTTCGAGCAGGGTCTTTGCGCGGGCCTTGAGGCCGCCCATGCCGGCAAGCAGGCGTGCGCGCGCGGCCGCATCGACCGGCATGCCCGCCGCCTTCTCGATCAGCGGCAATGCCGCGTCGAGAACATGCGCATCCGCACTGTGGCGCATGTAGTGGCCGTTCAGGTTGTCGAGCTTCTTGAAGTCGAAGCGGGACGGGCTGCGCCCCACGCCGTCGAGATCGAACCACTCGATGGCCTTGTCCGTCGGGATGATCTCGTCGTCGCCATGGCCCCAGCCCAGGCGCAGGAGGTAATTGCGCATGGCCTCGGGCAGGTACCCCATGTCGCGGTAGGCGTCGACCGCTAGCGCGCCGTGGCGCTTGGAGAGTTTGGCGCCGTCAGGCCCGTGGATCAGCGGGATGTGCGCATAGACGGGGACGGGCCAGCCCAGCTTCTCGATGAGCTGCATCTGTCGCGCCGCATTGTTGAGATGGTCGTCGCCGCGGATCACATGGGTCACGCCCATGTCGTAGTCGTCGACGACGACCGACAGCATGTAGGTGGGCGTGCCATCCGCGCGCAGCAGGATCATGTCGTCGAGCTGTTCATTTTTCACCACGACGTCGCCCTGCACGCGGTCGCGGATGATCGTCTCGCCGTCCTGGCGCGCCTTGAGGCGGACGACCGGCTTGACGTCGGCCGGGGCATCCTTCGGGTCGCGATCGCGCCAGCGCCCGTCGTAGCGGATCGGCTTGCCCGCCGCCTTCTGGGCAGCGCGCATGTCCTCGAGCTCCTTCGGGCTGGCATAGCAGTAATACGCGCCGCCCTTGGCCAGCAGGTCGAGTGCCACGGCCGCATGGCGGTCCATGCGCGCGAACTGGTGGACCACCTCGCCGTCCCAGTCGAGGCCAAGCCACTTCATGCCGTCGATGATCGCTTCCGTCGCTTCGGGGGTCGAGCGGGCGCGGTCGGTGTCCTCGATGCGCAGCCGGAACGTTCCACCCGTGTGTTTGGCGAAGAGCCAGTTGAACAGCGCGGTGCGCGCGCCGCCGATATGGAGGTAGCCCGTGGGCGAGGGGGCGAAGCGGCAGACGGGCTTGGATGGCGTGGCGTTTGACATGCGGGCGGACCGGTCGAATTCCTGAATCTGCGGGAAGGCGGGTTCCTCTATCACGCACGCGACCGGCCTGCACGGCCTTATCTGGCTCGAGTTTGCGCCCGACGGCACCTCGCGCTATGCTGCCGTCTTCTCTCAAAAATTGTATTCAAGACATTGCATGCAGTTTCCGGATGCTTTCGCCGACCCGTCTGCCGACGGGCCACGCGGGCTTCGCGGGTTCTGGCTTCGTACGCTCACACGGGAGGCATCGCGCGTCGTCCTGTGGATCCCGGTCCTGCTGGCGGCCGGTATTGCCGTCTATTTCGCCCTTCCGGAGGAACCGGGCCGCTGGATGGCGCCGGGGCTTGTGGCAATGGCCGGATGCTTTGGCATTCTCGGCCGCACAGTCCCCGCCGTGCGGGTGCTCGCCGTCGCCCTCTGCGCAGCCGGGGCCGGCTTTGCGGTGGCGCAGTTGCGGGCGCACGCGGTTGCCGCCCCGGTCATCGAGCGGCGCATCGGCCCGGTGACCGTCACGGGCCGCGTGCTTGCCGTCGAGCCGCGCGCAGATGGCGTACGTGTCCTGCTCGACAGGCTGTCGGTCGACAGGCTCTCGCCGTCGGAAACACCCGAGACCGTGCGCCTCCGGCTCGACAAGCCGGGCGAGATTGCGCCAGGCGATGATGCCCGGATCGTGCGCGCGTTCCTTATGCCGCCGCCCATGCCGAGCGCCCCGGGCGCATTCGACTTCGCGCGGCAGGCGTGGTTCGAGCGTCTCGGGGCGGTGGGGTACGCCCGAACGATGCCGGAGGTCCTCGACCGCCCGGCGAGGCCGGGCTGGCAGCTTGCCGCGAGCGCCGCGCGCGCGCGGGTCGTTGCCGCGATCTTCGCGATACTGCCGCAACCGGCCGCGTCGATCGCGGCGGCACTGATCGCGGGCGAGCAGGGGGCGGTCCCGCCCGACGTTCTCGAGGCCTTCCGCGATTCCGGCCTGCAGCACATCCTTTCGATATCGGGCCTGCATATCGGCATGGTTGCGGGCATCGTGTTCGCGTTCGTGCGCATCGCGCTGGCGTTGCCCGCTGGCGTGGCGCTGCGATGGAACACGAAGAAGATTGCGGCGATCGCCGCATTCGCGGCGATCACGGCCTACATGCTCTTTGCCGTGCCGGCCGTGCCCATCCAGCGCAGTTGGCTGATGACGGGCGTCGTCCTAGCCGCGATTCTGCTCGACCGGCGCGCGATCACGCTGCGGCTGGTGGCCTGGGCCGCATTCGTGCTGCTGCTGGCAGGGCCGGAGAGCCTGATGTCCGCCAGTTTCCAGATGTCCTTCGCCGCGGTCGTGGCGCTTGTGGCGACCTTCGAGGTCGTGGCGGGACCGCTTGCAAGGCTCCGTGCGCGCACCGGCGTGGCCGGAAGGGGCGCGCTCTGGCTGGGGGCAAGCGTGCTCACATCGCTGGTCGCGGGGGTGGCAAGCGCGCCCTTCGCGCTCTATCACTTCAACCGGTTTTCGGTGTTTGGCCTGGTCGCGAACCTGCTCGCGGTCCCGGTTACGGGGCTGTGGATCATGCCCTGGGCTGTCGTCGCGTGCCTCCTCTTCCCGTTCGGATGGGCGCAGGCCGCGCTTGTGCCGATGGGATGGGGGCTCGACATCCTCGTGGCGATCGCGCGCTCGGTCGCGGGCTGGGAGGGGGCAGCCGCGATTTTCCCCAGTATGCCGGCGTGGGGGCTCGCGGCGGCGGGGCTGGGGCTCGTGTGGCTGTGCATCTGGCGAAGCGCCGTTCGCCTTGCGGGCATCGCGATGCTGGCCACGGGTGTCGGGTCGGCCGCGTTCCAGATTCCGCCCGACATCCTAGTGTCCGGCGACGGACGCCTGATCGCGGTTCGCGACGGCGACGGGCGGCTGGCACTCTCCGTGCCCGGCGGCGACAAGTTCGCGCGCGAGACCTGGCTTCGGCGCGACGGAACTGCCGACGCGCCGGAGGTCTGGCCGCGCGCGGGCACCTCAAGTGGCGGCAGGCTCGTCTGCCGGCCGGGGGATTGCGTCTATTCGGCCGACGGCGTGCGCGTGGCGATCGTGCGCAATGCGTCCGTGCTGCCTGCGGCCTGCGGCGGGGCCGATCTGGTCGTGGCGACGGTCGGCATCCGGCAGGTTTGCCGCCGCATGGCCGGGCGCGTCATCGACAGGTTCGACCTGCTGGACAACGGCGCACACGCGGTCTGGTTCGCGGACGGCGCGATACGGATCGAAAGTGTGCGAGATGCCCGCGGGAACCGGCCTTGGACGGCGCGCGCTAGCCGGCCTTCGCCTTGAGCGCGACAAGGCGCTGGAGGGCGGGGACAACCTCCTTGTCCCAGTTTCCGGCGCCGCGGGTGTTGAGGACGATGCGCCGGTCCGCGACCACGATGAAACGCGGCGTTCCGGCATTGGCCGCGTTCCTGTCACGGATCCACTGGATGTCGTCGGGCCATTTCGCGGTGTTGCGCGTATCGACGTACGTTCCGGCCTTGACTTCGCGGAATACCACCGAGCCGGCAAGCGCGCTTTCGAGGAACGGCCGCCGTTGCGTCGCTTCCCAGCCACCGCAGGGCGCGCAGTTCCATGCGCCGACATAGACGACCGTTATCTGCCGGGGCGCTTCATTGCGCCCCGTGACGAGCTGGCGCGTGCCGTCGGGCTGGCCGTAGACGACTTCGTCGTTTTCGACGAACACCACGCAGCGCACGCCGTCCCGACCGACCCGCTTGGCACACTGGTCGAGCGCCGAGGCGCGCGCCTCTTCGATGGTATCGCCGCGCCCCACGGCAATGCGTGCGCCGGATGCCGGCGCGATCGCAAGAGCCTTGGCCGACTTTATGGACGCGTATTTCCCCAGGCCTTCGGCCTGCGCGATCGACGCGGTCGACCAGAACGGCATCCGTGCGGGTTCGAACCGGCCGGATTTCGGCAGCGCTTCGACCGGATTCGGTTGGCCTGCGGCCATCTGCCCGTCGACGGCGACGAGCGCGCAGGCGGTGCCGGAAACGAATTCGCAATGCTGGAGCGCCATGCGCCGGACGTCGCTGGCCGTGCGCGGACTGCGGTCCTCGCGCTCCCAGAATCCGTAGACATTGAGGCCATCCTCGGACATGGCAAGCGCCTTGGGCGAGGGCGCATCGGCATACCTGTCCAGGAAGTCGACGATCTTTCGCGCGTCGGAGCGGATCGCAACCTTGTCGACGGAAAAAGGCGCGCCGGCGGCGAAAGGAACTTCGTCCCCGGCTTTCAGCCCGTCCTGCGCGCGGGCCGGTGCCGCGCCGAGGGACACAGCGACCATCAGGATCGAGGCGAACAGAAACACGACGCGCATCGTGACCCTCCGCAAGCGGTCATTGCGGAGCGAATCCTAACGCGCGGCCCCGTGCAGCGTCGATACGCCGAATGTAACGGCGGCGGCCTAGTGGAAGCGGCGCATCAGGCCGACGAGTTTGCCCTGCACGCGCACGCGATCGGGCCCGAAAATGCGCGTCTCGTAGGCCTTGTTCGCCGGCTCGAGCGCGATCGACGCGCCGCGGCGGCGGAACCGCTTCAGCGTGACTTCCTGCTCGTCGATCAGCGCCACGACGATCTGGCCGTTTTCGGCAGACTCGGACTTCTGGATCAGCACGGTGTCGCCGTCGAGAATGCCGGCCTCGATCATCGAATCGCCCGACACCTCGAGCGCGAAATGATCGCCGCGGCCGAGCATCGTGGGCGGCACGTCGACGGTATTCGACGGATCGCGCAGCGCCTCGATCGGCAGACCGGCGGCAATACGCCCGTAGAGCGGCAGTTTCACGACCTCGTCGGAGTTGGCCGCCATCGCGGCACCGGGAAGCGTGCCGCGGAACTCGCCCTTCACGACCTGCGGGCGGAACGCGCGCGTGGCATCGGGCGCCACGGGCGCGATCATGGGGCCGGACGCGGGCTTCTGGCCCTGCGCATTCAGGTTGTCGGGAAGGCGCACGACTTCCAGCGCGCGCGCACGATGTGGCAAGCGGCGGATGAAGCCGCGCTCCTCGAGGCCGGTGATCAGGCGGTGAATGCCCGACTTCGACTTGAGGCCGAGCGCATCCTTCATTTCGTCGAACGAGGGGGGCACGCCTGCTTCGGCAAGACGTTGGTTGATGAGCAGAAGCAGCTCGTATTGCTTGCGGGTCAGCATGGCTCGAACCTTCGTGACGGAAGCCGGACCGGGCTCCTGTTGCGGTGTCGGGGTCCGCCGAGAGCGGCTGATGGTCTCAACTGCTCGTGAAATGCAATGGTATTACCCACAACATCTCGTAAACGAACCCGCAACAATCCCGAACCGTTCTAGTTTAGTTCGCCTACTCCGTCAAGGCTTATCCACAGCCGCTAAAGGCGGACGATCTCGATCGGCTCTCCCTTTTGAGCGGCCGGCGCGTTCGACGGGCGGATTGCCAGCGCGTCTGCGCTGGCGAGGAGCGCCATCATTGAGCTGTCCTGCTTGCCGAACGGCGTGACGACAAGGCGGCCGTCGGGCTGACGCTCGAGGGTGGCGCGCAGGTAATCCTCGCGCCGGTCGTTGGCCGGCAGGTCGCAGCCGAGTTCCGCCCGCTCGATCTTCGGGCCAACCTCGCGCTTCGCGAGCATTGTGGCAAGCGCGGGCCCCAGGAACAGCACCGCGCACACGAGGCTCGAGACCGGGTTGCCGGGCAGCCCCAGAAGCGGCACGTCGCCGAAGCGGCCGAACATCAGCGGTTTTCCGGGGCGCATGGCGATCTGCCAGAAGTCGAGTTCCAGACCCTTGGCGCCGAGCGCATCGCGCACGAGATCATGATCGCCGACCGACGCGCCGCCGGACGTCACCAGCAGGTCGCAGCCACGCGCGCCCTCAGCGATCGCCTGCAGGGCGTTCGTATCGTCCGGGGCGATCGGCAGCATCACGGGCCGCCCGCCGGCCTCGGCGACGAAAGCGGCGAGTGCCGGCCCGTTCGAGGAGACGATCTGGCCAGGTGCGGGCTGCGTGCCCGGCAGCACGATCTCGTCGCCGGTCGAAAGGATCGCCACGCGCGGCCGGCGGCGGACTTCGAGCCACGCATGGTTCGTCGCCGCGGCTAGCCCCACATGGCGCGCGTCGAGCGTCGTTCCGGCCCGGATCGCGATTTCGCCCTCGCGGAAGTCGAGGCCGGCCGGGCGGACATAGCGGCCTTGCGGCTCGGCCTGCAGGGCCGTGATCGTCGCACCGTCGGCCGTCGCATTCTCCTGGATCAGGATCGTGTCGGCGCCGGGCGGAACGACGGCGCCCGTGAAGATGCGGATGCACTGTCCCGGCCCGACGGAACCATCGAACATGCGCCCGGCCGGGGCCGAGCCGATCATCGTCAGCCTCGCCGGCGCCGCCGCGATATCTGCGGCTCGCACGGCATATCCGTCCATTGCCGAAACGGGAAAAGGCGGTTGTGTCAGCCGCGCGCGCAGGTCGACTGCGAGCGTGCGGCCGTGCGCGGCGGCCAGCGGCACGGTCTCGGCCCCGAGCGGGGCGAAACCCTTCAGGATGCGGGCGCGCGCCTCGGCGACGGGGATCATCGGCCTGTCAGCCCTGCTCGAACGTGCCCGACTTTCCGCCTTCCTTGCGGACAAGGCGGATGTCGCCGATGCGCATGCCGCGGTCGACGGCCTTGCACATGTCGTAGACCGTGAGCGCCGCGACGGCCACGGCGGTCAGCGCTTCCATCTCGACGCCTGTCTGCCCGGCCACCTTCGCGGTGGCCTCGATCTCGACCGCGCTTGCCGCCGGATCGGGACGGAGCTCGACCTTGACCGATGTCAGCGCCAGCGGGTGGCAAAGCGGGATCAGCTCGCTCGTCTTCTTTGCGCCCATGATGCCGGCGAGCTGGGCAACGGCAAGCACGTCGCCCTTCTTGAATCCGTGCGCCTCGATCGTGCGCAGCGTCTCGGGCGCCATCGTCACGCGGCCCCGCGCGACCGCGAGCCGTTCGGTGTGCGCCTTGCCGCCGACGTCGACCATCACCGCGTTTCCGGCGGCATCGAAGTGCGTAAGGCCGCTCAAGCGCGCACCTTCTCGCGTGCCAGGAGGGTCTGCGTTGCCGTCGTCACGTCATCCTGCAGCATCAGGCTTTCGCCCACGAGGAACGCCCCGGCGCCCGCACGCTCCAACCTTGCGATGTCGGCCGGCGTCCTTATCCCGCTTTCCGCGACGAGCAGGCGTTCGCGCGGCACCCGCGGGGCCAGCGCCTCGAATGTCGCGAGGTCGACCGACAGCGTTTTGAGGTTCCGGTTGTTGACGCCGATCATCGTCTCGTTGCCGTGGGCGCCTTGCGCCGGCAGCTTCAGCGCGCGGTCGAGCTCGGCCGCGTCGTGCACCTCGGCAAGAACGTCGAGCCCGAGTTCGAGCGCGTTCTCGCAAAGGTCCTGCACTTCGCAGTCGTCGAGGGCGGCGAGGATCAGCAGCACGCAATCCGCGCCCAGCGCCCGCGTTTCGCGGATCTGGTAGGGCTCGAGCGCGAAATCCTTGCGCAGCACGGGAAGGCTTACGGCCGCACGCGCGGCCTGCAGGTATTCGTCGCGACCCTGGAAATAGGGCTCGTCGGTAAGCACGGACAGGCACGCCGCACCGCCGTCGCGATAGGCACGCGCGAGCTTGGCGGGCTCGAAGTCGGCGCGGATGAGGCCTTTGGAGGGCGAAGCCTTCTTGATCTCGGCAATCAGCGCGACTTCGCCCGATGCGCGGCGCGCGCGCAGCGCGCCCGCGAAGCCGCGCGGCCGCGTGGCCTGGGCAAGCTTCGCGGCCAGCGCCTCGTCGGGAACGCGCGCCTTGCGCAGCGCCACTTCGCGGCGCTTGTCGGCACAGATCTTCGCGAGGACATCGCTCATGCAGCCGACCTGTTCGTGATTTCGACAAGCCCATCGAGCGCCCGTTTCGCACCGCCGCCGTCGATCGACTGGGCCGCCTTCGCCACACCGGCCTTGAGGTCGGGGGCGGCGCCAGCCACGAGAAGGAGTGCCGCCGAATTCATCAGCACGACATCGCGCAACGGGCCGGTCTTGCCCCCCAGCACCTCGTGCATCGCCGCCGCGTTCTCCTGCGCCGTGCCGCCCTTGAGATCGGCCGATGTGGCGCGGGGAAGGCCCGCATCCTCCGGCGTGATCTCGAACTCGCGCACCTTGCCCGCGTCGAGTTCGGCGACATAGGTGGCCCCGGTCGTCGTGATCTCGTCGAGCCCGTCCGAACCGTGCACGACCCATGCGCGGGTGGAACCGAGGCGGCCCAGCGTTTCGGCCAGCGGGCCGATCCATTTGCGCGCGAACACGCCGACGAGCTGGCGCCGGACGCCGGCGGGGTTGGAGAGGGGGCCAAGCAGGTTGAAGATCGTGCGGGTGCCGAGCTCGACGCGGGCACCCGCCACGTGGCGCATTGCCGAATGATGGCGCGGCGCCATCATGAAGCCCACGCCGGCCTTCGAGATCGCGTACTCGACGAGCTTCATGTCGCATTCGATGTTGACGCCGAGCGCCGTCAGCACATCCGCCGCGCCCGACTTCGAGGAGAATGCACGGTTGCCGTGCTTGGCCACCTTGAGGCCCGCACCGGCCACGACGAAAGCCGTCGCGGTGGAGATATTGAAGGAGCCGGACGCATCGCCGCCCGTGCCCACGGCCTCGACGGCATCTTCGGGTGCCGCGATCTTCAGTGCCTTGGCGCGCATCGTGCGGGCGGCGGCGGCGATCTCGTCGACCGTCTCGCCGCGCACGCGCAGCGCCATCAGGAACGCGC
Source organism: Rhodospirillales bacterium (assembly GCA_016794025.1). Lineage (GTDB taxonomy): Bacteria > Pseudomonadota > Alphaproteobacteria > CACIAM-22H2 > CACIAM-22H2 > Tagaea. The sequence goes on along the minus strand of JAEUKX010000045.1, from coordinate 46,332 downwards.
CAACCTGCGCGGGCGTGGCATTGCCCGACATCATGATGTCGAACGCTTCTTCCGCTTCTGTCTGGGACAGGCGGTTGCCGTCGGCCACGCGGGCAAGCAGCGTCTTCAGTTGCGTCATGTCGCCGGCCATCGCGGGGCGTCTCCGGAAATTGCGCTTTTAAGCGGATTTCCGGCGCTTATAGCAGGGATTTCCGTCGCTTACAAAGCGTTGCGCGCCGCGTGGATCGCTTCGGCAAGCTGGGCGTCCTGGACGCCGTGCGGGTCGATCACCCGCTCGGCCGGCAGCACGACCGTCACCGTCGTGCCCTTGCCGGGCGCCGACTGCAGTTCAAGGCGCCCGCCATGCATCTCGACGATCGCCTTGGTCAGCGGCAGGCCGAGGCCGGTCCCTTCGTGGCGGCGGGCAAGGGTGGATTCGATCTGCCGGAACGGCTGCATGGCGATGGGGATGTCCTGCGCGCGCATGCCGATGCCCGTGTCGACGACCTTGATCTCGATGGCGCCTTCGGGTTTGCGCGCCGCACCCATCGATACCTTGCCGCCGGCCGGCGTGAACTTGATCGCGTTCGAAAGCAGATTGAGCAGGATCTGCTTCAGTTTTACGCGGTCCGCCCACACCGCCGGAATGTCGTCGGCCGATCCAACGTCGAGGTCGATCGAGCCGCGCTGCGCGCGCTCGCCGACCAACCGGGCGCACGAGGCGAACACCTCGCCGATGTCGACCTGTTCCTCGCGAAGGTTCGCCTGGCGCGCCTCGATCTTCGACAGATCGAGGATGTCGTTGATCAGCATGAGCAGGTGGCGGCCGGACTCGCGGATGTCGAGGGCGTATTCGTCGTACCGCGGATCGCCAAGCGGACCGAACAGCTTGTCGGTCATGATCTCGGCGAAGCCGATGATCGCGTTCAGGGGCGTGCGCAGTTCGTGGCTCATGTTCGCCAGGAATTGCGACTTCGCGCGGTCGGCGAGTTCGGCGGTCTCCTTTGCCTGACGCAATGCCACACCGGCATTCTCGCGCTCGGTGATGTCTGTGAAGCTCGCGACGGAACCGCCGCCGGCGAGCGGGCGTATGTCGACTTCGATCGCGTGGCCATTCTCGAGCCGCTGGACGAGGCGCTGCGGCTCGTGCCGGCGCGCGGCGGCAAGACGCTCCTGCACGATCGCTTCCGCGCGCTCGAGCGCGTAGTTGCCGCGGCTGATCGAGGCCCGCATGGTCTCCTCGAGCGTGCTTCCCTCGCGGATACCGGCATCCTCGAGGCCGTAGAGCTCGAGATAGCGGCGATTGAAGACAACGAGGCGCAGATCGCCGTCATATACGCACATGCCCTGCGCCATGTTGGAGAGCGCCGTTTCGAGCTGCTCCTTCTTGGCATCGAGCTGGGCTCGGACGTTCTCGAGCGCGTGTTCGGCCACCAGGCGGTCCGTCGCGTCGAGGGCAATGCCCTCCCAGATGATGGCGCCGTCCGGCAGCCGGCGCGGACGTGCCGTCACCTCGAACCAGCGGCGGCGGCCGTCGACGTGGCTGATGCGCCCGATCCAGTGCACCCCGACCATGCTGATGGCGGAACGGTCGTAGGCCTCCATCAGCAGCTTGAGGTCGTCCGGATCGGTCGCGCGCGCGAGCGGCCGCCCGTCCTCGCGGACGCACTGTTCGGCGGAGAGGCCAAGCTGCGTTTCGACGGCCTCGCTGATCCACACGATCGCGTTGTGGCCGCTGGCATCGCGGCGACGCTGGAAGACGATTCCGGGAATGTTCGCCACGAGCGTCTGGTAGCGCGCGTCGGAGTGGCGGATCGATGCCTCGCTTTCCTCGAGGCGTCCGAGATGGCGCGCGAGGGCAAGAATCAGGAAGATGAAGATCGCAACGACGATCGAGGAGAAGGGCAGGGAGATGCGGATATTCTCCCGCCAGTCGGCGAGATAGTCCTCGGGCGATGTCCCCGCATAGACGACGTAGGGCAGCTCCTGCGCGACCGCGAAGGCGTAGACGCGCTCGACCCCGTCCAGCCCGACGACCCGGCGGGCCATGTCGCCCTTCTCGGCCGCACGAAGCGCTGTTTCGAAGAACGGGTTGCCGTTCAGCGCATCGTCCGGAACGCGCTCGGCGCTGGCCGTGCGCGCAACGACGGCGCCGCGCCGGTCAAGGATGCCGAACGAACTGCGCCGTCCGGAATCGATCTGGGCATAGAGGCGCTCGAAAAAGCTGCGCGGCAGATCGGCGACGAGGGCGCCGTGCCATGTGCCGTCCGGCTCGCGGATCGCGCGCGCGATGCTTACAACCCATCCTCCGGATTTCGGGTCGCGGCGCGGCATGCCGATGGCTTCGCTCGCATCGGGGTTTGCGGCGAGGAATTTCCAGCAGTCGCGTACCTTGAAATCCGCGCCGGGCTCGGGCGTGCCGCCCGACGCCACCGGCTCACCCCTGGCGTCGACCAGCGTGACCCGCTCGATCCGGCCGTCGATCGCGGCGTATCGCTGGAGCGTGCGCGTGAGTTTCTCGACATCCGGTTCGCCGGCAATCTCTGCGGCCGCGGTTCCCAGCGTCACGCGGACGCCCGAAAAGGCGTGCTGCGCCTGGTCCGCCAGCAGGGCCGCGAGATTCGCCATCTGACGCTCGGCGTTGCGCTGCGCCTGATCGGCGTTCTGCTTGGCGCTGAACATGAAGAAGGCAAAGAACGCGATGCTCAGGCCGACCGCGAGCGCCACCAGCAGCCACTTGAATCGCGAATAGCCGAGCGACTCCGGGCCCGCCCTCACGGTCGTGCCGGATGCCCGCGGGCGTTTCAGTTCACCGGGCATCGTTCCGCTGCGCGGTTATGCGCATGGAGCACTTCTCGTTCTCCGCATAGCCGCTGAGTCGGTCGCCGGAGAAGCTTGCGTCGATCGCCATCGTCTGGTTCCCGACGCGCACGGTCGTCCGGAGTTGTCCGTTCGCCTCGATGAACCCGTAGAAGTTTCCGGACGGATTGTCGGGATCCTGCGGCGTAAACAGGTCGCCGCGCACCTCGCCGAGCTTGAGCGTGATCACGGCATTGGCCCTGGTTGCGCAGGAATAGTCCCGGCCGGTCCGCCCGACGAACTCGCCGCGATAGACGCCGTCGGCAGGCACGACCGGTTCCGCCCGGCCGCCCAGCATCCCGCCCGACCTGCCGGAACAGGCGGCGAGGGCAATGCACAAAAGAAGGGCTGGCCACGCCCTGCCCATGACGAAATTCGGCTTTGCGGTCACGATATTTCCTGTCCGGCGGTCGATTGTCCGAGGTGACATATTCCGACCGGCGCGGCCGGAACGCAATTGTCACCAAAATGATTAACATCCTGTGAAACGTGCGGGGGGCGTCCGCCCGGCCCGCGAATCGCATTATAGTTGCGCGATGACGACTCGTGGCGCATCCGGCCGGCGTTCCTTCCTGCGGGATTTCGGCGTCGCTTCCTTGATTGCGGTGCCGCTTGCCCTTGGGGCGGTCTATGGGTGGTTCAACGGCGAAACCGCGGCTGCCGGTCCGCGGGTGCAGACCGTTGCGGCGGCAACCGACCTTGCATCGGCGCAGCCGCCGGTTGTGTCGCCCGCCGCCCGCGAGCCGGCGTTCGCGGCCTCGCAGCCGGTCGTCCCGTATTTCGAGATCCGCCCGACCGCCGGACCGAAGCCGGCGCCGGAACCGCCTGCGGCGGTGGCACCGCCGCCGCGCGTGTCCGATGCCGGCTGGGAGGCGCGCGCGGTTCGTCCGCCGCGCGTGCGCGCGGGCGCCTGGGTGGCGCTGGTGATCGACGACCTGGGGCTTGACCGTGTTCGGGCCGCGCGCGTCGCGGCCCTTCCAGGCCCGCTGACGATGGCGTTCATGAGCTACGCAGGCGAAGTCGGCGCGCAGGCCGCTGCCGCCCGTCAGGCCGGCCACGAGATCCTGCTGCACATGCCGATGGAGCCGGAAGGCCGCGAAGATCCCGGTCCGGGCGCGGTGCTGGTCGGCATGGCAACGGCCGACATCCGCACGCGCGTTGCAGCAGCGCTCGACCGCCTGCCGATGGCTGTCGGCCTCAACAACCACATGGGCAGCCGCTTCACGCGCGATGCGCGCGCGATGCGCCCGGTCCTCGACGAACTGGCCGCACGCGGCCTGCTGTTCGTCGACAGCCGGACATCGGGGGGCTCTGTTGCGGCGGGGCTTGCCGTCGATATGGGTCTTGCGGCCGCGGGACGCGACGTGTTCCTCGACAACGAAATCGACGGCAACGCGGTCCGCAAGCAGCTTGCGGAACTCGAGCGCCTCGCGACCCGCCGTGGCATGGCGATCGCCATTGGCCATCCGCACGACGCGACGATCGAGGCGTTGGCGGCCTGGATCCCCACGATGAATTCGCGCGGCCTGCAGCTCGTACCGGTTTCCGCGATCGTCCGCGGCCTGCGCCGCGACCCTGCCGGGCGGGAGGCAATCGCGATGGGAGCGTCCACCGCCGAACCGCCGCCGCCGGTGCGTGTCGCTTCCTCGCGCGCAAGTGCGCTGGCACCAGTCGGCGCCGCCCCGGCGGAAACTACTGCGGCTGATCCTGCTCCGTCCGGTCCGGGAGCCGCAGCTGCACCGGTGCCGCAGAACCCGGTCCCGGCTCCCACGTTCAGTGGGGAGCAGCCCTGGCTGCGCTATCCCGCCCGCTAAGGCAGGCCGGTCAGTTCACGCGATCGACGACACTGCGATTGACCGTCACGCCATAGCGCTGGCGCAGCGCCTGCCCGTATTCGCTCGAGACGTCGCTTGCCATGTCGCGGCGGATCTGGGCACGCAATTGGTCCATGCCGGCCTTGTCCGCTGCGGGGTCGGCCGGGATGATCTCGGTCGTCCGCACGACGTACTGGCCGTCGAGCCCCGGAGCCACGCCGGTCTCGCCGGGCTTCTGGGCGAACAGGCGCGCGGCAACCTGGCTGGGCACGGACGCCTGGTCGCCTGTCCGCAGCACGGGCGGCACCGGATCGATGCGCACATTGAAGCGCAGTGCGACCTCCTCCAGTTTCTCGCCCTTGCCGATCGCGTCGACGATTTCCTTGGCGCGTGCGGCGGCACGTTCGGCCTGGCGCTGGGACTTCCACAGTGCGGCGGCGTCGTCCTTCACGGCATCGAACGGCCGGCGCTGGGCCGGGGTGACCGAATCCACGCGCACGATGAAGAAGGCACCGACGCGCGTCTCGACGAGCTGGCTTTCGCGCCCGGCGACCGTCTCGAAGGCCGCGCGCACGGCCTCCGGCGCGTCGATGAACAGCGCGACAGGCTTGCCGTCCGCATCGCGCCCGCGCGCGTCGAGCGCCGGGATCTTCACGACGTCAGCCCCGGCGGTCGCCGCGGCCTCGTCGAGCGGGTGGCCGCGCGTCACCTGGTCCTCGAGCTTGTTGGCGATCTCGAAAGCCTTGTCGTTGGCCATGCGCTTGCGCAGGGCCGGTTCGATCTGGGCACGCACGTCGGCAAGCTTGGCTTCCACGCCCGGTTCGATGCGCACGACCTCGATGACGTGCCATCCGAACGACGTACGGACGGGGCCGACGACCTTGCCGGGTTCGGCGGCAAAGGCCAGCTCGGCAATGGCCGGAAGCGTCTCCTCGCGCGACACGAGGCCGAGCCCGACCCGATCGGCCGACTGCCCAGGCGTTTCCGCCACGACCTCGTCGAAGGACTTGCCGCCGGCGATCTTGCCGGCTGCTTCGCGCGCGGCGGTCTCGTCGGCGAACAGCATCTGCTTCAGTTCGCGCTGCTCGGGCCGGTCGAACTCGCGCTTGCGCTGCTGGAATTCGTCCTCGAGTGCCCGATCGTCGATCTGGACCTGTGCCTCGACGTCGGCAGCGGCCACGCGAACCGCCGAAAGGGCGCGCAGTTCGGGCGCCGTGAAACGGTCGGCGTTCGCCTCGTAGATCTTCTTGAGGTCTTCTTCGTTCGGCGTACCGACATCGTCGAAGGTCGTGTTGGCGACGAACATGCGCACGCCGGAGCGCTTCTCGTTGCGGTGGCGGTAGATCGTCTCGACCAGCGTTTCGGGCGGACGGACACCGGCCTCGACCGCCTCGACGAGCTGCTGGCGGACGATGTCGGAGCGCAGCAGTTCGATATAGCGCGGCTCGGAATAGCCGTTTTCGTAGAGCAGGCGCTGGAATTGGAAACGGTCGAACTGGCCGCCGGGCCCGCGGAACGCGGGATCGCCCGAGATTCGCTGCCGGATGATCGCGTCGCTCGTGGCAAGGCGCAGATGGGCGGCCTCGGCGTCGAGCGCGGCTTGCCCGGTGAGCCGCTCCACTGTCTGATCAAGGATTCCAAACTGGCTGATGAGCGCGTCGTCCGCCTGACCGCCAAGCATCCGCTTGATGCGCTCGCGCGCCTGCCGGTACTCGGCATCGAGCTCGCGCACGTTGATCTTCCTGTCGCCCACGGCGATGGCCGTGTCGTCGCCGCGGCGAAGGAACGCGTAGTCGCCGATCCCCCAGACCGCGAAGCTGATGATCAGCACGCCAAACATCACCTTGAATACGGTGCCGGCGGCCTTGTCGCGGATGAATTGCAGCATGTGGCTTCGTCTTTTCGGGGTCGGTGGAAAAAGGTGCGCGAGAATAGGGCGGGCCCGGCAGCCCCGCAACCCTTGCGAAACCGCCGCCAACCCCTTATCCGGGATGCGCCTTTTCCATGGAGACGCGACGGATGCCCGGACCGAAACCGCTTATCGCCGGAAACTGGAAAATGAACGGCAGGCTGGCCGATGCCGCGAAGCTGGCAGGAGCCGTCGCCGCTTCGGTGCGCGCGCTCGGACCGGACGGGGCCGACGTGCTCGTTTGCCCGCCGTTTCCGCATCTTGGGGCCGTGGGGCAGGCGCTTTCGGGCTCGCGCGTGCATCTCGGCGCACAGGACTGCCATGCCGAGGCAGGCGGCGCGTTCACGGGCGACGTCGCGGCGGAAATGCTGAAGGATGCCGGCTGCAGCTTTGTGCTGGTCGGCCATTCCGAACGCCGGGCGCTACACGCCGAAACGGATGGCGTCGTGCAGGCGAAGGCACGGGCGGCCCTGCGCGCGGGTCTGACCGCCATCGTCTGCGTGGGCGAGACGCTGTCCGAACGCGACGGGGGGCGCACGCTTGCGGTGGTCGCCGGACAGCTCGCAGGCTCGCTCCCGGACGATGCGAATGCCGGGAACCTCGTCGTGGCGTACGAACCGGTCTGGGCGATCGGCACGGGACGCACGCCCACGACCGCGCAGGTCGCCGAAGTGCATGGCGCGATCCGTGCCGGGCTTTCCGGCCGGTTCAAGGACGGAGCGAAGCTCCGCATCCTCTATGGCGGGTCTGTCAACGCGCTCAACGCTGCCGAACTGCTGGCCGTGGCCGATGTCGACGGCGCGCTTGTCGGCGGCGCGTCGCTGCGGGCCGATACCTTCGAGACGATCATCAAGGCCGCGCCCCGGCGCTAGGAGAACGGGCATGAAGGATCACGCGACGCTTGGCGGCATTCACGCGACGGTCGCCGACTATCTTGACGGTCTCTACGAAGGCGATGCGGACAAGCTCGCCGCCGTCTTCGATCCGAACAGTTCGCTGACGTTCCTCGACGGCGGAAAGGTCGTCGTCCTGCCGCGCGACCGCTGGCTCGAAAACGTACGTTCTCGACCAAAGCCGAAGGAGGCGGGGCTCGAGCGCAAGGACCGTATCCTGTCGGTCGATCTCGCGGGCCCGGACATGGCCTTCGTCAAACTCGCCTGCCAGATCCCGCCGCGCTACTTCACCGACTATCTCTGCCTGCTGCGCGTCGACGGGCGCTGGCGGGTGGCGCAGAAGCTCTACACCACCCAGCCGCGTCCCTGACGCCTAGGCGAGATCGAAGACGAGCGCTTCGCTCTCGTCGGCCTTTCCGGAGAGCGTCAGGGCGGCGGCGTCCGAGATTGCCGCGCCGTCGCCTTCCTTCAGCAGCGTGCCGTCCACCTCGATCGCGCCGCGCGCGACCTGGACCCATGCATGCCGGCCGGGCGCGAGGGGGAGTGCGGCCGTCCGGTCGCGCTCGAGGATCGTGGCGTAGAGCCGCGCGTCCTGGTGGATCTCCACCGACTCTTCCGCGCCGTCGGGCGAAACGACGAGCGCCAGCCGGTTGAGCTTCGCTTCGCGCGGGAACGCGCGCTGCTCGTAGCGCGGCACATGCCCGGCACGATCCGGTTTCAGCCAGATCTGGAGGAAATGCACCGGCTTGCGGTCCGAGGCGTTGAACTCGGAATGCAGGATGCCGGTGCCCGCGGTCATGGCCTGGACCTCGCCCGCGCGCAGCACCTCGCCATTGCCCATCGAGTCCTCGTGGCGGATCGCGCCGTCGAGCACGTAGGAGATGATCTCCATGTCGCGGTGGCCGTGCGTGTCGAAGCCGGCGCTTGGCGACACGCGGTCCTCGTTGATCACGCGCAGCGCGCGGAATCCCATATGGGCGGGGTCGTAGTAGTTCCCGAACGAGAAGCTGTGGCGGCTCTTGAGCCAGCCGAAATCCGCAGGTCCACGCATTTCGGACGGGCGGACGACGATGCGGGGGGTGCTCATCGTGGTATCCTTTCCGGGGTTGAACATCATGCGCGGAGATTTACGCAGCTGCCGGCTTGAAACAATTGACGGGAAAATTGATATTTTGTTTTGTTATTGGAAACTGTATGGGGTGGTGCCCGGCTGGATTTCCCGTCCCGTTCGGGCTAGAAAGCCCGACCTTTCGAAAGCGTGAAAAGCACAAGCCATGACAACCGTCCTGACAGTCATCCACCTGCTCGTTGCCATTGCCCTTGTCGGCGTCGTGCTGATCCAGCGCAGCGAAGGCGGCGGGCTGGGCATGGGCGGATCTAGCGGTGGCATGGGCGGCTTCATGTCGGCGCGCGGCACGGCTAACCTGCTGACGCGCACGACCGGCATCCTCGCGGCCGCCTTCATGGCGACGAGCATCGCGCTCGCGATCCTCGCCGGGGGCCACTCCAAGCGCGTGGCCGACCCGCTTGCAGGCCCGATGCCGGTTCCCGCGGCGCCCGCGGCCCCTGCCGCGCCCGCGACTCCCGCTCCGCCCGTCGCGCGCTGAGGTTCCAGGCGCGACTCGGGACTTATCCCGAAATCGCGTCAATCCAGAAATTTGCGTCACGCAGACGAGCCATGTGACGGTTCCGCTTGGGCCGCGCACGGCGAGGGGCTATACCGGGGGCCCATGACGCGGTTCATTTTCATCACCGGCGGCGTGGTCTCCTCACTTGGCAAGGGTCTCGCCTCCGCAGCTCTCGGTGCGGTCCTGCAGGCACGCGGCTACAAGGTCCGCCTGCGCAAGCTCGACCCCTATCTCAACGTCGATCCGGGCACCATGAGCCCGTATCAGCACGGCGAATGCTACGTAACCGACGACGGGGCGGAGACCGACCTCGACCTCGGCCATTACGAGCGCTTCACGGGCGTGGCCTCGCGCCAGTCCGACAACATCACGACGGGGCGAATCTATTCGAACATCATCGCCAAGGAACGGCGCGGCGACTATCTGGGCGCCACCGTCCAGGTGATCCCGCACGTGACCGACGCCATCAAGGAATTCGTGATGGCGGATTCCGCCGACGTCGATTTCCTGCTCTGCGAGGTCGGCGGCACGGTGGGCGACATCGAAAGCCTTCCGTTCCTCGAAGCGATCCGCCAGCTCGGCAACGAGCTGGGCCGCGAGCGCGCGTGCTTCGTGCACCTGACGCTCGTGCCCTATATCGCCTCGGCAGGCGAGCTCAAGACCAAGCCCACGCAGCACTCCGTCCAGCAGCTCCAGTCGGTGGGCATCCGCTGCGACATCCTGCTGTGCCGCTCGGAACACGAGATCCCGGCCTCGGCGCGCAAGAAGATCGCGCTCTTCTGCAACCTGCGCGAAGAGGCGGTCATCCCGGCGCTCAACGCGCGCTCGATCTATGAAGTGCCGATCGCCTATCACCGCGAGGGGTTCGATCGCGAGGTGCTGCGCCATTTCGGCCTGCCTCAGCCCGAACCCGATCTCGGCCGCTGGACCGAGATCGTCCGCCGCCTGACCCAGCCCGAGGGCGAGGTCGAGATCGCGATCGTGGGCAAGTACACGAGCCTGCTCGACGCGTACAAGTCGCTCAACGAGGCGCTGACGCACGGCGGCATCGCCAACAGCGTCAAGGTCAAGCTCAACTGGATCGAAAGCGAACAGTTCGAGGGCGAGGCCGCGAATTTCGATGCGCTCGACGGCGCACATGCGATCCTCGTTCCCGGCGGCTTCGGCGAGCGCGGGGCAGAAGGCAAGATCCGGGCGGTGCGCTACGCGCGCGAGAAGAAGGTGCCCTATTTCGGAATCTGCTTCGGCATGCAGATGGCGTGCATCGAGGCGGCCCGCAACCTTTGCGGTGTGACGAAGGCAAGCACGACCGAATTCGGCCCCACGCCCGATCCGGTCGTGGGCCTGCTGACGGAGTGGGTGCGCGGCAACACGCTGGAAAAGCGCGGCATGGGCGACAACATGGGCGGCACGATGCGTCTGGGCGCCTATGACTGCGACCTAGCCAAGGGCTCGATCGTCGCGGACATTTACGGCAAAGGTCGCATCCAGGAACGCCACCGGCATCGCTACGAAGTGAACGTCAACTACAAGCCTATGCTCGAGAAGGCGGGCCTGCGCTTCTCGGGCATGTCGCCGGACGGCGAGCTGCCCGAGATCGTCGAGATCCCCGACCACCCGTGGTTCGTGGGCGTGCAGTTCCACCCCGAACTCAAGTCCAAGCCGTTCGACCCGCACCCGCTCTTCGCCAGTTTCGTGAAGGCGGCTGTCACGCAGAGCCGGCTGGTATAGGATCGCGGCCATGTCAGGAACGAAGACCGTCGCGGTCGGGAACGTCCCGATCGCCAACGACAAGCCGTTTGCGCTTATCGCCGGGCCGTGTGCGCTGGAAAGCCGCGCGCATGCGCTGGAGATGAGCCACGCGCTGGTCGAGCTTACCGGCAAGCTCGGCATTCCGCTCATCTACAAGACGAGCTTCGACAAGGCCAACCGCACCTCGCTTGCGGGCGGCCGCGGGATGGGCATGGACAAGGGCCTGCCGATCATGGCGGAGGTGCGCGAGAAGTACGGCTGCCCCGTGCTGACCGACATCCACGACGCGACCCAGTGCGCGCCGGTCGCCGAGGCGGTCGACGTGCTGCAGATCCCCGCCTTCCTGTGCCGGCAGACCGACCTGCTGCTCGCCGCCGGCGCCACCGGCCGCGCGATCAACGTCAAGAAGGGTCAGTTTTTGGCGCCTTGGGATATGAAGAACGTCGTCGCGAAGATCGCGAGCACGGGAAACGAGAAGATCCTCCAGTGCGAGCGCGGCGTGACCTTCGGCTACAACACGCTCGTCTCCGACATGCGCGCACTGCCCATCATGGCGGCGAACGGCTACCCGGTCGTGTTCGATGCCACGCACTCGGTCCAGCAGCCGGGCGGGCAGGGCGGGTCGACCGGCGGTCAGCGCGAATTCGTGCCCGTTCTTGCGCGCGCGGCAATCGCCATCGGCGTGGCGGCCGTCTTCATGGAAACGCATCAGGACCCGGACAAGGCACCGTCCGACGGACCCAACATGGTCAAGCTCAAGGATATGCCGGGCCTGCTGGCCGAGCTTAAGGCGTTCGACCAGCTCGCCAAGCAGCGCGTCGAGCTCTGACGCGAGGGCGACCCGCCGATGAAGATGACCTACGGCATCGAGGGCGGGGTCATTCGGATCCGTCAGGAAGGCGAGTTCGACGTCGACGTTTTCATTTCGACCCTCGTTCGCGTCGTTGCCGACCCCGCGTATCGACCGGCGATGCCGGTACTGGCCGACGTGACGCAGATGCGCTCGCAGGTCGATTTTGCAGGAATGGAGAAGATCCGCGGTGCGCTGATGGCGGGGGCCCTTGCCGCATTCCGGCCGCGCCGCTACGCGATCTACACCCCGGCCCCCATGTACGACGTGATGGCGCGCCTTTATTCGGAAGTGATCGTCGCGCCCGAGCCGTCGCTTGCCGGCCGGATCGAAATCCGGAATTTCCCGACCGAGGTCGAGGCGCTCGCCTGGGTGCGGGCTAGCCTCTGAGCGTCGCCTTGAATTTCCGGTCGCGCTTCAGCGCGCGCTCGCGCCGCAGCGCGTCGCCCACGGCTGCAAATGCCTCGACATGAACGATCCGCCAGGGGCCACGCCCGCGCGTGAACTTGGCGCCGCCGGGCTTCTCGCCGTTGTGCTGGGCAAGCCGACGCTCGACGTCGGTCGTCTGGCCGACATAGACGGTGCCGCGTGCGTTCAGGATCGCGTAGACGAAGCGCATCGCGCCATTCTATCGTGCCCGGCAACGATTTCGGGGGAGAGAAACGACATGGCCGAGGCATTCAGCGCGCGCGATCTTGCCAGACTTGCGGAATACGACACGCCCACGATGTGCAACGCGCTCGAGGTGATGGATCCGCGCTGGCGCATCTCCGGGTTCACGACGCGCCCGATGGTCTGCCAGTACCCCGACCTGAAGCCGGTCGTGGGTTACGCCCGCACGGCACGCATCGCCTCGACCGAGCCCAACAAGCTGCAGGGCAAGGCCGCCAAGCAGGCGCGGCTCGACTATTACAAATACATCGAGAGCGGCGGACCAAACCCGTCGATCGCCGTGCTGCAGGATCTGGACGGCGATCGGGCGGGCTTCGGCGCGTTCTGGGGCGAGGTGCAGTCGAACGTGCACAAGGGGCTGGGCTGTCTTGGCGTCGTGACCGACGGCTCGATCCGCGACACGCATGTGTGGGCGGACGGGTTCCAGGCACTGGCCGGGATGGTCGTGCCGTCGCACGCATGGGTGCATGCGGTCGATTTCGGCGGCGAAGCGAACGTCTTCGGCATGCGCGTGAAGTCGGGCGATATCGTCCATGCCGACCGGCACGGCGCGGTGATCGTGCCGCCGGAAGCGGTGAAGGGGATCCCGGCCGTCGTCGACAGGCTCGTGCGGCGCGAGGCGGTGATCATCGGGGCCGCGAAGAAGAAGGGCTTCAGCTTCGCCAAGCTCGCCAAGGCGATCGCCGAGGCGGACGAGATCCACTAGCGCGCGTAGACCGTCTCCAGCCGTACGCCGGGCGCCACGATCGCGAGCAGTTCCTCGGCGCGGGCGGCGTGCGCGAACGCGGCCGCGCGCGCGACCAGCACCGCGCGTTCGATCGGCACGCGCCGCTTGCCCGCGAGATCGCGCAGGATCAAGGCGGACTGCAACGGGGCGAGGCCGGGATTGAAGGCCGCATTCTCGGCGTAGCGGCCGGTCACGATCGCGTCGTCGGCAAGCAGCAGGGCGATGCCCGCATGCGCGCGCGTGTGTGGTGCATAGGACGCACCGGCGGCCTTGCGCGCGGCCTGTACCAGCCGGTCCCCCTTGCAGGATAGGCGTACGGGCCGCGTCGACATCGAGCCGCCGGGCAAGCCCAGGTCTTGCGGTCCGAAGGCGTCGGGGAGAAGTTCGGCCAACGTTTGCGTTCTTCTGCCCACGGTAACCTGGAAGGGCCGCGCGCGGGGCGCCAGCGTCTCGAACAGGAACTGGCGGCAATGGCCGCATGGCATGGCGCTGACGGCCATCGACGCGATCCCGGTCTCGCCATGGTGCCAGGCACTGGCGAAGGCGGCCTGTTCGGCATGGACTGTCTGGCTGATGGCCGCACCGGGAAATTCCACGTTGCCGCCGAGATAGACGCGGCCCGTGCGCGCCCCGATGATCGCGGCGCCGACACGGAACCCCGATACTGGCGGATCGGCAAGGGCGCGCGCCTCTTCGGCGAGCCGGCGCAGCGCGCGGGCGCGGTCCTTGACGGGTACAGGCGCGCGTATGGCGAATCCTTCCATGGCCGCACGAGGATAGCGCCACAGCCGCACCCTTGTCGCGGGGGCGGGGGTCTGCTACCTCGCTGGGCCGGACCTTTCGAGAAAGCCCCGCCCGCCATGCATGTCGCCATGCTGTTCGACGTTTTCGGCACCTGCGTCGACTGGCGCACGTCTGTGACGCGCGAGGTGGCAGCGGTGGCAAAGGCCAAGGGCGTGACGCTCGACGCTGCCGCGTTCGCCGATGCGTGGCGCGCGAACTACCAACCGTCGATGGAAGTCGTGCGCGTGGGCAAGCGCGCCTACGCGCCGCTCGACGTGCTTCACCGGGAAACCCTCGTGACGCTGTGCGCCCAGTACGGCCTGCGGCTTTCCGAGGCGGAAACCGACGAACTCAATTTCGCCTGGCACCGTCTCGACCCGTGGCGCGATACCGTCGCGGGGCTCGACCGTCTGCGGAAGCGCTTCATCCTGTCGCCGCTTTCAAACGGCAACGTGCGCCTTCTCGTCGACATGGCGCGGCGCGCGAAGCTGCCATGGGACGCGGTCCTGTCGACCGAGGTCTTCAAGGCCTACAAGCCGCAGCAGCAGACCTATCTGGGGGCCGCGGCCATGCTGGGCCTGCCGCCGGAACAGGTGATGATGGTGGCCGCGCACAATTCCGACCTGCGCCATGCGCAGTCGCACGGCCTCAAGACCGCCTTTGTCGCAAGACCCACAGAGTACGGACCGAACCAGAAGATCGATCTCGCGCCCGACGGCGACTGGACATTCGTCGCGCGCGACTTCGTCCATCTCGCCGAGATGCTCGGCTGCTAGAACCGGAGATTTCCCGACCATGACCGCCATCGCCAACATCCGCGCCCGCGAGATCCTCGACTCCCGCGGCAACCCGACCGTCGAGGTCGACGTGACGCTCGAGGACGGAACGCTCGGCCGCGCGGCCGTCCCGTCGGGCGCCTCGACCGGGGCGCACGAGGCGGTGGAACTCCGGGACGGCGACAAGAAGCGCTATCTTGGCAAGGGCGTCGGCAAGGCGGTTGCCGCGGTCAATGGCGAGATTTTCGATGCGCTGTCGGGCTTCGATGCCGCCGACCAGCTCAAGATCGACCGCACGATGATTGCGCTCGACGGCACGCCGAACAAGGGCAGGCTCGGCGCCAACGCGATCCTCGGCGTCAGCCTTGCGGCGGCGAAGGCGGCGGCAGCGGCGGCGGGACTGCCGCTCTACCGGTACGTGGGTGGAACTCGCGCGCATCTGCTGCCTGTGCCGATGATGAACATCGTCAATGGCGGCGCGCATGCCGACAACCCGATCGACATCCAGGAGTTCATGGTGATGCCGGTCGGGGCAAAGACGTGCGCCGATGCGATACGCGTCGGCTCGGAGATCTTCCATGCCCTCAAGAAGCGCCTGTCCGACGCGGGCCTCGCGACGAACGTGGGCGACGAGGGCGGTTTCGCACCGAACCTCAAGAGCGCGGATGACGCGCTGGGCTTCATCGCCAAGTCGGTCGAGGCGGCCGGCTACAAGCTGGGCACGGACGTCGTGCTGGCGCTCGATTCCGCGTCGACGGAATTCTTCAAGGACGGAAAGTACGTCATGGAAGGCGAGGGCAAGACTCTCGACGCCGCCGGCATGGTTTCGTTCTATACCGACCTGTGCAGGCGCTACCCGATCGTCTCGATCGAGGACGGAATGGCCGAGGACGATCTGGCCGGATGGAAGGCGCTGACCGACGCGCTGGGCGCCAAGGTGCAGCTTGTGGGCGACGACCTGTTCGTGACGAACCCGAAACGGCTGGCGATGGGCATCGAGAAGGGCCTCGCCAATTCGATCCTCGTGAAGGTCAACCAGATCGGCACGCTTTCCGAGACGCTGGAGGCCGTCGAGATGGCGCAGCGCGCGGGCTACACGGCCGTGATGTCGCATCGCTCGGGCGAAACGGAGGATTCGACCATCGCCGATCTGGCGGTCGCGACCAACTGCGGGCAGATCAAGACGGGTTCGCTGTCGCGCTCGGACCGGCTGGCGAAATACAACCAGTTGATCCGCATCGAGGAAGATTTGGGCGGTCAGGGCCGCTATCCCGGCCGGGCGGCACTCAAGCGCTAGGCGAAAAAGGTGAGTCATTTGAATCGCTTGGCGGGAGTTTGTTAACCATCTGTTGACGGCCCGAGTCGCGACGTGATTCATTTCGAGTCGCGATGTCGTTTCTCCTGTTGATTCAACGCAGTGCACGCGCCGCCCTCGGTCCGGTTCTGGGCTTCTGCGTCATGGGATATTTCGCCTATCACTCGTTCGAGGGTGAGCGCGGGCTCTACGCCTATCTGCGTCTGACCGAAGAAGTGCGCATCGCCCGCGAACATCGCGACGACGTCCGGGCCGAGCGTATCGCGCTCGAACGGCGCGTGGCGCTGTTGCGCGCGGACACGCTCGACCGCGACATGCTCGACGAGCAGACGCGCACGATCCTCAATTACACGCGACCCGACGAGCTCGTGATCCTGGAAGCGCCGGCAAACCGGCGCTAGCCGCAAGGCGGATTTACGGCGTACGCGTGCCAGCCACTATCGCTGGTCGTGATTAGCTTCTAAAATTCCCGCGATGAGTAAAATTTATCTAAATGTCGGCGTGGCGCCGCCGCAGCGGCGTGCGCGTGGCTGACGCTGCGGCACGTGCGGCTAAGGCGCCGCGCATGGCGACGTTGCCGGGCGGTGCCGCGGTCGGCGCGGCCATTGCGGCGATATTCGCGCTCGCCTTCGCCGTGACATGGGTCGATCAGCGCAATGTCCTGCGGACGGCACACGAACGCCTTGAATCGCTCTCGCGCATTGCCGTTCTGCATGTCGACCTGATCTTTGCCGGCATTGATCTCGGCACCCGGACGATTGACATCGACCCGATCCCGCAGGAAGGCGACCGCGGGCGGGCGGCGATCGCCATCCACAACCGCCTGCGGCTGATCCAACGGACGCTGACCCCGCTGGCCGGCATCGGTTTCATCGGTGCGGACGGACGTCTGCTGGCCAACGCCGTGAGCGCGACGCCCGAGCCGATCGACTTCTCCGCGCGGAACTACTTCCAGGCGCTAAGGACGGATCCCTCCCTCGGTCTCGTCGTGGCGCCGCCGGTGCGCACGATTCCCTCGCTCGAAGTCGCGATTCCCGTTGCGCGCGCCGCATACTGGCCAAACGGCCGATTTGCGGGCGTCGTCGCCGGGCGGCTCGATCCCGATTACTTCGGGGACTTCTTCAGGTCGCTTGGCGCGGATACCGTGGCGATCACGCTGGCGGACGGAACGATCCTGTCGCGCTTTCCGCAGGTCGACCTGCTTGCGGCGCCGAAGCTGACCTTCGATCACGCCGCGGCCGGTCCTGGCGTGGCCGCGCAGCCGTTCGAACTGAATTCCCCCGTCGACGGCTCGCAGAAGATCGCGACGCTGAGCAGGGTCGCCTCGGCGCCGGTCTTCGTCGAAGTCGCCTACGACAAATCGCGCGTCGTCGCCGGTGCGGTCCAGCGCCGCAACGCCATCCTTACGGCGGCGGTCGCCATATCCGGGCTGATCCTGGCGCTTGCGCTCGTCTCGCGCCGGCGCGCGCGCGAGCATGCAGCACGCGCGCAGGCGCAGGCGCAGGCGAGCCTTGCGGCCGAGGCGCGCGAAGCCGCCGTCGAGGCGAACCGGCGAAAGTCCGAATTCCTGGCGCACATGAGCCACGAGATCCGTACGCCGCTCAACGCGATCATCGGCTTTTCGCAGATGATCTCGAACGAGATGCTGGGGCCGCTGGGCCAGTCGCGCTACCGCGACTACGCCGCCGACATCCTCTTCAGCGCCGAGCACCTTCTTTCGGTCGTCAACAACGTGCTCGACCTCGCGAAGGTCGAGGCCGGGAAATGGACGCTCGAAACCGACGAGGTTCATGCCGCCGACCTCATCGAATCGACCTGCCGCCTGGCGGCCGCTCGCGCGGCGCACGAGGCCGTGCGCGTCGGACACGGCGAAGTTCCGCCGCTGAAGGTCGTCGGAGACCGGCGTTCGCTCGTTCAGATTTTGCTGAACCTGACGATCAACGCGATAAAGTTCGCTGGCGAGGACCGTCGCGTGTCGCTTGATTGCGCGCGAACGGGCGACGGCGGCATCGAGTTCATGGTCGCCGACAGCGGGCCCGGCATGTCGGCCGAGGATATCGAGCGTGCGCTTCGGCCCTTCGAGACGGCATCGAGCGTGCAGGCGCGGCAGCGTCACGACACGGGGTTGGGCCTGCCGCTGGCGCGCGCCTTCGCCGAACTGCACGACGGCACGCTGACGCTGGAAAGCGCGCTGGGCAACGGCACGCTCGCGCGGCTCAGGCTGCCGCGCGAACGTGTCCGGCCGGCGGAGGACTAGCGCCTAGGCGTCGGCGACCGTGCGCTGCATCTGCGAGCCGAGCCCCTGGATGCCCAGTTTCATCGTCTGGCCTGCCTTCAGGAAGACGGGCGGCTTCTGGCCGAGGCCGACGCCGGGCGGAGTCCCGGTCGAGATCACGTCGCCGGTATGGAGCGTGAAGAACTGCGACAGGTACGAGACGAGGTGGCGCACGCCGTAGACCATCGTCTTCGTGCTGCCGTCCTGGTAGCGCTTTCCGTCGACCTCAAGCCACATCGACAGGTTCTGCGGATCGGGCACCTCGTCCCTGGTGACGAGCCATGGGCCGATGGGGCCGAACGTGTCGCATCCCTTGCCCTTGTCCCACTGGCCAGCGCGCTCGATCTGGAATTCGCGCTCCGACACGTCGTTGACGACGCAGTAGCCCGCGACATGGTCGAAGGCGTCCTTTTCGGCGATGTATTTGCCGGGCTTTCCGATGACGACCCCGAGCTCGACTTCCCAATCGGTCTTGACCGATTTGCGCGGGATGATGACCGGATCGTTCGGCCCGACGACGGCGCTGGTCGCCTTCATGAACAGCACGGGCTCCGGCGGCACGGTGGCGCCGGTCTCGGCGGCATGGTCGGAGTAGTTGAGACCGATGCACATGAACTTTCCGATCGCCCCGACGCATGCGCCGATGCGCGGATTGCCGTCGACGAGCGGCAGGCTGGCAGGATCGATCTTGGCGAGGCGCGCAAGCCCGTCCGGCGTGATCGTGGCGCCCGCGATGTCGTGGCAGACCTGCGAGAGGTCGCGGATCTTCCCCTGGGCATCGATCATTCCGGGCTTCTCGTGCCCGGGCGGGCCATAGCGCAGCAGCTTCATCTTGGCGTTCCTCGTGTCGGTTTGTTGTCGAGCGGGGAACATAGCACCGCGGCGGAGCGGATTGTAAACGCCGCAAACGAAAGCGGCCGGCGCGTCCCGTCTCGGGACGGCCGGCCGCTCTGGCGCGTGCGCGATCAGGCCGCGAGCGAACGCGGCTCGCCGATCTCCGGCAGGAAGGGGAGGCGGAGCGCATAGGCACCGGCCCCCAGCAGCGCCTGCACGGCAAGCGCGACCGTCCAGAACGCCGGGAATTCCCAGCCGCCGTTGGGCGAGGCGAACATCCAGCCGTTTCCGGCATGCTGGATCGTGGCGCCGATCAGCACGGGGATGAGGCCGGCGGCCACGAGGCGAACCTGCACGCCGAGGATCAGCGCCGCGCCGCCGAGCGCCTCGGCGAGGATGACGACATAGGCGAAGAAGCCGGGGTAACCGATCGACTGGAAGAACTGCACCGTGCCGGGGATCGTGAACACGAACACCTTCAGGCCGGCATGGGCGAGGAACATCGCGCCAAGGGCGACGCGAAGGAGGAGGGCTGCGAGCTGGGTCTGGTTGCTGGCGGACATGGGGGACTCCGTTTGCATCTGGGTTGTGCGCGGAAGACAGTCTCCCGCGCCGAAGACACCCGGAAGATGCGTCGGATCGTTTGAATTGATAATCGACCGAGTTTTTAAATGATAATTTCTGAAAATGAAACTATCTGGGGCGCGCTGCCTTTGCCTTTCCGGTTCGCTCCCACCGGTCCCACGGTGGATCGGCAAAGCGTCTGGTCAGGAAGTCGACGAACCGGCGCACCTTTGCCGAGAGATGCCGCGTGGGCGGATAGACGGCCGAAATCGCAAGCTCCTCGGGCTGCCAGTCGCCGGAAAAGAGCGGCACGAGCTTGCCCGCCGCGATCGTGGCCCCGACCATGAACGTGGGCAGGTAAACGATGCCGCGTCCGGCGATGGCGGCGGCGAGCAGCGCCTCGCCGTTGTTCGCCTTGAGCGGGCCCGAGGCGCGCACTGCGCGCACGCTCCCGCCCGGCCCCGCGAAGACCCAGTCCGACCCGCGGCTCGAGAGCGTGTATTCAAGGCAGTCGTGCCGGACGAGATCCTCGGGTTCCTTCGGTGTGCCCCGTTCGGCCAGATAGGTCGGTGCGGCGGCGACGGCAAATCGGGCGGTCGCGAGCCGCTTGGCGATCAGCGAGGAATCCGCAAGCCGGCCGATGCGCACGGCCATGTCGAGGCCCTCGTCGATGAGGTCCACGACGCGGTCGTTGAGCGACAGCTCGACCGCCATTTCCGGGAACTCGCACATGAAGTCGGCGATCGCCGGCGACAGGTGCGCCACGCCGAAGGACATCGGTGCGGCCACGCGAAGAAGCCCCTTGGGCATCGTGTTGGCATCGCCCACGGCATTCTCGGCCTCCTCGAGGTCGGCAAGGATGCGTTCGGCGCGCGCATGGAACGCGCGGCCGGCCTCGGTCAGCGCAAGGCGGCGCGTCGTGCGGTTGAGCAGCCGCACGCCGAGATGCTCCTCGAGCGTCTGGATGTGCTTGGTCGCCATCGCGCGCGACAGGCCAAGCTTGCGCGCGGCATTTGCAAACGAGCCGCCATTGACGACGGAAACGAACGTGCGCAGGGTGACGAAACGATCCATGGTGTGCGCGAGTGTAGTGTCTCGCACCGGCCTTGCGTAGCGATCCGCGCGTCAGGTCGTTCGCGGCTGCGAACACCGGTACGCAGCTGAAGCAAGCGCTTCGCGGAACGTATGAATTCCCGCCGCCGGGGGCTGGATTTAAGTGAAATATTATTGCGTTGCGGTATTTTAACTGAAAAACAGTTAAAACAAATTTTTATGTTTAAAAACATATATATAACTCACACGCGGGATTGCAAAATTCACGATCCGGCGCTTATCTCGCTGCGAACGGTCAACCGCCCGTGTGCGAGGGAGTGAACATGGCACCCACACCGCCGAAAAAGAAGTCCAAGACCGAAGAAAACGTCCCCGAGGCGGGCGAGCTCCTCAAATATTATCGCGACATGCTGCTGATCCGCCGCTTCGAGGAGAAGGCGGGGCAGATGTACGGCATGGGCCTCATCGGCGGGTTCTGCCATCTCTATATCGGCCAGGAGGCCGTCGTCGTCGGCATGCAGTCGACGATCACGCCCAAGGATGCCGTCATCACCAGCTATCGCGACCACGGCCACATGCTCGCCTGCGGCATGGAGCCCGGCGGCGTCATGGCCGAACTGACCGGACGCATCGGCGGCTACTCGAAGGGCAAGGGCGGCTCGATGCACATGTTCTCGAAGGAGAAGAATTTCTATGGCGGCCACGGCATTGTCGGCGCGCAGGTGCCGCTGGGCACCGGCCTCGCCTTCGCCTCGAAATATCGCGGCGAGACGAATGTCAGCCTGACCTACATGGGCGATGGCGCGGTCAACCAGGGCCAGGTCTACGAGAGCTTCAACATGGCGCAGCTCTGGAAGCTGCCCGTGATCTTCATCATCGAGAACAACCGCTACGGCATGGGCACGGCGATCGAGCGGGCCTCGGCGACGACCGATTTCTTCCATCGCGGTGCGGCGCACGGCATTCCCGGCGAGGCGGTCGACGGAATGAACGTCCTTTCGGTTCGTGCGGCCGGCCTGCGCGCGGTCGAGCACGCGCGCACCAAGGGCCCCTACATCCTCGAAATGCAGACCTACCGCTACCGGGGCCATTCGATGTCGGACCCGGCCAAGTACCGGCAGAAGGAAGAAGTCGAGAAGATGCGCACCCAGCACGACCCGATCGACAGCCACGCGAAATTCCTTCTGGAAGGCGGCTTCGCCGACGAGGCGGCGCTCAAGGCGATCGACCGCGAAGTGAAGGACATCGCGACCAAGGCGGCCGAGTTCGCGCAGAACAGCCCCGAGCCGCCGGTCTCGGAGCTGTACACCGACGTACTCGTGGAAGCGCGCTGAGGGAGGACGGGAAATGCCGATCAACGTTCTGATGCCCGCCCTCTCGCCGACGATGACCGAAGGCAAGATCGCCCGCTGGCTGAAGGCCGAGGGCGACGCGGTCAAGTCGGGCCAGGTGCTGTGCGAGATCGAGACAGACAAGGCGACGATGGAAGTCGAGGCGGTCGACGAAGGCACGCTTGCCAAGATCGTCGTGCCGGCCGGCACGGAGGGCGTGAAGGTCAATGCCGTGATCGCCGTCATCGCCGCGGAAGGGGAAAGCGTTTCGGCGGCGGCGCCTGCGGCCGCACCGGTCGCGGCGGCGGCAGCACCGGCGGCACCAGCGGCACCAGCGGCACCAGCCATCGTCGCTTCGGCGGCGAGCGTGCAGGCGCCAGAGCCCGACATGGGCGAGACCAAGACGATGACCGTGCGCGAGGCGTTGCGCGACGGCATGGCCGAGGAAATGCGCCGCGACGAGAACGTGTTCCTGATGGGCGAGGAAGTCGCCGAGTATCAGGGCGCCTACAAGGTCTCGCAGGGACTCCTGCAGGAGTTCGGCGCTCGGCGCGTCGTCGATACCCCGATCACGGAGATCGGCTTCGCGGGTCTTGCCGTGGGTGCGGGTTTCATGGGCCTTCGTCCCATCGTCGAGTTCATGACGTGGAACTTCTCGATGCAGGCGATCGACCACATCATCAACTCCGCCGCGAAGACGCTCTACATGTCCGGCGGCCAGATGGGCTGCCCGATCGTGTTCCGCGGGCCCAACGGCGCGGCCAGCCGCGTGGCCGCGCAGCACTCGCAGTGCTACGCGTCGTGGTACGCGCACTGCCCGGGCCTCAAGGTCGTCTCGCCGTGGTCGGCAGCCGACCACAAGGGCCTCATCAAGGCCGCCATCCGCGATCCCAATCCGGTCCTGATCCTTGAGAACGAGATCCTCTACGGCACGTCGGGTGCGGTGCCCGTATCGGCCGACTATGTCGTGCCGATCGGCAAGGCCAAGGTCGTGCGTCCCGGCAAGGATGTCACGATCACGGCCTTCTCGATCATGGTGGGCAAGGCGCTCGCCGCGGCCGAGGAACTTGCCAAGGCGGGCATCGATGCGGAGGTGATCGACCTTCGCTCGATCCGTCCGCTCGATGTCGAGACGATCGTCGCCTCGGTCAAGAAGACGAACCGCCTCGTCAGCTGCGAGGAAGGTTGGCCGTTCGCCGGCATCGGCTCGGAACTGGGCATGCAGATGATGGAGCACTGCTTCGACTGGCTCGATGCGCCGGTCAAGCGCGTGCACGGACTCGACATCCCGCTGCCCTACGCGGCAAACCTGGAAAAGCTCGCGTTGCCGCAGGCCGAGCATATCGTCGAGGCGGCGAAGGCCGTCCTCTACAAGAACTGAGCCGGGGAGTACGGACATGCCGATCAACGTTCTGATGCCCGCCCTCTCGCCGACGATGACCGAAGGCAAGATCGCCCGCTGGCTGAAGGCCGAGGGCGACGCGGTCAAGTCGGGCCAGGTGCTGTGCGAGATCGAGACTGACAAGGCGACGATGGAGGTCGAGGCGGTCGACGAAGGCACGCTTGCCAAGATCGTCGTGCCGGCCGGCACGGAGGGCGTGAAGGTCAACGCCGTGATCGCGCTGATCGCGGGCGAGGGAGAGGACGCCAAGGCCGTCGCCGCAGGCGGTGCGGCACCCGCTCCGGCGCCCAAGGCCGCTGCCCCGGTGGCGGCACCCGCAGCGGCGCCGACGCCAGCATCCGCGCCGGCGCCGGCACCTGCCGCCGCATCCGGCGGGGCGCGCACCTTCGCCTCGCCGCTGGCAAGGCGCATGGCCGAGCATGCCGGGATCGATCTTTCCAAGATCGCGGGCAGCGGGCCCGGCGGCCGCATCGTGAAGCACGACGTGGAAGCTGCGATTTCCGGCGGGGGCGCCAAGAAGGCGGCCGCGCCTGCGGCTGCTTCGGCACCGGCGTCGGCGGCCGTATCGTCCGCAGCACTCGCCGGCATCGGTCCGCACAAGCTTGTTCCGCTGTCGACGATGCGCAAGGTCATCGCGCGCCGCCTGACGGAGAGCAAGCAGCAGGTTCCGCACTTCTATCTCACGGTCGACTGCGAACTCGACAAGCTGCTGGCCGGCCGCGCATCGCTCAACGCGCGTTCGCCCGAAAAGGGTCCCGGTGCCTACAAGCTCTCGGTCAACGACTTCATCATCAAGGCTGCGGCCGTGGCGCTCAAGCAGGTTCCCAACGCCAACGCGTCCTTCAGCGACGACGGCATGCTGCTGTGGGAGAACGTCGACATCTCCGTTGCCGTCTCGATCCCCGGCGGGCTCATCACGCCGATCATCCGGGATGCCGACAGGAAGGGCCTCGTCGAGATTTCGAACTCGATGAAAGACCTTGCCGCGCGTGCCAAGGAAGGCAAGCTGAAGCCGGAAGAGTTCCAGGGCGGCACGTTCTCGATCTCGAACCTCGGCATGTTCGGCATCAAGGACTTCGCGGCCGTCATCAACCCGCCGCAGGGCTGCATCCTGGCGGTGGGGGCGGGCGAGCAGCGTCCCGTCGTCAAGAACGGCGCGCTTGCCGTCGCCACGGTGATGAGCGTGACGCTGTCGGTCGACCATCGCGTGGTCGATGGTGCGGTGGGTGCGGAGTATCTCGCCGCGTTCAAGAAGATCGTGGAAGACCCGCTGGCGATGCTGCTTTGAGGAGGCCCGGAACATGGCCGAACAGAATTTCGATCTGATCGTCGTCGGCGGCGGGCCCGGCGGCTATGTCGCCGCGATCCGCGCGGCCCAGCTCAAGATGAACGTGGCGCTGGTCGAGCGGGAACATCTGGGCGGCATCTGCCTCAACTGGGGGTGCATCCCGACGAAGGCATTGCTGCGTTCGTCCGAGATCCACCACATCCTTCACCATCTCGACGCCTACGGGCTCGCGGCGGACAACATCCGCTTCGATGCCAAGAAGGTGGTCGAGCGTTCGCGCAAGGTCGCCTCGCAGCTTTCGGGCGGCGTCAAGCACCTGCTCAAAAAGAACAAGGTCACCGTGTTCGACGGGCAGGGCGCGCTTGCCGGCACGGGTGCCGGCGGCGTGCGCAAGATCGCAGTAACGAAGGAGGGCAAGCCTGTCGCTGACCTGACGGCGAAGAACGTCATCCTCGCCACGGGTGCCCGCGCGCGCGTGGTGCCGGGCCTCGAGCCCGACGGCAAGTTCATCTGGACCTATCGGGAGGCGATGGTGCCGCCGGCAATTCCGAAGTCTCTCGTGGTCGTGGGCTCCGGCGCCATCGGCATCGAGTTCGCGTCCTTCTACCGTTCGATGGGTGCCGCCGTGACGGTCGTCGAGATGATGGACCGCGTGCTGCCGGTCGAGGACGAGGAGATCAGCGCCTTCGCGCGCAAGGCGTTCGAGAAGCAGGGGATGAAGATCCTCACTTCGGCGACCGTGAAGGGTGTGAAGAAGGGCGCCGACAGCGTGACGGTGACGGTCGAGAGCGCCGGCAAGGCGCAGGAGATCGTCGTCGAACGCGTCATCTCGGCCGTCGGCATCGTGGGCAATGTCGAAAATATCGGGCTCGAAGGCACGAAGGCGAAGGTCGACCGCACGCATGTCGTGATCGACAAGTGGTGCGCCACGGGGGAACCCGGCGTCTACGCCATCGGCGACCTCGCCGGCCCGCCGTGGCTGGCGCACAAGGCCAGCCACGAGGGCGTGATCTGCGTGGAGAAGATCGCGGGCCTGAAGGATGTCCATCCGCTGGACACGTCCAACATTCCGGGGTGCACCTATTGCACGCCGCAGGTCGCCTCGGTCGGTCTCACCGAGAAGAAGGCGAAGGAGCTGGGCCACACGGTCAAGGTCGGCCGCTTCCCCTTCATCGGCAACGGCAAGGCGATTGCGCTTGGCGAACCGGAAGGCATGGTCAAGACGGTGTTCGACGCCAAGACCGGCGAGCTGCTGGGGGCCCACATGATCGGCGCGGAAGTGACCGAGCTGATCCAGGGATACGGCATCGCCAAGACGCTGGAGACGACCGAGACCGAGCTGATGCACACGGTCTTCCCGCATCCCACGCTCAGCGAGATGATGCACGAGAGCGTCCTTGACGCGTACGGGCGCGCGATCCATTTCTAGCTGATGGAAAGCGCACCGCCCCGGCTGCGGCATCCCGAGAAGGCGCACCGCCCGGACAACCCGGTTCAGGTTCGCAAGCCCGACTGGATCCGCGTGAAGGCGCCCGTTTCGGCCGAGTATGCCGAGACGCGCAAGATCGTGCGCGACCGCGGCCTGGCCACCGTTTGCGAGGAGGCGGCCTGCCCCAATATCGGCGAGTGCTGGAAGAAAAAGCACGCGACGATGATGATCCTGGGCTCGGTGTGCACGCGCGCGTGCAGCTTCTGCAACGTCGCCACCGGCATGCCGGACAAGCTCGACCCGCACGAGCCCGAGAAGGTCGCCGACGCGGCGGCGCTGATGGGACTGGCGCACATCGTCATCACGTCGGTCGACCGTGACGACCTGCCCGATGGCGGAGCCGAGCATTTCGCCAAGGTGATCCGCGCGATCCGCGCCCGCTGCCCCGGTACGACGATCGAGGTGCTTACGCCCGATTTTCTGCGCAAGGAAGGCGCGCTCGAAGTCGTCGTCGAGGCGCGGCCCGACGTGTTCAACCACAATCTCGAAACCGTGCCGCGGCTCTATCCGACCATCCGGCCGGGCGCGCGCTATTTCCACTCGCTGCGCCTGCTCCAGCGCGTCAAGGAGATCGACCCGACCATCTTCACCAAGTCGGGCCTGATGGTGGGGCTGGGCGAGGGGCGGCTCGAGATCATGCAGGTCATGGACGACATGCGCTCGGCCGAGATCGACTTCCTGACGATCGGCCAGTACCTGCAGCCCACGCCCAAGCATGCGGCGGTGGAACGCTTCGTCACGCCCGACGAATTCAAGGAATATGCGACCCTCGCCGGCGCCAAGGGGTTCCTGCTGGTCGCGTCGAGTCCGCTGACGCGCTCCTCCTACCATGCCGACCGCGACTTCGCGGCCCTGCGCGCGGCGCGCGCCGCCAAGCTCGCGGCGGCGCAATAATTCCATAAACCCGATTGCATGGTGCGTCCGTTTCGCGGTATCCGCGAAAGGGTATGCCGACCCACGCCGAAAAGCGCGCGATGCCCTATGCCCCCGAGCAGCTCTATGCGCTCGTGTCGCAGGTCGACCGCTATCCGGAATTCCTGCCCTGGTGCATCGCCGCCCGCCTGAAGGGGCAGGAAGCGAATGTCGCAATCTGGGATCTCGTGATCGGCTTCCGCATGATCCGCGAACGGTTCACAAGCCGCGTGACGCTTGCGCCCGGCGACGGCGCGAACGCGCCGCGCATCGACGTCGCCTATGCCGACGGTCCGTTCCGCTACCTAAACAACCACTGGATCTTCGAGCGGCAACCCGACGGGTCGACCGTGATCGATTTCTATGTCGACTTCGAGTTCCGCTCGAAACTGCTGCAGTCGATCATGGGCGTGCTGTTCAACGAGGCGGTGCGCCGGATGGTGGCGGCGTTCGAGGAGCGGGCAGGCAAGCTCTACGGGAGCGGGGCATGAGTGGCACGATCGAGATCGTGCTCGCGACCAAGGCGCACGACATCGGCGCGTTCGAGGTGAAGCGCGCACTTCCCAAGCGCGAGCGCCGGCATCTGGGGCCGTTCGTGTTCTTCGACCACATCGGCCCGGCCGTGCTGAAGCCGGGCGAGGGCATGGACGTCCGCCCGCATCCGCATATCGGGCTTGCGACAGTGACCTATCTGTTCGACGGCGAGATCCTTCACCGGGATTCGCTGGGTTTCGTGCAGGCGATCCGTCCTGGTGCGGTCAACTGGATGACGGCCGGGCGCGGCATCGTCCATTCCGAGCGCACGGCTCCCGAGCTGCGCGGCGGCGGCCTCCAGATCCACGGCATCCAGACCTGGGTGGCGCTGCCGCCCGACAAGGAGGAGATTGTGCCCGCCTTCGAGCACCACCCGGCGGACACGCTGCCGCGGGCGGTGGTCGGGGGAGTCTCGCTCGTGTGCATCCTCGGCACGGCCTACGGAATGACGGCGCCGGTCGAGGTGCACTCGCCGATCTTCTATCTGCACGCCGAGTTTCCGCCGGGCGCATCGCTCGCGATGACCGGCGAGCATGCCGAGCGCGGCTTCTATGTGGTCACCGGCGAGATCACGGTCGCCGGAGAACGCTATTCTGCTGGCAATCTCGTTGTGCTTCGCGAAGGTGTCGAAGCGACGCTGGTTGCCGGCGACGGGCCCGCGCGCGTCATGCTGCTGGGTGGTGCCGCTCTGCCGGGCGAGCGGACGATCTGGTGGAATTTCGTGTCGAGCGACAAGGCCCGGCTCGAGCGCGCCAAGCGCGACTGGAAGGAAGGCCGTTTCCCGAAAGTCCCCGGCGAGGACGAGTTCATTCCGCTGCCCGACTAGGGCTTTATCGCGGCATCGAGCAGGAGATTGAGCGCGTATTCGACGGCCTGGCGGCGGACGGCCGCGCGGTCGCCGCCGAAGATGCGGTACGAGGCCTGCGTGGCGCGACCCCTGCGCGCGACACCGAAATGCACGAGCCCGACGGGCTTCTCGACCGTGCCGCCGCCGGGGCCCGCGACGCCCGTGATCGCAACCGTCAGGTCCGCGTGGCTGCGATTGAGCGCACCATCCGCCATCGCGCGGGCGACGGGCTCGCTGACGGCACCGAACGCGCGAATGAGGGCGGGAGAGACCGCCAGCATCTGCTCCTTGGCTTCGTTCGAGTAGGTCACGAATCCGCGTTCGACGACATCGGATGAACCGGGGATTTCCGTCAGCGCGGCCGCCACGAGCCCGCCCGTGCAGGATTCCGCGGTTGCGACCTTGAGCTTCGCGCGCCGGCAGGCCGCCAGCACGTCGAATGCCGCGCCGATTTCCACACTATTGGGCAAGACCCCACCCCGCCGG
This sequence comes from Rhodospirillales bacterium, assembly GCA_016794025.1. GTDB lineage: Bacteria > Pseudomonadota > Alphaproteobacteria > CACIAM-22H2 > CACIAM-22H2 > Tagaea. The sequence goes on along the minus strand of JAEUKX010000045.1, from coordinate 17,360 downwards.
CGCATACGCCGCAAGAAGCCAGACTGCCGCCGCCGACCAGAGTGCCGCGAAGAGATCGTCCAGCATCACGCCCAATCCGCCATCCACGTTGCGATCGGCCCAACCGGCCGGGAAGGGCTTCAGGATATCCGCGATCCGGAAAAAGACGAAGGCCGCTGCCCAGGCCACTGGCGTATAGGGGGCGGCGAGGAGCGTCAGCCACATGCCGGCGACCTCGTCGACGACAATGAAGCCTGCGTCCTTGATGCCCGTGCGGCGCGAAAGCGCATCGGCCGCGCGCACGCCTGCAACGCTCACGGCCAGCGTTGCCGCCGCAAGTGCCATCCAGCCGCCCAGCGACCATATCGCCCAGGCGAAGGGCAGGGCGGCAAGCGTGCCCCACGTGCCCGACGCGAAGGGCACAAGTCCGCTGCCGAACCACGTCGCCACCAGCGTCGCGGGGTCCTTCAGCGTCAGGCCGGCGGGCAGGCGGCCATAGGTGAACTGAAGCTTCATCCGGCCGGCAGCGCCACGGTCGCCACGGCATGCGCGGCGATGCCTTCACCGCGGCCGGTGAAACCCAGCCCTTCTGTCGTCGTCGCCTTGACGGACACGCGCGCCGGATCGAGGTCGAGGATTTCCGCCAGCCGCGCACGCATCGCCTCGCGGTGCGGACCGACCTTCGGGCGTTCGCAGACGATCGTCACGTCGACATGCCGGACCGTTCCGCCGCGTCGCGCCACGAGTTCGCCTGCGTGTCGCAGGAACGCGTGCGAAGCAGCGCCCTTCCAGCGCGCGTCCGACGGCGGGAAGTGCGCGCCGATATCGCCTTCCGCGATGGCGCCGAGGATGGCATCGACGAGCGCGTGGATCGCCACATCGGCATCCGAATGGCCGACGAGCGCGCCGTCGTGCGGGACCTTCACGCCGCACAGCCACACCCCGTCGCCGGGCCCGAGGCGATGGACGTCGAAGCCCGTGCCGGTGCGGATGTCGGCCTGATCGAGGAACACCTCGCGCGCCGCGCGTGACAGGTCGTCGACGGTGGTCACCTTGAAGTTCCGCTCGCTCGACGCGACCAGCTTGACGCGGCCGCCGGCTGCGCGCAGGGCCGCGGCGTCGTCGGTGAGCGGCGTTGGCGATGCCCGGCGGTGTGCCGCAAGGATATCGCCGAAGCGGAATGCCTGCGGGGTCTGCGCGCGCCAGAGACCCTCGCGCGGCACGACGGCATCCGCATCGGTGTCCGCGCCACGCCACAGCGTGTCGACGACAGGGACGGCCGGAATGGCGCCCGGCGCATCTTCCAGCGCGTCGATCAGCCGGTCGATCAGTGCACCGTCGACGAAGGGCCTCGCGCCGTCGTGGATGAGGACGCGCGCGGGCTTCAATTCGACCAGGCTTTCAAGTCCGGCGCGCACGGAATCCTGCCGCTCTGCCCCGCCGGCGACGGGTTCGAGCAGGTCGAGCCCGGCCGTCGCCTGCGCATAGGCCTGCGCGTGGTCCGGGTTGTAGACGACACGCACCGCGTCGACCCGCGGGTGAGCGAGCAGCGCCGCGAGAGACCGGCGCAGCAGCGGTGCGCCGCCGAGGGCGCGGTACTGCTTTGGCACCTCGCCGCCCAAGCGTGTCGCGCGCCCGGCGGCGACGACGAGGGCGATGCAGGCGTTCGGTGCGGCGGGAGCGGCGTAGGGCATTGTGCGGCGTTCGGAAAACCGTAAAGTTGGGGCGGGCGCAATCTAGCAGCCCCCCTTGCAGGAGGCACGCACCATGCCCGCCTATGTGATTGCCGACGTTTCGGTGACCGATCCCGACAAGTACGAAGGCTACAAGGCGCTGAGCCCCGGCGCCATCGCCAAGCATGGCGGCCGCTTCCTGGCGCGCGGTGGCCAGTCTCGCACGCTGGAGGGCGACTGGAAGCCCGGCCGGCTCGTCGTGCTGGAATTCCCGACCTACGAGCAGGCGCAGGCATTCTATACGTCGGTCGAATACACCGCCGCGCGCCGGGCCCGGGCAGGCGCGACATCGCGCTTCAACATGGTTGTGGTCGAGGGCCTCTGAGGCGGACTAAAGTCGCGCCGCAATGACGGGTCTTCTTCTATCGCTGTCGGCCGTGGCATCGCTGGTGCCGGCCGGTTTCATGCGTGCGGACGAACGGCCGGCCGGCGGTGTCGCGTGGGCGCTGCTGGCCGTGGCGATCGCCGGGCCGGCGGTCTGGCTCGTCGACAATGTCGGCGGTGGCTGGCGCACGGGGCTCGCGCCGGCACTGTGGCTCGCGATCCTGTCGAGCATGGTTGCCTTCGCGGGGCTCGTGGTCGTCGAGCGCGGGGCCGCACGGCTTGCGCCGCTGCTCGTCGGCTATCTCGTCTGGCTCGGCTTCCTTGCGACGATCTGGGAGCATGCACCCGAGCGGCCGCTCGTGGGAGCGGCACCCGAAGGCTGGCTCGTCGCGCATATTCTCGTGGCGGTTTTCGCCTATGGCCTGCTGACGCTCGCGGCCGTCGCTGGGCTCGCGGTGTTTCTGCAGGAGCGCGCGCTGCGCGCCAAGCGGCCGACGGAATTCACGCGCCGCCTGCCATCGGTTGCGGAAGGCGAAGCCCTGCTTGCGCGCCTGCTGATGGCGAGCGGGACCGTGCTGGGTCTTGCGCTGCTGTCGGGCAGCTCGCTGTCCTGGTTCACCGCGCATCGGTTTGTCGTCTTCGACCACAAAACCGTGCTGTCCTTCGCGACATTCGTCGCGATCGGTGTCCTGCTGATCGTGCACAGCCGTGGTGGATTGTCGGGCCGTCGGGCGGCGCGCTACGTGTTATTCGCCTATTTGCTCCTCACTTTGGCGTATCCGGGCGTTAAGTTCGTGACGGACGTCCTGATGGGGTAAAGGTGTTTGTGCATCGCAATAGGTTGTTGCGATCCATCCCTGAAAATCGAACTTTCATTGCTGTTTGCATTGCAGCGACTCGGGATCGTCGATGGCGCTTGCCAGCGTCTGGTCTCTGGGGTAGAACGCTTAAACTATAGACACAACGACCGGGCAGCCTAATTTATGAGCATCAGTATCGGCCCCATTGAACTTACGGCGCCGGTTGTCTTGGCCCCGCTCAGCGGGATCTCCGACCTTCCTTTTCGACGTCTCGTCAAGCGCCACGGGGCCGGGCTTGTCGTGTCGGAGATGATCGCCAGCCAGGCGATGATCCGCGAGAACCGCCAGTCGCTGCTGATGACGCGCTCGGTGCCCGAGGAATTCCCGATGGCGGTCCAGCTTGCCGGCTGCGAGCCCGAGGTGATGGCCGAGGCGGCAAAGCTGAACGAGGATCGCGGGGCGGCGATCATCGACATCAATTTCGGCTGCCCGGTGAAGAAGGTCGTCAACGGCCATGCCGGTTCCGCGCTGATGCGCGACGAGATCGCGGCCGCCCGGATCCTCGAGGCGACGGTCAAGGCCGTCAGGGTGCCCGTGACGCTGAAGATGCGGCTGGGCTGGGACGCCAACTCGCTCAATGCGCCCAAGCTCGCGCGCATCGCTCAGGAATGCGGGATCCGGTCGCTTGCCATTCACGGCCGCACGCGCCAGCAGTTCTACAACGGCAAGGCCGACTGGGCCTGGATCCGCAACGTCAAGGATGCGGTGTCGCTGCCGGTGTTCGCCAACGGCGACATCGTGCGCTACGACGACGCTCGTGCCGCACTCGACCAGTCGGGGGCCGACGGCGTGATGATTGGGCGGGGCGCATGCGGGCGTCCGTGGTTCCCGGCCAACGTGATCCATTTCCTCGCGACCGGCGAACGGCGCAGCGATCCGCCGCTCGAGGCGCAGATGCACATCGTGCTCGACCATTACGAGGACATGCTCGCGCACTATGGCGTCGAGACGGGCCTGCGCATGGCGCGCAAGCACATGGGCTGGTACGCGAAGGGCTTTCCGGGCGCGGCGGAGTTCCGCTCGACCGTGATGACGCTGACCGATCCCGGACAGGTCAAGGACCTCGTGCGCGCGACGTGGGGCCGCGCCATCGAAGCGGGCTTCGTTCCGGCCAACGACGGCGGTGCCGCCGCGACGCTGCGGGAGGCCGCCTGATGGCGAGCGCCGTCCCGAAATCGGATCGCGGCAACGTCACGCCGCTGCGCGCGGGCATTCCCGATCTCGGTGCGATCCTTTCCGCGCTGCCGGATGTCGTCGTTGTCGTCGATGCCGATTTCATCGTGCGCTACGTGAACCCCTCGGCCGAAAGCTTCTTCGAACTCGGTGCGCCGATGATGGTCGGCCGGCGGCTTGCCGAATTCCTGCCCGAGGACAATCCGCTCTTCGGGACGATCCGCCAGGCCCGCCAGCTTGGCGCGTCGATCTCGGAGGAAGAGATCACGCTCGAGGCGCCACGCATCGGCAGCCATCTCGTTTCGGTGCGCGCCGCGGCCGTCGTCGAGGGCGAGACCGAAGGGCTTGTCGTGACGACGATCCAGCTGCGCTCGATCGCGCGCAAGATCGGCCGCCAGCTTGTCCACCGGAAGGCCGCGCGCTCGGTCAGCGCCATGGCCGCCATGCTCGCGCACGAGGTCAAGAACCCGCTCTCCGGCATCCGCGGGGCCGCCCAGCTCCTCGAGCAGACCGCCCAGCCGCAGGACCGCGAGCTGACGCGCCTCATCTGCGACGAGGCCGACCGCATCCGGGCGCTTGTCGACCGGATGGAGATCTTCAGTGACGGCCTGCCGCCGGAAATGGGCGCGGTCAACATCCACCGCGTGCTCGGCCACGTTCGCATGCTTGCGCAGAACGGCTTCGGCCGGAATGTCCGGTTCGTCGAAAACTACGACCCCTCGCTTCCGCCGGTGCAGGGCGACCACAACCAGCTTATCCAGATCTTCCTCAACCTCGTGAAAAACGCGGTCGAGGCCGCCCCCCGTCAGGGTGGCGAGATCGTGCTTTCGACCGGCTTCCAGCAGGGCGTGCGGTTTGCCGTGCCGGGAGCCGGACAGCTCGTGTCGCTGCCGCTGGTCGTTTCCGTCCAGGACAACGGTGAAGGCATACCGGAAGACGTCCGGCCACACCTGTTCGAACCCTTCATCACGACGAAAAAGAAGGGGACTGGCCTAGGACTTGCTTTGGTCGCCAAAATCGTCGGCGATCACGGCGGTGTCATCGAGTTCGACAGCCAGCCGCGCCGAACGGTTTTCAGAGTGCGTCTGCCGGTGGCCAACGCCGGGCAGGGGCCCGACGAAGGCGCCGGCGAGTAGAAGGCAAAAAATGGCTCAGGCCACTATTCTGGTCGCCGACGACGACAAGGCGATCCGTACGGTTCTCAATCAGGCGCTCGGCCGGCTTGGCCACGACGTCCGCCTGACGGGTCACGCTTCCCAGCTCTGGAAGTGGGTTGCGGACGGCGAGGGCGATCTCGTGATCACCGATGTCGTCATGCCGGACGAGAACGGACTCGATCTCGTGCCGCGCATTCGCAAGATCCGCCCGGACCTGCGCGTGATCGTGATGAGCGCGCAGAATACGCTGCTGACCGCCATCAAGGCGACCGAGCGGGGCGCGTTCGAGTATCTGCCCAAGCCGTTCGACCTGAAGGAGCTCGTCTCCGTCGTCGAGCGTGCGCTGACCGCGCCCAAGGCGCCGGCCAGCATCGACGGCGAGATCGACGAGCCGGACGAGAAGCTTCCGCTCATCGGCCGTTCGGCGGCGATGCAGGAAATCTACCGCGTGCTCGCCCGCCTCATGGGCACGGACCTGACCGTGATGATCACGGGCGAGTCCGGTACCGGCAAGGAACTCGTCGCGCGGGCGCTGCACGACTACGGCAAACGCCGCAACGGACCGTTCGTGGCGCTCAACATGGCCGCGATCCCGCGCGAACTGATCGAGAGCGAGCTGTTCGGCCACGAGAAGGGTGCCTTCACGGGGGCCACGTCGCGCTATGCGGGCCGCTTCGAGCAGAGCCAGGGCGGAACGCTGTTTCTCGACGAGATCGGCGACATGCCGATCGAGGCGCAGACACGCCTGCTGCGCGTGCTCCAGGAGGGCGAGTATACGACCGTCGGCGGCCGCACCCGCATCCGCGCCGACGTCCGCATCATCGCGGCCACGCACCGCGATCTGCGCCAGCTCGTTCGCCAGGGGCTCTTCCGCGAGGATCTATTCTACCGGCTCAACGTCGTGCCGATCCGCCTGCCGCCGTTGCGCGAACGTGCGGACGACGTGCCGCTTCTGGTGCGCCACTTCCTGCAGACGACGACCACCGAAGGCCTGCCGGTCAAGACGATCGACGCCGCGGCGATGGAGCGTCTCAAGCAGCACCGCTGGCCCGGCAACGTGCGCGAGCTCGAGAACCTGATCAGGCGCCTTTCCGCGCTTTATTCGCAGGAAGTCATCGGCATCGACATCATCGAGGCCGAGCTGACGGATGCCGCCCCGCCGGTCGCCGGCGACAGCGCCCCGGCCGACGAATCGCTCGGTGCGGCGGTCGATCGGCACCTGAAGGCCTATTTCGGTGCGCACAAGGACGGTCTTCCGCCGGCCGGCGTCTACGACCGGATCCTGCGCGAGGTCGAGCGGCCGCTCCTGTCGCTCACGCTCTCGGCGACGCGCGGCAACCAGATCAAGGCCGCGCAGCTTCTTGGCCTCAACCGGAATACTTTGCGCAAGAAAATCCGCGAGTTGGACATCCAAGTGGTTCGTGGCCTAAAGTAATCGCGGCGCGGATGGCGGCGACGCATTTTGCGTCGCGCCCGCATCGCGATTGCCCATGACCGAGACAGAACCCGCCAGCCCGGCCCCGTCAGAACCGTCGGCCTTCGCCCGCCTGCGCCGCTGGGCTTCGCGCGTCGGACTGTCGCGCAAGATCGCCTTCGTGCTGGCCGTTCTGGCAGTGCTCTCTGGCGGTGCTACCTACCTTGCGGTCACGGCCGAGCAGGGGCCGGACCCGCGCACGGTGACGTGGCTCCTTCTGGTCAACCTCGTGCTGATCCTGGCGCTCGGCTCGGTCGTCGCGCGCGAACTCGTGCGGCTATGGATCGAGCGGCGACGCGGACTGGCAGGCGCACGGCTGCATGTGCAGCTTGTCGCGCTGTTTACGGTCATCGCGGGCGCGCCGACCGCCGTGATGGCCGTGGCGGCGGTGCTGTTCTTCAATCTCGGCGTCCAGGCATGGTTCTCCGACCCGGTCCGGCAGGCCATCGGCCAGTCGCTTGCCGCGGCGCAGGCCTATCTCGACGAGCACCGCTCGAACATCCGTGGCGACATCATCGCGATGGCCAACGACATCTCCCGCGAAGGGGCGGTGATGCTGGCGGACGGCGAAGCCATGCAGCGGCTTGTCTCGAGCCAGACCGCGATCCGCGCGCTTGACGAGTCCGTGCTGTTCGACGGCAAGGGACGCATCTACGCGCGCGTGGGCTTCTCGCTCCAGCTCAACGTGCCGTTCTGGGCCCTCGACCGCGCGCGCGGCGGCGAGGTGGTGATCTTCACGCCGGACAATTCTGAGTCCGACACCTCGCGGACAGACCGGGTACGGGCGCTGGTGCGCGTCGAGGGTTTCGAGGACACGTTCCTGCTGATCGGCCGTTTCGTCGAGCCGCGGGTGGTCCAGCATCTCGACCGCACGCGGCTGGCCGTGCAGCTTTATCAGGACCTCGAAGGCCGTCGCGAAGGGCTGCAGGTCACGTTCGCGATGATGTTCGTGATCGTGGCTCTGCTGCTCCTGCTGGCCGCCATCTGGATCGGCATCGCGCTTGCCAACCGCCTGGCGCGGCCCATCGGTGCGCTGATCGCGGCTGCCGAGAGGGTCCGGACCGGCGATCTGGCCGCGCGCGTCGACGACGGCGCGCGCGACGACGAGCTTGGCATGCTTTCGCGCGCGTTCAACCGCATGACGGCGCAGCTCGAATCCCAGCGCGGCGAGCTTCTCGCGGCAAACGTGCAGATCGAGAACCGTCGCCGTTTTACCGAAGCCGTGCTCGCGAGCGTGACCGCGGGCGTGGTGGCGCTCGATGCGCGCGGCGCGGTCGACCTGCCCAACCGCTCGGCCTCGCAGCTCCTCGATATCGACCTTGCGGCCCAGGCGGGGCAGGATTTCGCGGGCCTTGTCCCGGAGATGGCGGCGCTGATCGAAAGTTCGCGCGCCAACCCGGACCGGCCGGCACAGGGAACGATCCAGCTCGTGCGCAATGGCCGCAAACGCACGTTCGTCGTGCGAATCGCCCGCGCCCAGCTCGACGATGGCGGGACAGGTCTTGTCGTGACGTTCGACGACGTGACCGATCTGGAAGCGGCCCAGCGGACTGCCGCCTGGGCCGACGTCGCCCGCCGTATCGCGCATGAGATCAAGAATCCGCTCACGCCCATCCAGCTTTCGGCGGAGCGCCTGCGGCGCAAGTATCTGGCCGAGATCAAAACGGACCCGGAAACTTTCCGGTTATGCACCGAAACCATCATGCGACAGGTCGAGGATATCGGCCGGATGGTCGACGAGTTCTCGTCCTTCGCGCGCATGCCTGCTCCGCGCATGAAGGCAGAGAATATCGGCGAGCTTGTGCGGCGGACGGTCTTCCTGCAGTCGAACGCGCGCGCCGGTGCAAAGTTCGAGACCGATATTCCACCGCAGAAGATCATGCTCCGGCTCGATGCAGGCCAGGTCGGCCAGGCCCTGACGAACCTGCTGCAGAACGCGCTCGACGCGATCGAAGGGCGCGAGGGCGCCGACCTTCCGCCGCCGCATGTCGTCGTCGACCTGTCGCAGGATGCGCAGGGCCGCACCATCGTGTCGGTGGCGGACAACGGCCGCGGCCTGCCAAAGAACGACCGCGATCGCCTGACCGAGCCTTACATGACGACGCGCGCGAAGGGCACGGGCCTTGGGCTCGCGATCGTCAAGAAGATCATGGAAGATCACGGCGGTACCGTCCTGCTGGCGGATCGCGCCGGCGGCGGAGCGGTCGTGAGCCTGGTATTCCCCTCGGAAGCGCGGGCGGATAGTATCGCTGGCGAAGATTCCATGGGCCGGGCCGCGACGGCCGACTGAACGACGACACTGCGGAGCGATAGTTTCGAAATGGCGCACGACATTCTCATCGTCGACGACGAATCCGACATCCGGATGCTTATCGGCGGCATTCTGGAGGACGACGGCCACCAGACTCGCGGTGCCGGCGATTCGACCGCTGCGCTCGAGGCAATCCGCGCCCGCCGGCCAAGCCTCGTCGTCCTCGACGTTTGGCTGCAGGGCAGCGCGCTCGACGGGCTTGAGGTGCTCGACATCATCCGCCGCGAGCATCCCGACCTTCCCGTGGTGATCATCAGCGGACATGGCAACATCGAGATGGCGGTCAACGCGATCCGCCGCGGCGCCTACGACTTCATCGAGAAGCCCTTCAAGGCCGACCGTCTGCTTCTGATCGTCCAGCGCGCGCTGGAATCGGCGCGGCTGCGGCGCGAGAACGAGGAGCTGACGCTGCGCGCCGGCGGCCCGCCGGAAATCGTCGGCGCGTCGGCCGCGATCAACCAGATCCGCCAGCAGCTCGAACGCGTGGCGCCGACCGGCAGCCGGGTGCTGCTGCAGGGACCGGCGGGATCCGGCAAGGAGGCGGCGGCGCGTCTGATCCACGCCCTGTCGCGTCGCGCACCGGGTCCGTTCACCGTCCTCAACTGCGCAAGCCTCCGCCCCAACGCGATGGAAATCGAGATGTTCGGCATCGAGCCGGGCTCGCCCATCGACGATCCGGACGCGCCGCTGCCGAAGATCGGCGTGTTCGAGAAGGCCCACAACGGGACGCTCTATCTCGACGAGGTCGGCGACATGCCGCTCGAAACGCAGGGCAAGATCGTGCGCGTGCTGCAGGAGCAGAGCTTCGAGCGCGTAGGCGGGCGCGTGCGCGTCCAGGTCGACGTTCGCGTGATCGCGTCGTCCAGCCGCGACCTGCTGCGCGAGATGCAGGAGGGCCGGTTCCGCGAGGACCTGTTCTACCGCCTCAACGTCGTGCCGATCCGCATGCCGCCGCTCAAGGAGCGCCGCGAGGATATCCCCTCGCTGATCGCGCACTTCATGCAGCGCGCGGCACAGGCGACGGGCATGCCCGTGCGCACGCTGGCCGACGACGCGCTTGCCACGATGCAGACGCACGACTGGCCCGGCAATGTCCGCCAGTTGCGCAATGTCGTCGAATGGCTGCTGATCATGTCGCCGGGCGAGGCGGGCCAGCCCATCCGTGCCGACCATCTGCCGCCCGACCTGGGTGCTGCCGTGCCGGCGGCACTGCGCGGCGACGGCGGGGCCGAGATCATGGGCCTGCCGCTGCGCGAGGCGCGCGAGCTGTTCGAACGCCAGTACCTGATCGCGCAGGTCACGCGCTTCGGCGGCAACATCTCGCGCACCGCGACGTTCGTGGGCATGGAGCGGTCGGCACTCCACCGCAAGCTGAAGGCGCTGGGCGTTCACGGCGTCGACCGCGAACGCGGCCCGCAGCTCGACGCCTGACCTTCGCAGGAGAACGACTTGTCCCGCATTGCCTATGTCAACGGCCGCTATGTTCCGCATTCGCAGGCCCGTGTGCATATCGACGACCGCGGCTACCAGTTCGCCGACGGGATCTACGAGGTCTGCGCGGTCTGCGACGGGACGATGGTTGACGACGATCCGCATCTCGACCGGCTCGACCGCTCGCTGCGCGAGATGCGCATGGAAGCGCCGATGAGCCGGGCCGCGCTCAAGGTCGTGATGTACGAGACCATCCGCCGCAATCTCGTCAAGGATGGCATCGTCTACCTGCAGCTCACGCGCGGCGTGGCGCCGCGCGACCATGCATTCCCGAAGAATCCCAAGACCCAGGTGGTCGTCACGGCGCGCAACGTGAAGCCGCACCCGGCCGCCTATGTCGAGGAGGGCGTCAAGGCCGTGACCGCGCCCGACATCCGCTGGGGGCGCTGCGACATCAAGACGATCTCGCTGCTGCCGAACTGCATCGCCAAGCAGGCGGCGCGCGAGAACGGCGCCTACGAGGCGATCCTCGTGGACGAGAAGGGCGTGGTGACGGAAGGCAGCTCGTCGAACGCGTGGATCGTCACGCAAGACGGCAAGCTCGTCACCCGTGCCCCCTCGAACGAGATACTCAACGGCATCACGCGGCTTGCGATCATCGAGATCGCGCGGCGCGAAGGCGTACCGTTCGAGGAGCGCGCCTTCACGCTCGAGGAGATGCGCCGCGCGCGCGAGGCGTTCGTCACCTCGGCGTCCTCCTTCGCGATGCCGGTCACCCAGCTCGACGACAAGCCGATCGCCAACGGCAAGCCCGGCACGATCGCGCTGAGGATCCGCGAGGCCTATTTCCGCCACATGGCCGCGCAGGCCGAAGCGGCGGCGTGAAGGGGACCCGCCCGCACGCGATCCTGTTCGACTGGGACAACACGCTGGTCGACAACTGGGAGACGATCCGCACGGCGATCAATGCGGCGCTCGTCGCCTTCGGCAAGGCCCCTTGGACGCTCGCCGAGACGCATGCGCGCGTGCGCCGTTCGCTGCGCGAAACATTCCCGGAGATGTTCGGCGCAGGTTGGGAAGACGCGCGCGACATCTTCTATCGCACCTTCGAGGCCGAGCACCTCGCGACTCTGCGCGAAATCGAAGGGGCGGGGGCGGCGCTTGCCGAGCTCGCACGGGCCGCCCCGCTGGCCGTTGTGTCGAACAAGCAGGGCCGGCTCCTTCGGCGCGAAGCCGATGCGCTGGGGTGGACGCGGCATTTCCATCGCCTCGTCGGGGCGAACGACGCCGCGCGCGACAAGCCCGACCCGGCCCCTGTCGAGATGGCATTGAACGGTATTGAAATACCGGATCGGGGGCGGGTCTGGTTTGTCGGCGACACCGCCCTTGATATGCAGGCGGCGCATGCGGCCGGCTGCATTCCCGTTCTTTTCGGAAATACAGAGCAAGATCAAGGCACTCTGGAGCGGTATCCGGCCACCTTTGTTGTCAAATCGTATGGCGAGCTGCTGGACATCTTCCGGGGCCTGCAATCGAATTCGGAATGCCCTAAATAGGTCCCATGGTGGCGATCCGGGCGCCCGGCCCGGATCTTGGTCCATCGCGAAACGACCTGCTGCGGCGCTTCCCCCGGTTTGCGCCCGCGCAGGTCCAAAAACGAAAGGATCGGACGCATGTCGGCCGAAAAGTCCCAGAACGTCCAGGACGTGTTCCTGAACCACATCCGGAAGAACAAGACGTCGGTGACGATCTTCCTCGTCAACGGCGTCAAGCTTCAGGGGATCGTCACGTGGTTCGACAATTTCTCCGTGCTGCTGCGCCGCGACGGGCATAGCCAGCTCGTCTACAAGCATGCGATCTCGACGGTGATGCCCACCGGCCCGATCGCGCTGTTCGACGGCGACAAGGAAGGGGCCGAAGGCTGAGCCGACGCCCCAAGAAGCCGGATACCCCGAGCGACGAGAAGATCGCCGAGGAAATCGGCGATTTCGCCACCCGCAAGACCGAGGGGCGCTGCCTCGTCATCCATCCCGTCCGCAAGGGCGAACGGACGGAAGGCGGGCGCACGCCCGAGGCCAAGCTCGAGGAAGCCGCCGGGCTCGCCCGCGCGATCGATCTATCGGTCGCCGCAGCCGAGGTCGTGCGCGTGCCCACCTGGCGGCCGTCGACGCTCATCGGCGAGGGCAATGTCGCGCGGCTGAAGCAGCTCGTCCAGGACGAGCGCATCGCCGTCGTCGTGATGGATGCCAATCTCGGCCCCGTGCAGCAGCGCAATCTCGAGAAGGAGTGGGCGGTCAAGGTGCTCGACCGCACGGGCCTGATCCTCGAGATCTTCGGCGCGCGCGCCCGCACGGCCGAAGGCCGCCTGCAGGTGGAACTGGCGCAGCTCTCGTACCAGAAAAGCCGGCTCGTCCGGACCTGGACCCATCTCGAGCGCCAGCGCGGCGGCTTCGGCTTCCTTGCCGGTCCCGGCGAAAGCCAGCTCGAAAGCGACCGGCGCATGATCGGAGACAAGATCATCCGCCTGAAGAAAGATCTCGACGAGGTCAAGCGCACTCGGGCGCTGCACCGCCGTTCGCGCGAACGCGTGCCCTATCCGGTCGTGGCACTCGTCGGCTACACGAACGCCGGCAAGTCGACGCTGTTCAACCGGCTCGTCCACGCGCGCGTGCTGGCCGCCGACATGCTGTTCGCCACGCTCGACCCGACGATGCGCGCGCTATCGCTGCCCTCCGGGCGCAAGATCATCCTTTCCGACACGGTGGGCTTCATCTCCGACCTGCCGCACGATCTCGTCGCCGCCTTCCGCGCGACGCTGGAGGAGGTGCTCGCTGCCGATCTCGTGCTGCATGTGCGCGACATCTCGCACCCCGAGACCGATGCGCAGGCCGCGGACGTGCGCAATGTTCTGGCCGAACTCGGCCGCACGCCCGATGCGGCGAACCCGTTCGTCGAGGTGCTCAACAAGATCGATGCGCTGGCGCCGGAAGCGCGCGAGGCGCTGCTGGCGCGCGCGGCGCGCGAGCCCGATACGGTGGCACTGTCCGCCTACACGGGCGACGGGTGCGACCGGCTGCTCGCGGAGATCGACCGCCGGCTGGCGCTGGGTCGCGAAACGGTCGAGTACGATCTTGCGTCGGGCGACGGGGCTGCGATCGCGTGGCTGCACGCGCATGGCCAGGTCCTGGAATCGCGCTCGGAAGGCGAACGCCTGCACGTGGTTGTGGCGCTCGATCCGGCCGACCGTGCCCGCTTCGAACATCGTCTGGCGCGCGCACAATGAACGCCGTGCGCAAGCTGCCCCCGATCGAGGTGCTGCCGCGCGACCTTTCGGCGTGGGAGAAGGGCAATACCGGCACTGCGTTCGTCCACCGCTTCGACAGCGGCCGGCCGGGCCCGCGCGTGATGGTCGTGGGCCTGACGCACGGCAACGAGTTCTGCGGCGCCGAGGCGCTGCACTGGGCGCTTGGCGAGAAGCTCCGGCCGCTCGCCGGCAGCCTCGTGCTGGCCTTCGCGAACGTGGCGGCCTACCGGTCGTTCGAAAAGGCCAAGCCTCTCGACAGCCGCTTCCTCGACCGCGACCTGAACCGCGTCTGGCGCGACGACTGGCTGGCGAACGAGAAGACGCGCGAAGCCGACCGTGCCCGCGAACTCCTGCCGTTCGTCACCGAGGCGGAGTTCCTTCTCGACATCCATTCCACGTCGTTCGCCGTGCGGCCGTTCTTCGTTTCCGCACAGCACGCGCGGGGCCGCGACCTTGCCCAGCGCATCGGCGCGCCGCGTTCGCTGCTGCTCGTCGACGGCGGCTTCGACGGCCGCGCGATGATCGAGCATGGTGAGTTCGCCGACCCGCAGGGGCAGCGCACCGCACTGGTCGTCGAGTGCGGCGCGCATTTCCTGAAGCCGAGCGTCGATGTGGCCAAGGCGACGATGCTGGATTTCCTCGCGACCGTGGGTTCGGTCGATCCGGACTGGGCCGCGGTGCGCCGTCCGTCCGTGCCGGTATCCGAATCGGGCGTCTACGAGATCACCGAGGTCTATGTCGCCCGGTCGGACGACATCGCATTCCTGCAGCCCTTCGTCGGCTTCGAGGAAGTGGGGGAGGGCACGCCTATCGTGCGCGACGGGGACAACGAGGTGCGTGCGCCCTATCCCCGCTGTACCGTTCTTTTTCCGAAGGCGCAGCCGATGAAGGGCCGGGAACTCGTCACCCTGGCCCGCCGGATCGATTAGCAAGATATTATAATTAAATAGTTTTTCTTTGAATTGACTTCGGAGTACGAGGGGAATAGAACCCTTGGCACTCGCAGGGGGTGACTGCTAACAGCCGGGCCCGCCTGCGGAAATCCGAAAAGTCTCCGGAGGAGAGCATCCATGAAGTTCCGTCCGCTCAACGACCGCGTGCTGGTCGAAGCGCTTGATCAGGAAACCAAGACCAAGGGCGGGATCATCATTCCCGACACCGCCAAGGAAAAGCCGCAGCAGGGCAAGGTCATCGCGGCCGGTCCCGGCGCGCGCACCGAGGACGGCAAGCTCCAGCCCATGGGCGTGAAGTCCGGCGACAAGATCCTGTTCGGCAAGTGGTCGGGCACGGAAGTGAAGATCGACGGGAAGGATCTCCTCATCATGAAGGAATCCGACATTCTCGGCGTGATCGAGTGAGCTTCCGGTACATCCGGCCTACGCATTGAAATACGAAAAGGAAAAATCACATGGCAGCCAAGGAAGTTAAATTCGGTGGCGACGCGCGCGCGCGCATGCTGCGCGGCGTCGACATCCTCGCCGACGCGGTGAAGGTCACGCTGGGCCCGAAGGGCCGCAACGTCGTGATCGACAAGTCGTTCGGCGCTCCGCGCATCACCAAGGACGGCGTGACCGTCGCCAAGGAAGTCGAACTTGCCGACAAGTTCGAGAACATGGGCGCGCAGATGGTGCGCGAAGTCGCGGTCAAGACCGGCGATCTGGCCGGCGACGGCACGACGACGGCGACCGTTCTCGCCCAGGCGATCGTGCGCGAGGGTGCCAAGGCCGTGGCCGCTGGCATGAACCCGATGGACCTCAAGCGCGGCATCGACATCGCGGTTGAGAAGGTCGTCGCCGACCTCCAGAAGCGTTCCAAGAAGATCTCGACGTCGGACGAAGTTGCCCAGGTCGGCACCGTCTCGGCCAACGGCGAGAAGGACATCGGCGCGATGATCGCCAAGGCGATGCAGCGCGTGGGCAACGAAGGCGTCATCACGGTCGAGGAGGCCAAGAGCCTCGAGACCGAGCTCGACGTCGTCGAGGGCATGCAGTTCGACCGCGGCTACCTCTCGCCGTACTTCATCACGAACGCCGAGAAGATGATCTGCGAGCTCGACAGCCCGTACATCCTCATCCACGAGAAGAAGCTCGCTTCGCTCCAGCCGCTGCTCCCCGTCCTCGAGGCGGTCGTGCAGACGGGCAAGCCGCTGCTCATCATCGCGGAAGAAGTCGAGGGCGAGGCGCTTGCCACGCTCGTCGTCAACAAGCTGCGCGGCGGCCTGAAGGTCTCCGCCGTCAAGGCGCCGGGCTTCGGCGACCGCCGCAAGGCGATGCTCGAGGACATCGCGATCCTCACGGCCGGCCAGGTCATCTCGGAAGACCTGGGCATCAAGCTGGAGAGCGTGACGCTCGACATGCTGGGCCGCGCCAAGCGCGTGTCGATCGACAAGGACAACACCACGATCGTCGACGGCTCGGGCAAGAAGAAGGACATCGAGGCGCGTTGCGGCCAGATCAAGGCGCAGATCGAGGAGACGACCTCGGACTACGACCGCGAAAAGCTGCAGGAGCGTCTGGCCAAGCTCGCGGGCGGTGTCGCCATCATCCGCGTGGGCGGTGCGACCGAGATCGAGGTCAAGGAGCGCAAGGATCGCGTCGACGACGCGATGCACGCCACCAAGGCTGCGGTCGAGGAGGGCGTGGTGCTCGGCGGCGGTGCCGCCCTGCTCTACGGCACGCGCGCGCTCGAGGGCCTGCGCGTCGCCAACCACGACCAGCAGGTGGGCATCGACATCGTCAAGAAGGCGCTGCAGGCGCCGGCCCGCCAGATCGCCGAGAATGCCGGCGCTGACGGTTCGCTGGTCGTCGGCAAGCTGCTCGAGGGCAAGAACGAGAAGATCGGCTACAACGCCCAGACGGGCGAGTATGTCGACCTGCTCAAGGACGGCGTGATCGACCCGACCAAGGTCGTGCGCCTCGCCCTGCAGGATGCGTCGTCGGTGGCGGCACTCCTGATCACGACGGAAGCCATGATCGCCGAGCGTCCGAAGAAGGACGAAGCCCCGATGGGCGGCGGCGGCGGCATGCCGGGCGGCGGCATGGGCGGCATGGACTTCTAAGAAGTCCGGCCGGTCCATCCGGAAACAGTGGCACGGGGCGGCAGGGAAACCTGCCGCCCCGTTGTCTTTTCCGGCATCAGGCCGTCATGCCGCTGTCGCGCCGGCGGATTTCCTCGAGCGGGGCGACGGGGAAGCGGTCCACGGCCTGGAAATAGATGCGACCGGCAAGCCCGACGAGCGTGCAGCCGTCGAGGAAGACGACCTCGATCTCGTCGCGCATTTCGGTCGGGATCTCGCGGTGGGTGCGCAGCATCAGCTCGAGCTTCGGCTTGCGCATCAGCCCGTCGATCTGCACCTCGCCCAGTTCGCTGAAATCGAGTTCGACGACGAATCGCTTGCTCTCGCGGTCGCGCTTGCCCTTTTCGCCCTCGCGGCGCGAATAGAGCCGCATCTGGCGGATCTCCTGCCCGTCCCAGACCGGGACGAAGGCCGCGCGCCAGTCGCTGGACGACGTGGAGAGGCGCTGCATTTCCCTGAGATCGGCGTCGAGCCGCTGGAGCACGTCGCCGCGCCCGGCGCGGTCGAGCGTATTTGCGACCGCATCGCCCAGCAGACT
>JAEUKX010000034.1 GCA_016794025.1 Rhodospirillales bacterium | reverse complement strand
CCGAATGGCATTTCCGGCGCGACACCGCCTTCGAGCACGCCGAGAAGATCGACCGCGCGTTCCGCGACCCCAAGGTCGCGATGGACGTGAGCGTCCCGCCGCCGCCAGCCCCCAAGCGCAAGCCGCGCAAGAAGTGAGCGGGAAATCGACGCGCGAGAAGGTCGATGGCTGGGTCATCCTCGACAAGCCGGTCGGTCCGTCTTCCACGCAAGCACTCGGCCGCGTGAAGCGGGTCTTCAACGCGGCCAAGGGCGGGCATGCGGGCACGCTCGACCCGCTCGCCTCGGGCGTGCTGCCCATCGCACTCGGCGAAGCCACCAAGACGCTGGCCCATTTCGCCGACGGCACGAAAGAGTACGAATTCACCGTCCGCTGGGGCATCGCCACCGCCAGCGACGATGCCGAGGGTGCCGTCACGGCCACCAGCGATGCCCGCCCCACGCAGGGCTCCCTTGCAGCGGCCCTGCCCGCCTTCACCGGCGAGATCGACCAGACCCCGCCGGTCTATTCGGCCATCAAGATCGACGGCGAACGCGCCTATGCCCGGGCCCGGGCCGGCGAGGACGTCGCGATGAAATCGCGCAAGGTGCTGATTCACAAGCTGGAACTGCTCGAAATGCCGTCGCCGGACGAGGCAAGGCTGCGCCTTTCCTGCGGGTCCGGCACCTATGTGCGCAGCCTGGCGCGGGACCTTGCGGTGGCGCTGGGGACCGTCGGGCACGTGACAATGCTGCGCCGGACGGCGGTGGGCCGGTTCCGCATCGAATCGGCTATTTCACTGGAAAAGCTGGAGGGCTTTGGGCATAGTCCCGCCCGCTTTGGGGCCCTCGCCCCGGTCGAGACCGTGCTGGACGACATCCCGGCTCTGGCCCTGACCGCGGAAGAAGCCGCTGCCCTTCGACAGGGCCGCGTCTTGCGAGACCCCCGCGCGGAACATTCCCCGCCCGAGCCCGGCACGCTGGCTGTCTTCACCGACGGCAAGCTCGTCGCACTCGCCGAGGGGGGCGACGGTTTTCTCCGTCCCGCGCGCGTCTTCAACCTCTAGGGTCCAAGGAGTGACCGATGTCGATGAACGCCGAGCGCAAGAGCGCGATCGTATCCTCGTACGCCATCAAGAAGGGCGATACGGGTTCCCCGGAAGTGCAGGTCGCCCTGCTGTCCGAGCGCATCAAGGAGCTCTCCGAGCACCTTGCCACGCACAAGAAGGATTTCCATTCGCGCCGCGGCCTGCTGATGATGGTCGGCCAGCGTCGCGCCCTGCTCGACTATCTCAAGCGCAAGGACACCAAGCGCTACGAGACGCTGATCGGGCGCCTCGAGCTGCGCCGCTGAAGCCGGCCGCTTGAAGCCCATCGCTTGAAGACAGCAATCCCGAACGACGCGCCGCGCATGCACCCGAGGCGGGTGCCGGCGCGGCGCGTCTTCGTTTCCGATCCCTACGATCCAAATCCCCGCGCGGCGGCCCATCGTACGACGCCGCGCATCAGAATTCCGACGTCCCGAAAAGCTGGGGCGGTGTCGGTTGGGGCGAGTGCCATCCGGGCATTCGCGACCGGCACCACGTCGCGCGCATCAACGGGTGCGCGCCGGCGGGTCCGTACGCGGCAAGAAGAAAGAGAGTAGAAAAATGTTTGATGTCGTTCGCAAGGAAATGATGTGGGGCGGGCGCAAGCTCATCCTCGAAACCGGCAAGGTCGCGCGTCAGGCCGACGGCGCCGTCATGGCGACGTACGGCGACACGGTCGTGCTGTGCACGGTCGTCGGCGCCAAGTCCGCCAAGCCCGGCCAGGACTTCTTCCCGCTGACCGTCCATTACCAGGAGAAGACCTTCGCCGCGGGCAAGATCCCCGGCGGCTTCTTCAAGCGCGAAGGCCGCCCGACCGAGAAGGAGACGCTCGTCTCGCGCCTCATCGATCGCCCGGTCCGCCCGCTGTTCCCCGAGGGCTTCCGCAACGAGGTGCAGGTCATCGCGACCGTGCTGAGCCACGATCTGGAGAACGACCCGGACATCGTCGCGATGGTCGGCTGCTCGGCCGCACTGACGATCTCGGGCATCCCGTTCATGGGCCCGATCGGTGCCGCGCGCGTGGGCGTGTTCGGCGGCGAGTACAAGCTCAACCCGCTGCAGACCGAGATGACCGCCTCCGACCTCGATCTGGTCGTCGCGGGCACCAAGGACGGCGTGCTGATGGTCGAATCGGAAGCCAAGGAGCTGACCGAGGAAGTCATGCTCGGCGCCGTGACCTTCGGCCACAAGTCGTTCCAGCCGGTGATCGACCTGATCATTTCGCTGGCCGAGACGGCCGCGAAGGAGCCCTGGGCCCTCACCCCGCCGTCGCCGGCCGTGGCCTCGGTCAAGGCCAAGCTCGCCGCGTACGCGGCCGATCTCGGCAAGGCCTACACCGATCCGGTCAAGTTCGCGCGCCGCGACAAGGTCTCGGCCATCAAGAAGGCCGCGGCCGAGCAGTTCAAGGACAACCCCGAGGAAGCCGCCGTGTTCGGCGCGCAGTTCGAGGAGCTCGAGGCCAAGGTCGTGCGCGACGCGATCCTCGACACCGGCAAGCGCATCGACGGCCGCGACACGAAGACCGTCCGTCCGATCGTGACGGAAGTGGGCTTCCTGCCGCGCACGCACGGCTCGGCGCTGTTCACGCGCGGCGAGACGCAAGGCCTCGTCGTGACGACGCTGGGCACGGGCGATGACGAGCAGATCATCGACGCGCTCGAAGGCGAATACCGCGAACACTTCATGCTGCACTACAACTTCCCGCCCTACTCGGTCGGCGAAGCCAAGCGCATGGGTTCGCCCGGCCGGCGCGAGATCGGCCACGGCAAGCTCGCCTGGCGCGCGATCCGCCCGCTGCTGCCGCCCAAGGAGAAGTTCCCCTACACGATCCGCGTCGTGTCGGAGATCACCGAGTCGAACGGCTCGTCCTCGATGGCGACCGTGTGCGGCACCTCGATGTCGCTGATGGACGCGGGCGTTCCGCTGCCGCGTCCGGTGGCCGGCATCGCGATGGGCCTCATCAAGGAAGACCGCGGCTTCGCCGTGCTGACCGACATCCTGGGCGACGAGGACCATCTCGGCGACATGGATTTCAAGGTGGCCGGCACCGAGAAGGGCGTCACGGCGCTCCAGATGGATCTCAAGATCACGTCGATCGACGAGAACATCATGAAGATCGCGCTGGGCCAGGCCAAGGACGGCCGCCTGCACATCCTGGGCGAGATGGCCAAGGGCCTGAACGACGCGCGCACGGAAGTGTCGAAGAACGCGCCGCGCATCACGACCTTCACGATCCCGAAGGACAAGATCCGCGAAGTCATCGGCACGGGCGGCAAGGTCATCCGCGAGATCGTCGAGGTCACGGGCTGCAAGATCGACATCGAGGACGACGGCACGATCAAGGTCGCCTCGACGAGCGAGGAGAACGCCAAGAAGGCCATCGACTGGATCAAGGGGATCACGTCGGAGCCCGAGCTCAACGCGATCTACACCGGCAAGGTCGTCAAGATCATGGACTTCGGCGCCTTCGTGAACTTCATGGGCTCGAAGGACGGCCTCGTTCACATCTCCGAACTGGCCCCGCGCCGCGTCGAGAAGACGGGCGACGTGGTCAAGGTCGGCGACACGGTCAAGGTCAAGCTCATCGGCTTCGACGACCGCGGCAAGGTGAAGCTCTCGCTGCGCCGCGTCGACCAGGCGACGGGTGCGGACATCTCCGAGCAGTTCGACAAGAAGCCCGCCCCGCAGACGAACCCGCCTGCCGCCCAGTAAGGGCACGGGACGGAACGTGACGACAAGCCCCCGCAGGCCGGACCGCCTGCGGGGGCTTTTTTTGACGGATACGAGATTTCGCACATGATCAGCACCCCCCGCATCGTCGGCCATCGCGGCGCCAAGGCGAACGCGCCGGAGAACACCCTTGCGGCTTTCCGCCGCGCGCACGCGGAAGGCGCCACGTGGGTCGAGTTCGACGCCAAGCTCACGAAGGAAGGCGCCGTCGTGATCATCCACGACGAGCTGCTCGACCGCACGACGAACGGCAAGGGTCCGGTCGCCGCGCACACGCTGGCGGAGATCCGCGCGCTCGACGCCGGCAGCTGGTTCGGCCCCGCCTTCGCGGGCGAGCGCGTGCCCACGCTCGAGGAGGCGCTGGCTCTGTTCCTCGAACTGGGCATGGGCTTCAACATCGAGGTCAAGCCCTGCCCCGGCCGCGAGGCCGAGACGGCGCGCGCGTGCTGCGCGGTGCTGGAACGCGCGTGGCCGAAATCGGCGCCCGCACCCGTCCTGTCGAGCTTCAAGCGCGCCGCGCTGGAGGCCGCGCGCGAGGCGGCCCCCGCCATCGCGCGCGGCTATCTTGCCGAGGAGCTGGGAAAGAGCTGGCGTGCGGAGGTCGAGGCGCTGGGCTGCGTGGCCGTGCATCCGGGCTGGAAGCGGCTGACCCGCCAGCAGGTGCGCGACATCAAGGAAGCCGGCCTCAGGGCGCTGGTGTGGACCGTGAACGAGCCCGAGCGCGCGCGCGAGCTGGTCGCGTGGGGCGTGGAC
Source organism: Rhodospirillales bacterium (assembly GCA_016794025.1). GTDB lineage: Bacteria > Pseudomonadota > Alphaproteobacteria > CACIAM-22H2 > CACIAM-22H2 > Tagaea. The sequence goes on along the minus strand of JAEUKX010000034.1, from coordinate 26,620 downwards.
AGCATCATCACCGACGCACCCGGCCTCATCGGCGGCGCGCTGGCGCCTTGAGGATCTTCTCGAACCACATCTGGGCGTAGGGATTGTCGTTGAAGCGCGCGGTGGGCCGGTAGCCGGCCGCGCGGTAGAGCGCCTGCGCCTCGACGAGCACGCTGTTCGTGTCGAGGACGATGCGCTTCGCCCGCCGCCGCGCGGCCTCCGCCTCGAGGGCCGCCAGAAGACGGCGCGCGATGCCGCGCCCGCGCGCTTCCGGCGCCACCCACATGCGCTTGATCTCGAACGTGCCCGGACCGACCGATTTCAACGCGCCGCAGCCCACGGCTGCCCCGTCGACCCACGCAAGATAGAAACGCCCGGCATCCTTCGGGTTCGCGTAGCCGGGCTTGCCGGGATCGAAGCCGCCCTTGAAGCGGCGGGCCAGCTCGGCAAAGTAGGCCGAGACGCAAGTCAGAGCCGCCGGCGAATTCGGGTCCTCGGCACGGATCTCGACCTCGGCCGGCCCGAGCAGGCGCTCGACCTCCGCCATCGCCGCGACAAGACGTTCGCGCCGCGCGGCATCGAGCGGCGCCAGGAACGAGCGCGCAAGCGCGTCCGACAGCCGGTCATAGACCGCAACCTCGCGCCGCCCCTTGGCGGTCAACGCAAGCAGACGGCGGCGGCGGTCCCCCTCGGCCGGAACGGCGCGCACGAGGCCCTGCCGGACCAGTGCTGCCGCAAGCCGGCTGAAATAGCCCGAATCGAGCCCGAGGCGCGCGCGCAGCTCGCGCGCCCCGGCATGCCCAGCGCCCAGCTCGAACAGCAGGCGCGCCTCGCCCAGCGGACGGCCGCGCTTCAGGTAGTCGGCATCGAGCGCGCCCGCGCGGCGCGTGACGGTGCGGTTGAAACGGCGGACGGTCGCGATGTCGGTGGTGCGCATATCTCTGACTTTAGTCAGAGAATTCCGGCGGTCAAGCGGTCTCCGCGACCGGCAGCCAGACCGTGAAGGTCGTGCCGCGGCCCGCCTCGCTCTCGACATCGAGGGTGCCGCGGTGCCGGTTGACGATGTGCTTGACGATCGCAAGCCCCAGCCCCGTGCCGCCCATCTCGCGCGATCGGCCGGCGTCGACCCGGTAGAAGCGCTCGGTCAGGCGCGGCAGGTGCTCGCGCGGGATCCCCTCGCCGTCGTTGGCGACCGCGACCTCGACATAGCGCTTCGCGCGCGCGACGAAACCCGGCGGCAGCCGGTCGGCAGTCCGGGCCCGCACGCGCACCCGTCCGCCCGGCCGGCCGTACTTGATGGCGTTGTCGACGAGGTTCTGGAAGACCTGCGCAAGCTGGTCGCCGTCGGCCAGCACGGGCGGCAGGTCCGCGGCGATGTCGGGATCGAGCGTCGTGCCCTTGGCCTTGGCGGCAAGCGACAGCGCGTCGAGCGTGCCGGCGAGCACGCGCGCGGCGTCGATGCGGCCCGAAGGCGGCGTGTGCTCGGCCTCCTCGATCTTCGAGAGCGACAGCAGGTCGGTGACGATGCGCGTCATGCGCGCGCCCTGCGTGGCCATGATCGAAAGGAAGCGTTCGCGCGCGGCGGCATCGTCGCGCGCGGGGCCCTGCAGCGTCTCGATGAACCCGGTGAGCGTCGCCAGCGGCGTGCGCAGCTCGTGGCTGACATTGGCAACGAAGTCGCGGCGCATGCGCTCGGCCTGCTGGATGGTGGTCACGTCGGCGATGGCAAGCAGGGCCGCGGCCCGCACGCCCGTCCCGCGCGGCAGGGGGACGGCACGCACGCGCAGCGCACGCTCGACCGCGCCCGCCAGCCGCACGTCCGCGGCTTCCGGATAAGCGCCGGCCAGCGCTTCGGCCATCGCGTCGAGCACGTCGGGATCGCGCAGATAGGCGAAGAGCGGCTTGCCCTCGAGCCCTTCGCCGAAGAGCGCGCGGGCGGCCGCGTTGGCGCGCGCGATGCGCTCGTCGGCGTCGATCTGCAGGATCGCGTAGGGGAGCGCATCGACGATCGATTCGAGCGCCGCTTCGCTCGCCATCGGCTGGACGCGCTCGGGCAGGGCGCGTTCGAGCCGGGCCACGGCCTCGGCAAGCGGGGCGGTCGGTCCCTCGTCGGCGGGCCTTGCGAGCGCGTCGGGCGGCTCGCCCTTGGCAAGCTCGTCCAGCCGCCTTGCGTGGCGGGCCAGTGCGGCAAGGTGCCGGCGCAGCAGGATCGCCGTGGCCACGGCCGTCGCCGCGATGGCCAGACCCGCCGACAGCCAAGGAATTTCATGGAGATAGGCGAGCGTGCCCAGAACCGCGGCACTGGGCGCCACCAGGGCCGCGAAGGCCGCCCAGAAGCGGTCGGGAGAGAGCGCGCGTTCCATTCTCGATCCGCTTGTGCAGGACGGCGCGGCCGGCCGTCAAGCGGCACCGGCCGTGGATTTGCCAGTCCGGCGATGGTGGCGTATAAATCGTTACCGTTCGACGTCCGCGTGAGGACCTGTCGCCATGGCTTCGTCAATTTCCTCGAGCGTCTCGCCAAGCCCGTCGCCGCCGCCGCCTGCCGGCAGCGCGCAGGCAACGACCGATGCTTCGGTGTCCGCATCGGCCAGCGCGCCCGTCCCCAACAGCCAGCTGCCCGCCGACGTCCAGCCGCCGAAGTCGGGCGACCGCGCGCGCGGCCAGCTTCTCGATATCACCGTCTGACGGGCCGGGGCGCCGCCCCGGTCTAGGCGAAGCGTGCGCTCATCACCGGCGGCAGGTTGCCGGCGGCAAGCGTCCACGAATTCCCGCCGTTCTCGCTGATCCATAGATGGCCCGTCGTCGAGCCGACGACGAGGCGCTTGCCCGTCGCGTCGACATCGAGCCCGTGGCGCAGCACGAGATCGTAGGCATGCTTCTGCGGCAGGCCCTTCGTCAGCACCTTGAAGGTCTTGGCACCGTCGGTGGTGCGCGCGACGACCATCTTGCCGTCGACGGGGATGCGGCACTCGTCCTTCACGCCCGGCACGAACCACGCGGTCGACGGATCCTTCGGGTGCGCGGCGACCGCAAAGCCGAACTTGGACGGGCGGATCGTCTTCACCTCTTTCCACGACGTGCCGCCGTCGGTCGAACGGAAGACGCCGTTGTGGTGCTGCAGCCAGAGCGCGTCGGGAACGGCCGTGCAGCGCGCGATGCGGTGGACGTCCTGGATGTTCGGGTCCTCGCGCCGTGCCGGCGGCATGTATTCGGCATAAAGCCCTTTCGACGTGTTGCGCCACGTCGCCCCGCCGTCGGACGTCTGCCAGACGCCGCCCGAGGAGATGCCCACGACGATCCGCTTCGAGTCGCGCGGATCGACCAGGATCGTGTCGATGCCCGGCTTGTCGACATTGAAGCCGCCGCCGCCCCAGTCCTTGCGCTCGGGCCGTTCCCAGAGGCCGGCATTGAGCGTCCAGCTCGCGCCGCGGTCGGGCGAGCGGAACAGCCCGCCGCCGACCGTGCCGCACCACAGCACGCCCGGCTCGTCCGCACCGCCCGGCTCGATCGCGAAGAGATACTCGACCGACGGGCCGTTCCTGTCGTCGGTCTTGGGGAAGGACGGCGCCGCCATTTCCTTCCAGCTGCGGCCGTCATCCTGCGAACGCTGGAGCTTGACGCCGAAATGCCCGAGCGACTGCGCGACATAGAGCGTGCCGTCGCGCGGGTCGCGCAGGGCCTGCGAGAGGATGTCGCCCAGGAACGCCGTGCGCGCGATGCGCCATCCCGCCTTGCCGCGCTTCAGGTCGAACAGCCCCTTGCGCGTCGCCACGAGGATCCGGTTGCCCATCGCCGCCATCCTTTCCCTCAGCCGCCGGCAAGCGACTGGAACACGAAGATCTCGTCGCGCGGCCCCACGGGATCGTCTGGCTCCGCGCGCTTCTCGTTGACATAGACATTGACGTGCCGGCGCAGCCTGTCCTGGTCGTCGAACACGTAGGAACGCAGCAGCGCGTTGCCCGCGAACACGTTTTCCAGAACCGCGCGCACGCTTGCGCCCGGCACGTCGACCGCCGGGCAGTCGACATGGCGCTTCAGATTGCCGGTGAAGGCAACGCGGGCCATGGGGGGACTGGCCGCGCCGCGATCAGCGCACGATCGACTGGAAGGCCGCGAGTGCCGCCATGTTCACGATCTCGCCGACGGGCGCGCCGATCTGCACGATCTGCGCGGGCTTCGAAAGGCCGATGACCAGCGGGCCGATCATCGTGCAGTTGCCGATCTTCTGCATCAGCTTCGAGGAGATGTTGGCCGAATGCAGGCCCGGCATCACCAGCACGTTGGCCGGCCCCGTCAGGCGGCAGAACGGGTAGAGGTTGCGCATCAGGTCGTAGTCGAGCGAGACATCGGGGCTCATTTCCCCGTCGAACTCGAAATCGAGCGTGCGGCCGGCCTCGGCCATGCGCTCCAGCTCCTGAACGGCGTCGCGGACCTGGCTGCCCTTCTCGGCGTGCGGATTGCCGAAGTTCGAGAACGACGTGAACGCCACGCGCGGCTCGTGGCCGAGCCCGCGCGCCGCGGCGGCCGCGGCGATCGCGATTTCCGCCATGTCGCGGGCGGTCGGAAGCTCGGTCACCGTCGCGTCGGCGACGAAGACGGTGCGCTCCTTCGTCATCATGATCGACACGCCGATGCAGCGCCTGCCCTTCTCGACGTCGATCACGCGGCGCACGTCGTCGAGCGCCTGGTAGTAGCTGCGCGTCGTGCCCGTCACCATCGCGTCGACGTCGCCCACCGCGACCATCGTCGCGGCAAACGCGTTGCGGTCCTGGTTGATCAGGCGCTGGCAGTCGCGCTGCAGGTAGCCGTGGCGGCGCAGGCGGCTGTAGAGGAAATCGACGTAGCGCTTGTTGTCCTGCGAGAGGCGCGCGTTATGGACCTCGAGGCCGAGTTCCTTGGCCGTCTGCGTGAGGCCCATCGAGCGCATCGTCTCGTGGATCGTCTTCTCGCGGCCGATCAGCACCGGCGTGCCGTAGCCCGCGTTGCGGTACGAGATCGCGGCGCGGATCGTCTTTTCTTCCTCGCCTTCCGCAAACGCGGTGCGGCGCGGATTGGCGCGCACCGTCTCGAAGATGCGGTCGAGCATCGCGGCCGTGGGATCGCGGCGCAGGCTCAGCGAATGGCGGTAGGCCTGCATGTCGGCGATGGGCTTGCGCGCGACGCCCGATTCCATCGCCGCCTTGGCGACCGCGGCCGGCACGATCGAGATGAGGCGCGGGTCGAACGGCACGGGGATGATGTATTCCGGCCCGTAGCGCAGGCGGCGGCCCGAATAGGCGGCGTCGAGATCGTCGGGCACGTCCTCGCGCGCCAGGATGGCGATCGCGCGCGCGGCGGCCACCTTCATGTCCTCGTTGATCGTGCGCGCGCGCACGTCGAGGGCGCCGCGGAAGATGAACGGGAAGCCCAGCACGTTGTTGACCTGGTTCGGATAGTCCGAACGGCCGGTGGCCACGATGCAGTCCGGGCGCGCTTCCTTCGCCTCTTCGGGCGTGATTTCGGGATCGGGATTGGCCATGGCGAAGATGATCGGCTTGTCGGCCATCGCGCGGACCATGTCCTTCGTGATGGCGCCCTTGACCGAAAGGCCGAACACCACGTCGGCCCCTTCCAGCGCCTGGGCCAGCGTGCGCGCCTTCGTGGGCACCGCATGCGCCGATTTCCACTGGTTCATGGAATCGGTGCGGCCCTGGTAGATGACGCCCTTGGTGTCGCAAAGGATGACGTTCTCGTGCGGCATGCCCAAGGCCTTGACGAGCTCGGCGCACGCGATGCCGGCCGAACCGGCGCCGTTGATCACCATCTTCGTCGTGCGGATGTCGCGGTTCGTCAGGTCGAGCGAGTTGATGAGGCCGGCCGCCGCCACGATGGCGGTGCCGTGCTGGTCGTCGTGGAACACGGGGATGTCGAGCAGCTCGCGCAGGCGCTGCTCGATGACGAAACACTCCGGCGCCTTGATGTCCTCGAGATTGATGCCGCCGAACGTGATGCCGATATAGCGCACGCACTCCACGAACTTGTCGACGTCCTTCGTGTCCACCTCGATGTCGATCGAGTCGACGTCGGCGAAGCGCTTGAAGAGGACGGCCTTGCCCTCCATGACCGGCTTGCCGCCGAGCGCGCCGAGATCGCCCAGGCCCAGCACGGCCGTGCCGTTCGAGATGACGGCGACGAGGTTGCCCTTCGAGGTGTAGTCGTACGCGGTGTCGGGATTCTTCGCGATGTGCAGGCAGGGCCACGCCACGCCCGGCGAATAGGCGAGCGAAAGGTCGCGCTGCGTGGTCAGCGGCTTCGTCGCGTTGATCTCGATCTTCCCGGCCTTGCCGCCCTGATGATGGAAGAGCAGCGACTCCTGCTCGGTCACGGGCCCGGTGGCGTTCGACATGTGGCGTTTGCCTTCCCTTGTGGACTTCGGCGCTTTGTGCGCGGGGCCTTGCCTTGCTGCGCCCCGCTGCATTTTCGCATGCCCTATGCTACGGGGAACGTCCGCCCGCCGTCAAAAACTCCGCCGCAAAAGTTATGCTGCACTGCAATGTCCGAAACTGACGCGAACACCACGCCGATGATGGCGCAATACCTGGATCTGAAGCGCCAGTATCCGGGTTGCCTACTTTTTTATCGTATGGGCGATTTCTACGAGCTGTTCTTCGAGGATGCGGTGTCCGCTTCGAAGGCACTCGACATCACGCTGACCAAACGCGGGCAGCATGCGGGCAAGGAAATCCCGATGTGCGGCGTGCCGTGGCATGCGCACGAGGCATATCTCGCCCGCCTGATCCGCCAGGGCTTCCGCGTGGCGATCTGCGAGCAGGTCGAGGACGCGGCCGAGGCCAAGAAGCGCGGCGGCGGCAAGACGCTCGTGCGCCGCGACGTTGTGCGCGTGGTCACGCCCGGCACGCTCACGGAAGATTCGCTGCTCGACGCGCGATCGAACAACTTCCTCGCCTGTCTGGCCGAGGCGGGCGGCGCGCTGGGTCTTGCGTGGCTCGACATGTCGACCGGCGATTTCCGCGTCGAGCCCGTGGCGCCGGCGGCCCTTGGCGCGGCGCTGGCGCGCGTGGCGCCGGGCGAGCTGCTGCTGGCCGACCGTCTTGCCGGGCGCGAGGAGCTGAAGCCCGTCCTCGAACCGTTCGCCCACCGGCTGACGCCCCAGCCCTCGGCGCGCTTCGACAGCGAGAATGCCCGCCGCCGTCTGGAAACGCTCTACGAGGTCCGGTCGCTCGACGCCTTCGGGGCGTTCGGCCGCGCCGAGATCGCGGCGGCAGGTGCCCTCGTCGACTATGTCGAGCTGACGCAGAAGGGCCGCCTGCCGCGCTTCCTGCCGCCGCAGCGGCAGTCCGAGGCCGGGTCGATGGAGATCGATCCGGCCACGCGCCGTTCGCTCGAGATCACGGAGACGCAGGCCGGCGAGCGCGCGGGCTCGCTGCTGGCGACGATCGACCGGACGCTCACGGCGGCGGGCGCACGCCTCATCGCCGCGCGCATCGCCGCCCCGCTGGCCGATCCCGGCTCCATCGCCGAGCGGCTCGACATGATCGGCTATTTCGTCGAGGCCGCGCGCGTGCGCGAGGCGGTGCGCGAGGCGCTGAAGGGCTTCCCCGATCTCGAGCGCGCGCTCCAGCGGCTGGCCGTGGGACGCGGCGGACCGCGCGATCTTGCCGCCATCGCGCAAGGTCTGGCGAAGCTGCCGGCGCTGCGCGCGGCATCCGCACCGCAGGCGCTCGATGCGCTGCCTGCAGGCATCGGGACCGCGCTCGACGAACTCGGCGCGCACGGCGATCTCGTCGACCTGCTCGGCCGCGCGCTTGCCGCCGAGCTGCCGCTCGATCCGCGCGACGGCGGATTCGTGCGCGCGGGATTCGCGCCCGAGCTCGACCGGCATCTCGAACTGCGCGACGAGAGCCGGCGGCTGGTCGCCGCCCTGCAGCAGCGCTATGCCGACGAGACGGGCATTGCGACGCTCAAGATCAAGCACAACAACGTCATCGGCTATTTCATCGAGGTAAACGCCGCGCACGGCGACCGGCTCATGAAGCCGGGCGGCGCGTTCATCCACCGCCAGACGATGGCCGGCGCGGTGCGCTTCACGACCGTCGAACTCGGCGAGCTCGAGGGCGCCATCGTGGGCGCGCGCGACAAGGCGCTGGCGCTGGAGCTGTCGATCTTCGCCGACCTGACGAAGCAGACGCTCGCGAAGGCCGACGCGATCGGGCTTGCGGCGCGGGCACTCGCCCGGCTGGACGTCGCGGCCGCACTCGCCGAACTGGCGGTCGACCGCGACTGGTGTCGCCCCGCGGTCGATGCGGGCCGCGTCTTCGCCATCGAAGGCGGCCGTCATCCGGTTGTCGAGGCCGCTCTTGCGCGCGGCGGGGCCGGCTTCGTGGCCAACGACTGCACGCTCGACGCCGAGGGCGGCCAATTCCTGTGGCTCGTCACCGGCCCCAACATGGCCGGCAAATCGACCTTCCTGCGGCAGAACGCGCTGATCGCGGTGCTGGCGCAGGCGGGCTGTTACGTGCCCGCGAAATCCGCGCGCATCGGCGTGGTCGACCGGCTGTTCAGCCGCGTGGGCGCTGCCGACGATCTGGCGCGCGGGCGATCGACCTTCATGGTCGAGATGGTGGAGACGGCCGCGATCCTCAATCTCGCCACGCCGCGCTCGCTCGTCATCCTCGACGAGATCGGCCGCGGGACCGCCACCTATGACGGCCTGTCGATCGCGTGGGCGTGCGTGGAGCACCTGCACGCGACCAACGCCTGCCGCGCGCTGTTCGCGACGCACTATCACGAGCTGACAGCACTGGCCGCGAAGCTGCCCGGCCTTTCCTGCCGCACCATGCGCGTCAAGGAATGGAAGGGCGAGGTCGTGTTCCTCCACGAGGTCGCCGCCGGCACGGCCGACCGCTCCTACGGCATCCACGTCGCGAAGCTCGCGGGCCTGCCGCCCGCCGCCGTGGCGCGCGCGGAAGCCGTGCTCGCCACGCTCGAGCAGGGCGGCGAGCAGCGCAACCTTGCCAAGTTGGCCGAAGACCTGCCGCTTTTCGCGGCCCCCCGGCCCGCCTCGGGCCTTGCGAAGCCTGTGAAATCTGCGCTTGCTGATGCGCTTGGCGCGATCAACCCCGACGAGCTTACGCCCAAGTCGGCGCTCGAGGCGCTCTACGCGCTCAAATCGATCCAAACGAAGGAGTCCGGACAATGAAGGTCGCTCTCGTTACCGGTGCCGGCAAGGGCATGGGGGCCGCCTGCGCGCGCGAACTCGCCGCGCGCGGCTGGGGCGTGGCGCTGCTCTCGCCGTCGGGCGGGGCGGTGAAGCTTGCCGCCGAACTGGGGGGCGTCGGCGTGACGGGTTCGGTCGTCGAGACGGCCGATCTCCAGAAGCTCGCCGACGCGGCCATGGCGAAATGGGGCCGCATCGACGGCGTGGTGACCTCGACCGGCCATCCGCCCAAGGGCGACCTCTTGTCGCTCGACGATGCCGCGTGGCGCACGGGCCTCGACCTCATCATCCTCGACGTCGTGAAGCTCGCGCGCATCGTGACGCCGATCATGGAGAAGCAGGGCGGCGGCGCCTGGGTCAACATCTCGACCTTCGCGGCGTTCGAGCCCGACCTCGCCTTCCCGATCAGCTGCGCGCTGCGCGCAGGGCTCGGCGCGTTCGCCAAGCTCTATGCCGACCGCTATGCCAAGGCCGGCATCCGCATGAACAACCTGCTGCCCGGCTTCATCGACTCCCTGCCCGTCAAGGAAGCGCTGATCCCGAAGATCCCGATGGGCCGTTACGGAACGACGGCCGAGATCGCGAAGACCGCGGCCTTCCTGCTGTCGGAGGACGCGGGCTACATCACCGGCCAGAACCTGCGCGTGGATGGCGGCATCACGCGGGCGGTGTAGCCGCCATGCGGCGCGCACTGGTGCTGACGCTGCTTCTTGCGGCGTGCGCGCCTGAACCGGCGCCTGCTCCGCCGCACGCGGCGTCGGCGCCGGTCTTCTCGGCCGGCGGCTGGGAAGCGGACGCGCTGGGCCGCGCGGCCGGCTATCCGCCGGGCGTGCGCACGCGGCGCATGGAGCGGGCAGAGCTTGTCGGCAGTTTCACGGCCTACGACCGCATCTGGACGGCGCGGCCAATCCACGGCCCGCCGGTCGCCTCGCCGCTGGCGCGCGAGCCCGAGCCGGCGATCCGCTATGACGCGGGCGGCGGCGCGCAGCGCGACATCGACCACTATCTTGCCAGCAATCCTGCGACGGCCCTGCTGATCGCGAAGGACGGCCGCCTCCTCGTCGAGCGCTACCAGTATGCGCGCCGCGACGACATGCGCTTCACGTCCTTCTCGATGGCGAAGACGATCACCGCGATGCTGTTCGGGATCGCGATGTCGGAAGGGCATATCCGCTCGCTCGACGACACGGCCGAGACCTATGTGCCTGAGCTGCGGGGCAGCCAATACGGGCGCACACCACTGCGGGCGCTGCTGTCGATGTCGTCGGGCGTGGCGTTCAGCGAGGTCTATGACGGCAAGGACGATGTCTCGAAGCTCGCGCGCGACGGCTTTGTTGGCGTCGGGTCCGGCGGGCCGGCCGTGCTTCGCCAGTTCGCGGCGCGCGAGCGTGCGCCCGACACGAAATTCTCGTACGCCAGTGCCGAAACGCAGGTGCTGGGCGCCGTCATCGTCGCGGCGACGGGCCGCAGCCTTGCGGACTACGCGGGCGAGAAGATCTGGCGGCCGCTGGGTGCCGAGGCCGACGCGAGCTGGCTCATCGACCGGGCGGGGCTGGAGGCGGCGTTCTGCTGTTTCCAGGCCGTGGCGCGTGACTGGCTGCGGCTGGGCCTGATGCTCGCCAACGATGGCGCGTGGAACGGCAGGCAGATCGTGCCGCGCGCATGGATCGTCGCGGCGACGAGCGTCGATCCGGCCCGCCGCCATCTCGCCCCCGGCACGGCGACGCGCTATTTCGGCTACGGCTACCAGACCTGGATCTTCCCCGGCCCCGACCGGACCTTCGCGCTGCTGGGCGTCTACGGCCAGACGATCGCGGTCGACCCCGCGAACCGGATCGTCATGGTCCATCTGTCCGCACGCGCCACTCCCACCGACCCCAGCGGCGGCCAGACCTTCGCGCTCTGGCGCGGCGTACGCGCGGCACTGGCGAAGTAGCGGCGCCATCCGTTCTATGTAGGATGTAGATTGGTATACGACCTTCGGTCTAATTTCTTTCTGCTCAACGGCGGAGAGAAACGGATGAAGCCCGCGGACGCCGATATGCCACCCATTCTGCACGTGGATGCCGATGGCCGGCTGGATTTCACCACGATCAGCGCAGCCGTCGACGCCGCACCACCCGGCAGCTTCATCATCGTTCAACCGGGCATCTACCGAGAGAGCGTACTGCTGAAGAAGCCGGTCTTCCTGATCGGAGCCGGAGAGCCCGGTGACGCCGTGATCGAGGCGCACGATGGTTATGCACTTGCCTCGATCGCATCGCGAGGTTTGGTCAAGAATCTTGCCCTGCGCAAGATCGGCACCGGCGGCGGTTGGTACAGCGTTGTCGTCGCGCGTGGCCGCATGGAGTTCCAGCTATGCGCCATCACCTGCGAAGACTTGTCGTGCGTGGCAATCCACGATGGCGCGGAACCGACATTGCTTGGAAACAGCATCCATCAGGGGAATGAGGCGGGCGTCTTCTATTTCAAAGGCGGAGGCGGCCGGCTGGAGAAGAACGAGATTTTCGACAACAAACATGCGGGTGTACTGATCGAGGACGGCTGCGATCCGGTCGTAACCGGAAACCGGATTTTCGACGGTGAAGAAGCGGGGCTTAAAGTAAAAAATGGCGGACGAGGCACGATCGAAGGCAACGAGATATTCTCAAACAAACTGTCGAACGTCATGATCGCCTACGGCGGCGACCCGATCCTGCGGCGCAACAGGATCCACTCCAGCAAAGAAAGCGGTATTTTCCTGTACGAGGATGCGCGGGGAACGATCGAAGAAAATGACATCTACAAGAACGGCAACTGCGGAATCTCGATCACGACCGAGAGCTGGCCGATGATCCGGCGGAACCGGATCCGGGAGAACGAGACCGGCATCCGCATCCGCAAGGGCTGCGCCGGCTCGATCGAAAGCAACGAGATTGTCGGTTCAACTCTGGCGGGATTGCGTATCGACGAAAAGACAGCCGCGACCGTGCGTCGCAACCGGATATCTGGAAACCGCTGGGGCATCTCGCTCGATGCCGGAGCCGGCGGTACGGTCGAGGACAACGACTTGAGAGGCAACACCGAGGAAGCTTGGGGCATGGACCCCGGCGACGATGCCGGACTCGTGAAGTCCGGCAATATCGAATAGCCGCCCCACCGGTTCCATCACCCCTCAGGTCCCGCGGCCCCATACGCCGCAGTAGCGGCGCGCGACGAACGGCAGGCCCGCTTCGTAGCCGGGCCAGTCCTTGTACTTGGGCAGCGCGAATTCCTTCTCGGCCGGTTCCCAGCAGCGGCCGGCCTGCGCCATCACGCGCATCGCGTCGGATGCGTCGCGCAGGAGCTGCAGCTGGTCGCGCGCATCCTGCTTGGTGCCGAGCCTGTCGCCGGGACCGGGATGGCCGGGGATCAGCCGCTCCCAGTCCATCTTGAGCACCTTCTCGATGAAACCTTCGGTCTTCAGCGGATCGATGTCGATGAAGCCGCGTGCGGGAAACTGGCCCACGGGGATCGTGTCGACGATGAACACGATCTTCTCCTTCGGAAGGCGCATCACGATCGTCGAGTCCGAATGGTTGACGCCGAGATAGCTGAGTTCGAGCTTCGTGCCGCCAAGCTCGATCGTGCGGAAGGTCTTGAACGTCTGGTCGGGAAGGACCGTGTTGGGGTCCTTCAGCGGCTTCAGCCGCTTGGTCACGTTCTCGTGCGCGACGAACACCGCACCCGCCTCCTTGAAGGCCCGGCCGCCGGCGATGTGGTCATAATGATGATGGCTGTAGACGACGTACTTTACCGGCTTGTCCGTCACCTTCCTGATTTCCGCCAGATACTGGCGGCCGCCGTCCGGCTTTCCGTAGGCGACGGGGTCGGTCGCGATCACGCCGTCCTTCGTGACGACGAACATCGCCTGATGGCCGACATTGCGGAAGATGTAGACGCCCTCCGTCCCGTCGACCTTCGTGGTCTGGATGGGCGGTCGCTGCGCGAGTGCCGGGGCCGCAAGCGTGCAGAACGCTGCAAAGGCAGCGGCGATACGGACGATTCTCATGGGCCCCTCCGGCGATTGCGGCGCATCGTTGCGCTCTTGATCGTCGCGGAGCCTAGCCCGGATCAGCCGCGGGCGGCCATGAAAACGCGTCAGCGCTGGCCCAGAAGGTCGACATCGAACACGAGCGTGGCGTTCGGCGGTATCACGTTGCCCGCACCGCGCGGGCCGTAGCCGAGATCGGGCGGGATCACCAGCGTGCGCCGGCCGCCGGGCTTCATGCCGGCCACGCCCTCGTCCCAGCCGCGGATGACACGCCCGGCGCCGAGCGGAAACTCGAACGGCTGGCCGCGATCAACGGAGGAGTCGAACTTGCGTCCGCGCCGGCCGTTCTCGAGGAGCCAGCCCGTGTAGTGGACGCGCACCGTGCGCCCCGGCGCGGCGGGATCGCCGGTCCCTTCGCGCGCGTCGACGATGCCGAGGCCCGATGACGTGCGGCGCGCGGCGGCAAGATCGGCGTCCTGCGCGAGGACGGGTGTTGCGAGAAGGGCGAGGAACGCGCCAAGCGCCGCGCGTCGGGCGAATCGGATCGACATGACGAGAGGCTAGCGCGGCGGCAGCGGCGTTTCCACGCGGCGTTTGGCATCCGACAGGCGGCCGAACACGAGTTCGATCCGCCCCCCTGCCGAAGCCGCCTCGGCCGCCGGTCCGGCCAGCGCGAATTCGGCAAAGGATTCGGCCGGCGGCGGTCCCGCGCCGCCCGACAGCCAGTCGAACGGCACCGAAAAGATGACGCCGGTGCCCATTCCCGAGGACGATCCGCCCGCAGCGCCCACGCCCACCGCTGGCCGATCGGGCGGCGTTGCAGAGGTGTGGATGCGCGTGGCGGCGATGCGCGTGCCCCCAGCCAGCACGAGCACGGCGTCGGCCAGCGGTGCGCGGTCGCGCACGCGCACGACGAGGGTCCGCCCGTCGGCGTTCCAGCGCGTGTCGATCTGCGGCCCGGCGGGTGCAGCCGGCGCGCAGGCCGCCAGAAATAGGACGATCAGGGCGGAAATGCGGCGCAACGGGAAAGCCTCACGGAAAGCCGGGAATCCCACTATATACTGGCCCCCATGGAACTCGACGTCCTGCCCCGCGAGGTTGCCAACCAGCGCGCGATCCTCGACCGCCGCGCGCTCGACGCGCGGCTGGCCGAGATTGCCGACGCCGCCTCACCCGACGCGCGCCGCACAGGCGCGCTCGAGGTCCTGAAGGCGGCCCTCGCCGACGGCCGCAAGGAGATCCGCGAGCGTTTCGAGACGCGCCAGGCCACCGGCGGGCAGACGATGCGCGCCAACGCCTTCCTCATCGACCAGATCGTGCGCCTCGTGCACGATTTCGCCGACCGCTACGTATATCCGCTCGCCAACCCGACGATGGCCGAACACCTGACGGTCGCGGCCGTGGGCGGCTACGGACGCGCGGAGATGTCGCCGCAGTCCGACATCGACCTGCTGTTCGTGCGCCCGTACAAGTCGAGCCCGCGCATCGAGCAGATGGTCGAGTTCATGCTCTACATGCTGTGGGACATGGGCCTGAAGGTCGGCCATGCCACGCGCTCGACCGAGGAATGCATCCGGCTGTCGCGCGAGGATTTCACGATCCGCACGGCACTGCTCGAAAGCCGCTACCTGTGGGGCGACGACAAGCTCTTCGCCGAGCTCAAGAGGCGCTTCTTCGCGGAAGTGGCCAAGGGCACGGCGGCCGAGTTCGTCGACGCCAAGCTCGAGGAGCGCAGCCAGCGCCACCAGCGCATGGGCGATTCGCGCTACGTGCTGGAGCCCAACGTCAAGGACGGCAAGGGCGGATTGCGCGACCTGCACACGCTGTTCTGGATCGGCAAGTACCTGCACCGGGTCGACCGCGTGTCGGACCTCGTCGTGAAGGGCGTGTTCACGTCCGAGGAAGCGGCGATCTTCGACAAGTGCCAGGAGTTCCTGTGGAGCGTGCGCTGCCACCTCCACTACGTCACCGGCCGCGCGGAGGACCGCCTGACCTTCGACGTGCAGGCCGAGATCGGCCGGCGCATGGGCTACACCGACCACCGCGGCACGAGCGGGGTCGAGCGCTTCATGAAGCACTATTTCCTTGTCGCCAAGGACGTGGGCGACCTGACGCGCATCTTCTGCTCGGCGCTCGAGATCGAGGAGGGCAAGAAGACCCGCTTCGGCATGGACAAGGTCGGTCGCCTGTTCGGCCGCGGCGGCCCGAAGCTTGCCGACGCGCGCTTCGCGATCGAGAGCGGGCGCCTTACCGTCGCGCGCAACGACGCGTTCGAGAAGGATCCGGTCAATTTCCTGCGCATCTTCCGTCTCGCGCAGGAAAACGAACTCGACGTGCATCCGCATGCGCTGCGGCTCATCCGCCAGTCGCTGCGGCTCGTCGACGGGCGCCTGCGCGCCGATCCGGAAGCCAACCGCCTGTTCATGGAGATCCTGACCGATCCGCGCGCCGAGACCGCGCTGCGCCGGCTCAACGAGGCGGGCGTCTTCGGGCGCTTCGTGCCGGATTTCGGCCGCGTCGTCGCGCAGATGCAGCACGACATGTACCACGTGTACACGGTCGACGAGCACACGATCTTCGCCATCGGCATCCTGCACCGCATCGAGCAGGGCCAGCTCGAGAAGGACCATCCGCTCGCGAGCGAGATCATCCACCAGATCCAGTCGCGCCGCGCGCTCTATTTCGCGCTGCTGCTGCACGACATCGCCAAGGGCCGCGGCGGCGACCATTCGGTGCTGGGTGCCGAGATCGCAATGAAGCTTGGTCCCCGCATGGGCCTGAGCGAGGAAGAGACGGAAACCGCCGCCTGGCTCGTGCGCGCGCATCTGTGGATGTCGGCGACCGCCTTCAAGCGCGACATCCACGATCCGCAGGCGATCCGCGCGTTCCTCGAGCACGTGCAGAGCCCCGAGCGGCTGCGCCTGCTCCTGTGCCTGACCGTTGCCGACATCCGCGCGGTCGGGCCCGGCGTGTGGAACAACTGGAAGGCCGCATTGCTGCGCGAGCTTTACTACCGCGCGGCCGAGGCGCTGGCCGGCGACTTCGGCGAGACCGGCACGCTCGAGCGCGTCGCCGCCGCGCAGAAGCAGCTGCGCGAGGAGCTCAAGGACTGGAGCGACAAGGATTTCGCCTGGTTCGCGGGGCTCGGCTATCCGGCCTACTGGCTGTCGCTCGACCCGGCCACGCAGGCGCGGCACGCGCGCTTCGTGCGCGAGGCCGAGCGCGGCAAGATGCCGCTCGCCGTCGACACGCGCATCGATCGCGCGCGCACGATCACCGAGATCACGATCTACACCGACGACCATCCCGGCCTGTTCGCGCGCATCGCGGGCGCCATGGCGGTGGCGGGCGCCAACATCGTGGCCGCCAACGTCTTCACGATGTCGAACGGACGCGCGCTCGACACCTTCTCGATCCAGACCCCGGCGGGCGAGATGGACGGGCAGCCGCAGGCCTACGACCGGCCGGAGAAGCTCGCCAAGCTTTCGATCCACATCGAGCACGCGCTGGGCGGCCGGCTGCGCCTGCGCGAGCAGTTCGCCAAGCGGCCGGCGATCCCCAGCCGCATGCGCGTCTTCACCGTGCCGCCGCGCGTGCTGATCGACAACACGGCCTCGAAGTACCATACGCTGATCGAGGTGAACGGCCGCGACCGCGTGGGCTTCCTTTACGACGTCACGGCCGCGATCACGGCGCTCGGCCTGTCGATCCGGACGGCGAAGATCACGACCTATGGCGAGCGCGCGGTCGACGTCTTCTACGTGGTCGACGTCTTCGGCCACAAGATCATCGACGAACCCAAGCTCGCGCGCATCCGGACCCGCCTTCTCGCGGCGGTCGCCGATCCCGATGCGCCCGGCGAGCAGCCCAAGCCGCGCAAGCGCGCGGGCAACGAAGCCGCGGAGTAGAGCCATGTCCGAGAAGACACCCACACCGCCCGAAGAGATCCGCGCACGCGCCGTGCTGCCGGGAATGACGCTCGAGATCGTCCACCGCCCGGCCGGCGAAGGCAGCCCCGAGACGATCGGGCTCGTCCTCAAGGGTTCGCCCAATCTGCCGGGCCTGGCCGAGATGATGGCGCTGCCCCCGCCGGCATCGCCCACGGCCCTTGCCGATCCGTTCGCGCTGTGGACGGAAATCACCCGCCAGGTCTGGGCGCCGTGGTTCGCGCTTTGGGGCCTTTCCGCCGGCCCCAGCGGGCCCGGTCAGGGCGGTACGGGCAGCAAGGACCGCTGACCCGCCGCCGATGTCGCTCGCAAGACCTGTCGCCACCGTCGGCTTCTACACGCTCGCAAGCCGCGTGCTCGGTTTCGTGCGCGACATGCTGGTGGCCGCGCTGCTCGGCGCGGGCCCGGTCGCCGACGCGTTCTTCGTCGCCTTCAAGTTCCCGAACTTCTTCCGCCGCCTGTTTGCCGAAGGCGCGTTCGCGGCGGCCTTCGTGCCGATGTTCGCCGGCACGCTTGCCGCCGACGGTCCCGCCGCGGCCCGGCTGATCGCCGAACGCGCGCAGGCCGTGCTGCTGGCCGCGCTGTTCGGCCTGCTCGTCGTCGCGGAATTCGCGATGCCCTGGATCGTCGCCGTCATCGCGCCCGGCTTTGCGCACGATCCCGCCCGTGCTGGCCTTGCGGTCGAGTTCACGCGCATCACCTTTCCCTATCTGCTGTTCATCAGCCTCGTCTCGCTGCAGGGCGGTGTCCTCAACTCGATGGACCGTTTCGCGGCCGTGGCCGCCACGCCCGTCCTCATGAATCTCTGCATGATCGCGGGCCTGTTGGCGTTCGCGCGCACGCTGCCCACGCCGGGCCACGCGCTGTCGTGGAGCGTGCTTGCCGCCGGCGTTGTGCAGTTCCTCTTCCTCGCCTGGTGCTGCGCGCGCGCCGGCATGGGCCTGCGCCTGCCGCGGCCGCACCTGACGGGCGAGGTGCGCACGCTCCTGCGCCGGATGCTGCCCGTCGCCATCGGGTCGGGGGCGGCACAGATCAACCTCGTCGTCGACGTCATCATGGCCTCGCTTCTGCCGGCGGGATCGATCAGCTGGCTCTACTACGCCGACCGGATCTATGAGCTGCCGCTGGCGGTGATCGGCATCGCCATCGGCACAGCGCTGCTGCCGCGGCTTTCCAAGCAGGTCCGCACCGGCGCGCAGGAAGAGGCGCGCACGACGCAGAACCGCGCGCTCGAAGGCGCGATGCTGCTGACCCTGCCCGCGGCGGCGGCCCTGATCGTGCTGGCCGGGCCGATCGTGTCGGTGCTGTTCGAGCGCGGCGCCTTCACGGCGGAGGACGCGCGGCGCTGTGCGGCGGCCCTTGTCGCCTACACCGCCGGGCTGCCTGCCTATGTCGCCATCAAGGTGCTCACGCCCGCCTTCTACGCGCGCGAGGATACGCGCACGCCCGTGACGATCGGGCTGGTGGCGGTCGCGGCAAACACGGTCGTGGGCTTCACGGCCATGCAGTTCGTCGGACATGTGGGGCTGGCTGCGGCGACCGCCTTCGCGGCGACGCTCAACGCCGCATTGCTGTGGCACGCGCTCGTCCGGCGCGGAAATTTTTCGGCCGATGCGCGCCTGCGCGCGCGCCTGCCGCGCCAGCTGGCGGCCAGTGCCGCAATGGCGCTGGCCCTTTGGCTGGTCCTCGACCCGTTCGCGCCGTGGCTGGCCCAGCACGGACCGGCCCGCTATGTGGCGCTGGCGCTGCTGGTGACGCTGGGGCTTGCGGTCTATGCGCTGGCCGCCCTCGTCACCCAGGCCGCCCGGCCAGCCGACCTGCGCGCGATCCTTGCACGCCGGGCTTGATATCCGGCCATCGAGCGGCGATAACCCCGGCGCCATGAACCGCATCTTCTCGGGCATCCAGCCCACCGGAAACCTGCATCTCGGCAACTATCTGGGCGCCATCCGCAACTGGGTGAAGCTGCAGCGCGACTACGAGTGCATCTTCTGCATCGTCGACCTGCACGCGATCACCCTGCCGCAGGAGCCCGCCGCCCTGCGCAAGGCCACGCGCGAGGTGACGGCGGCCTACATCGCCTGCGGCATCGATCCCGCGCACTGCACGATCTTCAACCAGTCGACCGTGCGCGCGCATGCCGAGCTGGCCTGGACGCTGGGTTGCCTGACGCCGCTGGGCTGGCTCAACCGCATGACCCAGTTCAAGGAGAAGGCCGGCAAGCAGCGCGAAGAGGCCGGCCTCGGCCTCTACGCCTATCCCGTGCTGATGGCGGCCGACATCCTCGCCTACAAGGCCACGCACGTGCCCGTCGGCGAGGACCAGAAGCAGCATCTCGAACTGGCGCGCGACATCGCGGGCGCGTTCAACCGGCGCTATGGCGTGGAGTATTTCCCCCTGCCCGAGCCGCAGATCTTCGGTACGGCCACGCGCGTGATGAGCCTGCGCGACGGCACGCGCAAGATGAGCAAGTCCGAACCGTCCGAACAGAGCCGCATCAACCTGACCGACGATGCCGACGCCATCGCGCAGAAGATCAAGCGCGCCAAGACCGACCCGCACAACCTTCCCGAAGACGTCAAGGGACTGGAAGGCCGGCCGGAGGCCGAGAACCTGATGGGCATCTACGCGGCCCTTACCGACAAGTCGCTCGAGGCGGTCGTCGCGGAGTTCGCGGGCGCACAGTTCTCGACCTTCAAGGGTGCGCTCGCCGACGTGTCCGTGGCCGTGCTGTCGCCGATCACGGCCGAGATGAACCGGCTGATGGCCGATCCGGGCGCCATCGACGCGGTGCTGCGCCAGGGTGCGGAGCGCGCCAGCGCCATGGCCGACGGCTACCTGCGGGAAATCTACGACATCGTCGGCTTCCTGCGCCCTTGACCGGTCGATAAGCGCTTGCCCCGCCGGGGGCGTCGGGCGCATGCTGCCTTCCCGTCCGGAGGTGTGCGCGCTCTCGTGCTCGTCTATCTGCCGATCGCCGAAATATCGGTCGACATTTTCGTACTGCTTCTGCTGGGTGGCGCTGTCGGCTTCCTGTCGGGCCTTTTCGGCGTGGGCGGCGGCTTCCTGATGACGCCGCTGCTGATCTTCGTGGGCGTTCCGGCAGCCATCGCCGTGGGTTCGGAAGCGGCGCAGATCGTGGCGGCCTCGGTCTCCGGCGTCATCGCGCACATGCGCCGCGGCAATGTCGACTTCCGGATGGGGACGGTGCTGCTGGCCGGCGGCATTGCCGGTTCGACCGTCGGCGTCGAGATCTTCAAGATGCTGCAGCGCCTCGGCCAGATCGACCTCGTCATCTCGCTTTCCTTCGTGATCGTTCTGGGCGCCATCGGCACGCTGATGCTGGTCGAATCCGTGCGCACGCTGCGCCGCAACTCCCGCGTGGCGGCCGCGGGCGGCGCGCGCGCGCGCATGCGCCTGCACGAGCACAACTGGATCCACGGCCTGCCGCTGAAGATGCGCTTCCCCCGCTCGAAGCTCTATATCAGCGCCATCGCCCCCTTCGCGATCGGCGCGTTCGTGGGCGTGCTCGCGGCACTCATGGGCGTGGGCGGCGGCTTCATCATGGTCCCGGCGATGATCTATCTTCTGGGCATGCCCACCTCGGTCGTGATCGGCACGTCGCTTTTCCAGATCATCTTCGTGACGGCCAACGTCACGTTCCTCCAGTCGTGGCTCAACCACACGGTCGACATCTTCCTGGCGCTGCTGCTGCTGGTGGGCGGCGTGGTGGGCGCGCAGTTCGGCGCCAGGCTGGGCGCCAGGCTGCGCGGCGAGCAGCTTCGTGGCCTGCTGGCGGTGCTCGTGCTATCGGTCGCGGGCAAGCTCCTTTTCGATCTCGTGGCACCGCCCGAGGACCTCTACTCGATCGCCGGCACCCGGACGGCAGGACACTGACATGGCGCTCGTCCCCGTCTATCTGCCGATGGCCGAAACCGCGATCGACGGGCTGCTGCTCGTGGGCATCGGCAGCGGCGTGGGGCTGCTGTCGGGCCTGTTCGGCGTGGGCGGCGGCTTCCTCATCACGCCGCTGCTGATCTTCCTGGGCGTGCCGCCGGCGGTCGCCGCGGCCACGGGCGCCAACACCGTCATCGCGTCGTCCGCCTCGGGCGCGCTCGCGCACTGGCAGCGCGGCACGCTCGACGTGAAGATGGGCCTGCTCCTGCTGGCCGGCGGCCTTGCGGGATCGGCGGCGAGCGTGCGGCTGTTCGGCATCCTTGCCGCAATGGGGCAGATCGACCTCGTCGTGTCGCTGTCCTACGTGCTGCTGCTGGGCGGCGTGGGCGCGATGATGTTTGCCGAAAGCGTGCGCGGCTTCCTGCCCGGCGCGCGCAAGGCCGCACCGGCGGTCCCGCGTGCGCCGTTCGGCGCGAACATGCCGTGGAAGACCGCCTTCCCGCGCTCGGGCGTGGAGACGAGCGCGCTCTCGCCCGTCATCCTCGGCTTCATCGTCGGCGTGATGACCGGGCTGATGGGCGTGGGCGGCGGCTTCCTGCTCGTGCCTGCGATGATCTACCTGCTCGGCATGCCGACGACGACGGTCGTGGGCACGTCGCTGTTCCAGATCCTGTTCGTCTCGGCGAACGTGACGTTCCTCCAGGCCTGGTCGCACCACACGGTCGACGTCGTGCTGGCGGCCCTGCTCGTGGCGGGCGGCGTCGTTGCCGCCCCCTACGGCGCGAAACTCGGCGCGCGACTGGGGGCCGCACGGCTGCGCGTGCTGCTCGCCCTTCTCGTCCTGACCGTGGCGATCGGGCTGGGCGTCGGGCTCGTGCGCCAGCCGGCCGACCTCTATTCGATCCGCATCGATGTCAGCCAGTCCGGCGACAAGGACCAGACGCCATGATCCGCGCGCTCGCCATCGTCCTGTTCGTGCTGGCAGGCACCGCCGCGGCGCGCGCGCAGGCGCTGGTCGCCGATCTTTCCAGCCACCTCATCGCGATCACGACGGGCTTCTCGGGGACCGAGCTGCTGCTGTTCGGCGCGAAGGAAGGCGAAGGCGACGTCGTGGTGATCGTGCGCGGGCCCGACGGCGACACGACCGTGCGCCGCAAGTCGCGCGTGGCCGGGATCTGGATCAACCGCGACGACCTACGCTTCGCCGGCGTTCCGTCCTTCTATCGCGTCGCCGCCTCGCGGCCGCTGGCCGATTTCGTGCCCGCTTCCCTGCGCCAGCGCCACCAGATCGGCGTCGAGTATCTGCGCCTCCAGCCTGCGCGCGAGCTCAATTCCGAGGATACGGCCGCCTTCCGGGCCGGCATGATCCGCAACAAGGAAGCCGTCCGGCTCTACGATCCGGAAGTCGGCCGCGTAAGCTTCCTGGGCAACCGGCTGTTCCGCACGCGCATCGTCTTCCCCGCCAACGTGCCCACCGGCAACTACACGGTCGAGGTGCTGCTGGTGAATGGCGGGCAGGTCATCGCCGCGCAGACGACGCCGATGTACGTCAGCAAGGTCGGCGTCGGCGCCGACATCTACGATTTCGCCCACGACTACGCGGCGCTCTACGGCCTCATCGCGATCTTCCTCGCGGTCGCCGCAGGCTGGGGTGCCGGCGTGGTGTTCCGCAAGTAGCCGCCAGAGGGGAGACATCGCATGCCGACCCGCAAGCAGCAGACCGAGCGCGTCTTTCTCGTCGTCGTCGACGACACGCCCGAACTGAAAGTGGCCCTGCGTTTCGCGTGCCTGCGCGCGCGCCATTCCAACGGCCGGGTCGCGATGCTCTACGTGACCGAGCCTGCCGAGGCCTCCGAATGGGTCGGCGTGGGCGAATTGATGCGCGAGGAGCGCCGCCAGGAAGCCGAGACGAAGCTCCAGGAGCTGTCGCGCTTCGTGCAGGAGATGTCGGGCCAGATGCCCATGCTGCACGTGCGCGAGGGCGACGTGCGCGAGGAGCTCCTGAAGCTTCTCGACGAGGAGCCGACGATCTCGATCCTCGTGCTCGCGGCCGGAACCTCATCGAAGGGACCGGGGCCGCTCATCTCGGCGCTGGCGAGCAAGCATGCCGCCAAGCTGCGCGTGCCGCTGACCATCGTGCCCGGCAGCCTTGCCGACGAGGATATCGACGCGATCACCTGACGGGCGGCGTCTTCACCGTCGGGCAGGTGAACGCCTCGACCGGTTCGGCAACGCCCTTGAGCGCGTGGAAGCCCAGCGAGACGAGCGGCTCCGGGCAGATCTCGGCGAACGCAGCCGAGACGATGAGCTCGCGTTCCAGCGACTTGGCGAGGCTTTCGAGCCGGGCCACGACGTTGACCGAGGGGCCGATCGCCGTGAAATCCAGCCGGTCGGGCGCCCCGATATTGCCGTGGAAGACCTCGCCGGTGTGGAGGGCCGCCACCGCGCGCAGCGGCCGGGCATCGGCAAACGCGGGGTCCGCGTCCATCGCGCGCGCGGCCTCGATCGCCTCGCGCGCGGCGGCCAGCGCCTGCCGGGCGGCCATGCGCGCGAATTCGACGTCGTCGATGGGGAAGATCGCGAACATCCCGTCGCCGACGAATTTCAGCACTTCCCCGCCATGCGCATGCACGACGGCGACCTGCCGCTCGAACCAGGCGTTGAGGAGCGCAATGACCCGTGCGGCCGGCAGGCGGTCGTTGAGGGCCGTGAAGCCGCGCATGTCGGTCGCAAGGATCGCCGCGCGGATCGGATCGCTGAAGCCGCGCCGGATTTCGCCCGACAGCACGCGCGAACCCACCGACCGGCCGAGATAGACCGAAAGCAGATCGCGCGAGATCCGCCGTTCGGTGACGAGCGCCAGCGGGGCGGCCAGTTCCTCGGCGATCATGGCGAGCGCGGCAAGATCGGCCTCCGAGAAGCCGCCGGCCCGCCTGGTTGCCCAGTTGCAGGCCTGGAAGCGACGCCGCTCGTTGGTCGGGGCGAAGCCCTGCAGGCGGACCGGCAGCACCACGTAGTCCGTGTAGCCCTGCGCGGCGAGGTCGGCCACGATCGGATAGGGATATTCGGCGGCACCGGGCACGATGCGCACGCGGATCGTCTCCCCGCGCTCGACCACGGGCGGGAACGGGCTCGACCGGTAGACCTCGCTCAGGGTCACCTCGTGCTCGACCAGCGCCTCCTCGGATTCGCCGATGTCCTGCCACCACCGTATGCCGTAGCCGGAGAATTCCGGGTGCAGCAGCGCCACCGTGATGCCCGCGCGGTCGACCGGCAGGCCGGCAGCCACCATCCGCCAGCACAGGCCGTCGACCAGTTTGATCGGACTGCCGACCGCATGGGCCGGTCCGCGCAGCCACTGGCGGACCGCGTCGAGCGAGGCGGCCTTGGGCCGCGCCTTTTCAGGCCGCTTGTACCGGCGGTGGCCGCGAATCCCGCTGGGCCGGTTTTGCTGCAACTGCGAAATGGAATCGCCCAACTCAACCCCTTATATTTCAATATGTTGCAGGCCCAGCCTTGACAGTCCCCCGCTTTGGGCCCATGTCCGAGCCTAACGCACAGACCCCCAGCGGCGCTACCGCCGCCCGTATCGGGAGTTCCATCCGATGTTCATCCAGACCGAGACCACGCCCAATCCGGCGACCCTGAAATTCCTACCTGGCCGCGCGGTCTTGACCGCCGGCTCGGCCGATTTCAAGGCCGCCGACGAGGCGTCCGCCCGTTCGCCGCTGGCCGCGCGCCTGTTCGGCGTGGAGGGCGTCGTGGGCGTATTCCTCGGCCAGGATTTCGTCACGGTCACCAAGGCCGACGAGAAGGACTGGCACCTGATGAAGCCGGCCCTGCTCGGCGCGATCATGGAGCACTTCACCTCGGGCGCCCCGGCGCTGGCCGAGGGGGGAGCCACCGCCCACGGCGAGGCTTCGGCGGGCGACGACGAGGTGGTGCAGCAGATCATCGAGCTGCTCGACACGCGCGTTCGGCCGGCCGTGGCGCAGGACGGCGGCGACATCGTCTTCCAGAAATTCGAGGAAGGCATCGTCTACCTGCACATGCAGGGCTCGTGCTCGGGCTGCCCGTCCTCGACGGCGACGCTCAAGATGGGCATCGAGAACATGCTGCGCCACTACATCCCCGAGATCGTCGAGGTCCGCGCGGTCGCCTGAGGGCGCCCGACGCAGTTCCCCGTTCCATCGTCGAGATGAACGAACCCGCCCGCCATCCGGCGCACGACGGCTGTGCCGTCGCTTCGCCCGAACCCGTCGCGCGCACGATGCCGCTCTTCGTCGGCCTCGGCCTTGCCGGCATGCTTGCGCTTGGCGTCACGCTTGGCACGTCGCGGCCCGGCCCGGGCCCGGCGGAAGCCTGGCGCGGGTCGGTCGGCCCGTTCGATCTGGCCGCACCGGCCGCCCCCGCCCCGGCGGAAGACGGCGGCATCACGCGCGTGCGCCTTTCCGGCGCCGTCGAGCTCTACACGCTGTTCGTCGATCGCGGCTTCCGCCTCGAGACCGCGCGCCGCGGCGCCGACACGGTGCCGCGCGTCGTGGTCGAGCGGCTGCCGCGCGACCTTGGTGCGCTCGAATCGACCGACATGCGCAAGGCGGTGTTCATCAAGGCGCTGCTGCCGCTGCTGCTGCTGGAGAACGAGCGAATCCTTGCCGACCGCGAGCGGCTCGAGCGCGTCCTTTCCGCCGCCGGCACCGCCGACGACGCCGACCGGATCTTCCTCGAGGATCTCGCCGACCGCTACGAGGTCTCTCGCGACAAGCCGCGCGAACTGCTGCGGCGCGTCGACGCGATTCCCGTCTCGCTCGCCATCGCGCAGGCGGCACTGGAGACCGGCTGGGGCACAAGCCGTCCCGCACAGGCGGGGCACGCGCTGTTCGGGCAGATGGTCTACCGCGACGAGGACGACGACGGCCGCGTGCGCCGCTTTGCCGACCTGCCCGGCACGGTCGAGGCTTACGCGCTCAACCTGAATACCCACCGCGCCTATGCCGAGTTCCGCCGCGCGCGCGCGGTCGCCCGCACGCAGGGCAAGCCGCTCGACGGCAACACGGCCGCGCAGTACCTGCAGCGCTATTCCGAACGCAAGCTCGACTACGTGCGCGACGTGCGCGCGGTGATGCGCGCCAACGGGCTGCGCTGGCTCGACGACGCCCGGCTCGATTCCGAACCGAGCTGACCGCGGGCCTACTGGCCGGTCGCGATGCGCTCGACCAGCTGCTTGACGGTGGGGATGAAGCCGTTCGAATAGAACGGATCGGACGCGAAGCGGTACGCGTTGTGACCGGCGAACATGAGCTGGTCTTCCGGATCGCCGCCGTGGCTGATGTCCTGAAGCGTCTTCTGGATGCAGAAGCTGCGCGGATCGGCCTTCTTGCCCGTGGTGCCTTCCTCGTTCTGCTGCCAGTTCGAGAAGGCGCAGGCCGACAGGCAGCCCATGCAGTTGACCTGGTCGCGGTGGATTTCCTCGGCGCGCGCGGGCGTCACGAAGATCAGCGTCGAATCGGGCGTGCGAAGCGCCTCGGTGAAACCCTGCGCCACCCACTGCTCGGCATGCGCCTTGTC
>JAEUKX010000008.1 GCA_016794025.1 Rhodospirillales bacterium | reverse complement strand
GGGTCCGAGTTTCTTGATCGAAAGATCGTATTTGAATTCCCGTCGAAGAAAATTCACGAAACCGGTCAGTGCGGCGCGCTGACCCGGTTTTTCCAGAAGAAATTTGTCCAGATTCTGCTGCGTAAGTGTTTCTCTCGACTTGCCGCCGATGAATTTCAAAAAAGCGGCGGCCGGTGATAGTGCCAGCCGGATCGATCGAGGCTGTTTGGGTCGCCCCTCCAGCAGATGTCCATGATAGGTATGGATCAGGGCGCCGGCATCCGACTGATCGACGAAACTTCCCAGCAATCTGGACACCAACTGCTTCTCTGTCTCTCTCGTCCGAAACTCCTTGTTTTCGGTCACCCGGCCCGATTGCCGCAACCAGCGAAACAGAACGAGGTTCTTCTGCACGACAGAGGGTCCAAAATGCGTAATCAGATCTTCATAGCTTGGAATATCACCCCACTTTTCACCAATTTCAATAAAGAGAGCGAGATACTTCCTTAGCTTGATGGCGGCACTTGCCGGGCCGGACTTTTCAGCAATCCAGCCGGCGAACTCCTCCAGATCACTCCTATGCTTCGGGCTTTTCAGCCCTGCCTTGAAGATCTCCAGTCTCCTTTGCAGCAAGCCACGCCAGTAGCAAGTTGCGCATTCCTTCAATCTTCCTGCCGGCATTGCTTCGCCGCACCTTGGACACTTCCCAGGCGGCAACGAGTGGCATCGCTTGCACAGACGGGCACGATCATCTTCGAATTCGATTTTTCGGTGGCGTCGGCACGAGCTGCAGGTTCTGAAATTCTGATTGGCGCACGACTGGCAAACTCTCAGTTTTTTCCCGTTCCGTTCGACAATCGAGAGCCGCGCAGTGTAAGCATCACAAGTCGCGCACTGTTCTGGCTTCCGGAAATGCGGAGCGCACGAATTGCAGACCGGCCCTGTCGCCGTCAGTAATCCGACCTTCCGACCCTCTCTTTTGCACCGAATGCAGGGCAAGGACGAGAAGCAATCTGTGCAGATCGATGATCTGTCGGTCTTGAGGAGGCGCTTGTAGTTTCTGCAGCGAGGGCATACTTCCCGAATAAAAAGTCGCTTATAACAAGCCGCGCAGTATCCCTTATCTTTATGGACGCGCGTGAATTTGCGCACGGACTTGTTGCAGGCTGCACACGTCTTCCCGGATCCTTCCGGGATTTCATTTATTGCGTTGAGCATGTGCGCGCATCTTCAAACGTCTCCAGATTCGTTCGACATCGCACCGGGGTCGTGGGAGGACGTCTGATTTACTAGCGTAAAACCCCCTGTTGCTGGCCCGTTTTTTCACGAGAATTTCCTGCAACCCGGGCTGGAGCGGCTGGATACCCGTGAGCGCCCGCCTGAGATCGGACGGAATATTTCGACTCCGATCATTGGCGCTCATGGACCTGAAAATTGTTCGAATTTCATGCGCGATATTCAGCAACTGGTATCTGTCATCGGTTCGCAGCATTTCGAATGAAACCGGACGAATATCGAGACCACGCAATTTGGTTCCGGTCTCACCGAGATACTCCAATAAAGGATTGGCTGCAGTGGGTGCGGAGTTCGACCTCCGGAGACTGCTGATCAGCCGAGAGTAGTAGGCGAATATGACGTGTTCCTCGGACCGTCTATGGATCGATTTCCGATCTGATAATAAGCGGTCAAGCTTCAGTTGGATATGTGGCGCCCCGCTGTGGTCGATATTGGGATCGATTAATCTTAGATCGGCATTGCACTGCCAGCACAGCGCTATGTGATTATCGATTTGGCGCGATCGATGGGGTTCGATCTGTGAAGCGCAGTTGGTGCAAGAGTCGAGCAAGCGTGTGGAATGTCGGGCGCATGTGACATGCCATGCCAGCCGCCAACACCTCCGAAAGTAGGGATTTTTATCTGTCTTCAGACATATCGAGCAGAATTGCGTGCCGAGCTCTCTGGATCCACCACGGATTCCCAGCATCAGTATCCAGGGCCATCTGCCTTTCTCGCCTATTCCAGGTCCAGATATTTTTTCGGCAATCGGCAACAGCGTCATCTTTGTAATCGCCGATTGATCGACCATGGATCGCTCAACGACCAAGTCCGCGTGCTCACGCAGGCCGCGACGATCCAGATCGTATTTCAACGGCCTCCAGGATCGATTGAGAGATCCAAGGAGTGACGATGCGTCCGTTCCAAGGGCCAAAGCGGACCTTGTAAGCCAGGATGACAAGCATTCATCCGGCAATGGGTACGTTCTTACTGGCCACGGACCCATTTCAAGCTCGACGCGAGATCATCCCTTTTCCAGTGCGTGTCGTCGAATACAACTGCATGGTTTCGAGATCGATCATTTCCGTTCCGCTCCGAATGGCGTGCCTGGCACAATCCCTGAGGAACGCATGAAGATCTCCGATCCGCCCTTGGGATTGGTCGTGGAGCACCGTCAGTTTTTCCTTGCTGCGAAGGTTCGAGTGCTTCTTGAGCGGTAGAACCTGTTCGAACGACCCAACGAGAAGCCTGAACTCGTCATCCAGGCTCCAACCATCAAGTGCGATGGCCTCGAATCGGCTCGCATGCTGCGGCTCTTCGCTAATGATTTTTGCGGCCGATCGCGTGCCGGCACAGACAATCGGGATCATGAGTTCGTTGCAGAGATATTTGATCGAAGTCATCACCTGGCGCTGGCTCATGCCGGAGCCGCTAATCATCGAATGAAATTCGTCGATGATCAGGATCTTGACGTTGCAGTGGCGCATCATGTGGATCGCCTGATGCCGAAGCTTCACGACAGGATCTGAATATCTAAAGGGTGACGAGAATTTCTCGAGGATCTCGATCATGAGATCCTTCTCAACAGGACCAGGCGGCGCCTGAACAATCAGGACAGGCACCACCGGTTCGCTGCTGTCGTTTACGAAGGCCTGTCCGTGAAGCTTCTTGAATTGCTTGAGGATATGGGTTTTCCCGTTATGGGGATCTCCGATCAGAAGAAGGTTCGGCATCCGCGGCCGCTTTGGAAGGTTCATCATCGCCAAAAGATGCGAAATGACACTGTTCGCTGCCCTGTACCCGATCCAACGGGGCTCTTCGATGAAGTTCAACCGAGCTTCATCCGACATGGACATCACTTCCAGGAAGACGGGTGCGATGTGCGGGAAATCGCTTTTATCAGGAGATGTCATCGAAGCCTTCCCGGACAACGTCGGCGAGTTCAGAAATTTCGGTCAACGAAGAAGCTGCAGCAGGCTTCGCAAGAGGAACCGGCGTTTTCTGGGTTTGACGAATATCGTCATGCTGACGTCTGCGCTGGTTTTCGCGCCGCTGTTTTTTTGTCTTTGCGATGGAGGCATCAACAATGGCGCGCTGTTCAAGGCGTGCCTTGATGAGTTCTTCGTTAACCGCTCCTCTCGGATTCTCAGCCGCAAGAGCCTTCTTGGCCTTGTCCCATTCCCAAATGCTGCAATCCGGGAAGGGTTGCGACGAAGCTAGAATCGGAAAGTAGCTGTCTTCCGAAGGGTCAAAAAACCAGATTCTGCTGATGTCCCGCGGATCTCGGCGGAACTCGAAATACCGCTTCTTCTTGATCTCGTCGGGCTCGGTTGCGCCGATATATCCACGAAGCACGTCGTCGTAGTATGTAATGTCGTCGATCGTTACGCCGTTGTTTTGAACGGTCCGATCGAAAATCGGAAGGAAATCGATAAGAACCGTTTTATCGTCAACGGGGCGCGACGGCGCTAGCGGCTCGCCCTTGTTCTTTGCACTGAGATAGTAACGGCGCCACTTCTCGTTCGGCGACATCCCGATGCCGCTGTGATGTTTCACGTGGTAGATCTTGCAAATCTCGATCAAGAGCCATTTTTCGTATTCGGCCAGGGTAAGGGCCGCATACTTCGATGAATCGTATTCGCCCTTTTCCTTTATGGACGAGAATGTTGTTCCGGGAAGAGAATGCGTTTTTTTCATGAAGTTCCCGATAAGACGCTCGATATGAGCTCCGTATCGAGGAACCTTGACCGGGCGATAGGATACGTCGATGCCGTATTTCTTGCAGCTCCGGGTAAACGAATCTCCGTGGAAATCAGATCCGTTGTCGAGGTGAAGTCGCCTAGGAATCCCGTGATACGGCAAGTCTGCATAGATGCCCTTCTCTCGGAAGGACTTCTCCTTGAGCGTGAGCATGCTTGCCATGCACATGGCCACCGATGTCTGGGAGGGCGCATCGAGGGATAGATACAGTCCCACGACCGCTCGGGTGTAAACGTCGATCGCAAACGTTCCCCAGATTCTTCCGATGTCGAGCCGGTGGTCTTCGTCGACGACACTTAGATCGACGAAGGTGTGATCGATCTGGACGACTTCAAACGGAAAACTTGTTTCGGGGTAGTGTCCGGGGGTTGCCAGGAATTTCGCCTCGGCCTCCTTTTGCTGCCCCCGCTTGCGAAGCTTTCGCCGTTCGGTAATCTGAGCGATGCGAGCGCGTATGGCGGACGCTCCAGGGACCTTGATGCCCTGCAGGTAGCATTCTTCCTCAACCTTCTCGATCGTCGACAGAATCGACGGTCTTTGAGGTTTTAGATAGTAGTCGTTGATTACCTTGTTGATCGCATGATCCTGATCTTCGTTGAGGCGGCTATTTCCCTTTTTCCAGCCTCGAGGCTCCGGACAAAGACAGGAAATGTCCCGATAGAGACGGTATTTCGCGAGCCACCGATAAACTGTCGAACTGTCAACGCCCGCGGTTTCTGCGGCTTTTTCCACTGCTTTTGCGCCGGGCGAAGGATCGTTGATGAATGGACGGATCGCGTCGAATTTCTTCAGCCCTTCGTTCCAGCCCTTGTCACCGATACTCGGACTGCCGATGCCGGACGATCCTGAAGCGGGCGAACCCTCCAGGACCGGCTTCAATTCCGCGATCGCCAGTGCTGTTGGGAGATTCGTATCGACATCAATCCCGATCACCGAGGTCTCGCTGCTCGGCGAATCGATCTGATAGATCTTGCCGTGGCACTGGTAATAGGCCCCGATATGCACGTCGATGCGCCCTCGCTTCACTGCGAACGGGGCTTCCATTTCGTCATCATTGCGATCATCAGCCATGGTGCGGAATCCAGATCTCAGTGGATTCGGAAAGCGGCGCCGTGATGTCGCAATCGATCGCCCTGTTCGCCAGCAAGCTCCAGATCAGCGATAACCCGCGGCCCCTGAAATTCCCGCCAAAGTATCGCGTGAGGACGTAATTGATCGGCGCTGCGCCCATATCGCCCAAAAGCTTCAGAACGATCTTGGCGTCTTCTGGATCAACATCGCTCCGCTTGAAGGGGGCGAGCCGTTTGATATTTTCGAACGCCGTGTCGCGGATACGATCCTCGTCGTAGATTCGGAACTCCCAGCCCTGTTCGATCGCATAGCGTCGGGCGATCTTCCATTTCGACGACCACTTTCGCCAGTTCTCGGACCATTCCTTTTTCGGCTTGACCTCTACGAGTCGAGGCCGATCGTTTTTGTAGGTTCCGAGATGCCCTGTCCGGTAGGTGACCAGGAAGTCGGGCGTGTAAGGGTAGGTAGGCCCGCCTTGATCGTTCCGGAATTCGAGCCGCACCGGCTGGGCAACCATGTCCAGGACATGGCTGAAGAATTCCATCCGAACGATGAAGTCCCGCTCCAAGCTCGACTCGTACTGGATCTGACGTTCCCGTCGAAAGGGGTACACTCCCGAGATACTTCTACGGGTAGGACGAATCTTTCGCTGCGGCACCACTAATGGGTTGTCGCGGCTATTTCCGGCAAATCGCAACTTTGTCGCATCTAATATCGACATGTCATCGCAGCTATTTCGGGTTAAGATCGAATTATCTTCTGCAACTTCAATATATGCCTTCGCAGCCAATTCAACAAGTCACAGCGGGGCACGCGCGAAGCCCGGCGAGGTGAGCCTTGCGCATCTGGGCGTGCTGTTCCTCGACGAACTGCCCGAATATCCGCGCGCGGCCCTGGAAGCGCTGCGCCAGCCGCTGGAAACCGGGCGCGCCGTCGTGGCGCGCGCGCAGGCGCATGTGAGCTATCCCGCGCGCGTCCAGCTCGTCGCCGCGATGAACCCGTGCCGCTGCGGGCATCTCGACGATCCGGCACAGGCCTGCGGGCGTGCGCCGCGCTGTGCGGCCGACTATCAGGCGCGCATTTCCGGCCCGCTCTACGATCGCATCGACCTGCATGTGGACGTGCCGCCCGTCGCGGCGGCCGACCTGTCGCTGCCCCCGCCGGCCGAGAACAGCGCCAAGGTCGCAAGGCGCGTGGCGCAGGCCCGCCAGCGCCAGCGCCTGCGCTTCGAACGCCTGCCCGAGGAAGGCCGCCCGCGCTGCAATGCCGAGCTCGACGGGCGCGCGCTCGAGGAGCTTGCCGCCCCCGACACGGACGGACGCCGGCTGCTCGACGAGGCGGCGGGCCGCATGAAGCTTTCCGCGCGCGGCTATCACCGCGTGCTGCGCGTGGCACGCACGCTTGCCGACCTGCACGGCGCCGACCAGCCCGCGCGCGCGCATGTGGCCGAGGCGCTGGCCTACCGGCGCGCCCGGCTGGCGGGATAGAGGCGCGCCGGATTTTCCCGCTTGACTCTCCGTAAGCACAGACTTACGGTAAGTCATGGCTTACGCAAATGCACTGACCGCCCTCGCCGACCCGACGCGCCGCATGGTGTTCGAGCGGCTCGGCAAGGGCCCGCTGCCCGTGGGCGAAATTGCCGAGACGCTGCCGGTCAGCCGGCCGGCGGTTTCCCAGCATCTCAAGGTCCTCAAGGAGGCGGGTCTCGTGTCCGACCGGGCCGAAGGAACGCGGCGCATCTACTACATCGACCCCGAAGGGCTCGGCCAGCTGCGCGCGTGGCTCGACCGGTTCTGGGACACGGCCCTCGCCGAATTCGGCGCCGAGGTCGCGCGCGACAATCTCAAGCGAAAGGACAGGAAATGACCGCCACCATGCTCAAGATCGCCCCCGTCGTGAAGTCGGTGCGCGTGGAAACCGCGCAGGCCCGCGCCTTCGAGATCTTCACTGCCGGCATCACGCGCTGGTGGCCGCGCTTCGCCTCGTTCAACAGGGGCGCGCCGATGAAGGACATGTTCATCGAGGGGCGCGTCGGCGGCCGCTGGTACGAGGTCGGCGAGGACGGCTCGGAGATGACGCTGGGCCGCGTGCTGGCGTGGGAACCCCCGCGCCGCTTCGCGATGACCTGGACCATGCACAACAAGTGGAAGCCGGGCGCCGACGTGGCGACCGAGGTGGAAGTGACCTTCGCGGCCGAGGGCCCCGCCGCCACGCGCGTGGAACTCTCGCACGGCCTGTTCGAGCGGCTGGGCGAGGAAGCGGGTGCCGCCATGCGCCCGGAGGTCGAACGCGGCTGGGGCGAGATGGCCGAGCGCTTCAAGGCGCACGCCGAGGGCCGCGAATACGCGGGCGAAAGCAAGCCCTGCAGCGGCTGAGAGGGCACATCCGGGAAAGTGGCGCGCGGCGGCCGGAGGCGATCCGGCCGCCGTCGGCGTTTCAGTGCCTGGCCGGCTTCACGCGCAGCGCCAGTTCCGGATTGGCGCCGACGATGAGTTCGATGCGGTTCTTGAGCTGCTGCTGGCTGACCGGCTTCACGAGATAGCCCGCGACCGCGTGCTCCTTGGCGAAGATGACCGTGTCGGCATTGGCATCGGCCGTCAGCATCACGACGGGCGTGCGGTCGATGCCCTGGATCTTCACCTTGCGGATGCCTTCAAGGAAGGCCTTGCCGCCGAAATCGCCCATGTGGACGTCGCAGAAGACGATGTCGGGCCGCGTGCGAACGACTTCCTGCATGCCGGTGCGGCCGTCGGGCGCCTCGACGAACGAGCGCACGCCGGTCTGGAACAGCAGCTGCTTGATGACCTTGCGCGTGTACTCCTCGTCCTCGATCAGCAGGATCTTGAGTTTCGCGTAGTCGATATCGGGCGCAGCCATCGGAGGATTCCTTCAGCGGATCGGTTGCGTGGCGTCGGCGAGTTCGGCGAGCGTGGGATCGAGCATCGGCTGGAGCAGTCCTGCGGTGTCGAGATCGCCCGCGTCGAGCACGTCCTGCAGGTCGGAGGCGAGCTGGCCGAGGCGTACCGCGCCCATCGAGCGCGCCGCACCCTTCAGCGCGTGCGCGGCCTCGCGCGCAGCCTTCGCGTCGGCTGCGGCCAGCGCGTCGGCCACCTTCGCCAGCATGGCGGGCGCGCCCGCCAGGAAGGAATTGAAGAAATCGCGCGCGTCGGCGTTCCAGCCGCCGAACATCTCGGCCACGCGCGCGCGTTCGAAGATCGCGGGGTCGATCTCGGGCTCGGCCGTCTTGGCGGGCTTCGCCGCTTCCTTCGGTTCGGGCCTGCGGCGCAGCTCGCGCGCGCCGGGCAGCCACTTCTCCAGCGTGGCGCTCAGCGCCTTGGAATCGATCGGCTTGGTCAGGTACCCGTCCATGCCGGCGTCGAGGCATTTCTGCTCGGTGCCCGGCAGCGCGTCGGCCGTCAGCGCCACGATGGGCAGGCGCGGCAGGCCCTGTGCCGTCTCCTTCGCGCGCACGGCCGCGGTCAGCTCGAACCCGTCCATCTCGGGCATGTGGAAATCGGTCAGCAGCAGGCCGAAGTTCCGTCCCTCCAGCGCCTTCAGCGCGAGCGCGCCGTTGTCCGCGATCTCGAAGGCGTAGCCGCGCTGCGAGAGCAGGCGCGAGACGACGATCTGGTTGGTCGCGTTGTCCTCGGCGACCAGGATCGCCACGCCCGCGGCCAGCGCTTCTTCAAGCGGCGGCGGCGCGAAGCCGATATCGCCGTCGGCCGAGCCGGCGCGCCGGTCGAGGTCGGCCCGGCCAAGGGCCGCCGCGACGACGCGCCAGAACCGGTGCCGGCGCACGGGCACCGTCAGGGTCGCGAAGAACCCGGCGCGGTCGGCCTCCTGCAGCGTCGAGACGAGCTTGCGCGAGGTGACAAGCACGGGCTTCCAGCCGGCGTTGGCCGGGTCCTTCTTGAGCGCGCGCGCGATCGCAAGCGCGGTCTCGCCCTCCCGCGCTGCCCCGATCACCACGATGCCGGTCTCGCCGCGCGCGCACAGCAGCGCGTGGTCGAAGGAATCGCTGGAGACGAATTCGTACGCCGTGATCCCCGCCGCGCGGATGAGGCTTTCGGCGAACGTGCGCCGCTTGCCGGCGACGTCGACAAGCACGATGCGCGCGTCCGAGATGTCGATCGCGGGACGGTCGAGTTCGCCGTCCACCATCGCGAAGGGCAGCTCGAACCAGAAGGTCGAGCCCTGGCCCGGTTCGGAATCGACGCCGATCGTCCCGCCCATCATCTCGACGAGCTTCAGCGAGATCGAAAGACCCAGACCGGTGCCGCCGAACTTGCGCGAGGTCGACGTGTCGGCCTGCTGGAAGGGCTGGAACAGCCGCGCGCGCTGTTCGGGCGTGAGCCCGATGCCGGTGTCGACGATCTCGAAGCGCAGCGTCACGTGGCCGTCCGCCGGCGGCGCCTTGGCACGCACGACCACGGCGACCGAACCCTTCTCGGTGAACTTGACGGCATTGCCCGCGAGGTTGAGCGCCACCTGCCGCAGCCGCGTGGGATCGCCCACGAGCTTGTCGGGAATGACGGGATCGAGATCGACGACGAACTCGATGCCCTTGTCCTCGGCGCGCGGGATCAGCAGCTCGCCCACGCCCTCGACCGTCTCCAGCAGCGAGAAGGGCACCTTCTCGATGTCGAGCTTGCCCGCCTCGATCTTCGAGAAGTCGAGGATGTCGTTGATGATCGTCAGCAGCGCCGCGGCCGATCCGCGGATCGTGCCGCTCATCGAGCGCTGGTCCTCGGTCAGGTCGGTCTGGTCGAGCATCTCGGCCATCGACATGACGCCGTTCATCGGCGTGCGGATCTCGTGGCTCATCATCGCCAGGAACGACGATTTGGCCTTGGTCGCGTCCTCGGCCGCGATCTTCGCCTGGTCGAGTTCGCGGTTGGTCGCCTCGAGCGTCGCGAACGCCCTCTCCATCTCGATCTCGGCGCGTTTCCTCGCCTTGATCTCCTCGCGCATCTTGATCGCGTAGGTGGCGACCGCCGTCAGGATCGCGAGGATGGCCAGCAGCAGCAGCAGGTTGCGCTGGAGCGTGGCGACCGCGGGGCCGAGGATCGAGTCGGTCGGCTGGACGACGACGATGTTGAGCGGCAGGCGGAACTCCGCGCCCAGCGGGGCCGCGGCACCCAGATATTCGCGTTCGCCGAACTCGAATTTCGCAAGGCTGCGCGGGTCGAACTGGTAGACGCCGGAAACGAACTGCGCGAGCGCGTCGTCGGGCTTGCCGGGCACCTGCGCCACGAGCTTGCCCGACTGGTCGAACACGCCGATCCACGCACCCTGCACGAGGCGGCGCTTGTGCCAGTCGGCGAGCAGTTCGCCCAGCGTGTCGATATAGAAGTCGATGCCGAGGATGCCCCAGATCGCGCCCGTGCGGTCCATCAGCGGCTGCGACATGGTGAGCGTCCACTCGCCGCCGGTCGGGTTCTTGTAGGGTTCCGACCACTGGATGCGCGGATCGGCCTGCACGGTCTGGTACCAGGGACGCACGCGCGGATCGTAGGTCGAATCCGTCTCCGGCACCTCGACCCAGTATTTCTCGCGCTCGTCGTAGATCGACCACATCGATCCGGCCGGCTTCTCGATCACGCGCTTTGCACCGGGCAGCGCGCTGCGCGGCGCGTCGGGATGCTCGTAGACGAAGGGCGGCGCCACTTCGCGGAACTGCCAGAACCCGCCGTCGCCGAAGCCGATATAGACCGAGCTCAGCTGCTGGATGCGCCGGATCGGCCCGACGATCGAGGCGAAGAACGCCTCGCGCGCGACATTGCGCGGCAGGTCGGCGAACCTTGCGTCGTCGACCGTCTCGGCCACGGTGCGCGCGGGCTGGAAGATCGAGGCCGCGTCGGCCGTGATCATCGACAGGAGCTGGCGCGACTCGGCCTCGGAATGCTCGAGCAGGGCCGCGCGCTCGGAACGGTAGAGAAACGCCGCGAACAGCAGGCCAAGACCGGCGATGGCCGCACCGAGGACGACTTCCTTGCGGAGCCGGCCGAAAAATCCGAGGACACGACGCACGAAAGTATTTCCAGTACCGACGTGGAAAATACTTAAAGTTTATGGTTGAAGTGCGCCGTTCCGCAAGACTCCAAAGCGTCTCGCAATTTGCGAATATACTTCCGGATCAACGATTTATGGAATTGATCAGTCGCCCTTGGCGATCATCGCGCCCAGCGGCCGGCCGCCGAAGATGTGCATGTGCAGATGCGGCACTTCCTGGCGGCCATCCTCGCCGCAGTTCGACAGCACCC
The DNA here is from genome assembly GCA_016794025.1 of Rhodospirillales bacterium. GTDB lineage: Bacteria > Pseudomonadota > Alphaproteobacteria > CACIAM-22H2 > CACIAM-22H2 > Tagaea. The sequence goes on along the minus strand of JAEUKX010000008.1, from coordinate 302 downwards.
GGTAGCCCCTCTCGGCCAGACCCAGCTGGCGCGCGATGTCGCCCATCGCCTTCATCAGCGCCGCCTGCTCGGCCGCGCTCGCCTTCGCCGTGAAATCGTCCATCGACACGTAGGCGCCCTTGGGGATCACGAGCACGTGGACGGGCGCGCGCGGCGCGATGTCGTGGAAGGCGAGCACGTGCTCGTTCTCGTAGACCTTCCGGCACGGGATCTCGCCGCGCAGGATCTTCGCGAACACGTTGTTCGGATCGTAGGCCATGGCGCGGGCTCAGTCCTCGCTGTCGGGATCGCGGCCGGCCTTC
>JAEUKX010000062.1 GCA_016794025.1 Rhodospirillales bacterium | reverse complement strand
CAGCGGCAACGCCGTCGATGCCCCGACAATCCCCCCGTCCGCCCTGGCAACGACAATGGTCGCCTCGGCTATGCCCGCATACTTTGCAAGGTACTTTCGCTCGTAGTCGAGGCTGCCTTCGTAGAGATACGGCCAGTCGCGGAAAACGCGTACGCGCAGACGGGCGAGATCCTCCGCAACCGCCGCCGTCGCCGCGCCGGCGAGCGTCTCCACCCGGACATCCGTCATCGGATCTGTGCGAGCCAGTCAGCCACGTTGTAGTGATTTGAAATTCGCGCGATACGACCGTCGCGCAGCTCGAAGAAGGCCCCGACACGCAGCGAATATTTCTGGCCGCGCGCCGCCGGATGCGGCGCGTCGGTCGAAAGATAGGTCCCGTCGAGATCGAATTCGGCGGCCGCACGTTGACCGCCAGGCGCCACCATGACGACGAGATCTCGGACGCTTTCGCGATAGCAGCGATCCATGTGATCGAGAAATTTCCGGAATGCCGCGCGGCCGGCCTGCCGCCCACCCTGACAGACATCGTGCGCGACATCCTCGGTCAGCAGCGCGCACATGCCATCCCAATCGCGCGCGTTGAAGGCAGCGTAGTAGTTGCGGATTGTTTCTTCGCTCATCTCCAGACCTTCCAGGGCGCCTTCCCGCCAGCCCACATCTCGTTGAGCAGCGTCATGTCCCGATACGTATCCATGCACTGCCAGAATCCGCCATGGCGGTGGACGGCGAGCTGGCCCTCATGTGCCAGATTTGGCAGCACGTCGATCTCGAGGCTCTTGGCCGGATCGTCGAGCGCGATCGTCTCCACCGCGCGCCGGTCCAGCACCATGAAGCCGCCGTTGATCCACCCCTCGCCGATCTGCGGCTTTTCGCGGAACGTGCGCACGTCGCTGCCGGTGATGTCGATCTCGCCGAAGCGCGAAGGCGGGTGGACCGCGGTCACCGTTCCCAGACGGCCCGAGCGGACATGCGTTTCGAGAAGGGCGCCCACATCGACATCGGCCACCCCGTCGCCATATGTGGCAAAGAAGGTCTGTCCGCGAACGTGACGCAGCGCGCGCCGGATCCGGCTGCCGGTCTGTGCGTCGGGTCCCGTCTCGACGAGGGTCACGGTCCAGTCCAGAGGAGCGACGTCGCCCAGCACGCGGACGGCGTTCGTGGACAGGTCCACCTCGAGATCGGCATTGTGCAGGCGATAATTGATGAAATAGTCGCGGATGACGTCGCCCTTGTAGCCGAGACAGACGACGAAACGGCGGATGCCGAAATGCCGGTAGATCCGCATGATGTGGACGAGAATCGGAACGCCGCCGATCTCGATCATCGGCTTGGGGCGGAGTTCGGTCTCCTCGCGCAGCCGCGTTCCCATGCCGCCTGCAAGGATCACCGCTTCCATTTCATCTGCGCGCATTCCGACCTCTCGATTCGATGGCCTCGGCGGATTCTAGCGCGGTCAGGCTTGGCGAAGCACGTGGATCACGCGACTGGCGATCCATTCCCGGACCTTCGCACCGTAGGCTGCCATGTGCGGGGCGGCCGCATGTGCCGCGAGCGTCTCGGCGCTCTCCCACTTCTCGACAACGGCAAACGTGTCCGGCCCGAACTTCGTCTGGATGGCCCCGATACCGTCCGCGTCGACGACCGGAACGTACTCGATACACCCTTTTTCCGCGTGGACATTGGGCATGTTGAGGCGGAACTCCCGCAGGATCTGTTCGCGCATGCCCGGCTTGGCTGTGATGATGGCGATGACGTGGATCATGTCGACTGCACCTCCCGAAGATCGCTGTAGCATACCGCCATCTGCCGGCGCGAGAACGGCTGCAGCCGGATGCTGTTGACAGTCGGGCCGCCGGAACCGACAAAGGCCCGCGCCTTTCGCATGCAATTTTGGGGTCGAACGACATGCAGTTCTACCGACACGGCCTTTCCGGCGCTGACGCCAAGGCCATTGCCGACGTCCTCGACACGCCGTTCCTGACATCGGGTTCGGTCGGAAAGAAGGTCGAGGCGATGCTCTGCGCGTTCTTCGAGACGCCGCATGCGCTGCTCGTGAATTCCTGGACGAACGGGGCGCTGGCGGCCCTTCTGGCGATGGATATCGGCCCCGGCGACGAGGTCATCGTGCCCGCGCAGACATTCATCGCCACGGCGAACATGGTGGAGCTTGTCGGCGCGAAGCCGGTGTTCGTCGACGTCGACGCCGACACCCTCCTTCTGACGCCCGCCGCGGCGGCAGCGGCTGTCACCGCGCGAACGAAGGCGTGCATCCCGGTCCACATGTACGGACTGATGTGCGACATCAAGGGCCTGCGCGCCGCGCTGCCGGCATCGGTCCGGATCATCGAGGATTGTGCCCATTGTTTCGAGGGGACGCGGAACGGCGAGCTTTCCGGCCGCCATTCGGACATGGCGATATTCTCGTTCTATGCGACGAAGAACGTGACGTGCGGCGAGGGCGGCGCAATCGTCCTGCGTGACCCCGACCTCTACGCAACGCTCCAGCAGACGCGTCTGCACGGCATGAGCGCGATTGCCGCCGACCGCTTCAAGTCGGGACAGTACCGCCACTGGGACATGGGCCGGCTCGGCGTGAAGGCCAATCTGCCCGATCTTCTGGCCGCCCTGCTGCCGGGGCAGATCGAGACGATCCGGGCGCGTCTGCCGGCGCGCACGGCGCTGGCCGACCGCTACCGGGACGCGTTCGCGAACCTGCCGATCCGGCTCCAGCGGCTCGATCCCGATTGCGTCTCGGCCGAGCATCTGTTCCCCATCCACGTGAAGCCGGCGGTCCGGGATGCCGCGATCGCGGCGCTGAACGCCGCCGGCGTGCCGGTGACGGTCAACTACCGTTCGGTACCGACGCTCACCTACTATCGGGAAAAGTACGGTTACGGCCCGAAGGACTTCCCGAATTCCTGGGCATGGGGCGAAGGGGAGATCTCGCTGCCGCTCTGGCCGGGCATGCCGGATGAGGACCAGGCCAAGGTCATCGAAACAATCAAGACCGCCGTTGTTCCGCTCTGCCGCTAGGCGCCACCGCTAGGCTCGCGGCGGCGTTTTCGGCGTCGATACCGGCGCCGATGCAAAGGCGCTGCCCGCATAAAACGCGCGGATCTGGGCGAAATCGGCGGCCGACAGCGGCCCGAAGTCCGCCGCTGCCGCGTTCTCGTCGACCTCGGCCGGCGTCAGCATGCCGGGGATCGTCGTCGAAACGCCGGGGTGGGAAAGGCAGAATCGGAGCGCGATCTGCGCAAGGCTTTGGCCATCGCGCGCCGCGATGTCGCCGGCAAAGTCGCGGCTTGCCTTTGCCCACTGCGCGATGCGCTCTTTCGACCAGTTCCGACGGTGGTCGCCTTCGGGAAACTCGGTCTCGGCGGACAGTCGTCCCGACAGGAATCCGAAGGCGAGCGGCGTGCGTGCGATGACTGCCGTGCCGGTCGAAGCCGCAAGATCGAGCAGACCAATGTCGAGCGCACGCTGGTCGGCAAGGTTGAAGTTCGCCTGAACGCAGGCAGGCGAAAATTCGCGGATGGCATCCGCCGCTTCGGCGGGCGTCTTCATCGACAGACCCCAGGCCGCGATCTTGCCGGCGCGCGTCAGGTCTTCGAGCGTGCCCAGAATCTCGGGCCGCTCGCGGAGAAGATCCATGGGCGGATTGTGGAGTTGGAGAAGCTCGACCCGTTCACGCTCGAGACGGCGGAGCGACCCTTCAAGGGACAGGACAAGGTGTGCCGGTTCGAAATCCTGCGGCCCGCCGAACTGTGGATGACCCGCCTTTGTCGCGATGACGACAGAAGCCGGCCCGCCGGATACGCGCGCGCCAAAGCAGGCGCCAAGCAGCCTTTCAGCCCGACCGTCGCCGTACGAGTCGGCCGTATCGAAAAAGGTAACGCCCTGATCGAAGGCACGCCTGAGGGCTGCGCATGACACCCCGTCGTCCGTCGCGCCATAGGAAGCCCCGGCAACGAAGCCGCCAATGCCCCAGGTACCGAAGCCGATCTCCGACACCTCGAATCCAGTCCTGCCAAGTATCCGGTTCCGCATGAACTTCCTTGCGGTTCGCGACTCTCCGAGGTTTTGACAGTACGGCTTGCGGCCATTCGTTGCCAAGTCGCCGGGGCGGCCAGATTTTCCACGTCTTTCCAACACTTGCGCAGTCAGGCCAAGGCCGCTACGAAGTGCGTTCAAACCGGCCGGCAAAAGACATGAATCCTATCTCGAAAATCGTCGTTATCGGCCTCGGCTATGTCGGGTTGCCGCTGGCGATCGGGCTTGCGAAGCGCTTTTCGGTGACCGGGTTCGACCTCGACCGCAGCCGCGTCGACGAACTCAAGGCGGGCAAGGACCGGACCGGCGAAGTCGAGGAACCCGAACTGCGCTCCTCGAAGCTTGTCGCGACGACCGATCCTGCGGCCATCGCCGGTGCGGATGTCTACATCATCACCGTGCCGACGCCGATCGACGAGGCGAACCGCCCCGACCTTGGCGCAGTCACCGCCGCAAGCAGGACCGTCGCGAAGGCAATCCGGCCCGGTGCGATCGTCGTGCTCGAGAGCACCGTCTATCCCGGCGTCACCGAAGAGATCGTCGGGACGGAGATCGCCAAGGGTTCCGGGCTGGTCGCCGGTCGCGACTTCCATCTGGGGTACAGCCCGGAGCGCATAAACCCCGGCGACAAGACGCATACCGTCGCGCGCATCACCAAGGTCGTCTCGGGCCAGACCGAATCGGTCGCCAAGGCGCTTGCCGACATGTACGGAACGCTCAATGGCGGGAACGTCTTCGTCGCGCGCGACATCCGGACGGCCGAGGCCGCCAAGGTGATCGAAAACGCCCAGCGCGACATAAACATCGCCTTCATCAACGAAGTGACGATGATCTTCAACAAGATGGGACTGTCGGTCTACGACGTGCTCGCCGCCGCGCGCACGAAGTGGAATTTCCTGCCGTTCACCCCGGGACTGGTCGGCGGCCACTGCATCAGCGTCGACCCGTATTACCTGGCTGAAGCGGCCACCCGCCTGCGGCATCATCCGGAGGTCATTCTGGCGGGGCGACGCATCAACGACGCGATGGCAGGCTATGTCTCGACCCAGATCGTACGCGCGCTGAACGCGCGCCGGCCCGGCCCCTCGGACATTCTCGTGCTCGGACTCGCGTTCAAGGAGAACGTGCCGGATCTCCGCAACACCAAAGTCGTCGATATCATCCGCGAGCTTGAAGGCTACGGACACAAGGTCGACGTTCACGATCCGGTCATCGACCCGGCTGAAGCCCGGCATGAATACGGGCAAGCGGTCCACGGCAGTCTCGCGCCGGGCAAGCGCTATGACGCCGTCGTTCTGGCCGTTGCCCACGACTCGTTCGTAGGCCTGCCCGGCTCCGGGCTTGCCGAGATCTGCGCTCCGGGGGCGGTCGTCTACGACATCAAGGGAATCTGGCGTGGATCGGCCATGCCGGGCGGCCTGCGCTACCTGACACTCTAGATCGGGAGCGCGGCGATGGCCAATCCAGACGCCGGCCGGTTCATCCAGCGATTCGATCGCGTCACGCTTTCCATGGCGCATGACGTCGCGATGGCGGCGCTTTCGTTCTACGTCTCGCTCTATCTTCGGATCGGCGACGACCTGTTCGGCTATTCGAACGGGATCCTGGTCGGCGGCGTGATCACGTTCGCGCTCGCATCGGCGGTCGCCTTCTGGTTCACCGACCTGCCGCGCGGCGTCTGGCGGTACGTCACGATCGACGACATGGTTCTTGTCGCCCGCGCGGTGACGCTCGCGATCCTTTTCTTCCTTCCCGCGATGTTCTTCTGGTCGCGGCTGGCGGACATGCCCCGCGCGGCACTGCTCATCAACTGGTTCGTGCTGTTCGCGATGCTCGTGGCGCCGCGCCTCGTCTACCGGAGCATCCGCGAAGGGCGGCTCGACCTGTCGACCGGCGGGCCGCGCGACGACCAGGTGCAGGTCCTGATCGTCGGCGCCAATGACGGCGCCGAGCTGTTCCTGCAGGCCAATCGCCGGCGGCGTCGGGCGCCCTACTATGTCGTGGGGATCCTCGACGACGCCGAACGCAGGCAGGGCCGCCGGATGGGGGGTGTCGAGGTCCTGGGAACGCCTCAGGCCCTGGAAAGCATCGTCGCCCGGCTTCGCGAACGCGGCCTCCTGCCGCAGCGCCTTGTCATCGCGGCGCCGATGACCGACGGCGAGGAACTGGCTGCCCTCGTCGATCTTGCCGACCGCTGCGGGATGACGGCCGTCCGCCTCCCGCGGATCAACTCCCTCTCCTCGGGCGGCGAGTCGGCGCTGGAAGTCAACCCGATCGCGATCGAGGACCTTCTCGGCCGGCCGCAGACGGTGCTGGACCGGGACTCGATGGACCGGCTTGTACGCGGCAGGCGGGTGCTGGTGACCGGTGCCGGCGGCAGCATCGGAAGCGAGCTGGTTCGGCAGATCGCCGCGCGTACACCCGCCTCGCTGGCGCTTCTCGACAACTCGGAGTTCCAGCTCTACGCGATCGACCGGGAGGTGGCGGAGAATTGGCCCCTTGTCACCCGCGACGCGATGATCGCCGACATTCGCGATCCGGAAAGGCTGTCCCGGATCATGGGCGGATGGCGGCCGGAGATCGTCTTTCACGCCGCCGCCCTGAAGCACGTGCCGCTGCTGGAGGCGAATCCTTCGGAAGGAATCCTGACGAACGCCATCGGCACGCGCAATGTGGCCGATGCGGCCATCGCCGTCGGCGTGCAGACGGTCGTGCTTATTTCGACCGACAAGGCCGTAAATCCCACGAACGTACTGGGTGCAAGCAAGCGCGTCGCAGAGATGCTGTGTCAGGCGCTCGATGCGGCGGGCGGGGCAACGCGCTTCGTGACGGTCAGGTTCGGAAACGTCCTCGGTTCTTCCGGGTCAGTCGTACCGCTGTTCCAGCGCCAGCTCGCCTCGGGCGGGCCGCTTACGGTGACGCACCCCGACATCGAGCGATACTTCATGACGATCCGGGAAGCCGTCGAGCTCGTGCTGCAGGCAAGCGTCCTTGCGATGGCAGGGCGCGACGACGCCCGCGGGGGAATTCTCGTGCTCGAGATGGGTGAACCGGTCCGGATCCAGGACATGGCGCGGCGCATGATCCGCCTGGCCGGTCGCCGTCCGGACATCGACGTGAAGATCGAATTCACGGGTCTGCGGCCGGGCGAAAAGCTTTTCGAGGAACTGTTCCATTCGGAGGAGCAGACGACGCCGACCGAGGTTGCCGGAATCAAGATCGCGCGGTCGCGGCCGTCCGACCATGTGGGACTGCGCGCGGCCATTGCCGCGCTTGAGCAGGCGGCGAAGACGGGAGATGTCGCGGCGGCGTTGGCCGCACTGCGCGCACTCGTGCCCGAATACAGACCGTCCTAGTCGAGGTCCCTGAGCGCCTGTACCGCGCGCGCCAGCGCCGGCCGCCAGTCGGGCGGCGTCACGTCGAAGTCCCGCGCGATGCGCGCGCAATCGAGAATGCCGTTCGCCGGGCGGGCGGCGGGAGTCGGATAGTCGGCGGTCGCGATCCGCACGACGGGCGGGCGCGGATGCCCAAGTGCCGCCGCCTCGTCGAGCACGGCTTCTGCAAATCCGGCCCAGCTTGTCGGCGGGCGTCCCTGATAGTGGAACAGGCCGGTGCGCCCCGCGACATCCTCGCTGCGCAACCGGTCGAGGATTCGGTAGATCGTCCGGGCGATGTCCTCGGCGGGTGTCGGCGCGCCGCGCTGGTCGTCGACAATGCGCAACTCGGGCCGCTCGCGCGCCAGCCGCAGAATCGTCCGCACGAAGTTGTTGCCCCACGGCGCGAACACCCACGATGTGCGAAGGATGACGCAGCGCCCCCCTGCCCGGTACGCGGCAATTTCACCCGCCCGTTTCGAGCGGCCATAGGCATTGAGCGGGGAAACCGGATCGGCCTCCTTGTAGGGAACGCGCGATGCGCCATCGAACACATAGTCCGTCGACAGATGGACGAACGGGATTCCGGCGGCAGTCGCAACGGCGGCCATGGCGCCGGGCGCCTCGGCGTTGACGCGCATCGCCAGCGCCTCGTCTGACTCGGCACGGTCCACGGCCGTAAAGGCGGCCGCGTTGACGATCGCATCGGGTGAATCGACCGACGCCGCCGCTGCGACAGCCGCTATATCAAGGATATCGACATCTGCCCGCGCGAGCCCGCGAACACGCCAGCCGGCGGCGGGTGCGGCCTCGACAAGGGCCCGGCCGACCTGGCCCCCGGCGCCGAAGACGAGTGCGAGCGGCACGGCCAGGCCTAGCCGGTTCCCAGCCGGCCCAGCGCATAGTGCCGGCTGCGGATCGCCTCGATCCAGTCGCGGTGGCCGAGATACCAGTCGACCGTCTGCGCAAGCCCGCTGTCGAAATCGTGCGCGGGGCGCCATTCGAGCTGGGCACGGGCCTTCGCCGCGTCGATCGAATAGCGGAAATCGTGGCCGGGCCGGTCGGCGACGAAATCGATCAGCCCGCGTCGCGGCCCGTCGGCAAGGGTGCCAAGCCGCGCATCAAGGCTTGCGCAGATCGCATGGACGACCTCGAGGTTCGTTCGCTCGGCGCCGCCGCCGAAGGCGTACGTCTCGCCCGGCCGGCCCCGCGTGAGGGCAAGCCAGAGCCCTTCGGCGTGATCGTCGACGTTGAGCCAGTCGCGCACATTCCCGCCCGTGCCATAGACAGGAAGCCGGGCGCCGGATGCCGCGCGGGCGATCATCAGCGGAATGAGCTTCTCCGGAAACTGCCACGGGCCGTAATTGTTCGAGCAGTTCGTGACGACTGCCGGCAGACCATAGGTATGGGTCCATGCGCGAACGAGATGATCCGACGCGGCCTTTGTCGCCGCATAGGGCGAGTTGGGCGAATACGGACTCGCCTCGGTGAAGGCAGGGTCGTCGAGGCCGAGTGCGCCGAACACCTCGTCCGTCGAAACATGCAGGAACCGGAAGTCCCTTCGCCCGTCCTCCGGCAGGCCGCGCCAGAAGTCGAGCGTCTCGACAAGAAGCCGGGCCGTCGCCGCGACATTCGTCTCGACAAATGCCAGCGGCCCGTCGATCGACCGGTCGACATGCGTTTCCGCGGCGAAATTCACGACTGCATCGGGCCGATGGGCGGCGAAGACGGCGCGCATCGCCGGACGATCGCCGATGTCGGCCCGCACGAATACGTAGCCCGGGCTCCCGGACACTTCGGCCACCGCATCGGGATTCGCCGCATAGGTCAGATTGTCGACATTGATGACGCGCGCGAGGCCGGCGCCGACGACGCGGCGCACGAACGCCGATCCGATGAAGCCGCATCCGCCGGTGACAAGGATCGTCCGCACGCCCTAGCCTTTGCCGACCAGCCGAAGGAGATATTCGCCATAGCCGCTCTTGCGCAGCGGCGCGGCAAGTCCGGCGAGCGCCGCATCGTCGATCCAGCCTTGACGCCAGGCGACCTCCTCCGGGCATCCGATCTTCAGCCCCTGCCGCCGTTCGACGGCCGCAATGAAGTTCGACGCGTCCAGCAGCGAATCCTGCGTGCCGGTATCAAGCCACGCATTGCCGCGCCGAAGGATCTCGACCGTCAGCGTTCCGTCCGCCATGTAGGCGCGGTTGAGATCGGTGATTTCGAGCTCGCCGCGCGCGCTCGGCTTCAGCGCGCGTGCACGCGCCGGAGCCTCGGCGTCATAGAAGTAGAGCCCCGTCACCGCGAGGTTGGAGCGCGGCGCGCTCGGCTTCTCTACAAGTGCGGTCGGTCGTCCGGCGGCGTCGAGTTCGACAACGCCATAGCGCTCCGGGTCCGAGACCGTATAGGCGAAGACCGTTGCACCGGGCTGTGCGCGCGCGGCGGCGGCTTGCAGCCTGCGCGACAGCCCTTCGCCGTGAAACAGGTTGTCGCCGAGGATCAGTGCGCTCGGTCGACCACCGAGGAACGGCTCGGCGATCACCAGCGCCTGCGCAATGCCCTCGGGGCGCGGCTGTTCGGCATAGGAAATCTCGAGGCCCCATGCGCGCCCGTCGCCCAGCAGCCGGCGAAACCCCGGCAGGTCGACCGGGGTGGAGATCAGGAGGATGCGCCGGATGCCCGCCAGCATGAGCGTGCTGAGCGGGTAGTAGACCATCGGCTTGTCATAGACCGGCAGCAGCTGCTTGGACGTGGCAAGCGTCGCGGGATGCAGGCGGGTGCCCGCGCCGCCAGCCAGCACGATGCCCAGTCTTTCGCTCATCGTCTCTCGCCCATCGCGCGCAGCCTATCCGGTTCCGCGCCGGGTCGCTATACGGCCGCGATGGCGCCGAGCATCGGCGCAGCGGCATCGCGCGCCGAGAGGATCGCGGCGGGCGGGTCGATCTTCCAGTCGATCCCGATGGCGGGATCGTCCCAACGAAGCACATGCTCGTCGTTGGGGCTGTACGGGCCGGTCACCTTGTAGGTAAAGTCCGCGAAATCGCTGAGAACGGAAAAGCCGTGCGCAAAGCCGGCCGGCACCCAGAGCTGGCGCCGGTTTTCGGCGGTCAGTTCGACGCCGTACCATTTTCCGAATGTCGGGCTTGCACGACGGATATCGACGACAGCATCCCAGACCGCCCCGGCGACGACCGAGACGAGCTTTCCCTGCGCGTTCGGGTTCTGCCAATGCAGGCCACGAACGGTATTGCGCTTCGATCGCGACAGATTGTCCTGGATGAACGGGCCAGGCACGCCAGCAGCGGCGTATCGTTCCGCATTCCACGTCTCGAGGAACTGGCCGCGCGCGTCCCCGAAGATCTTCGGCTCGATCAGCTTCAGTCCGGCCAGCGGCAGGTCGACGACGTTCATACGTTCCCGTAGACCGTGTTCCGGATCATCCGGAAACCCTTGATCAGCTCGACAATGCCGGCATCGAGCGAATGGCGCGGCGCAAATCCGGTCGCCTCGATGCGCGAGTTCGAAACGATATAGTCGCGCTTGTCGGGATCCTCGCCGATCGGCGCTTCCATGAAGACGAATCCGGGTACGTGCTTCGCGATGCGCTCGCAAAGTTCCCACTTCGACAGGTTCGCGTCGGAAAGCCCGACATTGTAGGGACGCCCCTTCATCTGGTCGAACTTCGCGATTCCATGGAGGAAGGCGTTGGCAACGTCGCGGACGTGAATGTAGTTGCGCTTGAAATGCGGCTCGAACAGCACGACGGCCCGATCGGTGACGGCGCGGTGCACGAAATCGTTCACCAGCAGGTCGATGCGCATGCGCGGGCTCATGCCGAAGACCGTCGCGAGACGGAACGAAATGGCGTTCTCGCGCTCCAGCACCGCGCGCTCGGCTTCGACCTTCGTGGTGCCGTAGAGCGAGATCGGCCGGAGCGGGCTGTCCTCGGTGCACTCCTTGCCTTTCTCGCCGACGCCATAGCCGGAGTTCGTCACCGGCATCAGCACGCGCTGGTCCTTCGACAGGAGCTTGAGAAGCGTGACGACGGCCTCGCGGTTGATCGTCTCGGCACCGATCTTGTCGGCATTGCAAAGCGGGGCGCCGACCAGTGCTGCCAGCGGAATGGCAATATCGGCCTTCGCGACCAGCGGCTTCAGCACGGCCACATCGCGGGCATCGCCGCGCACGACATCGAAATCCGGGTTTGCGCATACATGCGCAAGCGGCGCCTGCCGGAACATGAAATTGTCGAGAGCCGTCACGGCGTAGCCCGCATCGAGCAGTGCCGGGATCATCGTCGAGCCGAGATAGCCTGCTCCGCCGGTCACAAGAATCCGCGTCTTGGCCGCCATTGCCCCGTCCCCCTGGAAAGTTCCGTCTCGAAACTGGTAAGCGACTGATATAGGTGATATTTCTCGTCGTGGCAATTGATCGTCTCGAGTCGCGCGAGCGAAGGAGCCAGCGGTCCCGTGATCATTTCCCGTACACCCTACCGGCTGTCGTTCTTCGGCGGCGGCACCGACTATCCCAAATGGTACCTGCAGCACGGCGGGGCCGTAATCGGCATGGCTATCGACAAGTACTGCAACATCTCCCTGCGCCGCCTGCCGCCCTTTTTCGAGCATCGCTACCGCGTCGTCTGGTCGCGCATCGAACTGGTCAATGACCTGCTCGAGATCGAGCATCCTGCGGTGCGCGCCGTCCTGCTCGACCAGAAGGAGCGCCGCGGCCTCGAGATCCACCATGACGGCGACCTGCCGGCGCGTTCCGGCCTCGGCTCCTCTTCGGCCTTCACGGTCGGTCTGCTGAACGCGCTCTACGCGCTGCGCGGGCAGATGATTTCAAAGCAGAAGCTTGCCGAGGAGGCGATCCGGATCGAGCAGCACGTGATCCGCGAGCCGGTCGGCAGCCAGGACCAGATCTGGGCAGCGTTCGGCGGGCTGAACCGAATCGACTTCCGCACCGACGGCACGTTCTCCGTGAAGCCGATGATCCTCTCGCGCGCGCGGCACGCGGAACTCGAAGGAACGCTGATGCTTTTCTTCACGGGCCTGTCCCGCTACGCGATGACCGTTGCAAGCAAGCAGATCGCGAACATGGGCGCCAAGGAGAAGAATCTCCACCGCATGCGCGAGATGGTGGACGAGGCGGAATCGATCATTGCCAGCCCCGCCCGTCCGATGCTCGAGCTCGGCGCGCTGATGCACGATGCCTGGCGGCTCAAGAAGGAGCTGGCCGACGGTGTCTCGACCTCGACCATCGACCAGATCTACGAGGCAGGCATGGAAGCCGGCGCCGTCGGCGGCAAGCTGCTTGGCGCAGGCGGCGGCGGCTTCATCGCATTCGTGGCGCCGCCCGAAAGGCAGCAGGCGATCCGCGAGCGGCTCAAGGACCTGACGGAGGTCGACGTGAAGACGGCCGCCGACGGAAGCCGCATCGTCGTCTACGAGCCGGACCTTCAGGACTGAAGGTTCAGCGCACCGCCGCTTCCAGCACGCGGCGCAGCTTCTCGATCTGCGGCGTCAGGTCTTGGGGATGGTTGCCCACGAAGAAGCCGCGATCGTGCGCCAGATCGGCATTCGGCACGCCGTTTCCGACAACGTCGTAATCGTAGTGCTTGATCGTGTCGTGGCGCAGGAAGCAGCCGCCGGTGATGATCCTGAAGCCGATATCGGCCTGCTTGAGCGCCGCGAAGATCTTCTCGCGATCGAGCGCCTTCTTCGGATTGAGGATCATCGTGAAGCAGAAGGACGAACTCTTTCCGTGCTCCTTCTGGATGATGAAGTTCTCGTCGCCGCCGAACAGCTTCTGGAACAGCGCCAGATTCCTGCGGCGCGCCGCAGTCATGGCCGGCAGCTTCTTGAGCTGCTCGAGGCCGACAGCGGCTTCCATTTCGAGCGGACGCACGTTGTAGCCCGGGAAGAGGAAACGGTAGGCCTCGAAATGGTCGCTCGCCGTGCGCTTGAAGAGCGGCGAATCCGGCGGGATATCGCGCGTCCAGCCGTGTGCGCGCATGCATTTGAGGAGGTGGTAGAGCTCGAGATCGTCGGTCAGCACCATCCCGCCTTCCATAGTCGAGATGTGGTGCGAGAAGAAAAAGCTGAACGTGTTGAGGTCGCCCAGCGTGCCCGCCTTGCGGCCCGACGGCAGTTCGGCGTCCATCGATTCGCAGTTGTCCTCGATGAACCAGAGGCCGTGCCGGTCGCAGAATGCGCGCATCTCGTCGAGCCGCGCCGGATTGCCGAGGATCGAGACCGCGAGCAGCGCCTTTGTCTTCGGTGTCAACGCCTGTTCGAGCTTCGCGACGTCCATGTTGAGAGTATCGAGATCGACGTCGACGAAGCGGCACTTCAGCCCGTACTGCTGCAAAGGATGGTAGGTCGTGCTCCACGAAATCGCCGGCACGATCACCTCGTCGCCACGCGCGAGCGGGCGCGAGGAATGGTAGGCGAGTGCTGCGATCGAGATCAGGTTCGCCGACGAGCCGGAATTGACCATCACCCCGAATTTCTTGCCGTGATAGGCCGCGAAGGCCGCTTCCATCGCGGCGACACGTTCGCCCATCGTGAAGCGGCCCGACGCGATGACGGCCTGCAGCGCGTCGATCTCCTCCTGGCCCCATGACGGCGCGGCAAGCTCGTAAAACATCAGAACGGCCCCTTGAACTGCATCTGGTAGGCGAGCTTTGCGCTCGACGGGTCGGGTGCCCACGGCGCCGCGTCCGGCCGGGCGAGCGCAAAGGCCTCGGCCGCGATGGTTGCCGGATTGGGATAGAAGGCGTTCTCGAGGATCGGCGACGGCGGGCAGGGCGTTGGCGCGAAGCCGATGCGTCGGATCGAGACCGGTCCCTCCCCCGCGCAGGCCTCCGCCACGCGCGCGGCGATCTCGGCGCCGGCCCCGCACATGTTCCAGCCGTTGTCGACGATGAGCAGCTTGCGCGTGCGGCGCACGCTCTCCACGATCGTTTCGCTGTCGAGCGGCGCAAGCCAGATCGGGTCGATCACCTCTGCCGACACGCCAACCTCCTTCAGGAGTTCGGCGGCACGCAGCGCTTCGACCACCATGTTCGATATCCCGACAACCGTAACGTCGCGGCCCCAGCGGCAGACGCGCGAACGGCCCGGCGGCACGAGATAGGCACCCTCGGCCACGAACGCCTCGGTCGCGTAAAGGAGACGGTGTTCGACGAAGACCACCGGATTGTCGTCGCGGATCGCCGCCGCAAGGGCACCCTTGGCGTCGTGCGCATTCGAAGGTGCGCAGACCTTGAGGCCGGGCACATGCATGAACATCGAATGCAGGCCCTGGCTGTGCTGGGCGCCTTGCCCCCATGACTTGCCGATGATGGTGCGCACGACGAGCGGTACCTTGACCTGCCCGCCATACATGTACCGGGCCTTGGCCGCGATGTTGACGAGCTGGTTCATGCAGAGCATCAGGAAATCCATGCGGATATGCACATGGATCGGCCGCATGCCGGCCATCGCGGCACCGATGGCCACGCCCGTCATCGCGTCCTCGGATAGCGGTGTCGTGAACACGCGATCCGGGCCGAACTTCTCCAGCAGGCCGCGGGTCGAACCCTGGATCGCCTTGTGGTCGTCGACATCAAGACCGAAGAGAAATACCGACCGGTCCCGTTCCATTTCGAGCGCGACCGACTCGGAAAGCGCGTCGACGTAACGCAGCACGCGGCGGCCGTCTTCGGGGCGTCCGGGCCAGGCGAGCTTAGGCGAAGACATCGGTGAAAAGCTCCTCGACCGGCGGGAACGGCGACTCCTCGGCGAACTTGATGGCCGCGGCGATTTCCGCCTCGATCGCGGCATCGATTTCCGCCCGGGCAGCCTTGGCCAGCGCCTTGGCGGCGATCTCGACCGGATCCTTCTTCTGCCATCGGACGAGCGTCGAACGGCTGCGGAATCCCGCATCATAGTCGTCGCCGGGGCCGACATGCTCGCGCCAGCGCCAGGTCATGCATTCGATGAAGATCGGCCCGCCGCCCTTGCGCATCTTGGGCAATGCGCCGGCGATATGCGTCCGGATGGCGCGCGTGTCGGAGTCCACAAACCGCTTCGCGGGGATGCCGTACGTCGCCACGCGCTGGCAGAGCTTGTCGGTCGCCTGTCGCTTGGCGATCGGCTCGTGAATCGCGAATCCGTTGTTCTCGCATACGAAGATCACGGGAAGCTTGTGGAGCGCCGCGAAGTTCAAACTTTCCGGAAAGCAGCCTTCCTCCGTCGCACCGTCGCCCATGAAGCACGCGACGACTGCGCCGGTCTTGCGCATCTTCTGCGCCATGGCGAAGCCGACGGCCACGGGCACCGTCGTGCCGACCACGGCGGACGTACCCAGCACGTTCGCCTTCATGTCGATGAGGTGCATCGAGCCGCCCTTGCCGCGCGCGCAGCCCGTGTCCTTGCCGAAGAGTTCGGCCATCATCCCCGGCAGCGAGCCGCCCTTGGCGAGGTAGGTCGCATGCCCGCGATAGGTGCCCGACACGGCGTCGCGCGGCTCCAGCGCGTCGCAGACGCCGACGGCGATCCCCTCCTGCCCGATCGACAGGTGGACGGGGCTCTTGATCTTGTCGGTCGGGTAGATCCGCGCGATCTCTTCTTCGACGCGACGGATCCGGCGCAGGCTCGCGTAAATTCGCCCTGCGTCCGCTCCCGGCCGGTTGGGTCGCTTCGACTTGCTGGCTTTGCTTGCCGCCATTTCACCCGGTCTTTCGCACAGGATATGGCCCGACTCGGGGGCTTGGACGCCGATATTGGCGGGGCCGGGTCGTTTCAGGCAAGTGGTGGAAATCCCAACCTACGCCCGGTGATACGGGTGCCCGGCAAGCAGCGAGGCCGCGCGCCAGAGCTGTTCGGCAAGCATGGCGCGGACGAGAAGATGCGGCCAGGTCATCGCGCCGAAAGAAAGCCGTGCGCGCGCCGCGTCGAGAACGGCCGCGTCGAGGCCGTCCGCCCCGCCGATCGCCAGCGCCAGCGTGCCCGTCGCCTCGTCGCGCCAACGTGCCAGTTGTCGGGCAAAATCCTCCGTTGAAAGGGCCTTTCCGCGGGGATCGAGTGCCACCAGCAATGCCCCGTCGGGGACCTGGGCGAGCAGGCGCTGGCCCTCGTCCGACTTGCGGGCCGCCGGCGCCTTGGCCTTGGTCTCGATTTCGCGGCATTCGAGCGGACCGATGCCTGCCGGCGCGGTCTTGAGTCGCTTTGCATATTCTGCAAACAGCGCGTCTTCGGGCGTGCCGCGCGCGCGTCCCGCCGCGACTACAACAATCCGCATCGACAATCCCGGCGCCCGGAGGGTCGGGCGCCGCCCTCCCTCAGGCCTGGGCCGCTACCGGCTCGTCCCAGCTGTCGGACCACATCTTTTCGAGGCCGTAGTGGGCACGGATTTCGGGGCGGAAAAGATGAACGACGATGTCGCCACCATCGATGAGCACCCAGTCCCCCTGCTCGGCACCCTCGATCCGGATGCTCTTGAGGCCCTTGGCTTCCAGCTTTTCGACGACGTGCTGGGCCATTGACTGGATGTGGCGGCTGGAGAGGCCGCTTGCGACAACCATGTAGTCGGCCATCGCGCTCTTGCCGGCCAGGTCGATCACGACCGGGTCGGTTGCCTTGTCATCGTCGAGAGTCTTTTCGACGAGTTTGAGGACCGTCTTTGGCGCGGATACGGTCTTGCGCTTTGTCGTGGCGATCGCGTGTCTCCCGCTGTGGCTGGCTCGGTTAACGAAGCGAACTCGACCCTAGGGCGCACGCCCGGCCCAATCCCTGCGGACGGCCCGAATGCGCGTCGCAGAAGCCGGGTTGAGCCGGACGTGGAAGAACGTCCAGGCCGGCGGCGCTTGCGTTGCCAGGCGTCGGACCCGTCGGGGACCGACCCGGGCTGTGGAAAACGCCCGTGCCGCCTTTCCGGCCAATGCTTTGGTAGAGTACGCCGGTCGCGCGAACACGGCAATGACCATCTTGTGAAAGATGGATTTCCACCGCTCCCAGCGATCGATCTGGGCGAGGCTGTCGGCCCCCATGATCCAGACAAAGGCCGTCTTGCGAAAGCGGCGGCGGCAGGCGGCAAGCGTATCGGCGGTGAACCGGGTCCCCAGCCAGTCTTCCAGCGCAAGCGCCCGCAGGCGGGGATCGCGACCGCAAACCGTCCTGGCACTGGCAAGCCGGACCGCGAACGGCGCCATGCCGGCCTGCGGCTTCAAGGGGTTCTGCGGGCTCACCAGCAGCCACACCTCGTCGAGCGCCAGGCGCTTCAAGGCTTCGCGCGCGACGTGCGCGTGACCTTCGTGCGCCGGATTGAAGGATCCGCCGAAAAGACCGACACGGCGCTTTGGCCGGAAGCCGAGCCGCGAGAGCGGCGGCGGTGGCGGAATCGGCGGCAATCTCAGGGCCGGGTCTGGCCGTGGCCGCGCACGACGTATTTGTAGGTCGTCAGCTGCTCGGCGCCCACGGGACCGCGCGGCGGAAGACGGCCCGTCGAAATGCCGATTTCGGCGCCGAAACCGAATTCGCCGCCATCGGCATACTGCGTCGAAGCGTTGTGCAGCACGATCGCGGAATCGACGCGCGCAAGGAATGCCTCGGCGGCGGCCGGGTCGCCGGCAACGATCGCGTCGGTATGGTGGGAGCCATAGACATTGACGTGATCGATCGCGGCATCAAGGCCGTCGACGATCCGGACGGCAAGGATGGCGTCGAGATATTCCGTCGTCCAATCCGCCTCGACTGCCGGCACAACACGCCGGTCGAGCTTCTGGACCTCCGCATCCCCGCGGATCTCGCACCCGGCCGCGAACAGATCGTCGAGAATCGCGGGCAGGTGCGTCGGCGCGGCCGCGCGGTCGACAAGCAGCGTTTCCGTGGCGCCGCAGACCGAGACACGCCGCATCTTGGCGTTCATCGTCACCTTGCGCGCCATCTCGATATCCGCCGATTCGTGGATGTACGTGTGGCAGAGACCTTCCAGATGCGCGATGACCGGAATGCGCGTCTCCTTCATCACCCGCTCGATCAGCGACTTGCCGCCGCGCGGCACGATCGTGTCGACATACTGGTGGAGCGCCAGGAGATACCCGACCGCCGCGCGGTCGCGCGTGGGAACGAGTTGGATGGCATCGGCCGGCAGATCGTTCGCCGCGAGCGCCGCGCGCATCGCACCGACGATGACCTGCGAGGAAAGGTAGCTTTCCTGGCCGCCGCGCAGGATCGCCGCATTGCCCGCCTTCAGGCACAGCGCGCCAGCATCGGCCGTGACGTTCGGGCGCGCCTCGTAGATGATGCCGATCACGCCGATGGGAACGGCAACGCGGCTGATCAGCAGGCCGTTCGGCCGCGTCCAGCCCTGCAGGATCGATCCGACCGGATCGGCAAGCGCCGCCACGTCCTCCAGGCCGCGTGCGATCGCGTCGACACGGTTGGGATCAAGGCGCGTGCGATCGACCATCGCGGCGGAATTTCCGGCCTCGATCGCGAACGCGACGTCCGCATCGTTCGCCTCGAGCAGTTCCTTTGTTGCCGCACGCAGCCGGTCCGCAGCCGCGCGCAGGGCAGCACTCTTTCGCTTGGCGGGCGCGGTCGCGAGAAGACGCGCGGCACCCCGCGCGCGCTTGCCCATCGCCTCGATCTCCGCCTTCAGCGCTTCGCGATCGCCGGAATCGTCCATCGCACCCGCTGTCCCTGCCGTCGTACGCGCCATCCTAGCCTCTCCCGCGCAACGCCGCGATCACGATGCGTTCGTCATCGCAAGATCGTCGCGATGGATGATTTCGTCCCGCCCGCGGAAGCCGAGGATGTCCTCGATCTCCGACGATCGCCGGCCCATGATCCGCTTCACGTCGGCCGAGGCGTATGCGCTGAGGCCGCGCGCGATCTCGCGTCCCGACCGGTCGCGCACGCGGATCGCGTCGCCGCGATCGAACACGCCTTCCACCGCGACAATCCCGGCGGGCAGCAGGCTTGTCCCGCGCTCAAGCGCCCGCACGGCGCCGTCGTCGATGACGACCGAGCCGGCCGGCTCGACCGTACCGGCGATCCAGCGCTTGCGGGCAGACGCCGGGCTGCCCTGCGGCATGAACCAGGTGCAGCGCCCCCCCGCCTCGATCGCGGAAAGCGGGCGCTGGACCTTGCCCGACGCGATCGCCATGCGGCAGCCGGCGCCAAGGGCGATGCGCGCGGCACCGAGCTTCGTGACCATGCCGCCCGAGGAGTAGCCCGGCCTTGCTTCGCCGGCCATGGCGAGAATGTCTGGCGTAAGTTCGCCGACCTCCGGAAGATGGCGGGCGGACGGATCGCGGTGGGGATCGGCCGTATAGAGACCGTCGATGTCCGACAGGAGGATCAGCGTGTCGGCCGACGCCATCTGCGCGACCCGTGCGGCAAGCCGGTCGTTGTCGCCAAAGCGGATCTCTTCGGTCGCCGTGGTGTCGTTTTCGTTGATGACCGGCACGGCACCCGCCTCGAGCAGGGTCGCGACCGTGGCGCGCGCATTGAGGTGCCTGCGCCGGGATTCGGTGTCTTCGGGCGTGAGGAGGACCTGCGCCCCCACGATGCCGCGCGCGGCAAGCGCCTTGATCCAGGCATGCGCGAGCCAGACCTGCCCGGTCGCGGCCGCGGCCTGCTTCTCCTCGATTTTCAGTTCGCGCTTGCCGTAGCCGAGCTTCCAGCGACCGACGGCCACGGCCCCGGACGTGACAACGATCGCATCGATCCCGCGCGCCTTCAGGTTTGCGATATCGTCCGCAAGCCCGTCCAGCCAATCCGCGCGGATGCCGCCGGCATCATCGACGATAAGCGCCGAGCCCGTCTTCACGACAAGCCGTCGTGTGCGCGCGAATGCGGCGGGCTCGACCACGGCGTTCATCCGCCAAGCTCGGCGCGCATGGCATCGCGCGCCGCCTTGTCGGCCGTGCGGCGCTCGCGCACCGGCGGCATGAGCGCGCGCAGGACTTCCTGCACGCCCTTTCCCGCCGCACCCGAAAGCGCCAGGACCGTCGCGGCCGGCGAACGTTTTTTTGCGGCGCGCTTGAGCGCCGCCAGCTTCTTTTTCACGTCGTCGGCGTCGAGCGCGTCGATCTTGTTGAGACCGACGATCTCGGGCTTGTCGGCAACGCCGTGGCCGTAACTCTCGAGTTCGTCGCGTATCTGGTTATACGCGGCAACGACCTTTTCCTGCGTCCCGTCGATGAGGTGCAGGACCGCCCCGCAGCGTTCGACATGGCCGAGAAAGCGGTGGCCCAGTCCCTTGCCTTCGGCAGCTCCCTCGATGAGTCCGGGCAGGTCGGCGATCACCATCTCGTCCTGGTCGATGCGCACGACGCCGAGCTGAGGCTTCAGCGTCGTGAACGGATAGTCGGCGATCTTGGGCTTGGCGGAGGTTGTCGCGGCAAGGAAGGTGGATTTCCCGGCATTGGGAAGGCCCACAAGGCCGACATCCGCAATCAGCTTCAGGCGAAGCCAGATCCAGCGTTCCTCGCCGGGCCAGCCCTTGCCAGCCGTGCGGGGCGCCTGGTTCGTCGACGACTTGTAGTGCGTGTTGCCGAACCCGCCATCACCGCCCTTGCACAGGCGGTAGCGCTGGCCGGCTTCGCGCATGTCGAGGATCAGCGTTTCCTGGTCGTCCTCGAGGATGGCCGTACCCACCGGAACCTTCAGCACGATGTCCTTGCCGCCGGCACCGGATTTCTGCCGGCCTTCGCCGTGATGGCCCTTCTCGGCCTTGAAATGCTGCGTGTAGCGGTAGTCGATCAGCGTGTTGAGGTTCGCGACGGCCTCGATCCACACGTCGCCGCCCCGGCCGCCGTCGCCGCCGTCGGGGCCGCCATACTCGATGAATTTCTCGCGCCGGAAGCTGACGGCGCCCGCACCGCCGTCGCCGGACTTAACGAAGATCTTGCACTGGTCGAGAAACTTCATCGGGGGCCCCAAACGAAGAAAGGGAACGGCGGCTGCCGTTCCCTTTCATCCGGTTCCGCTTTCGCGGCGCGTGGTGGAACGGCTTACTCGGCGGCAACCGCCGGCGCCGGAACCACCGAAACGATCGTCTTTCCGCCGGCCTTGTGGAACTGGACGGTGCCGGACTTCAGCGCGAAAAGCGTGTGGTCGCGGCCCATGCCGACTTCCTTGCCGGCGACGTAGACCGTGCCGCGCTGGCGCACGAGGATGTTGCCCGCGAGGACGGCCTGGCCGCCCGAACGCTTCAGTCCAAGACGACGGCCCTCGGTATCGCGCCCGTTGCGCGAAGAGCCGCCCGCTTTCTTATGCGCCATGGTCCGTAACTCCTCAGGCGACCTTGATATCGACGATCCGCAGCGTCGTCTCGGGCTGACGGTGCCCGTTCTTGCGGCGGTAGTTCTGGCGGCGGCGCTTCTTGAAGACGATGACCTTTTCGCCCTTGCCCTGCGCAAGCACGGTGGCCGTCACCTTCGCGCCCTTGACGGTCGGCGTCCCGACGGTCGCCTTTCCGGCGTCCGCGACGAGCAGCACGTCCCCGAGTTCGACCGTCTTGCCGGCCTCGGCTTCGAGCTTCTCGACAACGATCACGTCGTTCTTGGCGACCTTGTACTGCTTGCCGCCCGTGCGAATGACTGCGTACATGTTCCGCTACCTCGGGGTTCCGTTAGCCCTCAAACCATTGAAAAGGCTCGTGAACCCGAAATTGAGTGTCGCCGCGGCGGCTTTGGGGGCCCCCGGACGAAGAGCGCGCAATATACTTACGGCGCTCACGCTGTCAAGCGGCCGTCCGACGGCGCGAAAATCGCTGCCCGGAAAGGCTTTTCACGCCTTTGGGATGACGGGCCGGGCCGCCCCTGCTACACCGCGCCGGATCATGCCGCAATCGACCGGTCCCGCCCCTCACACGACACGCCATCACTGGCTCCGCTGGGCGTGGATTCCGCTCACGCTCGTCGTCATCGCGGCGCTCGCGCAGATCGTCGATGTCGATCTCGTCTGGCATGAATTGCGGGCGGCCGATCCATGGCGCGTCGCCGGCATGCTGGCCACCTGGCTGTTATGGCTGGCCTTGCGCCCCGTGCGCATGCGGATGCTGCTGCGTGCCACGGCGCCGGAAGTCGCCGTCGGCTACAACGACGCGTTCGGCGCGCATGCGCTGGGCAACGCGCTTAACGGCCTCCTGCCCATGCGTGCGGGCGAGTTCGGCATGCTGTGGGTGCTCAACCGGCGCGCCCATGTGCCTGTCGCGGGCGCGCTGTCGGCTGTCGTGCTCGACCGGCTTTGCGATCTGGCCGCGGCGGTCTGCCTGCTTGGCCTTGCCACGCTTGCCCTGCCGAACCGGCCGCAGGTCGTGACGGACGGGCTGATGGCCGTGGTCGTTGCCCTAGCGGTTGGAACTCTCATTCTGGCGCTTGCCATCCGCCTGCGCCGGGCGGCACTGGCACTTGCAGGACGCGTCCTGCCGGCGCGCTGGCATCCGGCGGTCCTGCCGCGCCTTGAAGGCCTGTTGGTGGGCCTTTCCGTGCTCGCGCGGCCGGCCGTGCTTGCACGCGCCGCGGTCCTGTCGGCGGCGATCTGGACCGTGACGGCGACATCCTTCACGCTTGGTATCGGCGCCGTTTGGCCCGATGTGGGCCTGATGACGGGGGCCTTCACGGTGGGTGTCACCGCCATGGCCTTTCTCGTGCCGGCAGCGCCGGGCGGCGTGGGTATCTTCCACGCTGCGATCGTTTTCGCCCTGTCGTTCTTCTCCGTTCCGGCCGAGAAGGCACTCGCTTTCGCCCTGCTGACGCACGCGCTGACACTCGTCACGGGCCTGACCGTGGCCGGGCTCTGGACATTGCTGAACGGCCTCGATGCGCGCCGGATCGCGCGCGACAGCCTGGCGGCGGCCGAAGGCGAAGACACCCCGGCCTGACCGGCCCGGAGGTCTTGCCTTACGCCGGTTTTGGGCTTAGCTTCCGCGCGCTTCGACAGCCGGATCGTGCGGACAGGTGGCCGAGTGGCTGAAGGCGTCAGTCTCGAAAACTGAAATACCGGCAACGGTATCGTGAGTTCGAATCTCACCCTGTCCGCCATTTCCCGGCTTCGCGGCCCCTCCCCTCACTTGACCAGCGGCAGGCCGGCGGCGCGCCATTCGTCCATGCCCAGCGCGTAGTAGTGGACCTTCCTGTAGCCAAGATCGATCGCGACCTTGGCCGCTTTCGCCGCGCGTCCGCATTTCAGCCCGTTGCAGTAGAAGAGCACCATGTCGTCCTTCGACTTGATATGCGCCGCGAGCGATTGGGCGTTCGTGTCGGTGTCGAGGAGCCGAACTGCGCCCTCGATGTGACCGGCGCCGAAATCGGCCGGCTGACGGTTGTCGAGGATCACGATCCCCGGATTCTTCTCGATGAGCTCGATCACCTGCTGCGCGTTCACAGTCTTCGCGCCGTCGATCGACATCGGCGCGTCCTGCGCCAGCGCAGGCGCGACGGCGAACAGGGCGAACGAAAACGCGAACAGCAGAGCCTTCGGGATACTGCGTACGGTCATGGTCTGTCTCCTTCTTCGGTCTTGTTGCGGGGGGATGCGTGGATCGGCTTCAACTGCCGCGGATGCGCGCAAGAAAGTGCCCGGCCGCCTCGCCCAGCGCGCTCTCCTGCGCGGACAGGGACCGGGTTGCCGTTTCGACTGCGGCGGCCGCGGCACCCGTCTCGCCGGCGGCGGTGCTGACCTCGTCGATCGACCGCGCCACGCCGCCACTGGCGGCGGACGCGGCGCTGACGCTTCGTGAAATCTCCTGGATCGCCGCGAGCTGCTGCTCGACGGCCGCGGCGACGGCCGCGGATATTTCGTCCACGCGCCGGATCGTCGCGCCGATCCCGGCGATCGACTGCGCGGCGTGGTCCGTGGCGCCCCGGATCGCGCCGATATGCGAGCCGATCTCCTCGCTCGCGCGCGCGGTCTGCCCGGCGAGCGCTTTCACCTCGCCCGCGACCACGGCGAAGCCCTTGCCCGCCTCGCCGGCGCGCGCCGCCTCGATACTGGCGTTGAGCGCCAGCAGGTTCGTCTGGCCCGCGACGGCAGTGATGAGCCGGATGCCTTCGCCGATCCGCTGGGACGCGTCGACGAGCGCGCCGATGCGGCCGTTTGTATCCTCCACCTGACGGACGGCCTCGCTGGCAATACGGCTGCTGTCGGCGATGCGCCCGGCGATCTCGCGCACCGATGCGGCAAGCTGTCCGGTCGCCGACGCGACCGCATCGACGTTGGCCGCCGCATCGCCCGACGCGCCTGCCACCCGGCTCGATTCGGCGCGGGTCTTCTGCGCGCTCTGTGACAGTGCGCGCGCGGACTGTGTCAGTTGGCCCGCCGTGCTGCTGACGCCCGCGACGACCGAACCGACGGCACGCTCGAAATCGTCCGCAAGGCGCGCCATTTCCGACTTGCGCGTGGCGACGGCGCCCTCCTCGGCCGCGCGGCGCGCCGCATCGGCCTCCGTCTTTTCCGCGGCACGGCGGTCGATCTCGCGCTGCGCCGCCAATTCGCGGCTGCGCACGTCGCCCAGGAAGCGGGCGACGACGACGAGCCCGCCGGCCGCCAGACCGCCACAGGCCAGGACGAACAGCGCCAGCGATACGCGCGATGTCGCCGCCAGGTCTTCGGCGAGCCGCGTGACGTCCTGCACGACGTTGAGGACCGCAATCATCCGGCCGTCGGGACCGTTGACGGCAAGGCGCGCCGTTTGCGTGCGCGCATCGGTGGCCGTCTTGAAGTTGGCGGGCGCCAGCAGCGTCCGTCCCGTCGCGATCGTCGCGATCTCGACCGCCATGCCGATGCGCTCGTCGAGCGTCGCCAGCGCATGGATCGGATCGGCGTGGACGGCAACGTATCCGGCCAGCCGCAGGCCGCCGACGGGGACGAAGGCGGAGAGCCGGGGCTCGTCGCCGTCCATCCAGACGCGCCAAAGAATCTTGAGACGTTCCGTCCCTTCGCGCCGGGCCACCGCGTCGCGCACGTCGGCGGGGACGGCAATCGCACGCTCGCGCGCCGCGCCGGCGAATGGCACCATGCCCGGATCGTGCAGCCCGAAGGCAAGGACGCGCACGCGACCGCCCGTAATCGCCTCGCGGCCGAACTCGTTTCGCAGCGCCGCTTCGGCGCCGGGCACGTCGCGCGCGCCCAGCGCCGTGCGCAGCGCCGCATTCTGCGCCGCCTGGCGCCCGATCTCGACGACGGCATCGGCATAGTCGTGCCAGGCGAGCTGGGCAACGCCCGTGTCGGCGATCTGCTGCGCCTTCTCGATGCTGAAGCGATAGGCGAGGTCGGAGAAGCGCCGCGCCGTGTCCCAGCCGACCGCAATGCCCGCGCCAAGAAGAAGAAGATTTGTCGCTGCCAGGATGTGGAGGAGCTTCAGCTTGCCGAACATCGAATCCCTGCCGCAACGATTCCGATGCGGACAAAGTTACGGACAAGCGGTTGATAGACTCTTAAATAAAATACATCTTTAAGATGTTACAATAGTATTCATGGATATCCCGTGCAATTCTTCGCATACGGTAGTAATGTCCGCTGCGAAAACAGGCCGAAGAAACGGCCTTCGAACGGAGCCAGC
Organism: Rhodospirillales bacterium; assembly: GCA_016794025.1. Lineage (GTDB taxonomy): Bacteria > Pseudomonadota > Alphaproteobacteria > CACIAM-22H2 > CACIAM-22H2 > Tagaea. The sequence goes on along the minus strand of JAEUKX010000062.1, from coordinate 4,063 downwards.
ACGATGAAACGCGCAACCTTGGTTCTGATCATTGCCGCTGCCCTTGCGTCGGGCGGCTGCTCGGATCTCACGCGACAGCAGACATTCATTGCCGGCGGGGCCGTGGCCGGCGCCGCCCTTGGCGCGTATGCGTTCGGAACAACGGGTGCGGCGCTCGCGGGGGCGGCCGTCGGCGGCACCGGCGGCTATCTGTCGGAAATGATCTGGCGCCCGGCGACACCGCGCTGACGCCGGCAGGGCGTCAGGCCTTCTTCAGCGCCTCGATGCGCGCCACGCGCAGTTCGCCCGCGTCGATCGCGGCAATGCGGCGTGCCCAGAGCGTCGCCTCGTTCATCAGCGCGCGCCCTTCGGCGGGGTTGAGCATGCCCTTCGCAACGATCGTGTCGATCCGCCGCCAGCCCTCGAGCACGACGGGGCGGAAATCCTTCGTGAAATCCTCGGTGCGCCGGACGGTGTAGCCGAGGCTTTCGACGAGGAACGTGAGTTGGGCGACCGTCCCCAGAATTGGCGGGCGCGGCTCGCCTTCGATAAAGCCCGCGAAGGCGCTCCCGCGCGTCTCGTCCTCCGACAGCGCCCAGTCCAGCAGCAGCAGGCGGCCGCCCGGCTTCAGCGAATCGCCGACATGCCGCAGGAACCCGGACTTGTCGGTGACCAGCGAGACGACGTTGCGCAGCAGCGCCGCGTCATAGAAGCGCGCCTTCCAGTCCGGATTGGCGACGTCGAGCGCGGCGATCGGGGCACGCATGTCGAGCCCCTCCTTTGCCGAGAGCCCGTCGCCCGCCTTGGCCAGCTCGGGCGACAGGTCGAACCCGTGCGCGGCCGCGCCATAGCGCTGAACGATCGTGCGCGTCCCGCCACCAAGGCCGCAGCCGACATCCATGACGGTCGAGCGCTTGTCGACGATGAGCGAGGCCGCCAGTTCGGCCGCGAACTCGCCGCCCCCCGGAAACGTGAAGCCGTCGCCCCAGATCAGCTGGGCGACGAGGATCCGCTCGGGCCCCCAGAAGTCCGCCGGCGGAGCGGGCTTGGCGGGGGTCGCGCCGGGCGCGGCCGGCCGGACTGCGGCCGTCTTTGGCGCCGGCTGCCCGGCAACCGGCTTGGCGCGCTTTGCGGCGCCCGGCAGCCGATAGCCTTCCCACCAGGCGTGAAGGCGGGTCTTGAGGTCAGCACCTCCGCCGGTCCACCAGGACGGCGCGCTGGACTCGCTCCCGGCCTTGGCACCTGAACGGGCTGCTGGTTCGTCGGCAGGACACATGATTGTCCCTGTTTAGGTATTGCGGCGCAGGAATCCAAGGGGCGTCCCGTCGCAGGGCGAGTTATCCACAATGCGCGGAGCGTTGGCGTGGCATCCCGGTTTCAGGCAAGGTTTTTGAGAGAACGCTGCCGTCAATGCCTTCCAAAGCGAGGTTTCGCGATGGTCCGCTCTCCCAGACGCCGCCGTTTCATCGCCGGACTCGGTGCGGGCCTCGCCGCCGCCGCCCTGCCCGCCCGCGCGGCCGAGCCTGTCGACCTGCAGCTCGTGCTGGCTGCCGACGTGTCGCGCAGCATCGATGGCGGCCGGTTTCTTCTGCAGCGACAGGGATACGCCACCGCGATTGCCGATCCGCGCGTCGTGCGGGCGATGACCGGCGGGCGGCTGCACCGCGTGGCGTTGAGCTATTGCGAATGGTCGGGTCCCGGCGCGCAGCGCACGATGGTCGACTGGACGCTGATCGACGGGCCGGAAGCCGCGGAGGATTTCGCCGCGCGCCTGCTTGCACCGCCGCGACCGTTCGCCGGTTCGACCGCCATCGGCGAAGCGGTTCTCTATGCGATGGACGAACTGCGCCGCTGCCCCTTCCCGGCCGACCGGCGCACGATCGACGTCTCGGGCGACGGAACGAACACGAGCGGAACACCGGCCGCAGCCGCCCGCGATGTCGCCGTCGAAGCGGGCGTCACCATCAACGGCCTTGCGATCCTGTCCGACACGCCGAGCCCCTGGAACCCGCAGCACACGCACCCGCCGGGCGGACTTGATGAATGGTATCGCGCGAACGTGATCGGCGGCTCCGGCGCGTTTCTCCTCTCGGTGGCCGGCTTCGACACGTTCGCGTACGCGCTGGTCAACAAGCTTTCGCGCGAGACCGCCTGAGGGCCCGGCCGGGGCCGCTGGCCCCGCCGTTGCATTCCGCGAATGCCCGGCGTTTACTTCGGAGCGGTGACACCGGGCATCCGTCCCGGACCGGTCCGACAAGAGGTTCTGTTCCATGACATGGTCCGTCGTTGCCCGCGATTCCCAGACCGGCGAGATCGGAATCGCGGTCGCCACGCGGTTCTTTGCCGTCGGTTCGCTCTGCCCGCATGTCCGGCCCGGCGCCGGCGCGGTGGCGACACAGGCCCTGATCAATCCGCTGCACGGCATCGACGGGATCGAACTGATGCGCCGGGGCGTGCCCGCGGCCGAGACGCTCGCTGCCCTGCTTGCCCGCGACGAAGGCCGCGAGGTGCGTCAGGTCCATCTGATGGACGCGGCCGGCCGCATCGCCGCGCACACGGGCAAGAACTGCGTCGACTGGGCGGGCCATCTCGTCTTCGGGGACTTTTCGGTTGCCGGCAACATGCTTGCCGGCGCGAAGGTCATCGAGGAGACCGCGCGCGTCTTCGCCGCCACAAAAGGCAAGCCGCTTGCCGAGCGCTTCCTCGATTCGCTTGACGCAGGCGAAGCGGCCGGCGGCGACAAACGCGGCCGCCAATCGGCCGCGATCCGCATCCATTCGCGCGACGAATATCCCGATCTCGACATCCGCGTGGACGATCACGAAGCCCCGTTGCCCGAACTTCGCCGTCTCCTCGCGAAAAGCAGGGAGCGCTACGCGATCTTCCGGACGTTCCTCGCGACGCGCGAGAATCCGGCAGGCGAATGGGACCGGACGAAGATCGACGCCGCACTGGCGGCGGCCGGAGCGAAATGACGGCGCTTCTCGAAGTCGACGGACTGCGCACCCATTTCACGACCGATTCGGGCGAGTTCCGCGCCGTCGACGGGGTGTCGTTCTCGGTGGAAGCGGGCCGCACGCTTGGCATCGTGGGCGAAAGCGGGTGCGGGAAATCCGTCACGTCGCTCTCGATCATGGGGCTCGTCCCCAAGCCCGGCGGCCGGATTGCCGGCGGTGCCATCCGCTTCCGCGGGCACGACCTGACGAAGCTGCCCGAAAGCGACATGCAGGCGCTGCGCGGTGCCGAAATCGCGATGATCTTCCAGGAGCCGATGACCTCGCTCAACCCCGCCTTCACGGTGGGCGACCAGCTTGTTGAGGGCATCCGGCGGCACCGCCGGCTCGACAAGGCGGCAGCGAAGGCACACGCGATCGAGATGCTGCGGCGCGTGCGCATTCCGGCACCCGAACGGCGCTTCGACGAATACCCCCACAGGCTTTCCGGCGGCATGCGCCAGCGCGTCATGATCGCCATGGCGCTCGCCTGCGACCCGAAGCTCCTGATTGCCGACGAGCCGACGACAGCCCTCGACGTGACGATCCAGGCCCAGATCCTCGACCTGCTGCGCCGGCTGCGCGCCGAGACGGATACGGCGATCATCCTCATCACGCACGATCTGGGCGTGATCGCGGAAATGGCGCACGACGTCGCGGTGATGTACGCCGGGCGCATCGTCGAGCGGGCGCCGGTCGACCGGCTTTTCGCCTGGCCGCAGCATCCCTACACGATCGGCCTGCTTGGCGCGGTGCCGCAGCTGCATCGCACGCGCGCAAGGCTGGCGACGATCGAAGGCACGGTCCCGAGCCTTGCCGGCCAGCCCGCCGGCTGCCGCTTCGCCGACAGGTGCCCGTTCGCCGAGGCCCGCTGCCGGGAGTCGGAGCCAGCGATGCGTGCGGTCGATCTTGCGCATTCGGTCGCCTGCTGGCGGGCGCCGCTGGAGGCGGAAGCCGCATGACCGGGCCGTTGCTGCGCGCCGTCGGCCTCAAGAAGCACTTCCCCGTGCGCAAGGGGCTGTTCGGGCGCGCACAGGGCGCGGTCAAGGCCGTGGACGGCGTTTCGCTGGAGGTCGCAGCGGGCAAAACCC
>JAEUKX010000031.1 GCA_016794025.1 Rhodospirillales bacterium | reverse complement strand
CGCCGGCGCGCATAGCGGCGTCAGCGCGTCGTCGAAGAGCCGGTCGGCATGCAGGCCCGGATAGCCGCCGCTGCCATAGCGGATCGCCGCGTCGATGGGCTCGCGCGCGAAATCGACGAGCCGGGCGGAGGTCTCGAGCCGCAGTTCGATCGCCGGATGCTTGGCCGCGAAGCGCCCCAGCCGTGGTACCAGGAACGTGAGCGCGATCGTCGTGAGCAGGCTCAGCCGCACGGTGCCCTTGGCCTCGCGCTCGCGCGCGCGCTCAACAGCGCTCGCAATGCGCACGAAGGCCCCTTCGAGCTCCGGCGCAAGCGCTGCCCCTGCGGGCGTCAAAGCCAGTGCGCGCGTGAGCCGGTTGAAGAGCTTCACGCCCAGCGTTTCCTCGAGCCCCTTCACCTGATGGCTGACGGCGGCCTGCGTGACGCCAAGCTCCTCGGCGGCCCGTGTCAGCGACAGGTGACGTGCGGCGGCCTCGAAGGCGCGCAAGGCGTTGAGCGGGGGGAGGCGGGATGTCGGCATGCCTTAGATTACCTTATGCATCGCCCCAGATAAGGTCGTTTGTCGGACCCCTATTTTACGGGCATTTTCCATCCCGTTCCAAGCGTGGAACATGAAGGAGATTGGGTCATGACAAGCGTTGCGATGGAATGCGGGGTCGACCTCAGGGGGGCGTGGCGCGCGGCGTTCGCGGCCGTGGGGGCAGCCCTCTCGGCCAGCGTGATGGCGCTGGTGCTCTGGCAGGAACGCGCGCAGGCGCGCGCCCGGCTCGAACGGCTGGACGAAGCGGCCCTCAAGGACATGGGGCTGACGTCGGCCGACGTGTCGCGCGAGATCGAAAAGCCGGTCTGGCGCGGGTGAGCGGCGACGTCCTGACGGGAGGCTGCCTGTGCGGCGCGATCCGTTATCGCGCCGAAGGCCCCGTCATCAACGTCAATCACTGCCACTGCGAGATGTGCCGACGCGCGAGCGGCGCCATCGCCGCCACATGGGCGGCCGTGCCGGTCGCCGGCTTTTCGACAAGCGGTGCCACCCCGGCCGAGTTCCGGGCGTCGGACTTCGCCACGCGCTCGTTCTGCGCGAAGTGCGGATCGACGCTGTTCTGGAAGCGCGACGGGGCAGCGAAGATCGATCTTTCCGTCGGGACGATTGACGATGCCGGTGCCATCGGCGCCGGCCGCCACGACTGGGTCGAAGGCCGCCTCGGCGGCTTCGTCCTCGACGCGCACCTGCCGGCCTTCAGGGCCGACGGCACGAAGGCCTAGCCAAGCGCCTCTTCCATCGCCGCCCACAGCGCTTCGAGCGGCTCGCATCCCACCGAAAGACGCACATAGCCCGGCGCCACCGCATCGCCCCAGCGCGCGCGGCGCTCCGCACTTGTGTGCACGCTGCCGAAGCTCGTGCTCGGGCGCACGAAACGGCAGGCAATGAAACGCTCGGCCGTTTCGGCATCGGCGAATTCCACGCCCACGAGGCTGCCGAACTTCGCCATCTGCTTTCGCGCGATCGCGTGGGACGGATCGTTGCCAAGGCCGGGATGGCGCACGCTGCACGTGGCCTTGTGGACGGCAAGCCGCCTTGCGATCTCCAGCGCGTTCGCGCACATGCGCTCGAAGCGCAGTTCCAGCGTCTCGAGCCCGCGATGGACGAGCCATGCCTCGAACGGGCCGGGGATGGCGCCCGAGAGCTTGCGCCAGTCGCGCACCGCATCCAGCAGCGCCCTGTCGCGCGAGGCGACATGGCCGAACAGCACGTCGGCATGCCCGCCCGGCGCCTTCGTGTCGGCGGCCACCACGATGTCGGCGCCAAGATCGAGCGGCCGCTGCCCCAGCGGCGTCAGCGTCGTGTTGTCGACGGCGAGCGTGGCGCCTTCGGCATGCACGGCGGCGGCAACGGCCGCGATATCGCACACGTCGAGGCCGGGATTGGAAGGCGTCTCGACCCAGACGAGCCGGTAGCCGGCAAATCCGCCGTCGAGGAAACCGCGCGTGGCCCGCAGGTCGAACGACACGCCCAGCGGCGCCAGGAAGCGTTCGGTCAGGGCGCGCGTCGTGTAATAGCCGTCCGACGGCAGCAGGACCCGGTCGCCCGCGCGAAGGCGCGTGTGCAGCACGGCGGCGATGGCCGCCATGCCGGAGGGGAACGAGACGACCGGCGCATCCTCGAGGATCGAAAGCGCATGTTCGGCCGCATCCCAGCTCGGGTTGTGGAAGCGGCCGTACTGGAAGGGTGCTGCGGCCGGATCGCCGGGAAGGTGGAAGGAACTGGCCGGCACGATGGGCGGGGCCAGCGGCTCGCCGGGGGCGAGCTTGTCGCGCGCATGCAGCATGCGCGCGATCCGTTCCCCGTCCGCCTTGGCGGCATCATCCATCGCCATCGCGCCGCCTACCAGTTCGGCGCGGGGCGGATGTCGCCCACCGTGCGCCCGGCGGCATTGGTGATCTTCGGGTTCGTCAGCGCGTCGATCTCCGCGCGCGGCGTGTCTGCAAATCCGCCATGACGGTCGAGCAGCCTTGCGAGCGCCACCTCCGCGCCGCGCCCGTTGCCGTCCTCGATCTTCAGCGCGATGCCGATGCGCTTGTCCGGGATCGCGGCCATGTAGACGCCCTCGGCCCCGGTCTTCATGATCGTGCGCCCGCGCGCGGCGATGGTCGCGCGCGTGCAGAAGCGGCCCGTGCCCGCCAGCATGAACGGGTTCTCGCGCATCGCGGCTCCCATGCGCCGGCAGGCCGCCGCACGCGCCTCGCCCAGCGCGTCGGGCGCGCCGAGCCGTGCGATGCCGAGCGCCAGGTTGCGCACCGGAATGCCGACCTGCGGCAGCGAGCAGCCGTCGAAACCCGACGGCGCGTCGGCAAGGCCGATATCGAGCATTTCCTCGTACGTGGCGACGATGCGTTTCTGCAGCGGATGGGCCGGGTCGATATAGCCCTTGGTGGGCCAGCCCATGTGGCGGCAGACCGCGAGCATGCCCGTGTGCTTGCCCGAGCAGTTGTTGTGCGAGGCGTCGGGCTCGCGCAGCGCGCGGATCAGCTCGTTGGCGCTGGCGGCGTGGGTCGGCATGTGCGCGCCGCATTCGAGGTCGCCCACATCCTGCCCCATGCGGTTGAGCCAAGCCACGACCGTGCGCGTGTGCATGGGTTCGCCGCCGTGGCTTGCCGCCGCGATGGCGATCTCGGCCGTCGAGCAGCCGAACGCGTCGGCCGCACCCGATTCGACCAGACCCAGCGACTGGATCGGCTTGATGGCCGAACGCGGGAAGACGCGGCGTTCGATGTCGCCGTGGCTCTCGATCAGGCTGCCGTCGGCGGAAACGACGGCAACGACGGCGCGATGGCGGCTTTCCACCATGTTGCCGCGGGTGACTTCGACGATCAGGGGTTCGTTCATGGACCGGGACCTTGCCTTGCGGGGCCGCCCAAGGCAAGGTCCGCCCCGTCATGCGGGGCTATTTCGGAATTGGCGTCGAGGGCATCTCGAAGCCCATGAATCTGGGTGCGCTGGCGCGCACCGCGCACGCGTTCGGCGCGTCCTTCGCGTTCACGCTTGCCGCGGCATTCGACCGTCGCGAGGCGAACCTCGCCGACACCTCCGATGCATCGGAAAGCATGCCCGTCTACGACTGGGCGACCCATGCCGACATGCGCCTGCCGGTGGGCTGCGTGCTGGTGGGCATCGAACTGGTGCCCGATGCCGTCGAGCTGCCGAGCTTCCGCCATCCGCGCGCGGCGGCCTACATACTCGGGCCCGAACGCGGTTCGCTGTCACCCGAGACGCTGGCGCTGTGCCGCCACGTCGTGAAGATTCCGACGAAGTTCTGCATCAACGTGTCGCTGGCCGGTGCGCTCGTCATGTACGACCGCGTCCTTTCGATGGGCCAGCACGAGTCGCGCCCGATCCTGCCCGGCGGGCCCGCGGCCGCACCTGCACGCCGCCACGTTTCGGGCGGCCCGGTGCTGCGCAAGAAGGGCTAGCGGTGGCGTAGCCGCAGCAGCGGATTGAGCAGGCGCGCCCAGCCGCCGGTCAGCCTTATCGGCCCGGTCGTCACGGCAAGGCAGATGCAGTCGGTGCCGCGATCGGCCCTGGGCGCATGGGCCACCGTCTCGTCCGCAGCGCACACGTCGCCGCGCGCGTAGTGGCCGCGGCCGTCCTCGAACCCGCCTTCGAGGACCAGCAGCAGCTCGTCGCCGTAGTGCGTGTGATCCGGGATCGCGCGCCCGCCCACGATGCGAAGCAGGCTCATGCGGTGCGTGGGCGCGCCGCGCGTGGGCAGCACGACCTCCTCCACACCCTTGACGACGGGCTTCCACGCAAGCGCGCCGAAATCGGTCCCGGTATAGGGGAGAAGGGCCGCGGGAATCCGGCCGGCCGCGGCGGGTGCCGGCGGCGCGGCTGCGGGCAGGGGCGCGTCGAGGGCGGCAAGCGCCCGGTCGAGCGCGCCCGCGGAAAGGCCGGCGGGCTCGATGCGTTCGAGCATGGCGCCGCCGACGGCGTCGAGCCTGGCGGCCAGCGCGCGGCTTTCCGGACACATCGAAAGATGCGCGTCGACCAGCACGGCGACGGGCTCGGGTGCCGCGCCCGCGGCATAGTCGACGAGCCATTCTTCGGAGATGGGGCGAGGGGTGTGGATCATCGGTCGGACTCGAACATAGTGCGCAGCTTCGCCACGGCAAGGCGCAGGCGCGATTTGACGGTGCCCAGCGGCACGCGCAGGCTCTGCGCGATGTCGCCGTGCGAGCGGTCCTCGTAATAGGCAAGGCGCAGCATCTGCGCCTGCTCGGCCGGCAATTCGTCCAGGGCTGCGGCAAGCCGCCGTTCCCAGCGCCCGGCATCGAGCGTGCGGTCGGGCAGGGCCTCGGCTTCGGGCAGCAGGCTTGGATCCTCGGCATCGAAGCGCGCGCGCCGGTCGCGGCGCAGCGCGTCGATGCGCCGGTTGCGCGCGATGGCGAAAATCCAGGTCGACGGGCTCGCGAGCTTCGCGTCATAGGCCGGCGCCTTGCGCCAGACCGTCAGCATCACTTCCTGCATCAGGTCTTCGGCCTGGCCCTGATCGGCACCCAGACGCAGCAGGTAGGCTTTCACGCGCGGCGCGAAATGGGCGAACAGCCGTGCGAAGGCGGCCCGGTCCTGGAAGCGGGCCACGGCGGCGATGTCGCGCACATGGGCTGCGAGTGCCGCGGCTTGCGAATCGGGAACCATCGCGACCTGTATAAAGGGCGCGGCCGGCTTGGCAAAAGAGCGTCGCCGTGCGCCGCGGCCGGGATATTTTCCGGCTCTGGCCATGTCGGTACGGGGGGAAGATGGGCGGTTGACGATCCTCATCTCCGTGCGTTACGCAAGTTGGCCCATCCCGGATCACGGACCGCCATGAAAGCCCGACTCCTTCTTGTCGTTGCCGCTTCGTTCCTCCTTTCCGCCGGCACGGTGCACGCGCAGAAGCGGCCTGCTGCCAAGCCCGCCGAAAAGGCGGCCGAGAAGCCTGCCGAGGCGCCGGCATCCTCCGGCCTGCCGCGCCAGATCGGCGCGCATGAGGGCTGGATCGCGGTCGATGCGGGCACGGGGCCCAACCGCGTGTGCTACCTCGTCGGCCGGCCAAGCAAGTCGGAAAGCAAGCCCGCCAACGCCAAGCGCGGCGAGATCTCGCTTTCCGTCGCGCACTATCCGGGCGCGAACCGCACGAACGAGCTGACCTGGGTCGCCGGCTATCCGCTGCGCGACGACGGGCCGATGGTGATCGAGGTCGGCAAGGTCAAGGTGCCGATGTCCAACCTCAGCCAGCCGAATTCGGAGAAGGCATGGACGCGCGACGAGCCGGGCAACCGCCAGGCCGTGGACGCGATGCGCCAGGCCGCGGCCGGCGCCACCGCCATCGTCAAGGGCACGTCGGGCCGCGGCACGCAGACGACCGATACCTTTACGCTCAACGGCTTCGCCAAGGCCCTGGCCGACATCGACAAGGCCTGCGGCGTCAAGCGCTAGGCCGCACCGGCGTGACAAGCGGGCCGCCCGCGCCTATACAGGCGCCGATGCCCGACGATATCGTTCAACCTCCGCAGCTCGCGCCCTTCAAGGAGGCGCTGCCGGCCCCGCTGCCGGCCGACGGGCGGGCCAATCTCATCGGCCTGTCGCGCGACGAGCTTGCGGCCATCTTCGCCGAGCTCGGCGAGCCGGCGTTCCGCGCGCGCCAGCTGTGGAGCTGGATCTACTGCAAGGGTGCGCGCGATTTCGCCGACATGACCGACATGTCGAAGAAGCTGCGCGCGAAGCTCGAGCAGCACTACGCCATGCGCCGCCCGCCGGTCTCGCGCCTGCAGGAATCGGTCGACGGCACGCGCAAGTGGCTGCTGCGCTTCGACGACGGGCAGGAAGTCGAGACCGTGCACATTCCCGAGGAGGATCGCGGGACGTTGTGCGTGTCGAGTCAGGTCGGCTGCACGCTGACCTGCAAGTTCTGCCACACCGGCACCCAGCGTCTCGTGCGCAACCTGACGGTCGAGGAAATCGTCGGGCAGGTGGCGCTCGCCAAGGATGCCTTCGGCGAATGGCCGGGGCCGGAGACGGGACGCAAGTTCACCAACATCGTCATGATGGGAATGGGCGAGCCGCTGTTCAACTACGAGAACGTCGCGCGCGCGCTGAAGATCGTCATGGATCCCGACGGCATGGCCGTCTCGCGGCGCAAGATCACGCTGTCGACTTCGGGCGTGGCGCCGATGATCAAGCGCTGCGGCGAGGATCTGCGCGTGATGCTCGCGATCTCGCTCCACGCCGTGACCGACGAGCTGCGCGACGTGCTCGTACCCCTCAACAAGAAGTATCCGATTGCCGAGCTGCTCGACGCATGCCGCGGCTACCCCACGCTTTCCAACGCGCGGCGCATCACGTTCGAGTATGTGATGCTGAAGGGCGTCAATGACAGCCCGGCCGACGCGCGGGCACTCGTGAAGCTCATTGCCGGCATCCCGGCCAAAATCAACCTGATCCCGTTCAACGCCTGGCCGGGCGCGCCGTTCGAATGCTCGACCGCCGCGGCCATCGAGCAGTTCGCGCAGATCGTCAACGATGCGGGCTATCCGAGCCCCGTGCGCAGGCCGCGCGGCAGCGACATCTTCGCGGCCTGCGGCCAGCTCAAGAGCGCCAGCGAGAGGCTGCGCAAGAGCCGCGCCGAGGGCGATCAGACCGCGACGGCGCCGACCGGATCGCAGTAGGCGTCGAGGATGCGGTGCAGATCGGGGAATTTCCCCTTCGGCACCAGGAAGCCCATGCCCGATGCCGTGCGCGACAGGATTCGCGGCTTGTGATCCGGCAGCTGGGCCGCGATCTCGCGGAACGAATCGAGCATCTGGCAAACCATCACGTCATGGAAGACATAGACGGTGTCGGGCGTGCAGTGCGGGCGCGCGCCGAGGAAGTCGGCCGTCTGCGCCTCGTTCGTATGGTCGGCGTCGATGAAGACCATGTCGGGCGGCCCGTCGAAATGCGCGGCAAGTGCACCGCCCGTGTCCTTGGGCGAGGCGCCCAGCACGCCTGTCACGTCAAAGCCGTTCTCGGACGCGATGCGGTTGGTGAGGGCGAGCCCCTCCTTGCCCATGCCAAGCCCGATGTCGAGTGCCACGATCTTCGCCCCCGGCATCGCCATGGCGATGGCAAGCGTGCTCCAGCCGAACGAGCAGCCCACGCAGTAGACGCGCTTGGGCGAATAGACCTGTCCGATATCCTCGAACAACGACACCTCCGACAGGCTGATGCCGCCGCCCGAGTGGCCGATGTTGACGCCCTCCTTGATGGCGTAGGTGAAGGTGCCGTCCTCGGCCGGGCTGTTCGAGATCTTCGACAGCAGGAAGGGCGAGATGCTGGAGCGGATCGTGTAGCCGTAGCGGCCGTAGAGCTCGACGAGCTTGACGAAAAGCATGGACGTTCCTTCCGCGCCTAGCGCTTCTGGTACTGCGTTGCGCCGAACAGCACTTCTTTCTGTTTCTCGTCCATCGGGCCGACACGGCGGCGCTCTTCGAGGAGCTTCAGGCCCTTGACGACCGCCGGGCGCGCGTTGATCGCGTCGAACCAGCGCTTCACGTTGGGGAAATCCTCGAGCTTCTGGCCCTGGCGCTCGTAGCTGCGCGTCCACGGAAATACGGCCATGTCGGCGATCGAATATTCGCCGGCGAGATACGGCACTTCCTTCAGCCGCCGGTCGAGCACGCCGTAGAGCCGCGCGGTCTCGTTCGTGTAGCGGTCGACGGCGTACTTGATCGGTTCGGGCGCGTACTGGCGGAAATGGTGGGCCTGCCCGAACATGGGCCCCACGCCGCCCATCTGGAACATCAGCCACTGGATGACGTCGTAGCGCTTCTTCATGTCGGTTGGCAGGAACTTCGCTCCCGCCGCGCCGTTGCGCTCGCACAGGTACATCATGATGGCGCCGGACTCGAATACCGCGTAGGGCCTGCCGTCCGGCCCGTCGCTGTCGACGAGGGCGGGCATCTTGTTGTTGGGGCTGATCTTCAGGAAGTCGGGCTTGAACTGCTCGCCCTTGCCGATGTCGATGGGGATGACGTTGTAGGCGAGCCCCAGCTCCTCCAGGAGGATCGAGATCTTGTAGCCGTTCGGTGTCGGCCAGACATACAGATCGAGCATCGTTCGCGTTCCTGCGACTGCGGATTCGGTCGAGTCGGCAATGTAGCAGGATTGGTTCCGGCTTGCCTCGGCTTGACACGGCTCGGCGCGCACTTGAAGCTGCTTCGTCGCTACGATTCGCGCCGACTCCGCGAGGGAAATCGAGGCGCACCAAGCCCTTGGCCCGTTCCGGAGCGGCGCCCCGCCATCGGACAGACCGCATGTCGCACGTTGCCACCTATTTCGAGGAAGCCGCGCGAATCTGCGAGCGGATCGACCGCGACGCGATCGAACGCCTTGCGACGTCGCTGGCAGGCCTGCGCGCGCGGGGCGGCCGGCTTTTCGTGCTCGGCGTGGGCGGATCGGCCGCCAATGCGGCGCATGCGGTCAACGATTTCCGGAAGCTCTGCGGCATCGAGGCGTACGCGCCGACCGATAGCGTCGCGGAGCTGACCGCGCGCACCAACGACGAAGGCTGGGATACGGTTTTCGCCGGGTATCTGCGCGTGAGCCGGATTTCCGCCGCGGATGCGCTGCTGGTGCTTTCGGTGGGCGGCGGCGATCCGGTGCACGGCGTCAGCGTCAATCTCGTGCGCGCGATCGACGCGGCGAAGGCGGCGGGCGCGGCCGTCTACGGCGTCGTCGGCCGCGCGCAGGGCGATACCGCGCGGCGCGGCGACATCGTGGTTACGGTGCCGACCGTTTCCGACGCTCGCGTTACGCCGCACGCCGAGGCGTTCCAGGCGGTCGTCTGGCACTGCCTGGTGTCGCATCCCGTCCTGCAGACACTGGCCACGAAATGGTAGGAAGGCGCGCCGTGTTCCTTGACCGCGACGGCGTGCTGGTCGTGCCGGAGTTCCGCGATGGACGCAGCTACGCCGTGCGACGGCTCGAGGATTTCCGAATCTACGAAGGCGCCGCCGAAGCCGTGCGCGCCCTCGACGCCGCCGGTTGGACCGTCGTCGTCGCGACGAACCAGCCCGACATCGCCAACGGCCTTGTCGCGCAGGATACGGTCGATGCGATGCACGGGACCCTGCAGCGTGCGATGCCGCTCGCCGCGATCGAGACCTGCCCGCACGCGCAGGATGCCGGATGTGCGTGCCGCAAGCCCCGGCCGGGCATGCTGACGCGTGCGGCCGAGCGCCTCGGGCTCGATCTTCCGGCCAGCATCATGGTCGGCGACAGGGCGAGCGACATCGAGGCCGGCGCGGCCGCCGGATGCCGCACCGTTTTCGTCGACCGTGGCTACGATCCGCCGACGCGCGCGCTGCCCGATCGTCGCGTCGACGGCATCGCCGCGGCCGTGCGCTGGATCCTGTCCGCGCCGGCGGCGACGGCGTGAGGACGCGCGCGATGGATCGGCCCCTGCGGATCAAGATCTTCGCGGACGGCGCGGATCTCGATGCCATGCTGCGCCTTGCCGCCGACCCGCGTATCGGGGGGTTCACGACGAATCCGACGCTGATGCGAAAGGCCGGCGTCGCCGACTACGAGACGTTCGCCCGCCGCGTGCTCGAGGCGATCCCCGACCGGCCGGTTTCCTTCGAGGTCTTCGCCGACGACTTCCCGGAGATGGAGCGCCAGGCGCGCGCCATCGCCGCGTGGGGGCCGAACGTCTACGTGAAGATACCGGTGACCGACACGGCCGGGAACAGCGCCGCGCCGCTCATCGCGCGCCTGTCGTCCGGCGGGATCGCCGTCAACGTCACGGCGGTCCTGACTCTCCGGCAGGTGCGCGACTGCGCCGACGCGCTCGCCGCCGCCACGCCGGCGATCGTGTCGGTTTTTGCGGGGCGCATTGCCGATACCGGCGTCGATCCCGTGCCGGTGATGGCCGAGGCGCTCAAGATCCTCGCCGCACGCCCGCGCGCCGAGCTCCTGTGGGCGAGCCCGCGCGAGATCCTGAACGTCGTCCAGGCCGACGCGATCGGGTGCCCCATCGTCACGGTCACGTCCGAATTGCTCGCCAAGCTGCCGCTGATCGGCCGCGACCTGGCGGTTCTGTCGCGAGAGACGGTCGAGATGTTCAGGCGCGACGCGCTGGCGGCGGGCTACACGATTCGCACCGACACAACCCCGATCCGGGCGGCCACCCCATGACGAAGCTGCGTTTTCCCAAGGTCCTCGTTACCGGCGGCGCCGGATATGTCGGTACGCTGCTGGTTCCGCAGCTCGTCGCGCGCGGCCACGAAGTGCGCGTCTTCGACACCATGTATTACGGCTGCGAACTCTCCGAGGGGAACGGCGTGCACCTCATCCGCGCCGACATCCGCGATACCGGCAGGCTCGCCGCAGCCTTCGAAGGCGTCGACGCCGTGATCCATCTCGCCTGCATCTCGAACGACGCCGGCTTCGAGCTCGACGAGAAGCTTTCGCAGTCGATCAACTACGACTGCTTCGAGCCGATGGTCGTCGCCGCGAAGCGCGCGGGCGTGCGACGCTTCATCTACGCGTCTTCCAGCTCGGTCTACGGCGTGTCCGACAAGCCCGACGTGACGGAAGACCACCCGCTCGTCCCGCTGACGCTCTACAACAAGTTCAAAGGGCTTTGCGAAGGGCTGCTGTTCCGCCACCAGGCGCCGGACTTCGCCTGCGTGACGGTCCGTCCGGCGACGTTGTGCGGCTACAGCCCGCGCCAGCGGCTCGACCTGTCGGTAAACATCCTGACGAACCAGGCCGTCAACGCCGGAAGGATCACCGTGTTCGGCGGCTCGCAGCTGCGCCCGAACCTGCACATCCAGGACATGTGCGACCTCTACAAGCTGCTCCTCGACATCGACGACGGGCCGATCGCCGGCCAGACCTTCAACGCCGGCTACCAGAACATGTCGATCGCGGACATCGCGCTCGCCGTTCGCCGCGTCGTCGCGGAGGAGTTTCCCGGCCGCCCGCCGGTGGAGATCGGCACGACACCGACGGACGACATCCGCTCCTACCACATCAGTTCGCGGAAGATCGCGGCGGCGCTCGGCTTCGTTCCGCGCCATTCGGTCGAGGACGCGGTGCGCGATCTCTGTCGCGCCTTCCGCGAGGGCAGGCTGCCCGACAGTCTGACCGACGAGCGCTACTCGAACGTCAAGGTGCTGAAGCGGATGCGCGTCGCATGACGGCAGACCTGCCCCTGGCCGTCGTCACGGGCGGCTGCGGTTTCATCGGCAGCCACATGGTCGATCTGCTGGTCGAGGAAGGATTCCGCGTGGCGGCGATCGACGACCTGTCGACCGGACATCGCGACAATCTCGCGCAGCACGACGGCTCGGGTCGCGTGACGCTCCACGAGCGCGACATTCTCGGCCTCGAGCCCGGCGATCCGGCCTTTGCGGGCGCGCGGATGGTGTTCCATTTCGCCGGGCGCGGCGACATCGTTCCGTCGATGGAGCGGCCGGCCGACTACATGGCGATCAACGTGCAGGGAACGGTGCGCGTGCTCGAATGCGCGCGCGCCGCCGGTTCGCCGCGCTTCGTCTATGCGGCTTCGTCCTCCTGCTACGGGCTTGCGTCGGTGCCGACGGCCGAGGACCATCCGGTTGCCCCCGAGCATCCCTATGCGCTGTCGAAATATCTCGGCGAGCAGGCGGTGTTCCACTGGCACAAGGTCTACGGGCTGCCGGCCAACAGCGTCTGCATCTTCAACGCCTACGGCCCGCGGGTCCGCACGACGGGCGCCTATGGCGCCGTGTTCGGCGTTTTCTTCCGCCAGAAGCTGGCCGGCAAGCCCTTCACGGTCGTCGGCGACGGGTCGCAGACGCGCGACTTCGTCTATGTCGGCGACGTCGTGCGGGCGTTTCTTGCCGCCGCGCGCGCCAGCATCGCCGGCGAGCGATTCAATGTCGGTGCGGGTGCCCCGCAGAGTGTCAACAGGCTGGTCGAACTGATCGGCGGACCGACCGTCGGCGTGCCGCGCCGTCCGGGCGAGCCCGACTGCACGTGGGCCGATACGGCCAAGATCGAGCGGATGCTGGGGTGGCGGCCGCGCGTGTCTTTCGAGGACGGGGTCGCGCGCATGATGGCCGATATCGAGCGCTGGCGCGATGCGCCGCTGTGGGAACCGGCCTCCATCGCAAGGGCGACAGAGACATGGTTCCGCTATCTCGGCAGGGCGGGGGCGAAGGCATGAGCGGCTTCGACCTCGCGGCGCGTTTCGGCCACAAGATCAGGACCGCGGCGGAGATCGCCGCGGCCGTCGGCCCGCCGCCGCGCGAGCGCAGGGTCATCATGTGCCACGGCGTGTTCGACGTCGTGCATCCCGGCCACCTGCGCCACCTGCTCTATGCCAAGAGCAAGGCGGACATCCTGATCGCGTCGCTGACGGCCGATGCCCACATCGTCAAGGGAACGCACCGTCCGCACGTGCCGCAGGACCTGCGCGCGATCAACCTGGCCGCGTTCGAGATGGTCGACTACGTGCTGATCGACCCGAACGACAAACCGCTCGAGAACATCGCGCTGATCCGCCCGGACTTTTTCGCCAAGGGCTACGAGTACGTGGCCGGCGGCATGCCGCCCAAGACGGCCGAGGAAGCCGCCGTCGTGCAGGCCTATGGCGGCGAGATCCTGTTCACGCCGGGCGACGTCGTCTATTCGTCCTCGCGCCTTCTCGAGGTCGCCCCGCCGTCCCTGCGCACCGAGAAGCTGCTGTCGCTTCTGCACAAGGAGAATCTCGGCTTCGACGACCTGCGTGCGGCCCTGAAGGCGATGGCCGGCCGGCGCGTGCACGTGGTGGGCGACACGATCGTAGACAGCTACACGCAGACGACGATGATCGGCGGCCAGACCAAGACGCCGACGCTCAGCGTGCGCTACGAGAGCCGGAGGGACTATATCGGCGGCGCGGCCATCGTGGCGCAGCACCTGCGCGCCGCCGGGGCCGAGGTGGCGTTCACCACGGTGCTCGGCGACGATCCGCTGAAGGATTTCGTGCTCGACGGCATGGCGGGTGCGGGGATCGACTGCCGGCCGATCGTCGATCCGACCCGTCCGACGACGTGCAAGAACGCCATCGTCGCCGAGAACTACCGGCTGCTGAAGATCGATACGCTCGACAACCGCTCGATCTCCGACGCGATCGCCGCGAAGTTCTCCGCCGCCCTGCGGAATACGCGCTGCGACGCGGTCGTGTTCAGCGATTTCCGCCACGGCATCTTCAACAAGCGCACGATCCCGGTGCTGGTCGACGCGATTCCCGCCGACGTGCTGCGCGTCGCCGACAGCCAGGTAGCCAGCCGCTGGGGCAACATCACCGAGTTCCGCGGCTTCGACCTGATCACGCCCAACGAACGCGAGGCGCGTTTCGCGACCGGCGACCAGGACTCCGGCGTGCGCCCGCTCGCCTCGCAGGTCTACGACGCGGCCGCCTGCAGGCTTCTGATCCTGAAGCTCGGCGATCGCGGCGTGCTCGTTGCGCGCTCGCCCGACCACGTGGCTCCCGACAGTTTCTTCGTCGTCGACAGTTTCGTTGATCGGCTTGTCGATGCCGTCGGGGCAGGCGACGCGCTGCTCGCATACTCGACGCTGGCCCTGCTCGCCACGCGCTCGCCCGTCGTTGCGGCCGTTCTCGGCACGCTGGCGGCGGCATGCGAATGCGAGCGCGACGGCAACGTGCCGGTGACGCCCGCCGACGTCGCCGAGAAGATCGACGCGGCGGAAAAGCGCGCGAGTTACGCGTGAGTTCGCGCTGCATCGTCGTCGGTCTGGGCGTTCAGGGAGCGAAGCGCCTGCGGGTGGCCGGTGCGGACTGCGTCGGCACGGTCGATCCGTTCGTCGCGGCGGCGACCTGGCGCAGCCTCAATTCGGTTCCGCTCGACGCGTACGACGCGGCGCTCCTGTGCGTTCCGGACGCGCCGAAGGCGGAACTCGTCGAGTATCTGGTCGCGCACGGCAAGCATGCGCTGGTCGAAAAGCCGTTCGCGGTTCCCGGCGGCGCGGCGTTCGACCGGATCGAGGCGCAGGCGCGCCGCACGCGCGCCGTCGTCTATTCGGCCTACAACCATCGTTTCGAGCCCGGGTTCGCGGCCTTGCGCGCCGTCCTCGCGGAAGGCCGTCTGGGCCGCATCTATCACTGCCGCGTCTTCTACGGCAACGGCACGGCGCGGCTCGTCCGCGAATCCGGCTGGCGCGATGCGGGCGCCGGCGTCTTGCCCGACCTCGGTTCGCACCTGCTCGACGCGCTCCGCTTCTGGTTCGGCGACGTCGCCGACGATTTCCGCGTCGTGCAGGCCAGCCGCTTCGAGAACAAAGCGCCCGACCGGGTGCAGCTTGCGGGCGGCGGCGGGACCGGTCCGACCTTCGATCTCGACATGACGCTGCTGAGCTGGCGCAACCATTTCACGTGCGACGTGTTCGCCGAGCACGGCTCGGCGCATCTGTCCTCGCTGTGCAAATGGGGCGAGTCGAGCCTGACCGTGCGCACGCGCGTCCTGCCGGCCGGCCGGCCGGAGCAGGCGGTCACCGTGTGGCCCGAAGGCGATCCGACATGGGCGGCCGAGTACGCGCATTTCAAGGCGTTGTGCGCGGCGCGCCCGCCCGCCGATCTTTCCGGCGACCGGTGGCTGCATGCCGTGCTTTCGCGCCTCTCGGCCGGGGTCGCCGCATGAAGCCGCGCATCGGCGTCGCCGGCATGACGCATCTGGGCCTCGTCACGGCCACCGCATTCGCCGCGGCCGGCTTCGATACGGTCTGCTACGACGCGGATGTGCGGCTCGTTTCCCGGCTTTCGGCCGGCGAGCTGCCCGTGGTCGAGCCGGGCCTGGCCGAAGCGCTGCACGCCAACGGCGCACGCCAGCGCTTCACGGCCGAGATCGCGGCGCTCCGAACCTGCGATGTCGTGGTGGTCGCGCCGGACGTGCCGACGGACGCCGAAGCGCGCAGCGACCTGTCCGGCGTGCGCGCGCTTGCGCTGGAGGTTTTCGCGTCGACGGGGCCGGATGCAACCCTCGTCGTGCTCTGCCAGGTGCCGCCCGGCTTCACGCGCGCGCTGGCCCTTCCGGCCGCGCGCGTTTTCTACCAGGTCGAAACGCTGGTGTTCGGCGAGGCGCTGTCGCGCGCGCGCGGTCCCGAGCGCATCATCGTCGGAGCCGCCGATCCGGACACGCCGCTGCCGGCGGCCTATGCGACCCTTCTCGCCGCGTTCGGATGTCCGGTCCTGAAGATGCGCTACGAGAGCGCCGAACTCGCGAAGATCGCGATCAATTTCTGCCTCGTCGCGACCGTCTCGGTCGCCAACACGCTGGGCGAGCTTGCCGAGAAGATCGGCGCCGACTGGCACGAGATCGTACCGGCCCTGCGCCTCGACCGGCGTATCGGTCCGCACGCATACCTGTCGCCGGGACTCGGAATCGCGGGCGGCAACCTCGAGCGCGACCTCGAAACCGTGGCGGCACTCGCCGCGGCCAAGGGCAGCGACGCCGGGATCGTCGCGGCGTGGCGTGCGAACAGCCGTCGGCGACGCGATTGGGTCTACGACCGGATGCCGGCGGACCTGCGCGCGCGCGGGACAGTCGGCATTCTCGGGCTTTCCTACAAGGAGAACACGGCCAGCACGCGCAACGCGCCATCGCTGGCACTTGTGGCGCGCCTCGGCGCGGGGCGCGTGCGCGTGCACGACCCGGCGGCCGACCCGGCGTGCGTGGCCGGCGCCGTCGTCTGCGCGGATCCCTACGCCGTCGCCGACGGCGCCGAGGCGCTTGCCGTGATGACGCCATGGCCGGTCTACCGCACGCTCGACCCTGCGGCGCTCGCCGCACGCATGCGCGGCCGGATGCTCTTCGATCCCTACGGCGTCATCGACGCGCAGGCCGCTGTCGCGGCCGGCTTCGTCCATCACCGGCTCGGGCGGGGCTGATGGCCGAACTCGACCTCCTGCGATCCCTGCCGAAGACCAGACGCGACGTGGCCGGACGGCGCGAAGCGAAGACGCAGGAGGTCGTGCGAATCGCCAAGGAGTTCGGGCAGGCCTATTTCGACGGGCCGCGCGCCTACGGCTACGGCGGCTACCGCTATGACGGGCGCTGGGTGCCGGTTGCGCGCGACATCGTCGCGCATTACGGGCTTGGCGCCGGCGACCGCGTGCTCGATGTGGGCTGCGCCAAAGGCTTCCTCGTGCGCGACCTTCTCGACGCGTGTCCCGGACTGGAGGTCTTCGGCCTCGACATCTCGGCCTATGCGCTGGCCAATGCCGACCCGCGGTGTCGCGGGCGGCTCGTGCGCGGCTCAGCGGAATTCCTGCCGTTTGCCGATCGCGCGTTCGCCTGCGTGCTGGCGCTCGACACCGTGCACAACCTGCCGCGCGCGGGCGCGGTGCGCGCGCTCGCCGAGATCCAGCGCGTTTCGGGTGGACGGGCCTTCGTGCGGGTCGATTCCTATCGAAACGCGGCCGAGAAGGCTGTATTCGAGGCTTGGGTGCTGACGGCCGAGACGCACGACAGCCCCGACGGATGGAGCCGCCTGTTTGCGGAAGCGGGCTACGGCGGCGACCATTGCTGGACCATCATCGCGTGACCGGACGTGGCGTGGGGGGAGTGACGATGGGCGGCAAAAGCTATGCGATCCTCGGCGGCGGCGGGTCCTTTGCCATCCACACGGCATTCTACCTGCTTGACCACGCAGCGCCTTCGAAAGTGATCGGGATCGGCCGCAATCCGTTGCGGCCGGCGCCGTTCTCGCTCGGCATCGACGGGCGCGCGGGCTACGCCTACCACGCGCGGCACGTGACCTACGAGTTCGACCTGCTGATGGAACTGCTCGATCGCGAGCGTCCGCAGGTGATCGTCAATTTCGCCGCCCAGGGCGAGGGCGCGGTCTCCTGGAAGCATTCGTGGCGCTTCTTCGAGACGAATTCCATGGCGCTCGCGCGCCTGGCCGAAGAACTGGCCAAACGCGACTGGCTCGAGCGTTTCATCCATATTGGCACGTCGGAAATGTACGGCTCGGTCGATCATGCGGTGACGGAGGACGAGCCGATCAAGCCGACCAGTCCCTATGCGGCCTCGAAGGTCGCATTCGACATGTATCTGCTCAGCGCGCACCGGTTCCTCAAGTTCCCGATGAACATCCTGCGGCCGAGCAATTGCTACTGTCCGGGGCAGCTGCTGCACCGGGTGATCCCGAAGGCGGTATGGTGCGCGCTGACGGGCAACCGGTTGCCCCTGCATGGCGGCGGGCGCGCGAAAAAGTCGTACCTGCACGCACGCGATCTCGCGCACGCGATCTTTCTCGTCGCGCAAGGCGCGCCGCTTGGCCGCGTCTACAATGTCGGACCGGCCGAGCCGACCTCGATCCGCGAAGTGGTCGAACGCACGGCCGCCGCGATGGGCATGAATTTCGAAGATCTGTGCGAGATGTCGCCCGACCGCCTCGGACAGGACTCCATGTATTGGCTCGACAGTTCGGCGATCGCGCGCGACCTCGGATGGAAGCCGCGGATCGGTTGGGACGAGGGGCTGGCGGAGATGGTCGCGTGGGGCCGGCGATATGCCGACGAACTGCGCGGCTGGCCGACCGACTACGTGCTGCGAGGCTAGGCCGTGAGCCGGGCCGCACCGTTGCCCGAGCTGTTCGCATCGATGCTGCGGATCCGCCGCATCGAAGAGGCGATCGCCCGGCGCTACCCGGAGGGCGAAATGCGTTGCCCCGTGCATTTCTGCATCGGGCAAGAGGCCGTTCCGGCGGCGGTATGCGGCCAGCTCGCGCGGGCCGACCGCGTTTTCAGCGGCCATCGCAGCCACGGACATTATCTTGCCAAGGGCGGCGACCTCGTCGCGATGCTGGCCGAACTCTACGGCCGCGAGACCGGCTGCGCGCGCGGTCGCGGCGGCTCGCAGCACCTGATCGATCTCGATGCGGGCTTCGTGGCGTCCGCTCCGATCCTTGCCGGCACGATCCCGATCGCGGTGGGCGCGGCGTTGTCCGCCACGTGGCGCAGGTCGCGGTCGGTCAGCGTCGTGTTCTTCGGCGACGGCGCGACCGAGGAGGGCGCGTTCCACGAGTCGATGAACTTCGCCGCCGCGCGCCGGTTGCCGGTGCTGTTCGTTTGCGAGAACAACGCGTACTCCGTCCATTCCCCGATGGCCGGGCGCCAGCCCGCGGGGCGGCGCATCGCCGATATGGGCAAGGCCTACGCGATGCCGGCCGCGCATGCCGACGGAAACGATGTCGCTGCCGTCTGGCGGACGGCGGCCGAGGCGCTTGCCCGTGTGCGCGGCGGCGACGGCCCCTGCCTGCTGGAGTTCGAGACCTACCGCTGGCTCGAGCATTGCGGCCCCAATCCCGACGACGCGCTGGGCTATCGCGCATCCGAAGAAGTCGACGGGTGGCGCGCGCGCTGTCCGATCGAAAGGCTGCGGCGCGAAGGCGTGCCGGGCGAGGCGCAGGAGCGCGCCCTCGAAGCGAAGTTCGCGGCGGAGATCGAAGCCGCTTTCGCCGCGGCGCGCGCGGCGCCGATGCCGGATCCGCGCGACCTCGGCGCGTTCGTCCATCCCGGACGGGGCTGACGCCATGCGCGCGCGCACCTTCGCCCAGGCGATCCACGAGGGGCTTGCGCAGGCCATGGCCGAGGATCCGCGCGTGTGCCTGATGGGCCCCGGCGTACCGGGCCCGACCGGCATTTTCGGCACGACAACCGGCCTTGCCGAGCGCTTCGGCGCGGAGCGCGTCATGGACATGCCGTCGAGCGAACAGGCGATGACCGGTTTCGCGCTTGGCGCCACGCTCGACGGATACCGGCCTGTCGTCGTCCACATGCGCGTCGATTTCGCCGTGCTGGCCATGGATCAGATGGTCAACCAGGTCGCCAAGTGGCATTTCATGTATGGCGGCCGTCTGCGCGCACCCATCGTGTTCCGCCTGATCGTCGGCCGCGGCTGGGGGCAGGGACCGCAGCATTCGCAGAGCCTGCAGGCATGGTTCGCCCACGTGCCCGGCTTCAAGGTCGCAATGCCGGCCAGTCCGCGCGACGCGAAGGGCCTGCTCGTCGCGGCGATCCGCGACGATTCACCTGTCGTGCTGGTCGAACATCGCTGGCTCTACGGCCTGTCCGGCGACGTCCCCGAGACGCTCTACGAAACGCCGCTGGGCGTGGCGCGCATCGCGCGACCGGGCCGGCACGCGACCGTCGCCGCGACGTCGTACATGGTGATCGAGGCGCTGCGCGCGGCCGACCGGCTCGCCGCGCTGGGCATCGAGATCGAGGTCGTCGACATGCGCTCGCTCGTGCCGCTCGATGTTTCGACCTTGTGCGAGTCCGTCGCGCGAACCGGCCATCTCGTCGTCGCCGACACGGGGTCCGTCGCGTTCGGCGCCGGCGCCGAAATCGCCGCGACGGCCGCCGAGCGGGCCTTCGCGCACCTGCGCCGCGCGCCGGTGCGCATCGGCCTGCCGCACTATCCGTCGCCGACGGCCCCCGCGCTTGCCGACGCCTATTTCCCGCGGGCCGTCGACATCGAGCGTGCGCTCGCGACCCTTCTCGACGTCGATCCCGCGCGCCTGCCGGCGGAAGACCCGCCGCACGGGCGTTGGCGCGATACGCCGGACCCGAGCTTCAGGGGCCCCTACTGATGGAGACGCCGACGGCCTTCATTCTCGGCGGCAGCGCGGACATCGGCACGGCACTGGTCGAGCGCTACCTTGCCGCCGGCTGGCGGGTTGCGGCGACCCACCGGCGGCCCGGTGCCCTCGACCGGTTTGCCGGGCGCGCGTCCTTCCGTGCGTTCCCGCTCGACCTCGACCGGCCGGACACGTTCGCGACGGCCGCCGCGGCGTTCGCGGGGACCGGCTGGCGCTGGAACCTGTTCGTTGCGGCGACCGGCGATCTCGCACCTGTCGGACCCTTTCTCGAACTGGACGGGGCCGAATGGCAGGCCGCCATCGACCGCAACGCGTTCCTGCCGTGCCGCGTGCTGCAGTGCCTCTATCCGCTGCGCAACGCAGGCGCCGATCCGTCCGCCGCGTTCTTCGCCGGCGGCGGCACCAACAACCCGTTCCGGAACTATTCGGCCTATGCCGTTTCGAAGCTGGCGCTGATCAAGATGTGCGAGCTGCTGGACGACGAGATCGCCGACCTCAAGTGCTTCATCCTCGGTCCAGGCTACGTCGCCTCGAAGCTCCATCGGGCGACGCTGGAGGCGGGCCCCATGGCCGGCGACAACCTCCGCAAGACGCTGGACTTCATGGGCACGCCGGGCACGTCGATGGACGACGTGTTCGCGTGCCTCGAATGGTGCCGCATGCAGGACCGGGCCGCCATCGGCGGGCGCAACATTTCGGTCGTCCACGATCCGTGGCGCGACGGCGGGGCCACACTCGCCGCGTCGCTGCGCGCCGACCGCGACCTTTACAAGCTGCGCCGGAAGGGATTCGCCCCGTGAACTGGCCAGAATCCGAGCATCTGTGGCATCCTTCCGGCCGCTTCGGGAGAATCCCATGAAGGTCTCGGACTATATTGCAGAATTCGTCGCCCGGCAGGGCATCCGGCATTGCTTCGTGGTGCAAGGCGGCGCGGTCGCCCACATCATCGACTCGGTCGGCCGACGCAACGACATCGGCTATGTCTGCGTCGGGCACGAGCAGGCCGGCGCCATTGCCGCGCATGGCTATGCGGTGCGCGGCGAAGGCTTCGGCTGCGCCGTCGCGACGACGGGTCCGGGCATCATGAATCTCGTCAACGGCGTCGCCTGCCTCTACTACGACAGCCTGCCGGGCCTGTTTCTCGGCGGGCAGGTGACGACCGCACGCTATCGCGCGAAGGAGCTGGGCGTACGGCAGCTCGGCTTCCAGGAGTCGCCGCACGCGGACCTGCTGCGCCCGGTCACGAAGTACGCGAATACGGTCGTCGACAAGTCGCGCGTGCGCTACGAGCTGGAAAAAGCCGTCGCCATCGCGCTCGAAGGCCGGCCCGGTCCGGTGTTTCTCGACTTCTGCGACGACGTGCAGCGCGCGGAGATCGATCCCGACACGCTCGAAGGGTATGTCGCGCCCGTCGCGGCGAAGGGGCCGGATCTCGATGCCGCGGCCGCGCGCATGTTCGATCTGCTGCGCGGCGCGCGGCGTCCTGCGCTCGTGCTCGGCGGCGGACTGCGCTACGGGCGCCGGCATGCCGCAGCCGTCGCGTTCGCGGAAACGTACGGAATTCCGGTGCTGGTGACATGGGGCGGGCAGGATGCGCTCGCCTTCGACCATCCGCTCAATGCCGGCGGATTCGGTCTCCACGGTCCGCGCGGCGGCAACTTCGCGATCCAGAACGCCGACTGCGTGATCGGCCTCGGGGTCCGCTTCACGCAGCACCAGACCGGCACTCCCGCCGGTACGTTCGCGCGGGGAGCCAGGCGCATCGTCGTCGACGTCGATCCGGCGGAGCTGGGCAAGTTCGAGGCGATAGGGCTGGGCGTCGATCTGGCCGTCGCCGCCGACGCGGCATCGTTCCTCGACGCGGTCGCGCGCTCGAAGGCGGCGCTTCCCGATTTCGCGCCGTGGCGCGAGCGCATCGCGCAATGGCGCCGGCGCTATCCGGTGGCGGCGGGGCAGGCCTCCGCGAACGGGATCGACCCCTACGCGGCGGTCCTTGCGCTTTCGCATGCGGCCGCACCCGGGGATATCGTGCTGGGCGACGTGGGCGCGACGCTGAGCTGGATGTTCCAGGCGTGGCGCGTCAAGCCCGACCAGACGCTGGCGACCTCTTTCAACAACCACACGATGGGCTATGCGCTGCCCGCGGCGGCCGGCGCCGCTTTGGGAAATCCCGGGCGTACGGTGTGGTCGCTGAACGGCGACGGCGGCATCCTGATGAACATCCAGGAGCTGGGTGTGCTGGCTGTCCATCGACTTCAGGTCAAGGTCGTCGTGCTCAACAACCATGGCTACGGCGTCATCCAGCAGACGCAGGAGGACTATTTCGGCTCGCGCTATCATGCGACGACGCCCCGCTCCGGCCTGATGGATCCCGATTTCGAGGCGATGGCGCGCTCCTTCGGCCTGCCGGCGCGTCGCATCGCGACGCAGGCGACGCTCGTCGCCGATCTTTCGGCGTTCGCGCGGGAGCCGGGGCCGGGCCTCTGTGTGATCGAGATCGATCCAGCCGCGCGCATACGCCCGGCCGTGACCGGCGGGCGTCCGATCGAGGATACGGCCCCGCTGCTCGACCGGGCGGAGTTCGCCGGCAACATGATCGTTCCGCCGCTGCCATGACCGAGGCGACCGACATCCTGTTTCCCGGCGCGCCGCAGGCCACGTATCCGTCGGTTCCGGCGCATCTGCGCCTTGCGGTCGAATCGATCGAGCGCGACGGCTGGGCGGTCCTTCCCGGCCAGATCCCGGCAAGCGGTTGCGCGGCGATGCGCGCGGCCGTCGCCGGCCTGCTCGCCGCGGAGACCGCCGAGATCGGCGGGGCCGAGAACATGAAGCGTATCGGCGACGAAGGCGTGAGCCGCAGCCCGTTCCTGCGGGACGATCGGTTCGTCGGGCCGGCGGCGCTGCCCGACGTGCTTGCCGTCGCGCGCCATTTCCTGGGCGCCGTCGTGCAGCTCAATCTCCAGCGCATCGTCGTCAACGTCCCCGGCCTTTCGCACGGGGCCGGGGTGTGGCACCGCGACCATAGCTATCAGGACTTCACGACGTCGCGGCCGGTTTCCCTGACCGCGCTTGCGATGCTCGACGGCAGCCGGCCGGAGAACGGGGCCCCATCGTTGCTGCCCGGTTCGCACCGCTTCGAGAAGTTCCCCACGTTCGAGTACGCGCGGTCCCGCGCGACGCGCGCGCTGTGCGCGCCAGGCGACGTCCTGCTGATCGATTCGGCGATCTTCCACCGCACCGAACCCAATCCCGGTCCGGAATCGCGCCACACGGTGGTGACGATCTATACGGTCCCGCTGATCCGCCAGAACGTCGACTATCCGAAGCTGCTTGCCGGCCGCTGGGCCGACGACCCCGTGCTCGGCCCGCTTATGGGCTACGCGACCGCGATGCCTGCAAGCGATCTCGAATACCGGCGCACCAAGCTCGATCGGGGCCGGCGCGTCGCTCGCGACCGTTCGGTTACCCCGGCCTCCACACCCGCGAAGGACGCATGATCATGGCAAAAGCGATGTACAGACCGCAAACCGAGTGCTCATGCTGCGGCTCGGCCAATCTGGAGCAGGCGTTCGCGATGCCGAAGTTTCCGCAGATCGGCCTCTATCGCGACACGCCGGACGACTCGAAATTCC
This sequence comes from Rhodospirillales bacterium, assembly GCA_016794025.1. GTDB lineage: Bacteria > Pseudomonadota > Alphaproteobacteria > CACIAM-22H2 > CACIAM-22H2 > Tagaea. The sequence goes on along the minus strand of JAEUKX010000031.1, from coordinate 156,630 downwards.
CGCCGGTCGACCAGGCGCTGATGGTCTGCGCCGATTGCGGGCATATCCAGCTCCACAACAACGTCGATCCGTCGTTCCTCTACGACGAGACCTTCACGCACCGGACATCGAACAGCGCGTCGGCCTCGGCCAGCAATACGGCCTTCGCCAACTACGTGAAGTCGCTGGCCGGCGGGCGGCGCTTCCGGCGCATCATCGAGATCGGCTGCAACGACGCGTTCCTGCTGCGCCAGCTCATCGAGATCGGCGATACCGCGACGGGCATCGACCCGGTATGGCGCGGGCGCGAATCGGGTTTCACCGAGGACCTGCCGCCGGAAATGGCCGGCCGCGTGAAATGCATCGGCGATTTCGTGGAGAACGTCGATTTCGACACCCAGCTCGGCGGCAAGCCCGACCTGATCGTGTCGTCCTTCGTATTCGAGCACATCCGCGACCCGCGCAGCGTTCTGCGGCGCATGTTCGAAATCGTCGACGACGACGCGCTGTTCGTCATCAAGGTGCCCGGTACGGACATGCTGCTCGACAATTGCCGATTCGACCAGCTTTCGCACCAGCACTACCAGCAGTGGACGCTGGATTCGTTCCGGCGCACGATCGAGAACGCGGGCGGGGTCTACGTCGCGCACAGCGTTCTCTACCGGATCTGGGGCGCGATCATGATGGCCTTCCGCAAGGGGCCCGGAAAAAGCGAAGCGCCGTCCTTCCGCCGCGCCGACATCGACCTTGTGCGCGAGCGCAAGGCGATCTTCGACGCGCATCTCGCAAGCGCCCGCAAGGCGGTCCAGTGCGCGCGCCCACGCAAGGTCTACGGTCTGGGAGCGGCGCAGAACTTCCCGAGCCTCGCCTACTTCATGGGCGGGGACGTGTCGTTCCTCGAATGCATCCTCGACGACAACCCGGCGCGCACCGGCAAGTACTATCCGGGCTTTCCGGTGCAAACGCGCCAACCCCGGCCCGACATGGACATCGAGAATTCCGCGATCATGATCACGGGGCCGGACTACGGGCGCGTGCTGATGCGCCGTGCCAGCGAGCTCAACCCGGAGCAGATCATCCTGCCCTTCGCGGCGATCTAGCGGACGGTGGCGGACGCGGCTGCATTGGTCGCGCTCGGCGGCGCACAGCTCGCGCGCGGCGAGGTCGACGCGGCGCTGGAGACGGCGCGCGCGGCCGTCGCGGCGGCGCCGCTCGATCCGGCGGCATTGTGGTTCGCCGCGAACGCCAGCGAAACGGCGCTGGCGCCGGATTGCCTCGGCCATTGGGCGCGGCTGTCCGCATTGGTGCCCGAAATCGCGGTCGTCGCGATCCGGTACGCGAATGCGGCGCTTGCCGACAACGATCCCGCGCTTGCGCGCGACGTGCTCGAGCGGTTCGCCGCACGACCGGCGGCGCTTGCCGCCACGACGCCGGAGCTGCGCATGCAGGCCGCCTATTGCGCGCAGCGAGCGGGCGCGCTCGCTTTGGCCGCCGGTTTTGCGCGCGAGGTGCCGGGGCGTGCACATCACGCCGGCCTGCTCGACTGGCTTGCCGCCGCGTGTCGCGACGTGCCGGCCAGACTGCCGGCCGACACGGATCTGCTCCTCGCCTGCGTGGCGTGGGGCGAAGAGTTCGCCGCCATCTTTTCCAAGCTGACGTTGCCTACTCTGCTGGCGCCCGCCAACCTGCCGGCTCTCGTCGCGGGAAGGCGGGCTAGCCTGCTGATGATCGGCGACCCGGCGTTCCGCATGCGCCTCGAATCGGATCCGGTCGTCGCCCGGCTCGACGCGCTCGTTCGCCGCGTCAATATCGACATTCCCGCCGAGGCGCTTGCGAACGATCCGGCCATCGACGTTTACGGACCGGTACAGATCCTCGCGTTCGAGGCCGCCAAGGCGCTGGACTGCGACCTTGCCCTGTTGCATGCCGATCTCGTCTATGGCGACGGTGCGCTTGATTTCCTTCGGCGCACGGGCGAGAGCGGGGCGCTCGCCTTCTGCACGCAGGCCTTCAGCGCGAAGCTGGAGCCGGTCGCCGCGGCACTTGCCGGCCAGGAATCCGTGGCGCCGCGCCGGCTGATGTCCCTCGCGTTCGAGCAGATGCATCCGCGCTCGGCGGCGATGATCGTGCGTCCCGACCGGCCGTCGATCCCGAGCCATGCCACGCTGTTCCTGTTTGCCGATCCGGAGGGTCTGCGCCTGCGCGCATTGCAGCCGAGCCCGATGTGGGTTTCGCGCGCGGTCTGGCCGGCGAGCCTGCCGCTGACCTACGACACGCAGGACAACGGCCTGATCCACCGGCTCGTGCCGGACCCCGCCGATCTCGACAGTATCGTGTTTGGTGCCGACAGCGACGCATTCGCCATCGTTGAGGTGACGTCGGAGCGTCAAGGCGCCCAGCGGACGTCGGCGACGGCGACGGGCGGCGCCCTCGACGCCGCCATCGCGAGCCTTGCCGTCGCCGGACGCCTGCTCGATCCGCTGCGGCTGCGCTCGTTCCGGACCGAGTCTTTCCTCCACGGGACCGGGCGCCCGTCCTGGGCCGACGCACCCGACCCCAAACCCCTGATCGAGGCGACGCAAGCGAGGCTGGCGGCGACGCTCGACCGGCATCGGCGCCCGGCCCGATAGGGTCTTGCCCCGAAGCGCATCCTCCCTATACTCGCGCCGCTTTCGTCCGTTCCCGCCCTCTACCCGAGATCCGTTTCCATGGAAAAACCCGTCAAGAAGGTCGTGCTCGCCTATTCCGGCGGCCTCGACACCTCGATCATCCTCAAGTGGCTGCAGGACACCTACCGCTGCGAGGTGGTGACATTCACGGCCGATCTCGGGCAGGGCGAGGAGCTGGAGCCCGCGCGCAAGAAGGCGCAGATGATGGGGATCAAGGAGATCTTCATCGACGACCTGCGCGAGGAGTTCGTGCGCGACTTCGTCATGCCGATGTTCCGCGCCAACGCGCTCTACGAGGGGCAGTACCTGCTGGGCACGTCCATCGCCCGCCCGCTGATCGGCAAGCGCCAGATCGAGATTGCCCGCCAGGTTGGCGCCGACGCCGTCTGCCACGGCGCCACCGGCAAGGGCAACGACCAGGTCCGCTTCGAGCTGACCTACTATGCGCTCGAACCCGGCATCCGCGTGATTGCACCCTGGCGCGAATGGAATCTCGACAGCCGCACGAAGCTGCTCGATTACGCCGAGAAGCACCAGATCCCCATCGCCAAGGACAAGCGCGGCGAGGCGCCGTTCTCGGTCGACGCGAACCTCCTGCACATCTCGGCCGAGGGCAAGGTGCTGGAAGACCCCTGGCAGGAGCCCGAGGAATTCGTCTTCTCGCGCACGGTCGCGCCCGAGGTGGCGCCCGACAAGCCGGAATATGTCGAGATCGACTTCGAGAAGGGCGATCCCGTCGCCGTCAACGGCAAGCGGCTGTCGCCCGCGGCGATGCTCGCCGAACTCAACGCCATCGGCGGGCGCAACGGCATCGGGCGGCTCGATCTCGTCGAGAACCGTTTCGTGGGCATGAAGAGCCGCGGCGTCTACGAGACGCCGGGCGGCACGATCTGGCAGGCGGCCCACCGTGGTATCGAATCGATCACGCTCGACCGCGGCGCCATGCACCTTAAGGACGAGCTGATGCCGCGCTATGCCGAGCTCGTCTATTACGGCTTCTGGTACTCGCCCGAGCGCGAGATGCTGCAGGCCGCGATCGACAAGTGCCAGGAGAACGTGACCGGCACCGTGCGCGTCAAATGCTACAAGGGCAGCGTGCGCGTCGTCGGCCGCAAGAGTCCGAACTCGCTCTACAGCCTCAAGCACGTCACGTTCGAGGAAGACGCCGGCGCCTACAACCAGCGCGATGCGGAAGGCTTCATCAAGCTCAACGCGCTGCGCCTGCGCCTGGCGGCGACCGCGAAGAAGCGGTGAACCCCGACACGATCGATCTTGCGATCCTGGCGACCTGTGCGGGCGAGAAATCGGTCTCGCCCGCCGAGGTCGCCGAGGGGCTCATGCCTGGCGGCCACTGGCAGTCGCTGCTGCCCAAGGTGAAGGCGCGTGCGGTCGCCCTGATGCTCGAAGGGCGGCTCGAAATCCTGCGCAAGGGCAAGCCCGTCACCGATCCCGCCGACGTGCGCGGCGTGATCCGGCTGCGCGCGAAGGCCTAGCTCAGGAAATCCCGCGCCGCGCCTTGGCCGCCTGCAGCGTGTTGGCAAGCAGGCAGGCAATCGTCATGGGCCCCACGCCGCCGGGAACCGGCGTGATGGCGCCGGCGACCTTCTCGGCTTCCGCGAAGGCGACGTCGCCCACGAGCCTGCCCTTGCCGCCGTCCGTGCCCGGCAGGCGGTTGATGCCCACGTCGATCACGATGGCGCCCGGCTTTATCCAGTCGCCGCGGATCATCTCCGGCCGGCCGACGGCAGCGATCACGATGTCGGCCTGCCGCACGATCGCGGGCAGGTCGCGCGTCTTGGAGTGCGCGATGGTCACGGTGCAGTCGGCGGCCAGCAGGAGCTGGGCCATCGGCTTGCCCACGATGTTTGAGCGGCCGACGATGACGGCATGCCGGCCGGCAAGCGCCGGCTCGACCTGCCGCAGCAGGCGCATCGAGCCGGCGGGCGTGCAGGGCACAAGCGCGGCGCGGCCCGTGGCCAGAAGGCCCGCATTCATCGCGTGGAATCCGTCGACGTCCTTCTTCGGGTCGATGGCGTCGAGCACCTTGGTTGCGTCGATATGCCGTGGCAGCGGCAGCTGGACGAGGATGCCGTCCACCTCGTCGCGCGAATTGAGCTGCTGGATCAGTTCGAGGAGCTGGGCTTCCGACGTGTCGGCCGACAGGCGGTGCTCGAAGCTCTTCATGCCGACTTCCAGCGTCGCCTTGTGCTTGGCCCCGACATAGACCTGGCTTGCCGGATCCTCGCCCACCAGCACGACGGCAAGGCCGGGCGTGAAGCGGTGCTTCTCCTCGAGCTCGTCCACCTCGAGCGCCACGGCGGCGCGCAGGTCGGCGGCGGTCGCCTTCCCGTCGATGCGTCTTGCGGTCATGGCAGCCTCGCCTTCATCGTTGCCATCAGCGCGTCGGGTGCGCCTGCGATCTTGAAACGCTTGCGCCGCGATGCGGCCCCCTGCGCCAGCACGAAGGCGCGCTTCGGCAGGCCGAAATGTTCGGCCAGCAGTTCGACCGCCTCGGCCGTCGCCCTGCCGTCCTCGGGCGGCGCGCCCACGGCAACGGCAAGCGCGCCCTCGCCGTCGACGGCGCCCACGCCGCGGCGCCTTGCGCGCGGCGTCACGCGCACCTGAAGATAGACGCCGTCCGCGGCGGGAGCGATCGGCGAATGCACCGGGACGTCCGCCGCCGCCATCGCGTCAGGGCCAGTACTCGACGATCAGGTTCTGGACGAAGATCAGCAGCAGGATCAGCACGACCGGCGAGATGTCGATGCCCCCGAGATTGGGCACGAAGCGCCGGATGGGCCGCAGCGCCGGTTCGGTCACGCGGTAGAGGAAATCGGCGATCGTGTAGACGACCTGGTTCCGCGGATTGAGAACGTTGAAGGCAAGCAGCCACGACAGCAGCGCCGAGGCGACGAGAAGCCAGATGTAGATCTGGACGACGTTGAAGATCAGCGATCCAAGCGCGTGCATGGCGGGCGCGGCTCCTCGCGGCGACGAATGCGAACGGCACCGTACACGAAGCGCGCAAGCCCCTGCAAGACCGCGATAATCCGTCCCTTGACAGGGCGGGGGGCCGAACGCATTATCGCGCGCCTTTCGACGGGCGAGTGGGGCCGTAGCTCAGCTGGGAGAGCGCCTCGTTCGCAATGAGGAGGTCGTCGGTTCGATCCCGATCGGCTCCACCATCCCGCCCGCCGCCGCAAATATCCCCCGATCCGCCGCTGAAATCCGGGCGCTCCCCGCCCTGGGCCGCGCGTTCTGGCGTGCGTGCGGGGTTTGCTGCTAAACCGGCCGCGGGGACGCCGATGAGCGAAGAACTGCTGCGCACGATCGAGAGCGAGACCTTGCGTCGGCTCTACCGTTTCTGGCTGGACCAGTCGCCGGCCTCGGGCGGCATGCCGCCGGCCAAGGGCTTCCCGGTCGAGGGGCTGGCCGAGTGGGCGCGCAACCTCGTCATCATCGAGGTCCGTGCGCAGGCGCGCTTCCGCTACGGCTTCTACGGCACCACCTTCCGCAAGGCATTCGGGGTCGACCTGACGGGTACGGCGGTCGAGGATCTGCCGGCCGAGCAGGCGAGCCTGCTGACGGCCGAATACCGCCTCGTGCGCCGCACGCAGCGCCCCTACTGGCGCGTCTATGCCGGATGGTTCGGTCCCGGCGAGGAACCGCAGACATGGGAGCGGCTGTCGCTGCCGCTCGCCGGCGCCAAGGGCGACGTGGCGTTCATCCTCGCGGCAGCCTTTCGCGTGGACAAGCGCGGCTAGCTCAGTTTCCCGTCTTGAGCCTGTCGATACGCCGCTGCAGGTCGGTACGCGCGGGCGCATCTGCCGGCATCAGGGCCAGCAGCCGCTGCCAGAGCGCCGTCGCGACCATCGCGTTGCCCGCGATCGCCTCGTCCTGTCCCATGAGCCACAGCGCGGTGCCCTCGTTGGGCGACTTGGCGAGAAGGTTCGACATGGCGGTGCGCGCGGCGGGCTCCAGCGCCTTGTCGGGATCGTGCATCTCGAGAAGCGCCGAGGCATAGTCGCGCAGCACGTCGAGATTGTCCGGTGCGATCTGCGCGGCGCGCGCGTGTGCGGCCAGCGCCTTATCCGGCTCGCCCAGCACCTTGCGCGAGCGCGCCAGCCGGCGCCAGCCTTCGAGATCGTCGGGCTGGCTTTCAAGCCGCGCCGCGAGCCCGTCGACCATGTTGCGGATCGCGGCCGTGCGCTCCGCGTCGGGCAGGCCGGCAATCTGGTCGGAAGGCCGGTCGCCGCCCCCCAGCTTCGGCGGTCCGAGTCGCACGATTGCCTTCGGGTTGTTGGCGGACGGCCGCAGCCGGCGCGTGTCGATGTGCGCTTCGCGCGCGGTCTTGTCGAGCGCCTCGCGCACGGTCGGCAGCCAGGGCGAGTCCGGCGCCGAGGCGGCGGCAAGATCGAACCAGATGCGCACGGCGCCCGCGCGGTCGCCGGATTGCGCGCGCGCAAGACCCATGTAGTAGCGTGCGCGCGGATCGCCGGGGTCAGCCTCGAGCACGCGCGCGAACGCGCCCTCGGCTTCCGGCGTGACCTGGCCGCCCGCGACCGCGACGGCGGCTTCGGCCAGCGGGCCCGCGATCTCGGGCTGGCCGCCGGAGAGTTCGTCGGCCTTGCGCCATGCCTCGAGCGACTTCTCCGGCATGTTGAGCGCGCCGGACGCCTGTGCGATGCGCACCCACGCCTCGAGATCCGCCGGGTTGCGCTCGACGCGCTCGTACATGGCGCGCGCGAATGCGGCGAGCTGCCGGTCGGCGGCCTGCTGCGCGGCGTCTTCCACGCGCCGTTCGGCGAGCGGCACGCCCGGCAGGCCGGGCGAACCCTGCTGCAGGTATATGCCGAAGGCGCCCGCCGGCAGGGCCACGGCAATGAGGATCGCCAGCACCCGCGCATTGCCGCGCGGCGCCGCGCCAGCTTCGGCGGCAGGCGCGTCGGCCAGCGCCAGCATGCGCCGGCCGATCTCCGCGCGTGCGGCGCGCGCCTCGGCGTCGGTGATCGTGCCGCGTTCCAGATCGCGGCCAAGTTCGGCCAGCTGGTCGCGATGGACCTCGAGATCGTAGGCCGCGCGCACGGGCTGCGGCATCGGCCGGCGCAGCAGCGGCCAGACGAGGATGGCGACCACGAGCGTCGCGAGCGTGCCAAGAAGAACCTCGGTCACGGCCGGTCCTTCTCCCCGACGAGGGCGGCAAGGCGCGCCTCCTCGTCCTCCGACAGCGGCGCGGGGGCGGCTGCGGCATCGGGCCGGCGGCGGCGCACATAGACCGCGGCCCCGGCGAGTGCCAGCGCCAGTATCGCGAAGGGGCCGTACCACAGCACGAACGTGTCCTCGCGCACGGGCGGCTTGAGGAGCACGTAATCGCCGTAGCGCTGCGTGACGTAACGCAGCACGGCGTCGTCGCTGTCGCCCGCCGTGATCCGCTCGCGCACGAGCCGGCGCAGGTCGGCTGCGAGCGGCGCGTTCGAATCGTCGATCGGCTGGTTCTGGCAGACGAGGCAGCGGAGTTCCTGGCTGATCGCGCGCGCGCGGGCTTCCTGCGCCGGGTCGGCCAGCATCTCGTGCGGCAGCACGGCCAGTGCCGGCGTCGCGCCCAGGACCGCGAGCAGCGCCAGCACGAACCTCATGGCTCGGCCCTCAGCTTCTGCACGAGCGGCAGCAGCGTCTTGTCGAGCAGGTCCGGCGTGATGGCGCCGACATGGCGGTGGCGGATCGTCCCCTTGCGGTCAATCACGAAAGTCTCGGGCGCGCCGTAGACGCCGAAATCGATCGCCACGCGGTTCTCGAAATCCCAGCCGATCGCGCGATAGGGATTGCCGAGCTCCGCAAGCCAGCGCCGCGCATCCTCGGCCTTGTCCTTGTAGTTGAGGCCGTAGATCGGCACGTCGCTCTCGCGCGACAGGCGCACGAGCAGCGGGTGCTCCACCCGGCACGGCGGGCACCACGAGGCGAAGACGTTCACCAGCGACACGTCGCCCTTGAGCGTGGCCGTGGAAAGCCCCGGCTTGCCCACACCCGCGACGGGCGCCAGCGCGAACTCTGGCACGGGCTTGTCGATGAGCGCGCTCGGGATCTCGGCCGGGTCGCGCTGGAGGCCGGCGTAGAAATAGCCGGCGAGCACCGCGAACAGCGCGAGTGGCAGCAGGAACAGCAGGCGCTTCATTCGGCCGGACTCGCCACTGTATCCGTCGGCCGGACGCGCGCGGGCGCGCCGACGCGGTGGCGCCGGTCGGTCAGCGATACGAGTCCGCCCAGCACCATCGTGCAGGCCCCCAGCCAGATCCACGGAACAAGCGGATTGTGATAGATGCGCACCGTCCAGGCGGTCTGCGGCGTCACGGGCGCAAGAAAGGCCGGGATGTTGCCGGTCTGCGCGGCGCTTTCCGGGTCGCCGATGGTGGCGTAGAGGTCGGCCAGCAGGTTCGTGCGGATGGCTGTTTCCGTCGTCGACATTCCGGCCACGGGGAAGAAGCGCCGCTCGGGTGCCATCACGGCGTAGAGCTTCTCGTTGCGGTAGACCTCGAAGGTGCCGCGCGCGATGTGGTAGTTCGGCCCTTCGTCGCGCGTCACGCCCTTGAAGACGAACTTGTAGCCCGCGACATCGAACGCGTCGCCCGTGCGCGCCACGCGGATCACCTCGGTCTGCCACGCGGTCACGCCGGCGATCCCCATCACCACGAGGCCGAGGCCCGCATGCGCGATCGTCATGCCCCAGCTTGCGCGCGGCAGGTTGGCCGCACGCGACCACACCGTGCCCATCGGCGCACGGAAGAGGCGCACGCGTTCGGCCCATTCGACGAGCGCGCCGAAGAACAGCCACGCCGCCAGCCCCATGCCCAGTGCCGCATAGACGCTGCGCCGGTCCGCGAACCAGTACGCGGCCGCGACCACGACGAGCGACACGACCATCGCCGCGCGCAGGCGCTGGAGCGCGCCGGCAAGATCCGCGCGCTTCCAGCCCAGCATCGGGCCGGCCGAAACGGCGAGCAGCAGCGGGATCATCAGCGGCACGAAGGTCGCGTTGAAAAAGGGCGGGCCCACCGAAACCTTGGCGCCGCCCAGTGCCTCGAGGAACAGCGGGTAGAGCGTGCCGATGAAGACGGTCGCCGCCGCGGTCGCAAGGATGACGTTGTTGAAGACGAGCGCGCCCTCGCGGCTGACGGGCTGGAAGAGACCGCCGCCCTTCAGCATCGGCGCGCGCCACGCATACATGGCAAGCGAGCCGCCGATGGCGGCAACGAGGATCGCAAGGATGAAGATGCCGCGCGCCGGGTCGACTGCGAAGGCATGCACCGAGGTAAGGACGCCCGAGCGCACGAGGAACGTGCCCACGAGCGACAGCGCGAACGCCAGGATCGACAGCAGGATCGTCCATGTCTTCAGCGCGTCGCGCTTCTCCGCGACGATGGCCGAGTGGAGAAGGGCGGCACCCACCAGCCAGGGCATGAAGCTCGCGTTCTCGACCGGGTCCCAGTACCACCAGCCGCCCCAGCCCAGCTCGTAATAGGCCCACCACGAGCCCAGCGCGATGCCCAGCGTCAGCGCCGACCAGGCCGCAAGCGTCCACGGCCGCACCCAGCGCGCCCACGCGGCATCCACGCGTCCCTCGATGAGGGCGGCCATCGCGAAGGCGAAGACGATCGAGAAGCCGACATAGCCCACGTAGAGGAACGGAGGGTGGAAGGCGAGGCCGGGGTCCTGCAGCAGCGGGTTGAGGTCGCGTCCGTCGGTGGGCGGCGGGAAGACGCGCTCGAACGGGTTCGAGGTGAAGACGATGAAGGCCAGGAACGCCACGCCGATCATGCCCTGCACGGCGAGCGTGCGCGCCTTCAGCCCGGGCGGAAGGTTGCGCCCAAAGCCCGCGACAAGCGCGCCGAACAGCCCGAGGATCAGCGACCACAGGACCATCGAGCCCTCGTGGTTTCCCCAAGTGCCCGAGACCTTGTAGAGGAGCGGCTTGGCCGAGTGCGAGTTCATCACGACGTTGCGCACCGTGAAGTCGGACACGACGAAGGAGTAGGTCAGGCAGCCGAAGGCGAGCGCGACGAGCGCGAACTGCGCGAGTGCCGCGGGCTTCGCGAAGGCCATCAGGGCGCTGTCGCCCCGCGCGGCCCCCACGAGCGGCAGGACAGACTGCGCGAGCGCCACGCAAAGCGCCAGGACAAGCGCGAAATGTCCGATCTCCGCGATCATTTGGGCTTGGCCGCCCCTTCCTGCCAGCGGCCGGACCGCTTGAGCGCCTCGGCGACCTCGCTGGGCATGTAGTTCTCGTCGTGCTTGGCCAGCACCTCGGCGGCGCGGAACGTGCCGTCGGCGCCGAGCCTGCCGTTCGCGACCACGCCCTGTCCCTCGCGGAAAAGGTCGGGCAGCACGCCCTGATAGGTGACGGGGACCGCGTGCTCGAGATCGGTCACGCGGAATCGAATGACCGGCGAGCCTGCAACGCGCTCGACCGAGCCTTCCTCGACCAGGCCGCCGATGCGCATCTGCCGGTCGACCGGCACCTTGTGGGCGGCGACGTCGCTGGGCGTGTGGAAGAACACGAGATGGTCGTCGAACGCGGTGAGGGTGAGGGCGGCGGCCGTGCCGAGGCCCAGTGCTGCGAGCAGCAGCACCATCAGCCGTCGGCGCTTGGCCTGGCGGGCGCGGGGCAGCTTCACGAGTGCGGGTCCCGGCCGCCTTCGGCCTCCGCAAGCTCGCGCTCGAGCGCGCGCAGGCGGCGCACGCTCGAAACCGAGACCGCGACAAGGATCGCTGCCGACAGCAGCCAGGCCGGCCACACGAACGCGGCATAGCCGCCCATGTCGAGGAAGGCTGCCATCATGTGCGCTCCGCCGCCGCTTCGCCCGCGACGCGCGCGTGGCGCAGCGCCTCGAGGCGCCGCTCGACGAGTTCGGCGCGGATGCGCACGAACGCGACGGCCACGAAGAAGAGCGTGAAGCCGATCGCCATCGCAAGCAGCGGCGCCAGCATCGAGGGGTCGATCGCCGGCGCGTCGAGCCGCGTGACCGAGGCGGGCTGGTGCAGCGTGTTCCACCAGTCGACCGAGAACTTGATGACGGGAAGGTTGATGGCCCCGACAAGGGCCAGCACGGCCGAGGCGCGTGCACCCCGCTCGGGCTCGTCGAAGGCGGCGTTGAGCGCCATGTAGGCGAGATAGACGAAGAAAAGGATCAGCACCGACGTGAGCCGCGCGTCCCATACCCACCAGGTCCCCCACATCGGCTTGCCCCACAGCGAGCCGGTCACGAGGCAAAGGAAGGTGAAGGCGGCGCCGACGGGCGCGATCGCGCGGCCGGCCACCTCGGCCAGCGGATGGCGCCAGACGAGGGCCGCCGCCGCCGCCACGGCCATGTTGGCGTAGACGAACATCGACATCCACGCGGCGGGCACATGCACGTACATGATGCGCACCGTCTCGCCCTGCTGGTAGTCGGCCGGCGAGACGACAAGCCCGCTCCACACGCCCGCCGCCAGAAACAGCGCCGCACCGCCCGCGGCCCACGGCAGCAGGCGGTCGGACAGGCGCTTGAAGTTCGCGGGGCTTGCGTAGCGGTGCCAGTTCAACAGGGGGTCCTCGGAAGGGGCCTTTTCGGCCGGGCCGGAGTATTGCCCGCCGCCCCGGATTTTCCAACCCAATCGGGGCGACAAATGGGCGCAGTATGACCTACTCGCTGGCCTGCCGGAGAGCCGCCGACGCCGCGAACGGGGCGAGCGTCAGCGCGAAAACCGCAAGGCCGGCCAGCAGGAAGAGATGGGGTCGCGGCGACAGTCCGGCAATGGACGCCTCGACCGCGGCGACCGCGAAAATAAGCACCGGAACGTAGAGCGGCAGGACGATCAGCGCGAGCAGCGCGCCGCCCTTGCGCGCCCCCACGGCGAGCGCGGCCCCCACCGCGCCGAACAGGGTGAGGCTGGGCGTGCCGAGCAGCAGGCTTGCCAGCAGCGTGGCATAGCCGTGCGGGGAGAGCTGGAGCATCGTGGCGACAAGCGGCGAAACGACGACAAGGGGCAGCGCGGTCGTCAGCCACTGCGCAAGACACTTCGCGAGAACGAGCAGTTCGAGCGGCGCCGGCGCCAGCACGAGCTGGTCGAGGCTGCCGTCGTCCGCCTCGGCCTGGAACAGCCGGTCGAGCGAGATGAGGCAGGCCAGCAGCGCCACGACCCACACGATGCCCGTCGCCACGCGCGCCAGCGCCTGCGGTTCGGGCCCGATGCCGAAGGCGAATAGCGTGGCGGCGATCACGAAGAACGCAAGGATGGTCAGCGTCTCCGCCGGCGTGCGCAGCGCCAGGCGCACGTCGCGCGCGACAAGGGCAAGGGCCGCGCTCACGCGGCCCCCAGCGTCAGCGTGCGCGCCGAGGCACCCGCGAATTCAAGGTGGGTGGCCGCCACGACGATCCCGCCCGACGCGCGATGGCGCGCGACCGCGCGGGCAAGCGCCTCGACCGAGGCCGCGTCAAGGCCGTTGGTCGGCTCGTCGAGAAGCCAGAGAGCGGCCGGCGCCGCGACAAGCCGCGCCAGTGCGGCGCGTCGGCGCTGGCCCTGGCTGAGGAATCGCGCGGGCACGCCGGCAAGCGCGCCAAGACCGAACGCGTCAAGCGCTGCCGCGCACGCATCGCCCGGTACGGCGCGCAGGGCCGCGTGGAAGCGCATGTGCTCGGCCAGCGTCAGGGTCGGCTTCAGGGCATCGTTGTGGCCGACATAGGCCACGCGCCGGCGGTGCGCCGCCGGATCTTCGTCGACCGCCTCGCCGTCCCATGCGAGCCGGCCATCCGACGGCGCCAGTAGGCCCGCAAGCAGGCGCAGCAGGCTCGATTTGCCGGTTCCGTTGGCGCCCCGCAGCACGAGCAGGTCGCCGGGTGCCGCGGCAAGGTCGAGTGCGCGGAACACGGTCCGCCCGCCGCGACGGCAGGCGAGCGCGCGCCCTTCGAGGCCGGCGGTCGGAGTCGATTCCATGCGGCGGAGATTAGCCCAAAAAAAGAGGCGGATACGGGCCGTACATCCGGGCCCGTATCCGCCCTCGCGCAAGTTCCCGACCAGGGCTGGAGTCCGGGGAGCCCATGGCCGGGTGGGGTCTTCGGCAAAAGCTGCGTGCGCGCTCGCTTTCGGTCTGCCGAGGATGCCGATTCAACGGGAAGGGGGCGGCTTTATTCGGGCCGGTTTGTGGCAGAAGCGTGATTTCTTGTTTCGAAATGAAACGGCGGGCAATTTCCGTCAGTTATGCGTATCGAGACATTACTAACGATTTATTAATGCAGAAACTGCATATCATAGCTGTGTGCGGTGCAGCACGATTTTCAAGATTTGGTCACCTTTCAGCGCGATAGTCCTCCTGTCGGACGCCGGACATGACCGGTGCCGTTTGGAGATGAAAATGCTCGCGTTCGTTGCCCTGGCCGCCATTCCCGCCGTCATCGCCGTTCTCGCGATGGCGCACGATGTTGTCGACGAGACCTTCGTCGTCACGCATCCGGCCCTGATGGCAGCGGCCGCCGGCCGCTGAAGCGGCCTCAGTCGTATTTGCGGACGTCCTCGATAACCTTGCCGTCGTTGGGCAGGGTGCCGGGGGCGGCGAATTCGACGGACCCCTTCAGCTTCGTGACGGCCTGAAGCGTCTCGGCGAGCCTGGCGGCAAGCCCGGCATCCCCCGTCGCCTCGACCTTCAGTGCCATCACGTCGACATCGCCTTCGCGCGAGACGACGAGACGGAATTTCGTCAATCCGTGACGGGCCGCGACCTCGGCGACCTGACCGGGGTGGACGAACATGCCCTTGACCTTCGTCGTCTGGTCCGCGCGGCCCATCCAGCCGCGCAGCCGGCGGTTCGTGCGCCCGCACGAACTGGTGCCGGGGACGAACATCGACAGATCGCCGGTCCCGAAGCGGATCAGCGGATAGTCGGGATTGAGCGTCGAGACGACGACCTCGCCCACCTCGCCGTCGGGCAGCGCCTCGCCCGTCCCCGGCCGCACGATCTCGACCACCAGCCACTCGTCGAGGATCAGCCCCTCGTCGGGAACGCTTTCATAGCCGATAAGGCCGAGATCGGCCGACGCATAGCACTGGCGCAGCTCGATGCCGCGCGCGGCCATTTCGCCGCGCAGCGCCTTGGGCACGGCCTCGCCCGACACGAGCGCGCGCTTCAGGCTCGAGACGTCGGCGCCCGTCTCGGCCGCCTTCTCGACGATGATCTTGAGGAACGACGGCGTGCCGACATAGCCCGCGGGCCGCACGTCGGCGATGGCCCGCACCTGAAGCTCGGTGTTGCCCGTGCCCGCCGGCACGACCGGGCAGCCGATCGCGTGCGCGCCCATCTCCAGCATCGAGCCGGCCGGCGTCAGGTGATAGCTGAAGCAGTTGTGGATCACGTCGCCCCGCCGGAAGCCGGCCGCCCACAGCGCGCGCGCCAGCCGCCAGTAGTCCTGGCGCATGGCCTCGGGATCGTAGATCGGCCCCGGCGACATGAAAATGCGCCCCAGATGCGCGGTCTTCACGGCCGTCAGCCCGCCGAACGGATCGCGGTCCTCGACGCGCTTCTTCTGCAGATCGATGAGCTCGCCCTTGCGCACCACCGGCAGTTTCGCCAGCGCCGCGCGGTCGACGATGCGCGCCGGGTCGACGTCCGCCAGGGTACCTGCGAAATAGGGGGCATTGGCCTTCGCGTTCTCGATCTGGCCGCGCAGCTCGGCCAACTGGCGTTCCTCGCGCAAGGCCGGATCGCGCGTTTCCAGATCGTCGAAAAATTCCATGCCCATCGCGAAAAGCCCCCGCAGACCGATTCGTTGCGCCGCCAGACTCGCCCGGCCGGCACGCGCCCTTCAAGGGCCAAAACGCCTCACGCCAGCCAGCGTTTGCGGCGCTTGTAATGCTTGATGTCGCGGAACGACTTGCGGCCGCCGGCAGCGATGCCGAGGTAGAATTCCTTCACGTCCTCGTTGCCGCGCAGCGCCTCGGCCGAGCCGTCGAGCACGACGCGGCCATTCTCGAGGATGTATCCGTAATGCGCGTGGCGCAGTGCGATCGAGGTGTTCTGCTCGGCCAGCAGGAACGACACGCCCTGCTCGCGGTTGAGCTTCACGACGATCTCGAAGATCTCTTCGACCAATTGCGGGGCGAGGCCCATCGACGGTTCGTCGAGCAGGATCATCTTCGGCCGGCTCATCAGCGCGCGGCCGATCGCCGTCATCTGCTGTTCGCCGCCCGAGGTGTAGCCGGCCTGCGAGCGGCGGCGTTCCTTGAGGCGCGGGAAATAGGCGTAGACCATCTCGAGATCGCGCTGGATGGCGGCGCGGCCCTCGGTGCGCGTGTAGGCGCCGGTCATCAGGTTTTCCTCGACCGTCAGGTGGCCGAAGCAGTGGCGGCCTTCCATCACCTGGATGACGCCGCGCTTGACGAGATCGTTGGGCGTCAGCCCGTCGATGCGCTCGCCCTTGTATTCGATCGTGCCCTTGGTCACGTCGCCGCGCTCGGCGCGCAGCAGGTTCGAGATGGCCTTGAGCGTGGTCGACTTGCCCGCCCCGTTGGCGCCCAGCAGCGCCACGATGCCGCCCTCCGGCACCTCGAGGCTGACGCCCTTCAGCACGAGGATGACGTGGTCGTAGATGACCTCGATATTGTTGACCGCCAGCAGCGGCTTGGCGCGCGGGGTCTTGAGCTTGGATTCCAGTTCGGCGGCTTCGGTCGTCATGTCGCGCTGTTCGTCGTCGGAATGAAAAGGGGCGGGCCGTCGCCGGCCCGCCCCGTCCAGTCTAGATATCCCGGACCACTTGGCGGGTCCTTCAGGACTGCTTGGCGCAATCGCGCGGCGTGATGTTCTTCTCCTTGGCGTACTGGGCCGAACCCGCCTCGTACATCTCGCGCAGCATCTTGCGGTTGGGCTCGATCCAGTCCGAGACCCAGTTCCACTTCTTGCCGTCCCACTGCTGGATGCGCACGACGCCGCCGCCTTCATGGTCGGCGCACGACGTCTTGAGCGGCGGCATGAAGCCTTCGAAGCCCATCGAGGCGAGGCGCTGCGGATTGAGGTTCAGGTTCTCGAAGCCCCAGCGGACCTGTTCGCCCGTCATCGGCTTGTTGCCGTAACGCTCCTGCGCGGTGCGCACGGCCTCCACCACCATCGCGGCGTTGATCGCGCCGCGGTTGTAGAGGACCGTGCCGACATGCCGCGCCTCGCCGGTGCCCTGGCCGGGCTTGAGCACGGTGTTCTCGATGTCGCGCATGAACTTGTAGTCCTTGCCCGCACCGTGGAAATTCGCGGCCATGTAGCCCTTGGCCGCGTCGCCGGGCGGCGTCACGTCCTGCTCGGAGCCGGCCCACCACACGCCGATGAACTTGTCGCGCGGGAAGCCCACGGCCGCCGCCTCGGTGATGGCGGTCGGGTTCATGACGCCCCAGCCCCACATGATCACGTAGTTCGGGCGGATCTGCCGGCCGATGCGCAGCCAGATCGCCTTCTGCTCCACGCCAGGGTTCGGGACCGGGAACTCCGACAGCTCGAAGCCCAGTTCCTTCGACAGGCGCTGGATCACCGGCAGCGGTTCCTTGCCGAACGCGCTGTCGTGATAGATGTACGAGATCTTCTTGCCCTTGAGCGCGCCGCCTTCCTTCGACTTGATGAACTGCACGATCGCGTCCATCTGCGAGTAGTAGGTGGCGGGCAGCGTGAACATCCACGGGAACACGCGGCCGTCCGATCCGTCCGACCGGCCGTAGCCGGACGTCAGCATCGGGATCTTGTCCTGCGCCGTGCGCTCGATGAGCGCGTAGGTGATGCCGGTCGACAGCGGAACGATCGCCGTGGCGCCCGTCGGGCCCTTGGCCTTGACGCGCTCGTAGCATTCCACGCCGCGATCGGTGTTGTAGGCCGTCTCGCATTCCTCGTAGGTGATCTTGACGCCGTTGATGCCGCCGTCACGGGCGTTGATCATCTTGAAATAGTCGAGATAGCCGTCGGCGAACGGCGTGCCGTTGGGGCCGAACGGGCCCGTGCGGTACGACAGCGACGGAATGAACTGTTCGTTGGCTTGCGCCAGGGCCGGGGCCGGCAGCGCCATCGGTGCGGCGAGAATCGCGGCACCAAGCAGAGCGGACCCAAAGCGGTAGAGGCTCATCGGGCGTTCTCCCTGTTCATACTCGTTGAATGCCGGGGGGTTGTCCCGGCCGATCGTTGACCGACCTTGGGGCGAACTCTACGACAGGCCGCGCCCGCCCGCCAGCCGGTTTCGTCGGCCCCGCCGGTCAATGCGGGAACGGCCAGAGCCGCAGCTTTTCCTTCCCGATCTGCCAGAGACGGGCAAGGCCGTGCGGCTCGACGATCAGGAAGAAGACGATCAGCGCGCCGAACGTCATCAGCTCGAGATGCGCGATCGTCGAGGTCGAAAGCGGGGCCCCCATCGCGGTCGGTCCGGCATTGAGCAGGATCGGCAGCAGCACGATGAACGCGGCCCCCAGGAACGAGCCCAGGATCGAGCCCAGCCCGCCGATGATGATCATGAACAGGATCTGGAACGAGCGGTTGATGTCGAAGGCGAGCGCCTCGACCGAGCTCGTGTAGATGAAGGCCCACAGGGCGCCGGCGACGCCGCAGTAGAAGGACGAAACCGCGAAGGCGAGCAGCTTGGTGTGCAGCGGCCGGATGCCGATGATCTCGGCCGCGATATCCATGTCGCGGATTGCCATCCACGCGCGTCCCACGCGCCCGCGCACGAGGTTCTTGGCGACCAGCGCCAGAAGCGCCACGAACGAGAGGCAGAAGATGTACTTGGCATGCGAGGTCGCCTCGATGCCCGTGACGTAGAAGCCGAAGACCGACCGCGGCGGGGCCGAAATGACGCCCGAGGGCGAATAGTTCACGAACCAAGGGACCTTCGTGAAAAGCCAGATCAGGAAGAACTGCGCCGCGAGCGTGGCGACCGCCAGGTAGAAGCCCTTGATGCGCAGGCTCGGCACGCCGAACACCACGCCGACCATCGCCGTCACCCCGCCCGACAGCAGGAACACGAAGACGATGTTGAGTTCGGGGAAAGCGGTCGCGAACTTGTAGGCCGCGTAGGCGCCGCACGCCATGAAGCCGCCCGTGCCCAGGCTGAGCTGGCCGCAATAGCCCGTGAGGATGTTGAGGCCCAGTGCCGCCACCGAGAAGACGAGGAACGGGATCAGGATCGTCGAGAGAATATAGTCCGACGCGACGAGCGGCGCGCCGACGAACGCGACAAGCAGCAGGATCGCCAGACCGATCCGGTCCTGCAGGATCGGGAAGATCGCCTGATCGGCAGCATAGCTCGTCTTGTATTGGCCGGCCTCGCGGTAGATCACGTCGCTACACCCTCTCGATGATGCGTTCGCCGAACAGGCCCTGCGGGCGGAACATCAGGAAAAACAGCGCGAGGATGTAGGCGAACCAGTCCTCGATGCCGCCGCCGATCTTCTCGGCCCAGAAGACTTCCGCGACCTTCTCGCCCACCCCGATGATGAGCCCGCCGATGATGGCGCCGGGGATCGACGTGAAGCCGCCGAGGATCAGCACGGGCAGCGCCTTCAGCGCCACCAGCGCCAGCGAAAACTGCACGCCCAGCTTCGAGCCCCACATGATGCCCGCCACCAGCGCCACGATGCCCGCCACCGACCAGACGATGACCCAGATCGTCTGCAGCGGGATGCCCACCGACTGCGCGGCCTGATGGTCGTCGGCGACGGCGCGCAACGCACGGCCGATGCGCGTCGACTGGAAGAAGAAGGCCAGCGTCGCCACCAGGGTACCGGCCACGACCGCGGCCACGATGTCGAACGTGTTGACGAGGACGCCGGAAATCTCGATCGGGTCCTTCGGAATGCCGACGTCGAGGCGCTTCACGTCCTCGCCCCACAGCATCTGGAAGAAGCCGTCGATGAAAAAGGTCACGCCGATCGTGGCCATGAACAGAATGATCGGCGCCTGGTTGACGAGCGGGCGCAGGACGACGCGCTCGATGACGAAGGCAAGGCCGATCATCAGCGCCAGCGCCAGCACGAGCGCCAGCCACAGCGGCGCGCCCAGCTCGTTGAAGCCCACGAAGGAGAGCGCGGCGCTCAGCACCATCGCGCCCTGCGCGAAGTTGAACACACCGGATGCCTTGAAGATCAGCACGAATCCAAGCGCCACGAGGCTGTACATCACGCCGGTCAGCAGGCCGCCGACCACGACCTCGACGAAGAACGTGGGGTAGGCCCAGATTTCCTTGAGCGGGCCGAACAGGAAGTCGAGGACGGCATCCATCGTCGTGCGCTCACCCGTGTCCTGTGCCGAGATAGGCGTCGATCACCTTCGGGTCGGCCTTGACCTCGTCGGGGACGCCGTCGGCGATCTTGCGGCCGTATTCGAGAACCACGACGCGGTCGGAAATGTCCATCACCACGCCCATGTCGTGCTCGATCAGCGCGATCGTCGTGCCGAACTGCTCGTTGACGTCGAGGATGAAGCGGCACATGTCCTCCTTCTCCTCGAGATTCATGCCCGCCATCGGCTCGTCGAGAAGCAGGAGTTCGGGCTCGGCCGCCAGCGCCCGGCCCAGTTCCACGCGCTTCTGCAGCCCGTAGGGCAGGCGGCCCACGGGCACCTTGCGGATCGCCTGGATCTCGAGGAAATCGATCACGCGCTCGACCGCCTCGCGGTGCTCGATCTCCTCCTTCTGCGCAGGGCCCCAGTGCAGGCACTGCCAAAGGAAGCCGCGGTTCATCTTGAGCATGCGCCCGGTCATGATGTTGTCGAGCGTCGACATGCCGCGGAAAAGCGCGATGTTCTGGAACGTGCGCGCGATCCCGTCGCGCGCGGCCTCGTAGGGGCGCATGGCCCCGCGCGCCTTGCCCTTGTAGGTGATGCGCCCGTCGCTGGGCTGGTAGAAGCCGTTGATGCAGTTCAGCATCGAGGATTTGCCGGCGCCGTTCGGCCCGATGATCGCGCGGATCTCGCCGCGGCGCACGTCGAACGACACGCCGGAAAGCGCCTTCACGCCGCCGAAGCCGAGGCTCACGTCCTCGACCTTCAGCAGCGTCTCGCCGATCGTGCGCGGGGCGGCGTGCTGCATCCGTCAGCCGGCCTTGCGCAGTTCGACATGCGCGGCGGGCGCGAAGCGCTGGGCTTCGCGGATGGCGAGGTCGGCCTCGATCCGGCCCTTGCGGCCATCCTCGAACGTAACGGTCGTGGCGATGTGCGCGCGCTCGCGGCCGGAATACAGCCCCTCGACAAGGTCGCCGTAGCGGTCGGCGATGAAGCCGCGGCGCACCTTTCGGGTACGGGTGAGCTCGCCGTCGTCGGCGTCGAGCTCCTTGTGGAGCACGAGGAAGCGGCGGATCTGGGATCCCGCGAGTGCCGGATCCTCCGAGAGATCGCGGTTCGCCTTCTCGACGCATTCCTGGACAAGTGCCAGCACTTCCGGCTTGGCGGCGAGTTCCTGATAGGAGGCATACGCGATGCCGCGCCGCTCCGCCCAGTTGCCCGCGGCCTCGAGGTCGATATTGACGAAGCAGGCGACATATTCGCGCCCGTGCCCGAACGCCACGGCCTCCTTGATGTAGCTGAAGAACTTCAGCTTGTTCTCGATGTACTTGGGCGCGAACAGCGTGCCGTCAGAAAGGCGGCCCACGTCCTTGGCGCGGTCGATGATCTTGAGGTGGCCGTCCTTGTCGAAGAACCCGGCATCGCCCGTCCGGTAGAAGCCGTCGGCGGTCTTTGCGGCCGCGGTCGCCGCGTCGTTCTTGTAATAGGTCTTGAAGATGCCGGGCGAACGCACGAGCACTTCGCCCGACTCCTCGATCTTGATGTCGACCTCGGGCGCGGGAATGCCGACGGTGTCGGACTTGATCTGGCCGTCGGGCTGCATGCAGATGAAAACCGACGTCTCCGTGGCGCCGTAGAGCTGCTTAAGGTTCAGCCCGAGCGAGCGGTAGAAATCAAAGATGTCCGGGCCGATCGCCTCGCCCGCGGTATAGCCCACGCGCATGCGTGCAAGGCCCAGCGCGTTCTTGAGCGGTCCATAGACGAGCCGTTCGCCCAGCGCATAGAGCAGCCGGTCGACGAGAGAAACGTCCTTGCCGTCCATCATGGCGATGCCCGTGCGCCGGGCGATGCCCATGAACGTGTGGAACAGCCACCGCTTCACGGCGCCGGCATCCTCCATGCGGATGGCGACCTGCGTGAGGATGTTCTCGAAGATGCGCGGCGGCGCGAAGAAGAAGCTCGGCCCGATCTCCTTGAGGTCGGTCATCACCGTGGCGCCGGATTCGGGGCAGCTCACGCAGAAGCCGGCGACATAGGCTTCGGCGTAGGAGAAGATGTGGTCGCCCACCCACGCCATCGGCAGGTAGGCGAGGATGTCGTCGTCCTGCGTCAACCCGTCGAACCGGATGGCGTTCTCCGCCGTGCGGATCACGTTCTCGTAGGTCAGCAGGACGCCCTTGGGCTGGCCGGTCGTTCCCGACGTGTAGAGCATCACCGAGGCGTCCGAGCCCTTGCCGCGCGCGATCTCGGCGTCGAGGAAGCCGGGTTGACGCTTGGCAAGGTCGTCGCCACCGGCCAGCAGGCGCTCGAAATCGACAAGGCCCTCGTTCGCATAGTTCCGCATGCCGCGCGGGTCGTCATAGACGATGGTCTTCGGCAGCCCGGTGCGCTCGCGGATGAGCAGCAGCTTGTCGACCTGCTCCTGGTCCTCGGCGACGGCGACGCGCGCTTCCGCGTGCTCGATGACGAAGGCCATCTCGTCGGCGACGGCGTCCTGATAGACGGGGACGGGAACCGCACCCAGCGCCTGAGCCGCGCAGATCGACCAGTAGAGCCTCGGGCGGTTGTCGCCCACGAGCACCACCTTGTCCTCGCGCGCGACGCCGATGGCCGCCAGCCCGCACGCGATGCGGCGGATTTCGGCCGCACTCTCGGCCCACGTCCAGCTCTGCCAGATGCCGAGGTCCTTCTCGCGCATGGCCGGACGCTGCCCGCGCGCCAGCGCGTTGCGCATCAGAAGCTTGGGAAATGTGTCGAGGGTCGAATCCCCCGAAATGCCGCCGTTCATGGCCGCGCGTCTCCCTGCAGTCCCTGGCACATGACCCCTTCCGGAGGCCGCGCTGCCGGTTGTAGAACCCGTCATTCGCGGCGGAACCCGTGCTTCGTCCACTTAAGTCGAAAGGTCGAACTTGGTCAAGCAGAGCACGCCCTTCGTCGTGCCGGTCGACGGCCGGAAGATCGTCGCGGTCCGTATCGAAGGACCCCAGGCGCCGCCGCTGGTCTTCCTGCACGAGGGTCTGGGTTCGATCGCGCAGTGGCGCGATTTTCCGGCTGCCCTGTGCGCGGCGGCGGCGCGGCCCGGTCTTGTCTATGAGCGCTTCGGGCACGGACGCTCGTCGCCGATGGCGGGGCCGCGGACGCCGGCCTACCTGCACGAGGAGGCCGCGACGCTGCTGGCGGTGCTCGACGCCCTGCAGATCCAGCGCGCGGATCTGGTCGGCCATTCCGACGGCGGTTCGATCGCGCTGCTTGCCGCCGCGCGATACCCCGCGCGGGTCGGGCGGCTGGCCACGATGGCGGCGCATGTCTTCGTCGAGGAGGTGACACTGGCCGGCATCCGTGCAGCACAATTGACCTACGCGGGTACCGACATGCGCGACCGCCTTGCGCGCTATCACGGTGAAGGGACGGACGCGCTGTTTCGCGCCTGGGCCGAAACGTGGCTGTCGCCCGCGTTCCGCACGTGGAACATCGAGCGGGACCTGCGCACCCTCGATGCACCCGTGATGGCGATGCAGGGCGAGGCGGACGAGTACGGCACGCTTGACCAGCTCGCGCGCATAAAGGCCGCCGTGCACGGCCCGTGCGCGACATGGGCCGTTCCCAAGGCCGCCCACCATCCCCATCTTCAGGCGCGTGCCGAGGTGCTGGACCGGCTCGCCGCGTTCTTTCGGATCTGACCCGTCAGGCTGCCAGCGTGTTCGCGACGCGGGCAGCCGGCAGGTTCACGCGCACGCTTGTGCCGCGGCCCGGCGCGCTTTCCAGCTCGAGCGTGCCCTGGTGCATCTCGACGAGATGCTTGGTGATCGACAGGCCCAGCCCCGTGCCGCCATAGATCGCGGCCGTGCCGGGAGCCTGGCGGAACGGCTCGGTCACATGCGGAAGATCGGCCGCGGGGATGCCCACGCCTGTATCCGCTACCTCGATGACGACGCCGCCGTTCGCGGCGCGGCGCCCGCGCATCTCGACGCGGCCGCCGCTGGGCGTGAACTTGATCGCGTTCGACAGCAGGTTGAGCAGCACCTGACGCAGCGCGCGCGGGTCGGCCCACAGCGACAGGTTCTCGAGGTCGGTCGCATCGTGCGACAGGCGCACGCCGCGTGTCATGGCCTCGCCGCTCACAAGGGCGGCCGCACCCGAGATTACCTCGACCGGATCGACGCGCGATTCTTCGAGCTCGAGCCTGCCGGCCTCGATCTTCGACATGTCGAGAACGTCGCCGATAAGCGCCACCAGATGCCGGCCCGATGCCGCGATATCGCGCGCGTACTCGACATAGCGCGGATGGCCTGCGGGACCGAAGATCTGGCTCTCGATGATCTCGGAAAAGCCGATGATGGCGTTGAGCGGCGTGCGGAGCTCGTGGCTCATGTTCGCCAGGAATTGCGACTTCGCGCGGTTTGCGGCCTCGGCCTGGTCGCGCGCGCTGCGCAGCTCCGCCTCGGTGTCGGCCAGTCGCGTCACGTCGGTGCTGATGCCTACGATGCCGATTCCCGGCACGTGCTGCTCGGCAACCGAGACCCAGCGCTGGCCACCGATCTTGATGAGGACCGGTTCGGGCGAGCCCGCCCGGTGCCGGCGCACGCGCTCGGCCACCCAGCTCTCCGCGGTGTGGTCCTGCCCGATCGGCTCGCCCGCGTGCATCGATCCGCGAACGATCTCCTCGTAGGTCTGGCCGATGATGCGGGCGGGATCGCCATGATCCGTGAACATTTCCGCGAACGGGCGGTTCGCCACGGTCAGGCGGTCCTGCTCGTCGAAGATCGCGAAGCCTTCCGGGATCGAGTCGAGGGCCGCGCGCAGCTGGGCTTCCGCCGCGCGTGCCTTGCTCTCGACCGATTTCATCGCCGAGATGTCGAAGGCCACCGACACGGTCTGGCGCGAGACGCCATCCGGATCGACGATGGGGATCTTGCTGGCAAGGAAGCTGCGCGGCACGCCGTCGACGATGAACGTGTCCTCGACGTCGTGCGAGGTCGTGCGCGTGCGCCGCGCGACGCGCTCGCGCACCTCGACCTCGCGCGCGAATTCCGCGTTCGTGAAATCGGCGAGATTGCGCCCGACGGCCGCCTCCGGTGTCGTCCCGAAGATGCGCGCCTGGAACGCGTTCATCAGCGTGTAGTTCCCGTTCTCGTCCTTCGCGTTGATGATGCCGGGAACCGCATCGATCACCGCGCGAAGCTGGCGCTGCGATCGGGCGAGCTGTTCGCGGTCGGCGCGGTAGAGCGCGCCGAGGCGAGCAAGCCGGCCCAGATGCAGCCAGACGATCGTCGCCAGCGCGATCACCAGCACGCCGCCGGCGAGGATCGCCGCGGACTGCTGGCGGATGGCGGCGTCGAGCGGTGCGCGATAGTCGGTCGCGGCCAGCGCCACCGACGCGACGAGCGGGAATCCCGCGAGCCTTCGCCAGGCAAGCCGCCGCTCGATGCCGTCGACGGGCGAGCGCACGAGCAGCGTGTCCTCTGCCTTCCCGGCGCGCAGCGCCTCCAGCATCGGGCCGGCATAGATCCGGCCGATCTGGTCGGGGTCGGCGGGCTGGCGCGAGAGCAGCATGCCATCCTCGCGCCACAGCGCGATCGTGCCCCGCGTTCCGACGTCGAGTGCGCCGTGGAACTCGCGGAAATAGCCGAGATCGAGCGTCATCGCGACGAAGCCGGCGTCCATGTCGCGCTTGTCCTTGAAGCGCCGCGCAAGATAGACCCGCCAGCTGCCCGTGCTTGGCACGTAAATAGGCGGCGAGACCTGCGTCACGTCGTAAGGGGCTTGGTCGATCGAGGCGAAGAAGATCGAAGTCGCCGCGTCGACCGCAAGATCGGTGCCCGCAGCGGTATCCACGCGCACGTTGCCGGAGGCATCCAGCGTGAAGGCTGCCAGCGCGCCCGGTACGAGGTCGCGGCGTTCGCGGAACATGACCAGCAGATCGCGCCGCCCGTCGGCCGTTCCGGCGGCGATCTGCCGGGCCAGCGAGACGAGCGTGCGCTCGGCGGCACCGATGCTCTTGCCCGCATGCTCTTCGATCGCGCGCGCGAGCGTGGCGGCCTGACGCGCGGCGGCCTCCTCGGCGCGCTCATAGGCCATGTGCGCCGAATGGTAGAAGACGCCGATCACGACGAAACTGATCAGGGCGACGAACAGCACCATCCGGCGGCGCAGGCGCAGCGGGTCGAAGCCGGGGGCGTCGGCCGCCGGTCGGCTGGTCTCGGGTAGCGGCAACTTGACGGGCGTGACGGTCAAATCCGGATCCTGTCGTCACGGGCGGTTTGCGACGCCCGGACTATGGGCCCGGAAGGTTAACAAGTCTTTGACATCGCAGAGTTTGCGCCGATCCGTCCGACGGCGTTTCGAGGCTTGCCGCCTGCGCGCACCTCTTCAATGTGGACAGCCGCCGTGCTATCCAAGGTGCCACCTTCCTTTTCGCATCAGGGATATAGGGGAGACTACACGTGCCCACCTTCGGCCATGACACCTTGAAGACCAAGCGGACCCTGTCCGTCGACGGCAAAACTTACACGTACTACAGCCTCGAAGCCGCAGCAGCGGCCGGGCTCAAGGGTATCGAGCGGCTGCCGTTTTCGCTGAAGGTCCTGCTGGAAAACCTGCTGCGGTGGGAAGACGGCCGCACGGTCACGGTCGACGACGTCAAGGCGATGGGCGGCTGGCTTGCCGAGCGCAAGTCGACGCGCGAGATCGCCTATCGCCCGGCGCGCGTCCTGATGCAGGACTTCACCGGCGTTCCCGCGGTCGTCGACCTTGCCGCCATGCGCGACGCGATGGTGGCGATGGGCGGCGATCCCAAGAAGATCAACCCGCTCTCGCCGGTCGATCTCGTCATCGACCACTCGGTGATGATCGACAATTTCGGCAAGGCCGACAGCTTCGGCAAGAACGTGGCGCTTGAATACGAGCGCAACGCCGAACGCTATGCCTTCCTGCGCTGGGGTTCCGCGGCGTTCTCGAACTTCCGCGTCGTGCCGCCGGGCACCGGCATCTGCCACCAGGTCAATCTCGAATACCTCGCCCAGACGGTGTGGACGCAGGACGGCGACGGCACGACCTATGCCTATCCCGACACGCTGGTGGGCACGGACAGCCACACCACGATGGTGAACGGCATGGCGGTGCTGGGCTGGGGCGTGGGCGGCATCGAGGCGGAAGCCGCGATGCTGGGCCAGCCCGTGTCGATGCTGATCCCCGAGGTCGTCGGTTTCAAGCTGACGGGCAAGCTGCGCGAAGGCATGACGGCAACCGACCTCGTGCTCAATGTCACGCAGATGCTGCGCAAGAAGGGCGTGGTCAACAAGTTCGTCGAATTCTACGGCCCCGGCCTCGACGCGCTTTCGCTCGCCGACCGCGCGACGATCGCCAACATGGCACCGGAATATGGCGCCACCTGCGGCTTCTTCCCGATCGACAAGGAAACGATCAACTACCTGACCTTTACCGCGCGCGAGCCCGCGCGCGTGAAGCTGGTCGAGGCCTACGCCAAGGCGCAGGGCATGTGGCGCGACGAGAAGACCCCCGACCCGGTCTTCACCGACACGCTCGAACTCGACATGTCGACGGTCGAGCCGGCGCTGGCGGGCCCGAAGCGCCCGCAGGACCGCGTGCTTCTCTCGGCCGCCAAGGCCGGCTTCGAGAAGGCACTGCCCGAGCTGGTCGGCCCGAAGAACGCCAAGGACGGCGTGCCGGTCAAGGCGAACGGCGGCTACACGCTGCGCAACGGCGACGTCGTCATCGCCGCGATCACGTCTTGCACGAACACCTCGAATCCGGCCGTGCTGGTCGCCGCAGGCCTCGTGGCGCGCAACGCGGTCGCCAAGGGCCTCAAGACCAAGCCGTGGGTGAAGACGTCGTTCGCACCGGGCAGCCAGGTCGTCACGGACTACATGGTGGGTGCGGGCCTGATGCAGCATCTCGACGCGCTGGGCTTCACGCTGGCGGGCTACGGCTGCACGACCTGCATCGGCAACTCGGGCCCGCTGCCCGACGAAGTTGCCGAGGCGATCGACGCGGGCGACCTGACGGTGACTTCGGTCCTGTCCGGGAACCGCAACTTCGAAGGCCGCGTCCACGCGCAGGTCAAGGCGAACTACCTCGCCTCGCCGCCGCTGGTCGTCGCCTACGCGCTGGCCGGCTCGCTGCTCAAGGACATCACGACCGAGCCGCTGGGCATGGGCAAGGATGGCCCGGTCTATCTCAAGGACGTGTGGCCCTCGAACCAGGAAATCGCCGACACGATCCAGAAGACGCTTTCGGCCAAGATGTTCCGCGAGCGTTACGCAAACGTCTTCAAGGGCGACGCGAACTGGCAGAAGATGGGCTCGTCGGCGGGCATGACGTACAATTGGCAGCCCGGCTCGACCTACGTGAAGCACGCGCCCTACTTCGAGGAGCTGCCGAAGGAAGCCGGCACCTTCGCCGACATCAAGGGCGCGCGTCCGCTGGCCATCCTTGGCGATTCGATCACGACCGACCACATCAGCCCGGCCGGTTCGATCAAGAAGGACGGCCCCGCCGGCAACTACCTGATCGAGCATCAGGTCCGCCCGCACGACTTCAACAGCTACGGCGCCCGCCGCGGCAACCACGAAGTCATGATGCGCGGTACCTTCGCCAACATCCGCCTCAAGAACGAAGTGGCGCCCGGTACGTCGGGCGGCATGACGCGCCTGATGCCGGAAGGCGAGACGATGTCGATCTACGAGGCCGCGATGAAGTACAAGGCGCGCGGCACGCCGCTCGTGATCTTCGGCGGCAAGGAGTATGGCACGGGCTCTTCGCGCGACTGGGCGGCCAAGGGCACGATGCTGCTGGGCGCCAAGGCCGTGATCGTCGAGAGCTTCGAGCGCATCCACCGCTCGAACCTCGTGGGCATGGGTGTGCTGCCGTTGCAGTTCCCCGAAGGCACAACGCGCCAGACGCTGAAGCTCGACGGCTCGGAGATCATCGATCTTGAAGGCATCGCCGGCGGCATCAAGCCGCGCATGACCGTCAAGATGACGATCAAGCGCGCGTCGGGTGCGGTCGAAAAGGTCGACCTTCTCTGCCGCATCGATACGCTCGACGAGGTCGAGTACTATCGCCACGGCGGGATCCTGCCCTACGTCCTTCGCGGCCTGCTCAAGGCGGCATAAGGGACCGGTCGGACTGCAAGACCCCGTCCGCCGCGAGGCGGGCGGGGTTTTTCGTTCAAGCGAGGTGACGATGCTGCCGCTCGAGACGGTCCCGCCCTATGCGGCGTTGCTGGGGTTCCTCTATATCGCGCTGACGCTGCGCTCGGTGATGGCGCGCGGGACGGCGCGCAGGCTGATCGGCCCGCTCGAGGACGAACGGCTCAACCGCCGCCTGCGCGTCCACGGGAACTTCGCCGAGTATGCGCCGCTTGCCCTTCTGCTGCTGGCTTTCGCGGAACTGCGCGGCGCATCGGCGGCGGCGCTTCATGCGGCCTGCGTCGCGCTGGTCGTCGGGCGTTGCCTGCATGCCTGGGGCGTCTCGCAGGTGCCCGAGACGCTGCGCTGGCGGCAGGCGGGCATGGTCCTGACGCTCGGCGCGATCGCGACGGCGGCGATCCGGATCCTGGCGAGCTACGCCTAGCTCAGAGCGACAGGCCGTCGTCCTTGGGGGGGCCGGCCTGTCCGGTGTTCCGTGGCGGATTGAGTCGGCGAATGATGATGTTGCCGTTCGCGTCGATCTCGGGCGGGGCATAGAGCGGCAGGTTGGCAATCGCACCCTGCAGGGCCTGCATCATCAGTTCGATCGCCTGACGCGCCAGCACGTCGGGCGGCTGCGCGGGCTGGGCCTGTGCGTGCGCGTTCGCCGTTCCGCAGGCGAGCAGGGCGGCCAGTGCCAAGATACTGAGCTTCATTGCGGGTCTCCAGTCGGGTCCAGACGACAACGCGTGGCGGCCGCCGGTTAATCCCGCCGCCGGGGCCGTTCAGGTGACCCTCGCGCGGACGCGCAGGCGCGGATCGTCGTAGGCGCGCGTCTCGATCACGTCGACGAGGTTGGCCGCCGCATCCCACGCGTCGACATGGCGCAGATAGAGCGGCGCAAAGCCGAAGCGCAGGATGTCGGGGGCCCGGAAATCGCCCACGATTCGCCGTTCGACGAGCGCCTGGATGATCGCGTAGCCCTCGGGGTGGCGATAGCAGATCTGGCTGCCGCGAAGGGCCGGGTCGCGCGGGCTTGCGCGCGTCAGACCAAGTCTTTCCGCCAGCGGATCGATCAGGATGCGGAAGATCTCGGTCAGTGCCTCGGACTTGGCGCGGATGTCGGCCATCCTCCAGCTCCGCAGCGTATCCACGCCCGCTTCCAGTGCCGCGAGCGACAGGACCGAGGGGGTCGAGACGATCGTGCGCCCGATGCCTTCGGCGGGGACATAGGCGGGATCGAAATCGAACGGCCGCGCATGGCCGAGCCAGCCCTGCAGGGCCGGCACGAAGCTCGCCTGAAGTCGTCTTGCGACATAAAGGAAGGCCGGCGCGCCCGGCCCGCCGTTCAGGTACTTGTAGCCGCAGCCCACCGCATAGTCGGCATCGGTCCCCGCAAGGTCGACCGGCAATGCGCCCGCCGAGTGGGCGAGATCCCAGATCGTCAGCGCGCCCTTGTCGTGTGCGGCCTTCGTGACGGCGTCCATGTCGTGCAGTGCGCCGGTCCGGTAGTCGACCTGCGTGAGCATGACGGCGGCCGTGTCGGTGTCGATCGCGGCAACAACATCCTCGGCCCGGTCGGCGAGCTTCAGCCGATGTCCCTGTCCGAGTGTGCGGAACAGGCCCTCGGCGACATAGAGATCGGTCGGGAAATTGCCCCGTTCCGAGACGACCGTGCGCCGGTCGGGCCGTTCGGCGAGTGCGGCGGCAAGCAGCTTGTAGAGATTGAGAGTCGTCGTGTCGCAGGCGACGAGCGTGCCGTCTGGCGCGCCGACGAGTTCGCCGATCTTGCTGCCCACGCGCAGCGGAAGATCCATCCAGCCATGTCGGGTCCAGCCCGCGATCAGGTCCTCGCCCCACTGCAGTCGCATCACCTCGAACACGCGGTCCGGCGCGCGGCGAGGCAGGGCACCCAGCGAATTCCCGTCGAGATAGATGAGCCCCTGCGGCAGCCGGAACTGGTCGCGCGCGCCGGCCAGCGGATCGCGCGCATCCATCGCCTTGGCATCGGCGCGCGTGGGCGCGTCGGGCGGGAAGGGCGAGTGGCGGTCGCGCGAGGCTTCGGGCATATGCTCCACTTAAGCCTCGCCCGCCGCGCGATTCAATCGCCTTGGCGTTAGCCCGGCGCGAAGCCTTCGGCCAATGCGGCCGCCATGCGCCGCGCGAAATCGGCGGGATCGTCGAGCCGCTCGCCTTCCACGATCCGCGCCTGGTCGAGCAGCAGCTTGGCGACCTCGTTCACGCGCGCCTGGACGGCCTGATTCTCGCCCCTCGCGCGAACCGTCTCGGCCAGCGCCTTTATCAGCGCGTGCGACGGGTTCACCTCGAGGATGCGCTTGGAAATGGCCTTGAGCTGCTTGTGCTGGCGCAGCATCCGCTCGAGATGGATGTCGATGTCGGCATCGTCGGCGACAAGACAGACGGCGCTTTCGGCCAGCCGCTCGCTCGCGCGCACGTCCTTGACCGAATCGCCCAGCGCCAGACGGAACAGGGCGAGCAGCGGCGCGATGTCGGGCGCGTCTTCGGGCTTCGCATCGTCCTTCTTCTCGGTCTCGGCGAACTTGGCAAGATCGGCTGCCCCGCGCGTGACGGAGCGGAACTTCTTTCCTTCATAGTCGTCGGTCTGCGCCACCCAGAACTCGTCGACCGGATCGGAGAGCAGCAGCACCTCGATCCCGCGCTTGCGGAACCCCTCCAGATGCGGGCTTGTCGCGACCGCCTTCGGGTCGTCGCCGGCGATATAGTAGATCGCGTCCTGCCCTTCCTTCATGCGCGCGACATAGTCGGCAAGCGATGTCCACGCCTCCGGCGCCGCGCTCGTGCGGAACCGGGCGAGCCCCAGCACGCGCTTTCCGTTCTCGGCGTCCTCGAAAATGCCTTCCTTGATCGCCTCGCCGAAATTGGCCCAGAACTCGCCGTAGGCCTCGGCATCGTCCTTGGCGCGCTTTTCCAGCTCGCCCAGCACGCGGCCCGTCACGCTCTGGCGGATCTTCGCCAGGACCGGGTTGTTCTGCAGCATCTCGCGGCTGACATTGAGCGGCAGGTCCTCGGAATCCACGACGCCGCGCAGGAAGCGCAGATAGCGCGGCACCAGCCCCTCGGGCGCCTCGCTGACAAACACCCGGCGCACGTAGAGCTTCACGCCGTGGCGGCGCTCCGGCGCGAACAGGTCCATCGGGCGCGAACCGGGAACATAGAGCAGTGCGGCGTACTCGATCTTGCCTTCCGCGCGCCAGTGCAGCGTGCCCCACGGCTTGTCGAACGCGTGCGCGACGTGGCGGTAGAACTCCTCGTGCTGTTCGGGCGTGACGTCAGCTTTCGCGCGCGTCCACGGCGCCGAGGCGCGATTGAGAGTCTTGTCGTCCAGCACGATCGGGATGGCGATGTGGTCGGAATAGCGGCGCACGATCTCGGCGAGCTTTCCGGCGTCGAGGAACTCCGCCGCATCCGACTTCAGGTGCATCGTGATCGAGGTGCCGCGGGCTTCGCGCGATCCCGGCGAAACCGCGTAGCTGCCCTTGCCGTCGGATTCCCAGCGCCACGCTGCCTGCGTACCTGCCTTGCGGCTTTCGACAACGACACGGTCGGCGACCATGAAGGACGAATAGAAGCCGACGCCGAACTGGCCGATGAGCGGCGTATCCTTGCGCTGGCCTTCTTCCATCGCCTTGACGAAGGCGGCCGTGCCCGAGCGCGCGATCGTGCCGAGATTGGCCACGAGCTCGTCCTTGTCCATGCCGATCCCGTTGTCGGCGACGGTCAGCGTGCTTGCATCCTTGTCGACGGAAAGCGCAATGCGGAACTCGGCGTCGCCTGCCGTCAGGCCTGCGTCCTGCTGGGCGAGAAAGCGCAGCTTGTCGCAGGCGTCCGACGCGTTCGAGATCAGCTCGCGCAGGAACACCTGCCGCTCGCTGTAGAGCGAATGGGCGACGATCTCGAGCAGGCGGCTCACTTCCGCCTGGAATTCGCGGGTTTCGACGGTCGGCGTCTCGGTCATTGCGGCGGCTCCAGATCCCGGTTTTCCGCGCTATCTAGGCGGGGGACCGGCGGCGCGCAAGACCCCTCCTTCACCAGGGGAACTTGATCGGTTCCCCGAAATCCCCGACCGCGACCGTATAGGTCACGATGCCGTTGTCCGGCGCCCAGGCATGCAGCTGGAAGCCCGGCGGGTCCATGTTGAAGCACAGCGGCGCGTCGTCGCGGATATCCATCGCGATCTGGTGGGCGGTCGAGGGCGCGATCGAGGCGATCGTGCCCGCAAAGCGCGCCTGGATGGCGCGATGGAGATGGCCGCACAGGATGCGCTCGACGTTGGGATACTTGGCCACGACCGTGGCCATCGCGTCGGAATTGCTGAGGCCCGACTTGTCCATGACCGCAATGCGCGTGCGGAAGGGCGGGTGGTGCAGGAAGATCATCGTGGGCTTGTCGCCGCCGGCGGCGAGCGTCCGGTCGAGCCACGCGGCGCGCGCCGCGCAGACCTCGCCGTGGTGATGCTTGGGCACCGTCGTGTCGTAGCCGATCAGGCGCACCGGAAAATCGTCGACGGCATAGTGGAAGAACTCGCTGTCGCCTACGCGCTTTCCCACATCGGGGAAGGCCTCGGCCAGGGGCCCTCGCGCATCATGGTTGCCCGGCACGACCAGCAGCGGCGCCTTCAGCGGCTTCAGCAGTTCGGTGAGGATGCCGTATTCCTCGGCCGAGCCGCGCTCGACGAGGTCGCCGGTGGCCAGAACGACGTCGGGCTGCGGGTCGAGCGCGTTCAGCGCGTCGACGGCCTTTTTCAGCATCGAAACGGTATCGACGACGCCGTAGGCGGGCTTGCCGCCGCGCTGGATATGCAGGTCGGAAATCTGGGCGATGAGCATGGCTTGAATTCGCCCGGCCGAGGGCCGAGAGTCAAGGGCAGGATGGGCGATTCGAAGATCACCGCGGTTCTCGGGCCCACGAACACCGGCAAGACGTTCCTTGCCGTGGAGCGCATGCTCGGCCACCGCACGGGCATGATCGGTTTCCCGCTGCGCCTGCTTGCGCGCGAGAACTACGAGCGCATCGCCGCCGCCAAGGGCGCGGGTCAGGTGGCACTCGTCACCGGCGAGGAACGCATCGTGCCGCCGGCCGCGCGCTGGTTCGTGTGTACCGTCGAGGCGATGCCGATGGATCGCGAGGTCGGCTTCCTTGCGGTCGACGAGATCCAGATGGTCGCCGACCGCGAGCGCGGCCACGTCTTCACCGACCGGCTGCTCAACGCCCGCGGGCGGAACGAGACGATGTTCATGGGGGCCGAGAGCGCGCGCGGCCTCATCCGCCGGCTGGTTCCCGAGGCGGAGTTCGTCGTGCGTCCGCGCCTTTCGACGCTCACCTACGCGGGGCCCCGCAAGATCACGCGCCTGCCGCGCCGGTCGGCCGTGGTGGCGTTCTCGGCCGCCGAGGTCTACGAGATCGCCGAGCTTGTGCGCCGCCAGCGCGGCGGGGCCGCACTGGTGTTCGGCGCGCTGTCCCCCCGGACGCGCAATGCCCAGGTCGAGATGTACCAGTCGGGCGACGTCGACTATCTCGTGGCGACCGATGCCATCGGCATGGGCCTCAACATGGATATCGACCATGTCGCCTTCGCGGCACTCGCCAAGTTTGACGGCCGCGGCATGCGCAGGCTGGCCGCGGCCGAACTTGGCCAGATCGCCGGGCGCGCGGGGCGCAACATGTCGAACGGCACGTTCGGCACGACGGCCGACATCGGCGGGCTGGACCCCGATGCCATTGCCGCGATCGAAGAGCACCGGTACCCGGCGCTCAACCATGCCTATTGGCGGAACTCGGATCTGGATTTCCGCACGCTCGACGGGCTGCTCGCCTCGCTCGACGCACGCGCGCCCTCGGGCGAACTGGTGCGGGTGCGCGATGCCGACGACCATCTGGCCCTCCAGCATCTCGCGCGCGACGGCGAATTGCGCGAAAAGGCGAAGGGCCGCGTGGCGCTGCTGTGGGAGGTCGCGCGCATCCCCGATTTCCGCAAGCAGATGTCCGACCAGCACACCAAGCTGCTGGGCACGATCTTCGGCCATCTGGCCGCGCGCGACGGCAGGTTGCCGGACGACTGGGTTGCGAAGGCGATCGCGCGTCTCGACGATCCGGAGGGCGATATCGACCGGCTCCTGCAGAAGATCGCGGCGATCCGGACATGGACCTACGTTTCGCACCGTGCGGACTGGCTGGCGGACGCCGCGACGCATCAGGCGAAGGCGCGCGCCGTCGAAGACAGGCTTTCCGATGCGCTGCACGAGCGGCTGACCCAGCGTTTCGTCGACCGGCGCAATGCGGTCATCGTGCGCAAGCTTGCCGATGGCAGCGACCTTCTGGCTTCGGTTGCCGCCGACGGCGAGGTGCGTGTGGAAGGCATCCATGCCGGCCGGCTCGACGGATTCGAGTTCCGCGCCGACCCGACGCTCGAAGCGGGCGCGCCGGCCGTGCGCGCGGCCGCCAACCGCGCGCTGCGGCGCGACATCGGCGTGCGTGTGGCGCGGCTCGTCGACGATCCCGACGGCGCGTTCGATCTGGCGGCGGACGGACGCATCCTGTGGAACGGGCACGGGGTCGCACGGCTTGCTGCCGGTGCGCGCGCCGTTTCGCCCGAAATCGCGCTCGGGCGTAGCGATCTGCTGGAGCCGGCGCATCGCCAGGCGGTGATGCGCCGGCTGGGCGACTGGCTTGGCGCGACGCTGCGCGCGCGTCTGGCCCCGCTCTTCCGGATCGAGAGTGACGATCTGCCGCCCGCCGCACGCGGCCTTGCGTTCGAGCTTGTGGCGGCCCTCGGCGCGGTACCGGCGGCTGCGATGACCATCGCGCCCGAGATGTTCGACAGGTCGACGCTGGGGGCACTGGGGCGCGCCGGCGTGCGCGTCGGCGCCTATGGCGCCTTCGTGCCGGCGCTGAAGGATCATGGCTCGACGAAGCTGCGGGCATTGCTATGGACGGTCCATGCCGGCTCGGCAATCGAGGGGCCGCCGATAGGCCGCATCAGCTTCCGGCGCGATGCGCATGCGGCGGGACTGCTGCAGGCCTGTCTCTACCTGCCGGCCGGTCCGCTGGCCATTCGCGCCGACCGGCTCGAGAAGCTGTCGCTTGCCGTTGCCGTCGCCGCGCGCGGGGGCGCGTTCGCGCTCGAGCCCGGCTGGGCGCGGCTCGTGGACTGCGAGGCGGCGGTGCTGCCCTCGGTCGTCGCCGATCTGGGCTATCGCATGCTTCGCGATCCGGCGGCCGGCGGGCGGTTCATCGCGAAGAAGCCGAAGGCCGCGCGCACGGCGCCACCCGCCGACATGCACTCGCCCTTCGCCGTGCTTGCACCGCTCAAGAAGCCGTGACCACGCCCGAGGCGGCTGCGCGCCAGCGCGTCGACATGTGGCTGTGGGTCGCGCGCTTCTACCGGACACGCGCGCTGGCGCAGGCCGCGCTTTCGGCAGGCCAGATCCGCGCGCGGGGCCGCGTGCTCGACAAGGGCGACCAGGTGCGGGCGGGCGATGTGCTGACCTTCGTGGCCGGAAGCCGGCTGCGCACGGTCGAGGTGACCGGGATTGCCCCGCGACGCGGTGACGCAGCCGCCGCGCGCCGCCTTTGGCGCGATCTCTACGATCCGGTTTGACCCTTGCGCGCGCGGGGTTGCCCGCGGCGCCTCGCGTGTGCTACCGGACCTCCCGATTTCGCCATTCCGCCCCGCGAAGAGAGCGCAAGATGACCTACGTCGTCACCGAAGCCTGCATCAAGTGCAAGTACACCGACTGTGTCGAGGTGTGCCCGGTCGACTGCTTCTACGAAGGCGAGAATATGCTCGTCATCAAGGCCGAGGAATGCATCGACTGCGGTGTGTGCGAGCCCGAATGCCCGGCCGAGGCGATTGTCCCGGATACCGATCCCAAGGCCGCCAAGTGGGCGGAGATGAACAACGAATTCGCTGCCCAGTGGCCGAATCTGACCCGCAAGAAGGATGCACCTGCCGACGCCGACAGCTGGAAGGGTGTCGCCGGAAAGCACGAGAAGCATTTTTCTCCCAAGCCGGGCTCGGGTAATCCATAAATCCTATCCGGACGGCCAAAAGAGATCTGAATCTGGTAAAAGGACACGGAGCCGTGCGGAAAACGCGCGGGTAACGCGTGCTTTTTGACCATTTTTGTGATAGCTTATTTCTTGTCGGGGTGTGGCAATTACGTCGCACCCCGGTTTTGCCCCGGAAGGGGCTGATTCGGGCCTTGCGCCCGCTTCATAACAGACCGATCTAGCAACTATTTCAAATAGTTGCAGGATCCGGCGACGGCTTCGGCGAGCGAAAACGGCTCGCCGGAACGGGAGATTTTTCGGCTCGATGACCCGGATGGGGCGGCGGGCAGGGCGGCAGACAGACGGGCGACGACAGGTTCGGTCGGGACGGACGGGTTTTCCAGAGGAGCAGCATTTCCATGACGCTACGCAAGACGACGGTGCGCGAAACGGACGATCTGGGCTTTGCGGTTGGCGACCACGTTGTTTATCCGACGCATGGCGTGGGCAAGATCACGGGTCTCGAGACGCAGGAGATCGCCGGGACGAAGCTGCGCCTTTTCGTCATCCAGTTCGACAAGGACCGCATGACCCTGCGCGTGCCGATGATGAAGGCCAAGACTTCTGGCCTGCGCCGGCTGTGCACGAAGAAGGAAATGCAGAACGCGCTTGCCACGCTCAAGGCGCGTGCGCGCATCCGCCGCACGATGTGGAGCCGCCGGGCGCAGGAATACGAGGCAAAGATCAACTCGGGCGATCCGAAGGCGATTGCGGAGGTCGTGCGCGACCTGCACCGCAACGCCGGCCAGCCCGACCAGTCGTTCAGCGAGCGGCAGATGTACCAGGCTGCCCTCGACCGTCTGGTGCGCGAATTCGCAGCCGTCGAGAAGATCTCGGAAGAGACCGCCGTCCAGCGTCTCGAGGCGATGCTGAAGGCCGCCTGAAGTTCTCGGCCGCCGGCCGGGCAGATGCGAAAACCCCGCCGGGCGACCGGCGGGGTTTTTCGTTCGGGGCTTTTTCGTTTGGGCCGACGCGGGCGCGCAAGATAACGTGCGGCCGGAATGACGACCAACGCGGCTTCAGGCCCGGCCAAGAGCGAGCGCTTCGCGATCCTGCGTCGCTGCCGGCGCGTCTGGGCGATTTCGGCCATTCACGGCGAGGCAGCGGCCCTTGCCCGCCTGCATGCCGCCATTGCCGAGCGCCGCGAGCCGGGCGATCGCATCGTCTATCTGGGGAACTGGCTGGGCCGCGGGAACGAGGTTGGCGCGGCGGTCGACGAGATCGTGCGCTTCCGACGCGAGACGATCGCCGAACCCGGCTTCTTTGCCGCCGACGTCGTCTTCCTGCGCGGCCAGCAGGAGGAGATGTGGCAGAAGTGCCTCCAGCTCCATTTCGCGGTCAATCCGGGCGAGGTGCTTGGCTGGATGCTGGGGCAGGGCCTTGGCGCCACCATCGCGGCCTATGGCGGCGACCCGAAGCTTGGTCTTGCGGCCGCGCGCGAAGGGGCAACCGCGCTCGCGCGATGGACGGGCGGACTGCGTCGCGGACTGGATGCGCGGCCGGGCCATCGCGAAGTGACGCTTGCGCTGCGCCGGGCGGCATTTGACGACCGGGGCAGGCTTCTTTTCGTCAGCGCCGGCCTTGATCCCGAGCGGCCGCTTGCCGCGCAGGGCGATGCGCTGTGGTGGGGTTCGCGCGGCTTCGACGCGATCTCTGCCCCGTTCGAAGGGCATGCGCGTGTGGTGCGCGGCTATTCGCCCGCACATGCCGGCGCCACCGCGGGCATGTATACGCTTACCGTCGATGGCGGCTGCGGTTCCGGCGGCACCCTGCTCGCCGCAAGCCTCGGTCCCGACGGCGAGATCCTCGAAATTCTCGACGCCGGGTGATCCGGCCCGTGGGCCCGCGCGTAAAGCTACGCGGGAGCACGGCATGGCCTATCTCGACGATCAGTACACGCAGCGCGCAAATTCACTCGTCATCCGGCGGGCGATGAAGGCACCGCTGCTTGCGCGCGAGCGCGAGCAGGATCTGGCCCGGCGCTGGCGGGATCTTGGCGACCAGACCGCACTTGCCGAGCTTGTCGGGGCGTATGGCCGCCTCGTCGTGTCGATGGCGCTTCGCTTCCGGCACTATGGCCTTCCGGTTGGCGATCTCATCCAGGAAGGACAGATCGGCCTTCTTCAGGCAGCACAGCGCTTCGAGCCTGCACGCGACGTACGCTTTGCCACCTATGCCAAATGGTGGATCCGCGCGGCGATCCAGGATTTCGTGCTGCGCAACTGGTCGATCGTCCGGACGGGAACGACCTCGGCACACAAGGCGCTGTTCTTCAACCTGCGCCGCCTGCGCGCGCGCCTCGACGATCCGTCGGCCGAGCGCATGAGCGATGCCCAACGCGCCGAGATCGCGCGGCTGATGCGCGTGAATCTTGCGGATGTCGAGGAGATGGAGGGGCGACTGGCGGCCGGCGACCGGTCCCTCGACGCGCCGGCAGGCGAGGACGGGGACGGCGACTGGCACGACAGCCTCGTGGACGAGCGCCCGGATCCCGAGGCCGCGACAATGGCGCTGCATGATGCTCGGATCCGGACAAGGATCGTGCGCGCCGCTCTCGGCGATCTCGACGCGCGGGAACGGGTGGTCATACGCGCGCGGCGCCTGAGCGAGGATGCGACGACGCTTGAAGCGCTGGGCGTCCGCCTTGGAATATCGAAGGAGCGCGTGCGTCAGATCGAGCATCGCGCGCTCGCCAAGCTCAAGTCGGCGATCGAGCGTCGGGCCGGCGATCCGTCGGACGTTGCGGGCTTCTGAGGCCGGTCAGATCGCTTCGAGATCGGCCCAGGCGCGGTCGGCGAGCGCGCGCAGGCGCTGCCCGTCGATCTTGCCCGCGAACGCGTAGGCGTAGCCGTCGCGATGCCAGTGGACGACGTTGACGCCCTGGCGGCGATCGATGCGCGGGCCCTGCTCGTGGCGCGCCGAGAACGCGATCACGAGGCCGACCACTTCGTTCGCGTCGTTCTTGTAGAGAAGCTGGGCGGCCGGCTTTCCGCCGACGATGAGCATGCGCCCGCCCTGCAGCGCGAAGCCCTGCTGGGAGAGGTCGGGGATCGCGAGGTTGCGGTTGAGCTTCGCGCCAAACCACTTGCCGAGCTCGCCCATGTCGTCGGCCGAGAAGTCGACCAGCAGGCGCCCTTCGCTCGCCTGCGTCGCCTCGGCGAGGTTGTAGAAGCCGGCGACGTTGTCGAGCCAGCGGTCGGTCGAGGCCAGCTCGAGCCCGCCGATCTGCGGCTGGATGCGGCCGGTGAAGATGCCGCCGGCGCCGAGCACGACAAGCAGCGCCACGCAGGCCGCGACGGCGGTGGCAAGCGGCTTGCGGAAGATGCCGCGGCGGGCGGGAAAGTGGACGACATTCCCGGCCGGTGCGGCGCGTATCGCCGCGATCAGGCGTTCGGGCACCGGTTCGTCGACGACGGGTGCAAAGGCGGCGCGCGCGAGTGCCGCCGTGCGGCGGAACGCCTCGATCCGGCGTGCGATGCGCGCATCGGTGCGGGCGGCCCTGGCGACGCGCGCGCCGGTTGCCGCGTCGAGCGCGCCGTCGGCGTAGGCCATCAGCGTCTCGTCGTCGAAATACGCGACCGGCGCGTTCGCGATGGCGTCGACAAGGCGCTGCGGCACGGGCTCATGCAGCACCTCGTTCAGTGCCGCGCGCGCAAGTTCGGCCGTACGGCGGAACATCGCCACGCGCGCGG
The DNA here is from genome assembly GCA_016794025.1 of Rhodospirillales bacterium. Classification (GTDB taxonomy): domain Bacteria; phylum Pseudomonadota; class Alphaproteobacteria; order CACIAM-22H2; family CACIAM-22H2; genus Tagaea. Next base: position 115,784 of record JAEUKX010000031.1, on the reverse strand, counting down.
CAAGCAAAGCGTCGGCAGGCAGCGCCGCTTCGAGCGCACGGGCGTCTTCCGCCGCGGCGGTGCCGTCGGCGTAGCGCATCAGTGTCTCGTCGTCGAAGCGGCGTTCCATAACCTATCCGTTCCCTATTCCGCCGGCGAGGCGAGCGAAGTGCCCGTTTCGCCGAGCATGCGCGCAAGTGCGGTGCGCGCGCGCGCGAGCCGGCTCATTACCGTGCCGATGGGTATCTCCAGTGCGGCTGCGGCCTCCTTGTAGCTCTGGCCTTCCACGCAGACGAGCGTCAGCACGGCGCGCTGTTCCTCCGGCAGTTTTGCCATCGCCGCGCGCACGGCCTCGTAGGTCATGTGCGCTTCGATCCCGCGCCCGCCGTCGAAAGCGAGCTCGTCCCCGGCCAGTTCCGCGTCGATCCGGCCTTCGCCGGTGCGCACCTTGCTGGCGCGCCTGTCATCGAGCCAGATCGTCTGGACGATGCGGAACATCCAGCTGTCCAGACGGGTTCCCGGCTGGTACTGGTCGATCCGGGTCAGCGCGCGTTCGCACGCGGCCTGAACCAGATCGTCGGCCTGGTCGGGCGCTCCCGCGAGCCCGCGCGCAAAGCGCCGGAGTCGCGGCAGCAGGGCAACCATTTCCTCGCGGATCTGGCGGAGCGTGTCCTCGTTCACGACGCACCCCGGCCTGATGCCGCTCGACACAGGGACAACGGCGGCCTTTCGGGATTATTCGGCAGGGTCAATTCATCCTCTCGGGACTGTGGCAGATCAGCCACAACGGGTGCGGCTGAGCCTGCCGAAGCTAACTCCAAGCCATACGGAAAGTCGAGCCAGCGCCTGATCTTAGCGTGGTGTCTCGGGGTCGGCCGGGGGTTGGGTGGGGGCCGCCATGAACGCGTCGGGAATATCGGGCGGCGTCTCCGGCTCGCTGTCGCCGCGCCAGTAGACGACGAAGAACCGCCCATCCTCGTGCCGCAGATAGATCTGCCAGTCGGCCCACTCCTCGTCCGCGCATGTGCCGGCGGCCGGGCAGCGCCGGGCCTGCGCCTCGACAAGCAAGAAGCCGGGACGGAACCAGGAGAGATGCCTGAGCTCGTCGGTCACATCCTCGGGCCGGATCGTGCTTGTCCGGTCGATCGCGTACTCGATCGACTGCGGCCGGTCGACAAGCTTGGGGATCTCGACGAGGCCGACCGTGGCGCATGCGTCCTCGGTCTGTCGAGCCGCGCAGGCGAAGAACAGCGCGACCGCACAAGGCGCATCGCGCGCCTCGCCGCCGCAGGCGAACTCGCCGTCAATGTCGGCGCGCGCGGGCGCGGACTGGGTCTGTGCCGCTGCAGACAAACACATGCCGGCCAGGAAGGCTGCAAGCACGAAGCGGGCGACGGAATTCGGCATCGCGATGGGACAGGCCGCTGGAAAGAAAAAGGGCGCGGAACCGATGTTCCGCGCCCCGAATGAAGCGGACGGCGATCAGGAACGCAAGACGATCATGCCGCCTCGGTCTTCGGCTTCATCTTGACGTACGCGATCGATGCGTGCGTGGAGCAGTAGGGCTTGCCTTCGAGCGAGCGTTCGCCGCAGAAGTGGAACTCCGCATCGCCCGGATCGCCGATCGGCCAGCGGCAGGTGCTGGCCGACAGCGCCATCATCGGCAGGCGCTTGGCGGACGGCTGATTGGCCAGTGCCTTCAGCGCGGCAGCACTCGTCTGCTGGGCGGCGGAGGGCATGCGCGGCTCGCGCGGGGCCTGCGGGAGGCGCGGCGCGCTCGGCTGAGAAGGCCGTGCTGTCGCCTGGCGGAAGATCTGGGGCCGGGGTCCGGTGCGCTTGATCGGCGAGGGGCGTGCGGGCAGATGCAGGCGATGCGCCTTGCCGACAACGGCATTCTTAGAGATGCCCAGACGTTTTCCGATCTCCGCCGTCGTCAGCCCCTCCCCCCACAGGCGGGTGAGCTCGGTGATCTGCTCGGGTGTCCAATCCATGCCCCATCCCCTTGATTTTTCGACGGATTATGAACTTCTAGGGGTTGTGGATAATTCCAGTTTCCCCACAACATATTGTGATCTTGGGGGGCATCCGAGTCAAGCCCGCCTACAAGGGCTTGTGGGTAAGTTCACAAGATGTAGAAACCAAGTCGCGATTGCGCGGCCTGCGGATTCGTGAAATTGGAACCTTTCCATGATCTTCGCGTACATCCCGATGAACGGGACGATCGAGCGCCGCTCGATCGCGCCCGACGAGAAGCTGCCGACATCGGCGGTCTGGATCGATCTGTTCGAACCGACCGAAGAGGATCGAGCGCGGGTCGACGCGACATTCAATCTCGCAATCCCGTCGCACGCCGAGATGCTCGAGATCGAACCTTCGTCGCGTCTCTATACCGAGAACGGCGCGGCCTACATGACCGCGACGATCCTCGCGCGATCGGACGAGACGAATCCGACAGCCGATGCCTTCACGTTCGTCCTCGCCAACCACAGCCTCGTGACCGTCCGCTACAACGATCCGCGCCCGGTCCAGACCTACGCCACGCGCATCGTCCGGCAGCCGTCCACCTGCACGTCGGGCGAAGAGGCGTTGCTGGGCCTGCTCGAGACGTTCGTCGACCGGATCGCCGATATTCTCGAGAAAGCGGGGCTCGATCTCGACACGATTTCGCGCGGCATCTTCGGGCGCACCGGCGCGCCCGCGCAGCGCCAGATCGAGCAGGAACAGGAATTCCAGCAGGTGCTGAGCCAGCTCGGCCGGATCGAGGATCTCTGCTCGACCGCGCGCGAGAGCATGCTGGGGCTTGTGCGGCTCGTCCGCTTCCTCGACGTGACGATCGATGCGGACTTGCGCAAGCGCTCGAAGGAGATCGCCTCGCGGCTCAAGACGCTCAACCGCGACCTGACCTCGCTGATGGAGCATGCCGACTTCGACAGCCGCAAGGTCAACTTCCTCCTCGATGCCACGCTCGGCCTCATCAACGTCGAGCAGAACCGCATCATCAAGATTTTCTCGGTCGTCTCGGTCGTGCTGATGCCGCCCACGCTCGTCGGCACGATGTACGGCATGAACTTCAAGCATATGCCCGAACTCGACTGGACATTCGGCTACCCGCTCGCGATCGCGCTGATGCTCGCGTCCGCGGTCCTTCCCTATCTCTATTTCAAGAAGCGCGGCTGGTTCTGAGTCGGAATCGTGGGATCGCGAGAATTCTTCCTGATGTGTAATACAATTATAGATTTTTTTCAAAAATAGCCTCGCAACGCTTGACGTATGTCGTTCTCGGCAAGGTATACGGACTATTGATACCCTGTAATACATTCAAAGGTTGCCGATGCGCCCGACCCGAATCTTCCTTACGTCCGTCCTTGCGTGCGTTGCGCTTGTTTCGGGCAGTGCCGCGCAGTCGTTGGACGGCGGCCCGCGACATGCACCGGGCGCCGGCCGCTTCGCGGTGATGCCACATTTCGGGACCGAGCTTGACCTAGGCGGGAACTTCACCGAGTCCGCGCGCGCGAACGTTCCGGCGGTCAGCATCTTCGGCAAACTCAGCTTCGACACCTCCGGAAATATCACTGTCGCCGCGCGTACGTTCGGCGATCTCTACTCGATGCCTGCTGAACTCGGGTTCGATATGGCCTACGGCGTCTCCGATCTCGGCGAGGTCTTCGGCGGATTCCGCTATATCCGGGCGACGGGCCGCCGCGCCGTGATCGGCGCCGTCAATGCAACCGGCACGGTCGTCGGCACGGGCAACGGGTTTTCACCCGGCGCGGCCTTGTCCGCGCAGATGGAGAATTTCGGCTCCGTTGCCGGCGAGGTTGGCTATCGCCAGTTCCTGATCGGCAGCGGGTCGCTGCTGCCGTACGTTGCCGGCTCACTCGGCGCCACGCGCACCAGCACCGTCGGGTCCGAGCTTTTCGTGCGCAACGATCTCGGCGCCGACGAATCGATCGGCAGGGTCGCTTTATTCCAGAGAAGTTATGCCTTCACGGGCGGCATGCAGGTCGGCGCCACCTATGCGCTGGCCCCGCAGGCGGCGCTCGGCGTCGAAGTCGGCGCCCGATACGTCGGCGCGATGCGCGGCAACGACACCGATCTGCGCGGCGGCGACAACGGTCTGTTCACCGTCAACGACTCGGGCGGCCGCTGGACCTTGCCGATCCGCCTGACCGGCCGAATCGTGTTTTGACCCCGATGCGCATTTTCTCGGTCGTCGCCGCACTGATTGTGCTTGCCGGTCCGGCTGTGGGCCAGGCGAGCGATGGCCCGCGCACACCGCCGCTGGCAGGCAGCGTTTCGGTAATGCCGTTCGCAGGAACGGATGTGGCCGTGGGCGGCCGCATGTTGCGGCAGACCGAAATTCGCTCGCCCGCGGCGGGCAACATCAAGATTGCGGTCGGCGGCCCCGAGCTCAGCTTCTTGGTGCCGAACAAAGCCGCCCTTTCGCTTTATGACGTATCGTTCGGAAAGTTGTACGAGGCTCCGCGGGAGTTCGGGCTGAGCTTCAACTATGGAATTCTCGATCTTGGGGAGATCTTCGCGACGGCTCGGCATATGCGTGCCGACCCGCTTACGCCGATCGTCGGGCAGGTCGCGGCAAATACAACGGCTGGTGTCGTTGGTGGAAGCAACTTTAAGTCTTTTGACGAGATTCGCGCAAAAGCCAGTGCGTTCGCCGCAACGACGTTCGAGGCGGGATATCGCCACTATTTCCGAACAAATTCCTCGCTCATGCCCTATGTCGCCGGGTCCCTCGGAGTGACCTACCTGCCGGCGGTCGACGTCGATCTGATGATTCGAAATGCGAGCACCGGCGTGAAAATGACGGAAGGCGCGGACTTCTCGATCGGAAAGATGCGCCTGTTCGACAGGACGTTCGCTCCGACGGCCGGTGTCGAGATTGGCATCACCTACAATCTGGCGGACCGGATGGCCATTGGCTTCGAGACCGGTCTGCGCGTCACGTCCCGCCACCGCCAGAACGACGCAGATATCCAGCTTCCCGCGGCAGCTGGCCTCAACGATTCGACGGAACGCTACTCGATGCCCGTAAGAATCACGGGCAGATTTAAGTTCTGATCTCCTAGCGCCGTGCGGCTGGTGGCAGGCCGGCGACGGCCTGCTTCGATATCCAGCCCGTCACGTTGCTTGCCGGCACGGCGACCAGCAGCCAGCCGGCCGTGTCCTCGCCGACGACAGCGCGATGCGCTCCGGCCGGAAGCCGGCCGCGGATCTCGCACTGGAGGTCGCCGCAACGCCGGACGTTCGTGTTTCCTGAGAGCCTGATGACGCGTGTCTGCGGGTCGTCTTCGGGCGGCAGGGCCGGCGAGGGCTGTGCCAGCAGGGCGGGACGGGTGCCGCCGGTGGGGGCGAGGCGGATCGGCCGCTCGCCCAGCAGCGGCAGGGCTGCCCGGCTTGCGCCGATCTGGGCCACCGCCTGGATTCGCGCACCGTCGCAGCGCGGCACATGGGCAATGGCGAGCTTCGCGCGCCAGCCCGACCGGCCGAGATTCGGGTGGGCTGCGCGCGCGACCTCGGGCCGTGGCAGATCGGCCCGGACGGTCGCCACGACCGTGCCGCATATGGCGATCGCCACGCGCAGCGCACGCCAGCCGGTTTCGCTGTCCCCGGCCCAGCCGGAAATTTCGACGATAGACCGGTCGTCGAGCGGTTCGGACCCGAAGGCGGGTGCGTCGATCCAGCCGCCCGCCGTCTGCCCGATCTGCCAGGCCGTGAGCGGGTAGCCGCGCTCGGCACTGTCCACGATGATCGGCGCGGGCAGGCTGGCCGGCGGCGGTGCAGGAGCAGGCGCTGGTGTGGCGACAGCGGCGGGACTTGGCGCGGGGACGGATGCTGCGGCGGGTTTCGGCTCGGCCGGTTGCGTGGCCGCGACCGGCGGCGCCTGTGTTCCGCCCGCCGCCATCCATACGCTTGCGGCACCGGCTGCCGCGAGAATCGCCAGTGCCGCAACGAGCCAGAGCCTGCCGGACGGCTCCATCGGCACTAGCCCTTCAGGTAGGAATCCGGGTCGAGACCGAGGCTGCGCGCGAGATCGGCAAGCTGGGTCCAGTTTCCGGCGTCCATGGGTATGGATGCCGCGCGTGCCGCACGCGACCGCCGCTCGGGTTCGCCCGGCAGCAGGACGTCGCCGGGGCTCGACTTGAGCCACGCCTCCAGCCGTGCCGCCTCGCCGGCGATATAGTCGGCGGTGCCGAGTGCGGCAGGATCGATCGCGACGGCGATCGCGTTGTTGGTGATGCGGCGCGTCTCCGGCGGCAGGCTCGCGATGGTGCCGCCACCGCCCAGGGCACCCGAAAAGAGCTCCGCCAGCGCCGACAATGCGTAGCCCTTGTGCGCGGCCATTGTCAGCAGAGCGCCGGTCGGGCCGTCGGGCGCGAACATCACGCCGGGATCCGTGGTCGGATTGCCGGCGGCATCGATCAGCGAACCCGGATCGACCTGCACGCCCTTGTTGAACGCCACGCGTACCTTGCCGACCGCGATCCGGCTTGTCGCCATATCGGCGATGACCGGATGCCCGCCTTTTACCGGAATACCGAGGCAGATCGGATTGGTGCCGAGCCGCCCTTCGCGTCCGCCGTGCGGCGCCACCTTGGCATCGACGCCGGCAACGTCGACCGCGAAGAAGGAGGCAAACCCCCGCGCAGCCGCCTGCTCGGCCCACGCGCCGATGCGCCCGATATGGTGCGTGGCGCGCAGCGCCAGAACGGCGGCACCGGCCTTGGCGGCCTTGTCGCACAGCATGTCGGTTGCGGCCTTCATGATCGTCTGGCCGTATCCGCGCTGGCCGTCGACGACAAGCGTGGCGGCGGTCTCGCTGACGACCTTGGGCGTCATCCCGAGCTTCAGCACGCCCCGCTGCACGGCGTCGATGTAGATCGGCAGCATGCCCACGCCGTGCGAGTCGTGGCCCGTCAGATTGGCATCGACGAGGTTCTCCGAAACGATGCGGGCTTCCGCTTCGGCCGAGCCGGATGCGCGGCATATCGCGGTCGCGAGGGCACGGAGCTTGTCGGGCGTGATCGAGATGTCGGACATGTTCAGGCAACCCATTCGCTGACAGGGGCTTTTGCTTCGTGGAGCGGTTGGCAGATGACGTCGACGAGCGTGGGCCCGCCGTGGGCAAAGGCCTCGGCGAGCGTGGCGCGGAGCTTCGCGGGATCCTCCACGCGCCAGCTCTTCAGCCCGAAGGCCGCCGCCACGGCCGCATGGTCGGTCCGGTTGAAGTCGACCGAGAAATAGCGCTGGCCGTACCCGGATTTCTGACCGGCCTTGATCCACCCGTAGACCGCGTTCGATACCACCACGAGCGTCACGGGCAGGCCGAGGCGCGCGATCGTTTCCATCTCGCCGCAGGCGAAGCCGAAGCTGCCGTCGCCCATGACCGCGACGCACTTCGATTGCGGGCGTGCGACGGCAGCACCGACGACAGCGGGCAGGGAATAGCCGAGCGCTCCGTGCGCGCGGTTGGTCACGAACCAGCGCCCCGTGCGCCGCTTGGGATAGAAGGCCGAGAAATACGGGCAGGGCGTGCCGGGATCGGCGACGATCACGGCGTCGTCCGGCAGGAGCGCCGCCATCTCGGCGACAAGGCGTTCGGGTTTGATCGGCAGATCGTCCGATTTCGCCAGCGCCTCGAACGCGGCGGCGCGTTCCGCACGTGCCCTGGAAACGCGGGCGGCCGCATCGCCCTTGGCACCGCCCTTTCCAAGTGCCGCGACGATGGCGCCCAGCGCCAGCTTCGCATCGGCCACGACGGCGGCTCTGGTCGGGTAGATCGCGCCGATCACGGCCGGATCGACGTCGACATGGACTACCGGCGTGCCCTTTGCGGGGAACCGCCAGCGTTCGGTCGTGACCGAGCCGGCACGGCAGCCGACGAACAGCACGAGGTCGGCCTCGGCCACGAGCGCGCGTGTGGGCAACGTGCCTCCGTTCGAGCCCACGACGCCGGCAGAAAGCGGATGCGTGTCCTCGATGGCGCCCTGGCCGGAGATCGTCGTCAGCACCGGCGCATCGAGCCGCTCGGCGAGCGCACGAAGCTCGGCGAAGGCATCCGCGATGACCACGCCGCCGCCTACGACGATCACCGGGCGCTTCGCATCCGCCAGCGCCTTGGCAACCTTCTCCACGTCGGCCGGATCAGGCCCTGCGCGTCTGGCCGGAAAGCGCGCGTGCGCGGGCTCGGCCCAGACGTCGGCTTCGTCGACCGCATCCTTCTGCACGTCGTAGGGAAGGCCGAGATGCACCGCGCCGGGCCTGCCGCAGGTTGCCTCGCGGAAGGCCTGCCGCACGCTTGCCGGGATGTCCGCCGCGCGGTCGATGACGGTGTTCCACTTCGTAACCGGGCGGAACAGCGATTTCTGGTCCAGTTCCGTCAGCGTGAACTTTCCGCGCGAGGAAACGGAGATGTCGGTCGTCACGGCGATCATGGCGACGGAAGACTCGTTCGCCTCCGCGACCGCCGGAAGGATGTAGGTGGCACCGCCGCCCGAGGGGCCCTCGCAAATGCCGACCTTGCCCGTCAGGCGGGCATAGGTATCGGCCATGTAGCCTGCCGAGCGTTCGTCGCGCGTCAGGATGTGGCGGATGCCATGGCCGCCGGGCCCGCCCAGGCGCGCAAGCGCGTCATAAAGCGGCAGGCTCGTGTCGCCGCAGAGACCAAAGACCGTGTCGACGCCGTGCGCCGCGAGGAGTTTGACGAACGCCTCGGCGCCGCCAAGCCTGTTGCCTGTGCCGTCCATGTCGCTTCTATACCTGCCGTTTCCCCCGACCCGATCCGCCATCGGGCCATGCGGAGTGTAGGACTGTCAATCGCCGCCTTGATGCTTTGCGTCGGCACTTCCAACGCACTATTCTCGCGCCGAGAGCGCCGGAACGGACACGGCGCATCGACGGAGCGAAACCCCATGAAGTCTCTCGGCCATTTCATCGGCGGCAAGGCGGTTGCCGGCAATTCGGGGCGCGTGGCGCCCGTGTTCAACCCGGCGACGGGCGAGCAGCAGGCAAGCGTGGCGCTGGCAAGTGCGGCCGAGGTCGACGCGACGGTTGCCGCCGCAGCCGCGGCCTTCCCGGAATGGGCCGCGACGCCGCCGCTGATGCGTGCGCGCGTGCTGTTCAGGTTCAAGGAGGTGCTGGAGAAGAACCGCGACGAGATCGCGAGGCTCATCACCGCCGAGCACGGCAAGACCTTCGAGGACGCCAAGGGCGAACTCGTGCGCGGGCTCGAGGTGGTGGAGTTCGCCTGCGGCATCCCGCACCTGCTGAAGGGCGAGTTCACCGAGAACGTGGGCCGCAACATCGACTCGTTCTCCGTGCGCCAGCCGCTGGGCGTGGTCGCCGGCATCACGCCGTTCAACTTTCCCGTCATGGTGCCGATGTGGATGTTCCCGGTTGCGATTGCCTGCGGGAACACGTTCGTGCTGAAGCCGTCCGAGAAGGACCCGAGCCCCGGCCTGTTCCTCGCCCAGCTTGCACTGGAAGCCGGCTTGCCGGCCGGCGTGCTCAATGTCGTCAACGGCGACAAGGAGGCCGTCGACACGATCCTCACCCATCCGAAGATCCAGGCGGTCAGCTTCGTGGGTTCCACGCCGATCGGTGAGTACGTCTACAAGACCGGTGCCGCAGGCGGAAAGCGCGTGCAGGCGCTGTGCGGGGCCAAGAACCACATGGTCGTCATGCCAGACGCCGACATGGATCAGGCGACCGATGCGTTGATGGGCGCGGGCTATGGCTCGGCCGGCGAGCGCTGCATGGCGATCTCGGTCGCGGTCGCGGTCGGCAAGGCGGGCGACGCGCTGATGGAACGCCTTGTGCCGAAGGTGCAGGCGCTGAAGGTGGGCCCCGGCATTGACCCGGCAAGCGAAATGGGCCCGCTCGTCACCAAGGAGCACCTCGCCAAGGTGAAGGGGTATGTCGATCTGGGCGTCAAGGAAGGTGCGAAGCTTGCCGTCGACGGGCGCGGGCTGAAGCTGCAGGGCTACGAGAACGGCTACTTCATCGGCGGCTGCCTGTTCGACGACGTGAAGCCGGACATGCGCATCTACAAGGAAGAGATCTTCGGGCCCGTCCTGTCGGTCGTGCGGGCCAAGAACTTCGACGAGGCGCTGAAGCTGGTGAACGACCACGAGTTCGGCAACGGCACGGCAATCTTCACGCGCGATGGCGACAGTGCCCGCACGTTCCAGAGCCAGGTGCAGGCCGGCATGGTCGGCGTCAACGTGCCGATCCCCGTGCCGATGGCCTTCCACAGCTTCGGCGGCTGGAAGCGCTCGATCTTCGGCGACCGCAACGCCTACGGGCCCGAGGGCGTGGGCTTCTACACCAAGCTCAAGACCACGACCGCCCGCTGGCCCACAGGGCTTCGGGCGGGCGCCGAGTTCGTCATGCCGACGATGAAGTGAGGGCGGTAGCCCTCAACCTCGCGCAGCGGGTTTCAGTGCCGCGAGCGCAAGTCCGCCGAGGATGCCGGCGCTTGCGATGATGAGGCGCGCCGTCAGTGGCTCGCCCAGCAGCATGACACCGCCGAATGCCGCGATGACGGGGGCCGCCGGCTGCACGGCGGCGGCCTGCGTCGTCGTCAGGTGCGGCAGTACGCGATACCAGACGACGTAGCCAAGGCCGGACGTCACCGCGCCGGAGACGACGGCCAGCAGAAGGCCCGGCCCGCTCGCGTGGCCGCCGAACAGCGGTGCTGCGGCAAGCGGCAGGCAGAGGATTGCCGCGCGCACGAAATTGCCGGCCGTCGCATCGATGGGATCGCCTGCCCCGCGGCCGCGCACGGAATAGACGCCCCAAGCCGCGCCGGCCAGCGCCATAAGCGCGCTGCCCAGCGGATCGGGCGCATCCAGGCGCGGCAGCAGCAGCCACAGGAGTGCCGCGAAGGCGACGGCAAGGCCCGCAATCTCGTAGAGATGGGGACGCTCGGCGCGCGCGATCCCCCACAGCACCATCGTTCCCTGGACGCAGGCGAAAAGGATGACGGCACCGGTCGCTGCACCGAGGCGCAAATACGCAAGCGAGAAGGCAAGTGCATAGGCGAAGATCGCCAATGCCGAAATCCAGCTTCCCGGACGCGCGCGGATCGCCCCCTCGCGGCGGCGCAGGAAGACGACGGCAACGAGAATTGCCGCCCCGGAAATCATCCGGACGGCCGTGTAGCTCGCCGCGTCGATGGCGGCGTCCGCAAGTGCTGCGCGCGCAAGCAAGGAGTTCGCCGCGAAAGCGACGAGCGCCACGCATGTCAGCAGGATTGTCGCCATGGTCGGACCCTTTCAGCCCGGGGGGCAATCGGCCGGGACATTGGAAAGAAGCGAAGTCTTCCTTGTCCGCAGGACGACACATAGATCGGGCGTCTCCGGGATCTCGGGCAGCGGGATCACGCGCCAGTTCTCCGCCACGACATAGACCGGCCGGGCATCCGATATGCGCCGGAACTCGCCCATCTTCAGGATCCGCCCCTCCGCTTCCGGTCGCATGCGCGCGAAATAGAATTCGGGGTCGATGTTCTCGAGCATCGAGAATGGCCGTTTGAAGTAGAACGCGAAGGCCGACACGTCCGACAGCTTCCCGAGCACGAAAATCGGACGCCCGTCGTCGACCGCTTCGACGCGTTCGACGAAGATCCGCTCCGAAATCTGTTCCTCTAGAACCGCCTGAACCCGCACGGCAGTCGCGCGCAAGGGCACGGCGAGGAATGCAATGGCGAGGAGGGGGGCAAACAGCCGCCACCGTCTGTCCGTCGCGATCCCGAGGGCGAATGCGCCGAGAGCGAGTGCGACCACATACGGCAGGAGGGAAGCGGGATCGCTGGCCCGGCACACGAGGCGGGCCTGGCCGGCGTCCGATCTGCAGTGCATATCCGCGGCGAAAATGCCGCCGACAAACGCGACGTAGAGAAGGGAGGCCATGACTGCCGTCCACAGAATGCGGCGATCCAGGATCGAGCGCGAAACGGGGCGGGCGATGATCAGCGCCAACGGCACGATTGCGACGATCATGTAGTAGTTCGCCTTGTTGCCGGCAAACGAGAAGACGGCAAGCGTGCCAAGCAGCCAGCTCCATAGGAACTTGCCGAGCCTGTCCGTCGTCGGCTGGGCGGCGGCTCTACGGTATAATGCAAGTGGCAGCAGAAGCGTCCACGGAGCGGCGTAGGCGGCAAGTCTGGGCAGGTAGTACCACGGCGCGCCGCTGTAATAGTCCTTGGGAATCCGGGTTCCGAGCAGCCGGCCGAGATGCTCGTTGACGAAATAGAGCCACGCGAACTGGTCGTCCCGAACTGCGGCCATGACATGCCAGGGCGCGATGACCGCAAGGAAGATCGCGATCGCAAGCGGGTCGAGCAGCCGGAACCAGTCGGAAGCCGGTGCACGGGCCATCATAAGGAACGCCGCAAGCACGATGGCGCAAAGTCCGACGGCAACGAGACCTTTGGCGAGCACCGCCAGACCCAGAAGCGCTGCGGCCGCCCGGATCATGCCGGCCCGGCGCCGGTCAAGCCCGACATAGGCGAATGACAGGGCAAGTGACAGGATGGCGGTATAGAGCATGTCGAAATAGAGCGTGCGGCCGATCGCCAGCGTGACGATGCTCGTCGAGATGATCAGGCCCGCGATCCATCCTTCCAGCGCGCGGCCGCTCCGCGCGCCAAGCCAATATGCGCAACCGACAACCGATATGCCCGACAGGGCCGGCGCCAGCCGGGCGGCGAATTCCGTTTCGCCGATCAGGGTGAACGAAGCGGCTGTCAGCCAGTACAGGAGAGGCGGTTTTTCCAGATAGGGCAGCCCCAGAAGATGCGGTATGACCCAGTCGCCGCTCGCGCGCATCTCCAGCGCGATGCGCGCGTAGAGCCCCTCATTGTTGTCGAGCAGCGGATAGCCGCCCAGACCGGCAAGGAATCCGCTGGCCGCGAATGCCGCCAGAATCAGAAGATGCGTCGCTGTCAACGGCATGCCGGCGATGGACGAAGGTGCAGGTGACACGACGTCGCCGCCCCTCACGCGCGTGCATCCTCCAGGATCATTGCGGCGGCCTTCTCGGCGATCATGATCGTCGGCGCGTTGGTGTTGCCGGACGTGATCGACGGCATGACCGACGCATCTGCAACGCGGCATCCGGCGAGCCCGCGCAGGCGCAGCCGCGCATCGACCACGGCGGCGTCGTCCGCGCCCATCCGGCAGGTGCCGACCGGATGGAAGATCGTCGTGCCGATGCGTCCGGCTGCATCGGCGAGTGCCGCATCCTCGACGATCTCCGGTCCGGGGCGGAATTCCTCGGGCCGGAAGCGCTGCAGCGCCGGTGCCGCGACAATGCGACGGGTGAGGCGGATGGCCGCGGCGGCAACGCGCCGGTCTTCGTCGGTCGCAAGGTAGTTCGGGCGGATCGCTGGTGCGGCCTGCGGATCGGACGACTTGATCCGCACGTGGCCGCGGCTCGTCGGGCGCAGATGGCACACCGATGCCGTGAAGGCCGGAAACGGATGCAGTGGCTCGCCGAACCTGTCGAGGCTCAGGGGCTGGACGTGATATTCGAGATCCGGGGTTGCCACGCGCGGATCGGACCTGGCGAAGGCGCCGAGCTGCGACGGTGCCATCGTCAGCGGGCCGCGCCGGAAAAGCGCGTATTCCAGCGCCATTCCGGCCTTGCCGAGCCATGAATTCGCGCGCTCGTTCAGCGTCCTCGTGCCGCTGACCTTGTACGCGCAGCGGATCTGCAGATGGTCCTGCAGGTTCTCGCCGACGCCGGTCAGCGCGTGTCGCACGGCAATGCCATGGCTCGCAAGCAGGGCCGGTGCGCCGATGCCTGAAAGCTGGAGGATCTGCGGCGAGCCGATCGCGCCGGCGGCGAGCACGACTTCGCCCGTGCAGTCCGCCCGCGCCGGCGAGCCCTTCCGGTCGAAGGTCACGCCTGTCACGCGACCGTCCCCGACTAGCAGGGAGCGTGCGTGCGCACCGGTCACCACGCGCAGGTTGGGTCGTGCCATTGCCGGCCGCAGGAAGCCCTTGGCCGTCGTCCAGCGCACGCCGCGGTTCTGGTTCACCTGAAAATAGGCGCAGCCGTGATTGTCGCCCCGGTTGAAGTCCTCGATCTTGGGAATTCCCGTCTCCGCTGCCGCATCGCGGAACGCGTCGAGGATCTCCCACGACAGGCGCATCTCCTCGACGCGGAACTCACCGCCTTCGCCATGCAGCGCATCGCCGGAAAAGCGCACGTTGTCCTCCGAACGACGGAAGAACGGCAGCACGTCGTCCCACGCCCAGCCCGGGTTGCCGAGCTGGCGCCAGTGGTCATAGTCTGCGGCCTGGCCGCGCATGTAGATCATCCCGTTGATCGCCGTGCAGCCACCCAGGACCTTGCCGCGCGGATAGCCCAGCGAGCGATTGCCGAGGCCCGGCTCGGGCTCGGTCCTGAAGCACCAGTCGACGCGCGGATTGCCGTGCGTGAACAGGTAGCCGATCGGCACGTGGATCCAGACATAGTCGTCCTCACCGCCTGCCTCGAGCAGCAGGACACGGTTTGCCGGGTCGGCGGACAGGCGATTGGCGAGCACGCAGCCGGCCGAGCCGGCGCCGATTACAATATAGTCGTAACGACCAAGATCCTCGCTCATGCGCGTTCCTGAGCCCGTGTCCGGAGGAGGATTTCCATGTGATTTCCGTCCCTTGACGCCGTTAGTGGCGCCTTAGCGTCTGTGAGGCTACTTTAAATCCAAGTCCAACCTACTTGGAATCGGCTTTTGCGCGTTCGGGTTCTAGCAGCCTTCTGGTTCGTCTGTTCGACCGCGTCCGCGCTCGCGCAGTCCGCCGTGTCCGGAGGTCCCGTCCATCCCGTGCCGGCAATGGGGTCGGCAACCGAGAATGTCGCGCCGCGCTGCGAGGTGCCGGCCGACATGTTGCGCCTGCGCTACCCGATGCCGCGCGTGGCCAGAAGGCTGGCCGAGGGCACGACGCTTACCGTCGTCGCGCTCGGTTCGTCCTCGACGGCCGGCGTGGGCGCGTCGAGTCCGGCGCAGACCTACCCGGCCCGCCTGGAAGCCGAACTCCATGCGCTGCTCCCGCACATGTCGGTGACCGTCATCAATCGCGGCGTAAGCGGCGAAGAGGCGAACGACATGTTCAGGCGGCTGGAACGGGACGTCATCGCCGCCGAACCCGATCTCCTGATCTGGCAGGCGGGCGTCAATGCGGCGATCAAGGACACGCCGATCGACCAGTTCGCCGAGGTCATGTCGGCAGGGATCGACAAGGTGCGCGGGCACGGGATCGACGTCATGCTGATGGGCCCGCAGAACGCGCCGCGCTACGTCAACGCGCCGCACCGCCGCGAGTACTCGGACAACCTGATGCTGCTCAGCCGGACCAAGGACGTGCCGATCTTCCCGCGATTCCGGATCATGAACCACTGGCAGGCGTCCGGCCAGATCGTCGCCAAGGATGCCATTGCCGCCGACAAGCTGCACATGACCGACGCGAGCTATTATTGCATCGCGCAGCTTCTCGCGCATGTCATCGCCGATGCCGCGCTCAACGGATCGGCCCCGAAGACGACCGCCGCGCGCTGAAGGGTCACGCCTCGTCGAAGTCGAGGACGATGTCCCTGCTTGCCGGTCGCGACTGACAGGCAAGGACGAAGCCTTTTTCGAGCTCCCAGGGCTCGAGTGAATAGTTCGCGGTCATTTCGACCTCGCCGGCGCGTTTGAGGCACCGGCAGGTCGAGCACACCCCACCCTTGCAGCTGAACGGCAGCTCCAGGCCCCTGGCTATTCCGGCATCGAGGATGCTGGGGCCGTCGAACGGAACCTCGAATATCTGGCGGATGCCGTCGCGCACGATCGTGACCCGCGCCGCCCCTTCGCGCCGCTGTACCTCGCCCTTCGCCGCGACCGTCCCGGTCGCCGCGTCCGGCGCGAGGAACAGCTCGGCATGGATGCGATCGGATTGCGCGCCAAGCGCAAGCAGCGCGCCGCGGACCGCTTCGACCATCGCATGGGGTCCGCACAGATAAAAGCCGTCGACGGCCGGGGCGTCGAACAGCGCTCTCGCCAATGCGGTCATCCGGTCGGCGTCGAGCCGGCCGTCAAGCAAGGGCGTGTCCTGCCGCTCGCGCGAGAGGACATGGACAAGCGAGAAGCGCGCCATGTAGCGGTTCTTGAGGTCCTCGAGTGCCTCGCGGAAGACGATCGATGCGACCGTCCGGTTGGCGTAGACGAGGACGACCCGCGAACGTGGCTCTCCTCCGAGAACGGCCTTGGCGATCGAGATGATCGGCGTGATGCCGCTGCCCGCGGCCACGAGCACGTGCGTGCGTCGTTTTGCTGGATCCGGCTGTAGGCCGAAGCGGCCTTCGGGCGTGCCCACGTCGATACGCTGTCCCGCGGCAAGACGGTCGTTCGCGAAATTCGAGACGGCTCCGCCCGGCACGCGCTTGATTGCGACGCGAAGCTCGCCCTCGTTCGGGGCCGCGCAGATCGAATAGGAGCGCCGCTCCTCGCGCCCGTCGATATTGCTTCGCAGGGTCAGATGCTGGCCGGGGGAAAACCGGTACGCCGCCGCCAGTTCTGGCGGCACGCGGAAGGCGACTGAAACACAGTCAGGTGTTTCGCGGCGTAGGTCGGAGATCTCAAGCGAATGGAACGGCATGGTCAGATGCACTTGAAATGTTCGAATGGTTCGGCGCATGCCTCGCAGGCATAAAGCGCCTTGCATGCCGTCGATCCGAATTCGCTTGTCCGTCGCGTTCGCATCGACCCGCAGCGCGGACAGGCGAGGGCAGGCGCGGGTGCGAAGAGCGCGCGCCGGCCTTGCGGTGCAGGCTGCTCCGGCGGGGCAATCCCGTATTCCTGCAACCTGCGGCGCGCATCCGCCGACATCCAGTCGGTCGTCCACGCCGGCGAGGTCACGATCCGGATCGTCGGGCGCCCGAGACCCGCGGCCTCGATTGCGTTCTCGACATCGAGCTGGATCGCGGCCGTCGCCGGACAGCCGGTATAGGTCGGCGTGAGGTCGATCCGGAGTTCCCCTGAATCCTCGTGCACACCGCGCACCACGCCGAGGTCGACAACCGAGAGGACCGGCACTTCCGGATCCATGACGCCGTTCAGAACCGACCAGGCCTGGGCGATCCGGTTGCCGTGCGCTTCGGGCGCTACCATTTTGCCCCCGGATAGGCGCGCGGCAGGAACTGCATGGTTGCCAGCATGTGGCCCAGCGCCTCGCTGTGTCGCCCGTTGAAACCACCGGTCTGCATCCAGCCCGCTTGCGGCTTTGTCAGCGTCGCTTCGCCGAGGATGCTGTCGACGATGCGCGTCCAGCCGGGCCGGAGCGATTCGGGGTCCGGCGCCACGTGCGCGGCAGCGAGAGCCGCACTCGTCTCGTCCGTCTCGAACATTTCGCCGGTATAGGGCCACAGGGCGTCGAGTGCCGCCTGCGCGCGCGTCCGGCTTTCGGCCGTGCCGTCACCGAGCCGAACGACCCACTCACCCGAGTGCCGCAGATGATACTCGGCCTCCTTGACGGCCTTGCCAGCAATCCCTGCGAGGGCTGAATCTCCCGAGCCGGTCAGGGCCGCATAGAGTTCGACCTGCCAGGCGTCGAACAGGAACTGGCGAACGATCGTATGCGCGAAATCGCCGTTCGGCCGCTCGCAGATGAGCAGGTTCCGGAAATCCCATGCATCTCGCAGGAAAGCGAGCGCATCTGCATCCCGCCCGCGGCCTTCGGTGCGTGCCGCTTCGCCCAGCAGCAGGTCGGCCTGACCGGTCAGGTCGAGCGCCACGTTGGCAAGCGCGATGTCTTCCTCGAGCTCCGGTGCGTGACCGCACCACTCGGACACGCGATGGCCCAGCACCAGGCATGAATCGCCCAGTCTCAGCAGGTACTCGAATCGCGCGCCGCCGGACATCGTCAGATATTCTTCACTTCGGACGGTATCTCGTAGAAGGTCGGGTGCCGGTAGATCTTCGAAACCATCGGCTCGAACATGTCGTCCTTTCGGGCGGGATCGGAGGCGACGATGTCGGCCGATCGCGCGACCCACACGCTCACGCCCTCCGCGCGGCGGCAATAGACGTCGCGTGCCATCTCGACGGCCATTTCGCCGTCGACCGCGTGCAGCGAACCCACATGCCGGTGCGCCAGTCCGTTGCGCGAACGCACGAACACTTCCCAAAGCGGCCAGTCGTTCCTGTCTTCAGCCATCGCAGCTACTCCGCCGCTTCCGCGCGCTGGCGGCGCGCACGCTTCGCGGCGAAGGCAGCCGCCGCCTCGCGGACCCACGCGCCATCCGCGTGCGCCTTCCGGCGCGCCGCCATGCGCTCGCGGTTGCAGGGGCCGTCGCCTGCAAGGATACGGTTGAACTCCGACCAGTCGATCGGGCCATGGGTCCAGTGGCCCGAGGCCTCGTCGAACCGGAGTTCCGGGTCGGGGAAAGTCAGGCCGAGATAGTGGCCCTGGGGCACCGTCGCGTCGACGAACTTCTGGCGCAGCTCGTCGTTCGACACGCGCTTGATCTTCCACGCCATGTTCTGTGAGGAGTGGATCGATTCCCTGTCCGAAGGGCCGAACATCATCAGCGACGGCCACCACCAGCGATCGAGCGCATCCTGCGCCATCCGCTTCTGCTCGGACGTGCCTTGTGCAAGCTTGAGCATCAGCTCGTAGCCCTGCCGCTGATGGAAGCTTTCCTCGCGGCAGATGCGGATCATCGCGCGCGCATATGGGCCGTAGGAGCAACGGCACAGCGGCACCTGATTCATGATCGCGGCGCCGTCGACCAGCCACCCGATCGCGCCGATATCGGCCCAGGTCAGGGTCGGGTAGTTGAAGATCGAAGAGTACTTGGCCTTGCCCGCGAGAAGCTGGTCCACCATCTCGGCGCGCGGCACGCCGAGCGTTTCCGCCGCCGAATAGAGATAGAGCCCGTGCCCGCCCTCATCCTGCACCTTGGCAAGCAGGATCATCTTGCGGCGCAGGCTGGGCGCGCGCGTGATCCAGTTGCCTTCCGGCAGCATGCCGACAATTTCGGAATGTGCATGCTGCGAGATCTGGCGCACAAGCGTCCGCCGGTAGCCCTGCGGCATCCAGTCGTTGGGTTCGATCTTCTCCTCGCGGTCGACGCGCGCCTGAAAGGCCGCGAGCGCCGCGGGATCGTCACCGGCTTTGGTCGCCCCATCAGCCGGGCGCTGGTCGAGACCCTGCGTATACATGCGCGATCCTCCCGTCGGATGCGTCGGTCAATATGTCACAGAAAATATGAAACTAGAACAAACTATCGTGACACGTTTCCGCCGAAGCGGCGCCGGGCCGTCGCCGCCGGCGGCGGCAGTTTACCCTTGGAATTCACGAGATTGGCGTCAATCCAGGCCTCGGAAGCGGGGCGCAGGCGGCTGTAGAGTCCGGCTGCAAACCGCCGTGCCTTGCCGCCGACCCAGTCGCGCGGCAGCAGCTCGGCCGGCAATCCGGGATCGCGCAGGGCAAGCCGGCGGAAAGCATGGACGAGACGCAGCCGGCCGGCGAGCGCATCGCCGGGTGGGAGCGTATGCGCCCGGCGTGCGAGCGGTTCAAAGGCCCGGAGGAAATCCCGGTAGCCGCGACCCAGCGCGTCGAGATCCCACCCCTGGCGGACCAATGCGCGCGCTGCGCGCGCTTGCATGGCCGCCCCGTTGACGAGCAGCGGGCGACAATCCTGCGGAAGATCATCCAGGAGCGAGGCGATCGCCGCGGGATCGGGCCTGGGATGGATCAGGGTCTGCGGACCAATCGAGCCGAAGCCAAGCCAGGACAGCGGCCGGCGGACGGCATCGCGCGTTCCGGCCGCCGACGGCGGCAGCAATGCGACGCACCAGTGGCCGTTCCATGGCCCTGGTTCGGCCGCATATATCCGCGCCTCGGCTTCGGCCGTCCGGTGCCGGCCCGTCTGGGAGAGGGAATAGAACGCATTGCGGCCCCTTCGGGTCGAGACGAGCCATTCTTCCGCGACGAGACGCGATAGCGCCGTACGCAGCTGGCTGTCGTTTATGCCGAATCCGGCCAGGATGCGGGCGAGACCGGAATAGGCGACCTCGCCGCCACGAGGCGCGATCAGGTCGCCGAAAAGCGTGACGACGAGCGAACCGGCGCGAACCGGCGTCCTGGCAGTCATTTTTCGCATCATGCGCGGGCACAATAGTCGAGCGTCCGACTTGGCGCGAGAGCCGTGCGCGTGCAAGGGTGGCGCAACAGATCTGGATCCGGAGGAACCGCATGACTGCCGACCCGCTCGCCGACCGTCTCGCCCGCTGCTACAGTTCCGCCGTCCACGACGTACTGCGCGCGATGGGTCACGAACGTTGCGTCTTGCCGGCACCCATCCGATCGCTTGCGTCGGGCGGGAAGGTTGCGGGGCCCGTGTGGACCGTCAGCGGCCGGATCGACCGAACCAGATCAAGCCACGAGACCCTGCTTGAATGGACCGGCCTGCTGTCGAAAGCGCCGCCGGGAACCGTGATCGTGTGCCAGCCCAACACGCACGAAATCGCGCTGATGGGCGAGCTTTCCGCATCGGCGCTCAAGCTCAAGGGCGTGCGAGGCTACATCGTCGACGGCGGTACCCGCGACGTCGACATGATCCTTGAACTGGGTTTCCCGGTCTTCTGCAGCTTTGCCACGCCCGCCGATATCGGCGCGCGCTGGGTGCCCGACTCGTTCGGGGCACCCGTCACGATCGGCGCGGTCACTGTATCGACGGGCGACTATGCGCTCGGCGACGCCGACGGTGTCGTGATCATCCCCAAGGCGATGGCAGAGGAAGCTGTCACGCGCACCGAGCAGGTCGTCGGCACCGAAAACGCCGTGCGCAAGGCCATACTCGGCGGCATGGATCCGCAACAGGCCTACCTGAAATACGGAAAATTCTAGCGCGCTACGGCGTGGGCGTGGCCGACGCGGAAATCGTTCAGGCCCGTTCGGTCCTGCCCGGCCAGCAGCCAGAGCGGCCGAGTGGTGAAGTCGATCTTGTAGCCGCTCTGATCGCCCGGGCGCATGATCGTGCGATCGAACAGGGAGGTGCCGGGCATGTAGCGGATCGCGATGCCGGCTCGGCGCTTGGGCGACCGGTTCGCGTTCGAGCCGTGGATCAGATAGACGTCGTGCATCGACATTTGGCCGGGTTCCAGTTCGATGTCGACGGCCGTCGCCTCGTCGAACGTGCCGTCGGCGGCACGCTGGTTGAGGACGACGTCCTCGCGTTCCTCGCGCATGTGCGCGTGCAGTTCACGTGCGCGGTGCGAGCCGGGGATCACGCGCAGGCAGCCATTCTCGATCTTCGATTCGTCGAGTGCGATCCAGACCGTGCAGGTCGCGAGCGGCCGGATGGGCCAGTAGTGGCCGTCCTGATGCCACGGGACTTCCATGCCGTTGCCGCCCGGTTTGCAGAAGATCTGGCAGCCCCACAGGATCACGTCGGGCCCGATGAGCCGGGCGACCGCCGCGACGATGCCGGGATCGCGGGCGAGATCGAGGAAGTCCGCGCTGCCGCGTACGCCTTCTGCATTCCGGCCCTCGATATGCGCGCTTACGAGACGCTCGGGGCGTATGCCGGGATTCTCGGCAATCAGCCGATCAAGCGTGCCGCGCAATGCCGCCACGCGCGCGGGCGACAGGCGAAGGGATGGGACGACATAGCCATCCTGCCGGTATCGGCCAATCTCCGATTCCGAGAGCGTCATGACTTGACCGATCCCGACGTCAGGTCGGCCGCCATATAGCGCCGGAATGCGTAGTAGATCGCCGCGGGGGGCAGCGCGTAAATGAAGCCCGCCGTCATCAGCAGCTCCCAGGGCGAGTCGTCGGCCGAAAGGAATGCGCCCAGCGCCACGGCGAGCGTCGTGTCGACATCGCGCGACAGCAGAAGGAACGCGTAAAGATACTCGTTCCACGCCAGCAGCAGCGCATAGGTGCCGACCGCCATCAGCGACGGCGTCATCAACGGCACGAAGATGTGGCGAAAGAGCTGCGGCGCCGTCGCGCCGTCGATGATTGCGGCCTCGTCAAGCTCGAGCGGCAGCTTGTCGGCGGCCTGCTTCAGCACCCAGATCGCGTAGGGCGTCGCGACGGTTACCATCGCGAGGATCAGCGCCCACTGGCTGTTGAGAAGGCCATAGGTGCCCATCGCCTTGTACATCGGCAGTGCTAGGAAGGCCGCGGGAACGAAATATGTCAGCAGCGCCATGTTCATGATCACGCGGCCGCCCCGAACGCGCAGCCGGCTGATCGCGAACGCGGCCGCCGTCGCCACGAACAGCGTCAGGACCCCCACCGCGACGGCGATGACGATCGAATTCCACATCTGGTGCCAGAAATTGATCAGGTAGTGGTGCTTCTGCTCGAAGACGAGCTTGAAGTTCCGCAGCGTCGGCTCGTCCGGCCACAGGTTTCCCTGGAAGCCGGCCTCCTTCGGCGACAGCGCGAAGAGCAGCAGGTGATAGATCGGGATGACCGTCCAAAGCAGGACGGGAATTCCGACGAGCAGGAGGCGGGCTTCTGTCAGGTATCTGCGCATCGGCCGTGCCTACCGCGAAAGCCGGCGCATCATGAAGACCATCAGCGGCAGCATCAGCGGCAGCGCCACGATGATCGAAGCCATGGCCAGGTCGACGCGGTCAAGCCGGATGTAGCGGATGCCGAGCGTGGCGAGCACGTGCGTCAGGTCGGCAGGCCCGCCGCCCGTGAGCAGATAGACGCTGTTGAAGTCGCCAAGCGTGAAGAACATCGAGAGGATCGTGCAGGTCAGGTAGAGCTGGCGCATCGAAGGCCAGGTAATGTGGAAGAAACGCTGCGGGGCCGACGCACCGTCGATGGCGGCCGCCTCGTACATCTCCTTCGAGATCGCAAGCCGGCCGGCCAAAAGGATCAGCGTCCAGAAGGGCAGCGACTTCCAGATGTGGACGGCGATGGCGAGCGTGAGCCCCAGCGTGGGATCGTTCAGCCAGTTCGGCCCGTCCTCGAAAGTCAGCCTGTAGATGACCTGGTTGATCACGCCCCATTCCGGGTTGAGCATGAAGCGCAGCGACAGGATCGTGGGGATCGACGGAACGGCCCAGGGGATGATGAACAGGAGCCCCAGCGTGCGGATCCACCAGCGCGGGATCGCGAAGAACCCGGAAAGCAGCAGCGCGATCGCCATCTTCACGTTGATGCCGACGATCAGGAAGATCGCCGTGTTGACGACAGAACTGATGAAGATCGGGTCTTCGAAAAGCTCGACATAGCTTTCGGGATTGTGGCCCAGCCAGAAGCCGTAGGCGACCGGGTAGAGCACGAAGACGAAGAACACGAGCAGATAGGGAAGAAGCAGTACCACTCCCCAGACCTGCCACGACGCCATGCGCGCGGCTGCCGGGGCGGCGACGGGAATTCCGGCGGAATCAGTCGTGGCGGCGAGCGTCGATGCCATGGCGTTCTCGCGAAAACCGGGAGCCGGGCTGGCCGCGGGATTACCCCGGCGGCCAGCCCGGCCTGCCGTCAGCCGGCGACCTGCTTGATGCGGGCGATCATCTCGTCGACCGCCTTCTCCGGAGCGACCTTCTCGTTGACGACCCGGTTCACGGCCTTGGCCCAGACGTTCTCGTTGTTGAGGATCGTGAACTTCCAGTTCTTCGTGAACTCGAACGTCACGGTACCGTTGAAGAACTGGGCCTGGACCGCCTTGCGGTGACGATCGGCCTGCCAGAAGGCGCTCTTCTGCGCGTTCTTGGTGACCGGGAACCAGCGGCCCAGCGAACCTTCGACGTAAGGCGTCAGGTTCTCTTCCTGGAGCAGGAACGCGACGAACTCCTTCGCGCGCGCCTTGTTCTTGGCCTCCTGGAACACGACGCCCGTCTTGACGGCGGCGCGATAGACCATCGGCTTGCCGTCCGGACGGTTCGGGAAGCCGGCCGTCGCGATGTTCTGCTCGTAGTTCTTCTTGCCGAGCTCGCGTTCCTCGGGCTTGAGGGCGGCATTGTTCGCGTCATCGAGCCACTTGGCGGCGATGGAGATCGTCGCGTTGTGGGTCATCACGGTCGTGCGGTTGTGGAAGGCAACGTTGTTGTCGGGATCCTTCCAGCTCGTCGACGACGGCGGCGTGCAGCCCTTGGCGTAGGGCGCCGTGTAGTCCTTGAGCGCGTTGACAAGGCCCGCCTTCACGGCCGGCTGGTCGACGAGCAGCTTGCCGTCGTCGGCAACCAGCTTGACGCCGTAGGCATCCATGAAGGTCAGGAACGAGTAGAACGAGTCGGACGAGTCAACGCCCATCGGCATGCCGATGCCGAAGCCGCGCGTGCCCGTGGAACGGCGGAAGGCCGGCTGGACCTTGTCGCACCAGAACGACCAGTATTCCTTCCAGGTCTTCGGGATGTCGCTTTCCTTGAAGCCCGACTTGTTGAGCAGGTCGATCCAGTACTGGATGTGCATCGTCTGCTGCTTGAGCGGGAAGGCGTAGTAGGCGCGCTTCTTCGCGACATCGTTCCACAGCAGGGTCGTCTCGACCGTGTTGGGCGCGAAATTCGACAGCATCGGCTGGATGACGCTCGAGATGTCCTCGAGGCGGCCTTCGAAGGCCCACTTGCCGGTAACCTGGAAGTCATAGACGTCGGCGTAGGCGACATCCGGAACGGTCTTCGCGTCGAGTGCGGCGACCGTCTTCGGGATCATGTCCTGAATCGCGTACTGCGACAGCTCGACCTTGACGCCGGTCTTGGTCTCGAACTTCTTGATCGCCTCGAAGAGCGCGTCGTCTTCGGCCTTGTAGAAGCCCTTGACCCACCAGACCTCGAGTTTTTCCTGTGCCTGGGCGGGGGCGCCCAGGGCGGCAAATGCGGCAACGACCGCCGTCGCGACAATGCGCTTCATCGCAATCTCCTCCCTATTGTTCCGCGCGGCCGTCCCCCCTTCGCCGGGTAGATTGCGGCCGTGTCGCGGGGGTTATAGCCTGCCATACAGCATGTGTCGACCGTCGAAGTGGCACCGAAGGATGTAAAATGCCTGTATACATCGCGGGCGGTCGACGGATGCCGAAAGGGCGTGCAGAATTCCGCCGTCGCGGAGGATTCCGATGGCCTTTGCCGATCTGAGGAACGAATACGAATCCCCGATGGTGGTGGCGTGCGCCGTCTATCGCAACGGCGTGCGTATCCGCGACATCCCCGTGGAGGACGCCGGGCCGGCTGCCCTGGCGGACGGCGAGTTCGTCTGGATCGGGCTGCATGAGCCGTCAATCGACATCCTGACGCATGTGCAGAACCGTTTCGGCCTGCATCCGCTCGCGGTAGAGGACGCCAACCGTTCCCACCAGCGCCCGAAAATCGACCTCTACGGCGAGGCGCTCTTCATGGTGCTTCGCACGGCGCAGGTGAAGGACGCCTGTATCGTCTACGGCGAAACGCATCTTTTTGCCGGCCGCGGCTACGTGATCGCCGTACGTCACGGTCCGTCGACGTCGTATGGCGACGTGCGGCAACGCTGCGAGCGCGAGCGCGCGATGTTCCAGCGGGGTACGGGCTACGTGATCTACGCGATCATGGACTTCGTGGCCGACAACTTCTTTCCGGTGATCGACACCATTGCCGAAGAGGTGGCGGAAATCGAAAGCCACATCATCGCGAAGACATTCACCTCGGAAGAGGTCAACCGGCTCTACCAGCTCCGGCGCGAGCTGCTCGGTTTCCGCCGGTCGGTCTCGCCGATGCAGGAGGTCTGCGCGCGGCTGGAGCGGTACAACCTGCCCATCATCGACGCCGAGATGCGGCCCTATTACCACGATGTCCACGACCACGTGCTGCAGGTGAACGAGTCGATCGACAACCTGCGCGAGGCCCTGGCCTCGGCGTTCGATGCCGCGATGATGCTTTCCGCCTCGAGCCAGAACGAGGTCACGAAGCGGCTTGCGGCGTGGGCCGCCATCCTCGCCGTGCCGACGGCGATCGCCGGCATCTACGGCATGAATTTCGAGCACATGCCGGAACTTCGGTGGGACTACGGCTACCCGGCGGTCGTCGGCGCGATCGTGGCGATCTGCGGCGTCCTCTACTGGCGCTTTCGCAAGGCGGACTGGCTTTGAAGCGACGTCAGGCATGAACTCGGGCGGTTTCGACGAAGGTTCGCAGACCGTGTTCGCGGCGGCGATGCGCGCGCGCGACTCAGGCGATCGTGCGCTTGCGGCCGCTTTGTTCGGCCGCGCTCTCGCGAGCGCGCCGGACGACCCCAACGTGATCTACAACTACGGCCTTTTCCTGATTTCCGGCGGCGAGGCCGACCTGGCGTGCCGGATACTCAACGAGGCGTACGCCAGATCGCCCGGCGACGCGATGCTGGCGTCGGGCCTCGGCATCGCGCTGCGCTCGAGCGGCCGCTACGCGCTTGCCGAGCAGATCTGGCGCACGCTGGCTGCGGCGATGCCGGGCAGGCCCCAGCCGCTCTATGAACTTGGCCAATGTCTGGCCGGTCAGGCGAAGCCGGAGGAATCGGTCGAGCCTTTCCGCGCGGCACTTGCGGCCGCTCAGGGAACCGAACAGCGCGACCTGCTCTGGAAGGCCTACCTTCTCGCCCTGGCCTATGCGGACGGGATCGATCCGCAGCTCGTGCGCGACGAGAACCGCCGCCGTGCAACCGAACTTGCGCCGGCCGACCCCGTCGCCGGCCACGACAACGACCCCGATCCGTCGCGCCGCCTGCGCATCGGCTACGTATCGTCGGACTTCCGCTTCCATTCCGTCGCGCGGACGATGGAGGCGCTGTTCTCGCGCCACGACCGCAGCCGGTACGAGATATTCGCCTACGCGCATAACGCGATCGTCGACGAGGTCACGGAGAAGTTCCGGTCCATGGCGGATTCCTGGTTTTCGACCGTTGGCCTCGACGATGCCGCCGTCGCCCGGCGTATCCGCGCGGACCGGATCGACGTGCTCGTTACATCGGCCGCGCATTTCGACGAGAATCGTCTCGGCATCGCGCTGCACCGGCCAGCGCCCGTCCAGATCTCGATCTACGATTCGGCTCCGACCGGATCGGACGCGTTTGACGGACTGATCGTCGATCCGGCGATGGCCGGCGGCGGCGACGACCATCCGAGCGAACGGCTGCTGCGGCTACGAAGCATGTATTTCCATCCGCCGCTCGCCCTGGCGCCGCCTGTCTCGCAACCGCCTGTCCTGACGAATGGCTATGTCACATTCGGGTCGGCCAACCATCCCTCGAAGTTCTCGCGGCGCACGTTCACGCTGTGGGCTTCGGCGCTGCGCGCCGTGCCGGGCTCCCGTCTGCGCCTCAAGTCGGGTACACGCTATGACGAGCCCTCCATGCGCGATGCGCTCCGCGCGCGTTTCGCGGAGCTCGGCATCGAGCGCGACAGGCTTCATTTCGACCGCGGCGATCTGGGACTGGCGGCGCATCTGTCCTTTTACGGCCGCATCGACATCGCACTCGACACGACGCCATTCAACGGCGCCACGACGACATTCGAATCGCTGTGGATGGGCGTGCCTGTCGTGGCGCTGCGCGGGCGAACGATCATGTCGCGATGGGCCTCTGCCGTACTGGCACGGGTCGGGCGGCCTGATTGGGCCGCCGATGACGAGGCCCAATTCGCTCGCCTGGCCGCCGAGCTTGCCGCATCGGCACCTTCGCAGGACCGGGCGAAGCTTCGCGCGTGCGTCGGCTCTTCGACGATGTGCGATGCCGGCCGTCACGCCCGCGACTACGAGCGCATATATCGGGCGCTTTGGCGGCGCTGGTGTCGCCGCCAGAGGTGAGCCATGCGCCGGGCCGCAGAATATTGCACTGCGGCATGACTTGACGGCCGTACGGCGCAAGCCAATTCTCTGTGCAGAGAGGATTCGGCCATGGCCGACACCGAAGCAGGCCCTGTGTCCGGTAGCGAGGAGCTGAAGAAGCTCGAGGTGCTCGCGGTCGAGGTGCTGTGCGGCTTCATCGAAACGGTCCAGGCCCGCCTCAAGACGGATTCGGACCCAATCCAGCTGTCCGACCTGAACCTCGCGATGAGCGAGATGATGAATAGCGGCCGGATCTCGAAGATCGCCGAAGTGGCACTGACCGGGCTCGGGCAGGAACTGCGCCATCGCTGGGCACGCCTGCTTCGCAAGGATGCGTTCGGGCGTCTACTTTGCAAGCCGCTTTCCCCGCTTTTCGAAGCGGGCAAGTTGCCGCGCGAAATCCATCACGGGATCCGCCACTTCGCGCGGCTAATCCTGGGCGAGGAACTCGAGCGCGCGCTGGTCGCGGAGACCGACAAGATCGTTGCGGCGTGTACCGAGCGCGACGGCGTCGACTGGAAGCGTTTCTACCGGACGGCCCAGCCGATCTGGTGGCAGGTTCTCGTGCGCCTGCCGGCGGCGTTCCGCCACTTCGATGCCAGAGTCAACCACATGCTGGGCATCCTCAATACCCAGACCGGGCAAGTGAGTCTGTCGGCCAATGTCGTCGTCCGGACCGGCCGCGGCATCAGTCGAGATCTGGTCGGTCCAGCGCAGATCCGGCTGATACTCGCTGCATGGGTGGCGACATACGATGCGCTCGGCGAGGCCGAACGGGCGACGATGACCGCCGCGACCGGGTTCTCGGTCAATTTCGACGAACTGCGCGCCGAACTCGGGTCCGGCGACTGACCGTCGATCAGGCCTTGCAGGCCGCGATCGCCCGATCGACCATTTCGCCGCAGAGACCGAGGTAGTTCGCCGGATCGCAATGCCGACCGATGGCCGCGCGGCCGCCCAAAGTCTCGACAACCGCTGGCACTTCCGAAAGAACGTCCGCGAGCGGCCTGTCGTTCTCGATCGCCGTGCGGCACGCGGCGTAGACGATATCGTGCGCGCGCTGGCGGCCGAGTTTGGGGGCTGCGGCCATCATTACGGCTTCGGCCACGATGAGGCCGCGCGTGATGTCCAGGTTGCCGCGCATGCGCGCCGCGTTGACGACAAGTCCGCCAAGCATGAACCGTGCATTGGCCAGTGCCGTCGCCGTCAGCAGGAAGCATTCTGGAACGACTGCCCACTCGAGATGCCACGGTCCGGTCGCGCGCTCGAAATCGTGAATCATGCCGTCGAGCATGCCGGCGACTTGCTGGCGCACGCCCTTAGCGGCGGCGAGCATCAGTTCGCTGGAAATCGGATTGCGCTTCTGCGGCATCGTCGACGAGGCGCCGCGGTGCGGAACGAACGGTTCTGCGACCTCGCCGAATTCCGTCGATGCCATCATCATCACGTCACTGGCTATCTTGCCGAGCGTGCCAGTGACCAGCCCGAGAAACGCGATTGCCTCGGCGAAGCCGTCGCGAGCGACATGCCAGGTGATCGCCGGCTGGCCGAGCCCCAGCTCCTCGCAAAACAGGCGCTGCATTTCCAGCCCGCCGGGACCGATCGAGGCGAGCGTTCCCGCCGCACCTGAAAACTCGCCGACCAGGACGCGCGGGAGAAGCTGCGACAGCCGTTCGATATGCCGTTCGATCGAGGAGAGCCAAACCGCGACCTTGTAGCCGAAGGTAATCGGAAGGGCCTGCTGGAGGTGCGTTCGGCCTGCCATCGGCGTGTCGCGATGGCGCCGTGCGAGGTCAATGAGGATCCTGCGCAGGTCACGCAGATCGGCTTCGACGAGGGCGAGCGCCGCGCGGAACTGCAGCACGTTGGCGCTGTCCATGATGTCCTGGGTCGTGGCGCCCCAATGGACGTAGCCGCCGGCGTCACCTGCGGCAGTCGCAAGCTGGGCGACGAGTGGCAGGATCGGGTAACCGACGATCTCCGTCTCGCGCCGCAGTTTCTCGAAATCGATCTTGACCGTTCGCGCAGCACGGTCGATCGCGTCGGCCGCCGCGGCGGGAATGGCGCCGAGGCGCGCCTGCGCACGCGCAAGTGCGGCTTCTGCCTCTAGATAGCGGGCGACAAGCGCCTCGTCGGCGAAGACGGCGCGCATGTCCGCCGTTCCGAACATGTCGCGAAACAGGGCGGAATCGAAAACGGTGCTTGCCATGGCTCGCTCCCGACGGAAGGTTCAGCGCGCGCGTGGCACCATGATCTCGCCGCGCATCAGCAGGCGGGCCGTGCGCAACGTGCCGGCGACCACGTTCATGTCGGACCCTTTGCCCGAAACGGTCAGCAGAACGTCTATGTCGCCGGAAGGATGCTCGATCAGGACGGTGCGCGGGTTGGCGCCGTCGGGCTTTGCGAATTCGTGCGCGATCGTGCCCTCGAGCGCACAGGCCGACGCCACGCAGACGCCGCCGGTGACGGCGTGCGCGGCGTGGAGGGCGTGAGGCGTCAGGTAGCGCGAGGTTATCGTGCCGCCTTTCGTGGGCGCCGAAAGAACGCCGACCTTCGGCACGACCTTGTCGGATACGTCGCCGAGCCCCATCATCTTGCCGGCTTGCAGGCGGATCTTCTCGATCCGAGCCATGCGCTCCTTGTTTCCGTCGAAAGCGTCCTTGCCTTCGGTCCCCGATAGCCCGAAATCGGCTGCCCGCAGCAGGATCATCGGCATCGCCACGTCGATGCAGGTGACGTCGACGCCGTCGATCTTGTCGCGCAGGTTTCCGGTGGGCAGCATCTTGCCCGTGACCGATCCAACGACGTCCATGAAGTTGAGGACGATGGGCGCCGCCGTGCCGGGCACGCCGTCGATGCGCGCGTCGCCCGTATAAGCGACTTCTCCGCCCGGTGTCTCGACGATGGCTTCGATCCGGGACTGGGTGTTTACGTTGTAGATCATCACCCTCGTCTTGCCGTCCTTCGCCGACACGAGACCCCGCTCGATGGCGAATGGCGCGACGCCTGCCAGCATGTTGCCGCACGACGGCGCGGTGTCGACAAGCGGCTTCGACACGTCGACCTGGGCGAACAGATAGTCGACGTCGCAGCCGGGCTGGCTCGATTTGGAGACGATCGCGACCTTGCTGGTGAGGGTCGTGGCGCCGCCCATGCCGTCGATCTGGCGCGGGTCGGGCGAGCCCATTGCGGCCAGCAGCACGCGGTCGCGCTCGGCCGTCTCGGCCGGGAGGTCGGTGGCGAGGAAATAGGGGCCGCGCGACGTGCCGCCGCGCATGAAAATGCAGGGTATTGCGATCAGGTCGCGCATGTTCGTCTCTCTTGTTCGGCTCGAATGTCGGAAGTCGGAATGCGCAGCCTGGACGATCAGCGCATCCCGAGCACGGTCGGCAGCCACAGGCTGAGGGCCGGCCAGTAGGTCACGACGACCAGGAAGCCAAGCATCGTCATCAGCCACGGCCAGACGGCGACGGTCAGTTCGGTGATGCCCATCTTCGCCACGCCGGACGCCACGTAGAGGTTCAGGCCGACTGGCGGATGGCACATGCCGATTTCCATGTTGACCGTGATCAGGATGCCGAAATGGATCGGGTCGATGCCAAGGCGCGTCGCGACGGGGAAAAGGATCGGCGCCATGATGAGGATGATCGAGGATGGCTCCATCACGTTGCCGGCCAACAGGAGGATGATGTTGACCACGAGCAGGAACGTGATCCAGCCGAAGCCCTGTTCGATCAGCCACTGCGCAAGCTGCTGGGGAATGTTCTCGTTGCTCATGACGAACGAGAACAGGACCGCATTGGTGATGATGTAGAGCAGCATCGCGCTCATGTTCGCCGATGCGAGCAGAACGCGCGGCACGTCGCGAAGCCGCATGTCCTTGTAGACGAAGACGGCAATGACGAACGCGTAGACGGCACTGATTGCCGCGGCTTCGGTCGGCGTGAACAGGCCGGTATAGATGCCGCCGATCACGATGACGACGAGGAACAGGCCCCAGCCGGATTCCTTGAAGGCGTCCACTCGCTCGGTGAACGTTGCCTTTGGCTGGCGCGGATAGCCGAAGCGTCGTGCGCGGTACCATGTCGTGATGCCGAGAAGCGTCGCCAGGACGATGCCCGGCACGATGCCGGCGATGAAAAGCTGCCCGACCGAGGTATTCGTCGAGACCGCGTACAGCACCATCGCGATCGACGGCGGGATCAGGATGCCGAGTGCGCCGGACGTCGCGACGACGCCGGCGCCGAAGCGCGGCGGAAAGCCCTGCTTGACCATGGCCGGCAGGATGACCGAGCCGATCGCCACGACGGTCGCGGGCGACGAGCCGGACACCGCGGCGAACAGCGCACAGGCGAGAACGGCGGCGAGGCCGAGGCCGCCATGGAAATGCCCGACCATCGACGTCGCGAAGTTGATCATGCGGCGGGCGACGCCGCCGTGCGTAAGAAAATTGCCCGCCAGGATGAAGAACGGGATCGCCATGATCTCGAACTTCTCGATCCCCGTGAAGAGCTTCAGCGCGACAGACTGCGCCGGCACCGCCGTCATCGTGAAGATGAAGATCAGCACCGTAAGGCCCAGCGCGATCGAGATCGGCATGCCGGTGAGCATCATCGATACGAGCAGCAGGAAAATCATCGCGGCGCGCAGACCTTCGGGCAGCTCGATCAACCCGAAATGCTGCAGCAGGCAGATGCCGGTCAGCGCGATCGGCGCCACGAAGAGCGACCAGCCCAGCGCCTTGCGCTCGCCGGGGGCGGCGGCCTTGATGGGGGCGGTATTCTGGCTCGCATCGGCTTCCACGCCGTCGACCGCGCCGTGGTCGTGATGGGGAAGTTCGCCCGTCCGCCGGAAATAGAAGGCGACCTGGAGGAAGCGGAAGCACATCAGCGCAGAGCCGAGCGGGATGGCAAGGTAGACGAGCCACATCGGCACTTCGAGATCGTTCGAATGCTGGCCGGTCTGCGAGATGTGCCAGACGAAATCGGCGCCAAGTGAGGCGATCAGGCCCGTGAAGAGCGCGCCGCAGAACAGGCCGAACAGGATCGTCCGTTTCCGGTCGCGCGGATTGACCATGTTGACGAAGACATCGACGCCGACATGGATGCCGGTACGCACGCCGTATGCGGCGCCGAACTTGGCCATCCAGACGAACATGTAGATGCAAAGTTCCTGGGCCCAGGAAAGGTCCCAGGAAACGAGCCAGGAGAAGATCGCATCGAAGAAGGCGGCAAGCTGGGCCATGCCTTTGGCCGTCGCCCAGGCGGCGAGATCGGCCGACATTCCCGAGCCGTACCGGTGGATGACGGCCACCAGGATGACGAGCGTCGCAGCCGCGATGAGGAACTTGATGATCAGTTCCTCAAGTTGGTCGAGAATCTTCATGCTGCCGCCCGTTGGATCGAATCTTCTTTTTCCGATTCCGGGGCGGATCGCATCGATCCGCCCCGGCCGTCGCGGTCGTCAGACCGCCGCGGACTGCTTCGCGATGAGGTCGAGGATCTCCTTGCCGACGCGGCCTTCGGCCCACTTGTAGACGGGCATCATCGCTTCGCGCCACGGCTTGGTCTCTTCCGGCGTCAGGATCCGGACCGTCGTCTTGCCGGACTTCTTGATCTCCGCCATCGCGTCGACATTTTCCTGGAGCGCGATCGAGTTCGTGTAGACATTCGCCTCGTTCATCGCCTTTTCGAGCTGCGTGCGGATGTCGTTCGGCAGGCCTGCCCAGAACTTCGTGTTCGTGATCACGGCGTACTGAAGGTGGCCGTGGTTCATGCCGGTGATGTGGCTCTGCACCTCGTGGAACTTCTGCGTCAGGATGTTCGACGCCGAGTTCTCGCCCGCGTCGACAACGCCCGTCTGCATGGCGTGATAGACTTCGGAGAAGGCGATGATCTGCGGAATTCCGCCGACGGCACGGAAGTACTGGTCGGCGACCTTCGAGCCGGAGATCCGGACCTTGAGGCCCTTGAAGTCGGCCGGCTTCACGAGCGGCCGGTTCGAGGTGATGTAGTAGAAGCCGTTGTCCCAGAAGCCCAGGCCCTTGACGCCCTTGGGCTCGAGCTTCTCGAACAGGAACTTGCCGACCGGACCCGCCGCGATCTTCTGGAAATGCGCGTCGTCGCGGTAGAGGAACGGCATGTCGAGCGCCTCAAACTCCTTGGCGCCGAGCGGGGCGAATTTCGCCGTCGACGGGGCAAGCAGCTGGACCGCGCCGAGCTGGAGCGCCTCGATCTCTTCCTTGTCCTTGTAGAGCTGCGAGTTGGGGTAGTGCTCGACCTTGACCTTGCCTTGCGTGTATTTCTCGGCAAGCTCCTTGAACTTGTTCGCACCCTTGCCCTTGGGTGTGTCTTCGGCCGCGACGTGGCTGAACTTGATGACGATCGGCGCGTTCTGGGCGATCGCCGGGCAGGCGAGCGCGGTCGCCGTAGCGGCAGCACCGATCGTGAACTGGCGACGCGTGAACTTCATGTTTGCCTCCCTTGTTTCACGTGATCGCCGGCCCCGAAGATTCGAGCGACGTCACTGGCAATTGGCTGTGTCCGCCGCTATTTGCCGGCGGACGCGCTTTATGAGCGCATTAGTCGCATTTCATGGGAATACCTGACAAGCGACATGAAACGGTACAGGCCGTGGACGAACTTCCCATACGGCATCGTTACAAACAGCGAAAATACGGTGCCCAAATGGAAGGCAAGCAGCAGCCCCATCGCGGGGGTCGCACGCAGGACAAGCAGGGCCAGGCCACTCGCGGCGACAAGGACCAGCATTGCCAGAAAGCCTGTATCCATGCCGGTCTGGCGCGTGCCGGTCAGCAACGGGCTGCGCGATTGACGCATGTGCAGCAACCCGATGGGCCCGATGATCAGGCCGATTCCGCCGAAGGTGCCGAGAACCACCGGAATATCCCACCACGGATAGGGTGCCTCGCGACCGAGAATGAAGTGGTACACGGTCGCCACAGCCGTTGCTGCGGCGCACAATAGGAAGCCGTAGAAAGTTGCGTGATGTGCGATCCGCCGCCGGTCGGGCGTACCCGTCGTATCGACCGTGCACCCCGCGCCGCCACCGTCGAGATACCGCAGACGTGCGGCGTCCTTCGTCGCCTGCCATAGGGACGGCCAGTCGAACGCACCGGCCGAAGCAGCACCGGTCTCACGCCAGAATTTGAAAAGCGAAAAGGTCAGCGCCGCGAGCGAATAGGCGCCGGCCAGACCGAAGAGCCCGGCCATCGTGTTGTGCGGCATCACGCGATAGAACGCGCCCGGCTCGGAGCCGGCCGCCCATAGTGCCTGCGGATCGCCGATCGCGACGAAGCCCGCGATGAAGGCCGCAACGCTCAGAGCGAGCGCGAGCGCGACCGCAAGCCCGTTGCGCGCGAAAAGCGGCGCAAAGGCTTTCGGCCAGACATAGCGCGCATAGCTCTCCTCGCGGACGTCGGCCAGCACGCGTGGAACATTGACGTTGAATTCGTGCGGCGGCGCGTATTGGCAGTCGGCATGACAGGCGCCGCAGGCGTGGCAAAGATTTGCAAGATAGTCGAGATCGGCGTCGGCGAACGCCCGGCGCGCTTCCATTGCCGGAAACACGGCGCAGAGCCCCTCGCAGTATCGGCACGAATTGCAGACCGTCATCAGGCGGTCGGCTTCCGCCAGTGCGGGTGAGCCATGTTCGATCGTGTTCATGCGACCTGCACCCCATCCGCGGCCCCGAGTGCGGCCGCTGCGGCGCCTTCGCCGGCGAGCTTCCCGAAGACGCTGCCGATCGTCATTCCGATCCCGGCCGCGTAGCCGTGGCCGAGCACGTTGCCGGCCATGATCTCGCCCGCCGCGAACATGTTCGCACACGCATCTCCGTTCGCGCGCTGGATGCGGGCCTGCGCATCCACGCGGACGCCGAGATAGGTGAAGGTGATCCCCGGCCGGACCGGATAGGCGTAGAACGGTGCTTCGGCAATCGTGCGCGCCCAGTGCGATTTGGGCGGCGACACGCCCTCCGTGCGGCAGTCGTCGAGAATGTCGGGATTGAATGTGCCGGGGCGGACCGCCGCGTTGAATTCCTCGACGGTCGCGCGCAGCGTCGCGCCGTCGAGTTCGAGCTTGCCCGCGAGTTCCTCGATGGTCGCGCCCTGGATCGGCGGATAGAGCGACGGCATGAAAAGCCGGAGCGAGCGGGAGTCGAAAACGATGTAGGCAATCTGGCCGGGTTGCCTTGCCACCAGCCGGCCCCAGATGGCGTAGCGCTTGGGCCAGACATCTTCGCCTTCGTCGTAGAACCGCTTCGCCTCGCGGTTTACCACGATACCGAAAACCACGCAGTCGAGGCGTGTGATGATCCCGCCGTCGAATCTTGGCGCGCGCGCGTCGATGGCGACGGCGTGGCACTGCGTGGGATCGCCGACAGGCGCCATGCCGGCATCGAGCAGCATGCGCAGCACGTGCCCCTTGTTGTACGGCGTACCCCGGATCAGGAAATTGTCGGCGGGCGTGCCCCAGCCCTCGCGCAGCCAGTCGATATTCGCCTCGAAGCCGCCTGCGGCAGCAACGAACGCGCGGCCGCGCACCCGCCTTTCTTGGCCGTTCGTTCGGACCGTGACGCCTTCGAATGCGCCGCCGCCGGAGTCGATCGCGACGACTTCGCTTTCGAAACGCGTGACGACACCGAGCGATTCCGCCGTGCGGTAGAGCGAATTGAGCATCGCACGCCCGCCGCCGAGAAAGAACGAATTCGTCCGTCCGAGACTGAGTGTGCCGCCCAGAGACGGCTGGAAGCGAACGCCCTGCGCCTGGATCCAGTCGAGCATGTCCTTCGACCGCGCGACCATCATGCGTGCCAGGGGCTTGTCGGTCTTGCCTTCGGTCACCTTCAGGATGTCGTCGAAAAACTCATCCTCGGTGTAGGGGCCGGTGAGCGTCGCGGTCGCGGTATCGTGCGCGCAGCGCATGTTGCGGGTGTGGCGGGTGTTGCCGCCGCGATAGAACCGGGGTGCGCCTTCGAGCACGACGACCGATGCGCCTGCCCGGCGGGCGGCGATCGCCGCGCAAAGTGCGGCGTTCCCGCCCCCGGCGATGACGACGTCGAATTGTTCGGCGGCATCCGCCATGGGCACTATCCCGGATGTCGATGGGGCGGGCGGATGGAGCGGGTGAAGGGAATCGAACCCTCGTATGCAGCTTGGGAAGCTGCCGTTCTACCATTGAACTACACCCGCCCGACGCGCGGCGGGCCGACTATATTTGGGGACCCGGCGGCGGGCAAGCCATGCGCTTGACAGCTTTGCACCCCCTCGAATAGGGTGCGCGTCATTCGTGGTGATTTGGGCCGGCCGGCTTGCGGACCACGTTAAAGAAACCGCTAAAAGGTCGGAGCGTTTCGCGAGCGCAAGCCCGTCGAGAAGCCCCGAGCCAGAGGCCGGGGCTTTTGTTTTGGGGTGTCGCTATGGCGAAGAAGAACGAATTTTCGGCCGATCCGGCCTGGCGCGGGCGTACGACGCTGATCCACGGCGGGACCGAGCGCTCGCAATGGTCGGAGACCGGCGAAGCAATGTTCCTGACGTCGGGATTCGTTTACGCAAGCGCGAACGAGGCCGAGCGTGCCTTCACCACGCCCGCCAAGCCCGAGGACCAGCGGTTCGTCTATTCCCGGTTCGGCAACCCGACGGTCGCGATGTTCGAGGCACGGCTTGCCGCCCTTGAAGGCGCCGAAGCGTGCAAGGGGACGACCAGCGGGATGTCCGCGGTCTTCGCAGCACTCGCCTGCCAGCTGCGGGCCGGCAGCCGGATCGTTTCGTCGCGTGCGCTTTTCGGATCCTGCCATTACATCGTGACAGAACTGCTCCCGCGCTGGGGCGTAGAGAGCGTCCTTGTGGACGGATCCGACCTCGCGCAGTGGAAAAAGGCGCTTTCGGTGCGCACGGATGTCGTGTTCCTCGAATCGCCGTCCAACCCGATGCTCGACCTCGTCGATATCCGTGCGGTCGCGAAGCTCGCGAAGAAGGTCGGCGCGAAGGTCGTCGTCGACAACGTCTTCGCCACGCCGATGTTGCAGAAGCCTCTCGAGCTGGGCGCCGATATCGTCGTCTATTCGGCAACCAAGCATATCGACGGGCAGGGACGCGTGCTGGGCGGCGCCGTGCTTGGGCAAAAGGCCTGGATCGACGGCACGCTGGTGCCGTTCATACGCCACACCGGGCCGACGCTTTCGGCCTTCAATGCATGGGTCCTGCTGAAGGGCCTCGAGACGCTGCCGCTGCGCGTCGAGGCGCATTCGCGTAACGCACTGGCGGTTGCCCGTTTTCTCGAAAAGGCGAAGCCGGTTGCGCGGGTGCTCTATCCGGGGCTGCGTTCACATCCCCAGCACGCGCTGGCCCGCCGGCAGATGAAAGACGGCGGACCGCTCGTCGCCTTCGACCTTGCGGGCGGCAAGGCGGCGGCATTCGCTTTCGTCGATGCGCTGAAGCTGGTGCGCATTTCGAACAATCTCGGCGATGCCAAGAGCCTGATCTGCCATCCGGCGACCACGACGCACCAGCGCCTGCCGGCCGAGGAGAAGGCGCGTCTCGGGATCGGGCCGGGCTCGCTTCGGCTATCGGTCGGCATCGAGGATCCCGCCGACATTATCGAGGATCTGCAGCGCGGCCTTGCCGCAGCAGCCAAGGCAAGGCGCTGAGCATGCGGATGGCCCCGTCGCTCGCGGCACTGAATGTGCTCTGGGCGGCGGGCCTCGTCGCGAGCGGATTTGCGCCGTATGACCGCCTGACCTGGCTGGCGGAGACGGCGCCCGTCCTGATCGCCTGGCCGATCCTTCTGGCCACGCGCGAGCGCTTTCGCCTGACCGATCTTGCGTACGGGCTGATCGCCTTGCACGGGCTTATCCTGATGCTCGGGGCCGCCTACACATACGCGCGCGTCCCGCTTGGCGATGTGCTCCGGGATTTGCTGTCGCTTGACCGCAACCCCTATGACCGGATCGGGCACTTCGCACAGGGTTTCGTTCCCGCGATCGTCGCGCGCGAGCTGCTGATCCGCCTCTTCGGGATCACGCGGCCGGCGGGCCTGCTCGCGTTTCTGGTAGTCAGCATCTGTCTTGCGATCAGTTCGGCCTACGAGCTGATCGAATGGGCAGCCGCCGTGGCGCTGGGGGAGGGGGCCACCGACTTCCTGGGAACCCAGGGCGACCCCTGGGATACGCAGGCCGACATGGCGTTTGCCCTGCTCGGGGCGCTGGCAGCGCTGGCTGTGGTCGGCAAAATGCATGATCGGCTGATCGCCGGCCAGTTGCCGCACGGACAGAAACGCTAAATTTCTTAGGGACATACAGTCGGCGGGGTTGGCCGCCCGCAGGTGGCGACATATACTCCCTAGGGTCGCCATCCGGATACCCCTCGACCCCGATGTACACTGAAACGACCCGAGAAATCAGAGTGACGGTCGAACCGGCCTATCTCGAGGAGCAGTCCTCGCCGGCCGAGAACAGGTTCGTGTGGGCCTATCACGTGCGGATCGAGAATCTGGGACGCGCGACCGTGCAGCTCCGTTCGCGCCACTGGCAGATCACCGATGCCAACGGCCGACTGCAGGAGGTGCGCGGCGCGGGCGTTGTGGGCGAGCAGCCGGTCCTGAAGCCGGGCGAGGCGTTCGAATACACGTCCGGCACGCCGCTGGGCACGTCCTCCGGCATCATGGTCGGCAGCTACCAGATGGAATCCGGCGACGGCGAGCGGTTCGACATCCGGGTACCGGCCTTTTCGCTCGACTCGCCCGGCGCACGCGCCAGACTCAATTGACGGCCATCCAACCCAAACGAAAGTTCATAGCGTCGTGAAAGCACCGCTAAAGCCGATTGTCGCCGTCCCGCCGCGACCCGACCGTGTTGCCGCCGAGGAGGCCGTCCGCACATTGATCCGCTGGGCCGGCGACGATCCGGACCGCGAAGGCCTGCTCGATACGCCAAGCCGTGTGGCGCGCGCCTATGAAGAGTGGTTTTCCGGCTATCGCGAGGACCCTGTCGACATCCTGGCCCGGACATTCGAGGAGACCGAAGGCTACGACGAGATGGTTGTCCTCAGGGACGTCCGGTTCGAGAGTTTCTGCGAACATCATCTGGCGCCGATCCTGGGTGCGGTCGATGTCGCCTATCTTCCGAGCCGGCGGGTTGTCGGCATCTCTAAGATCGCGCGCGTAATCGATGTGTTTGCCAAGCGCATGCAGATCCAGGAGAAGCTCACGGCGCAGATTGCCAACACGATCGAGCACGTGCTGCAGCCTAAGGGCGTTGCGGTCGTCGTGCGCGGCCAGCACCAGTGCATGAGCACGCGCGGCGTCCACAAGACGGGCGTGACGATGGTCACATCGCGCATGCTTGGCGCGTTCCGCGACGATCCTGCCACGCGACGGGAGTTCCTCGCGATCATCGGCAATCCGCCGGTCAATCCGGGCTGAACGCCCGCCGATGGCGGTTGCCGCCCAATCCGTCGCCCTGCTTGCGCGCCTTGTCGCGCACCGGACGGTCAGCGCGGACTCGAATCTCGGCCTGATCGAGGATGTCCGCGCCTATCTTGCAGGGCACGGGATCGAGAGCCGGCTTGTGCCCAATGCGGACGGCACGAAGGCGAATCTTCTGGCCACGATCGGTCCGGCGGTCTCGGGCGGGGCGGTCCTGTCGGGGCACACCGATGTCGTCCCGGTGGCCGGCCAGACCTGGGCCAGCGACCCCTTCGAGCTGACCGAGCGTGACGGGAAGCTCTTCGGTCGTGGCGCGTCGGACATGAAGGGGTTCATCGCCTGCGCGCTTGCGGCCGTGCCGAAATTCCGCGAGGCCCCGCTCCTACGGCCGATCCATCTCTGTCTTTCCTACGACGAGGAAGTGGGCTGCTTCGGCGCGCCGGACGCGATCCGTCTGTTCGGCGTCGATCTGCCTCGCCCCGCCGTGTGCGTGGTCGGTGAACCCAGCACGATGCGCCCCGTCATCGCGCACAAGGGCGATTGGGTCTTCGAAGTCACCGTGACCGGTCGCGAGGCGCACTCCAGCGCGCCCCACCTTGGCGCGAATGCGATCGTCTCCATGGGCCGGTTTCTGGCATTTCTCGATGCGCTGCAGGCCGACCTGCGTGCGCTCGGCACGAACGGCGCCCTGCCGGGCGTCGAGTTCGACCCGCCCTGGACGACGGTGGGCATCGGCAAGATCGCCGGCGGCACGGCCGCCAACATCGTGCCGCGCGAATGCCGGCTGACTTGGGAATTTCGCGCCCTGCCTGGCGTCGATGCCGCGGCAATCCACGCCCGCGCGCAGGCGAAGGTGGCCGAACTCGACGCGGCGATCCGTGCCGAAGCGCCGGAGGCCGGCGTTCGCATGCGCACCTATGCGAATGTTCCGGCCTTCCGGCCCGAGGCACAGGGTCCGGCCCAGAAGCTCGCCATGGCGATCACCGGCTCCAATGCGCCTGCCGCCGTGGCTTTCGCAAGCGAGGCCGGCCAGTTCCAGGATGCGGGCATTTCGACGGTCATCTGCGGGCCCGGCGATATCGCCGTCGCGCACCGGCCGGACGAATACACGACCCGCGACCAACTCGCCCAGTGCGACCGGTTCCTCGAAAAGCTTGCCGAGTGGGCATGCCGGCCGATTTGACCATTGATGGCACTGCGGCATAGGCTCACCCTCTGGTTTCAGAGGGTTCCAATGAAAGCTGTCGTCAGGTGGGCGATCGTCTCGCTGTTTCTGTGCATTCCTCCGGCATCTGCCGACACGGCTGGTGAAGAGCGGCTCGCCACCGCGCTGGAGCTCTTCAATTCGGCGGCATTCTGGTCGGATTCGAATACGCCCAATGCCGCCGACGAGAAGGCAATTGCCGCCGTCGTGCGCTGGGTCAAGCCGATCCGCGCCTTTGTCGGCCCGTCCGCCACATCGAATCTTCGGACCATCGCCCAGGACCGGCTTCGGGAGGTCGCGTCAATCGCCGGCATTCCGGTCGAGTTCGTCGATTCGCCCGATGCGTCAAATTTCCGTTTCGTCTTTCTGCAGGAGTACCAGGTCGTCGCGAACCTGCCGTCGGCCGGTTGCGTGACCCAGTTCAACGCGCCGGGCTTCGAGCTGGCCGATGTCACCGTCAATGTCCGCATCAACCAGCCCAGCTGCATGCTGCACGAGATGATGCATGCCTTTGGCTTCGGCGGACACCCGCACCAGCTGAAGACCGTGCTCAGCTATTCCTACATGTCGGGCGCGGCGAACGAGCTGACCGAGGCGGACCGGCTCATCCTCAAGGCGCTCTACAGCCCGAAGATCGTGCCCGGCCTCTTCCACCTGCCGGCGCTGATCGAGGTCCGGCAATTCCTCGCGGAGACCCTCGGTCTGGTGCCGGCCGGGGGCAGCGCTGCCGCGCTTGCCCGTCCCGTCCTCGACAAGGCGGTGGCGCGGCTGCGCAAGGCCGGGGAGAGGGGCGATCAGCTCGTCCAGTACCAGCTCGGCATCGCCTACCTGCTCGGGCATCATGTTGTGCCGGACCCGAAAGAGTCGATCGCCTGGCTCGAGTTGGCGGCCGCCCAGAAGATGCCAGCGGCGCTCTACATCGCCGGTCTTGTCTACCTGAAGGGCGAAGGCGTGCCGGTCGACGCCGCGCGCGGCGATGCCCGGCTTCGCGCCGCGAGCGAACTGGGCCATCCGCAGGCGGCCATGACGCTCGGACAGCTTCGCGAGAGTGAAGGAAATCGGGTCGAGGCCTACGCCTACTTCGACCTTGCCGAACGTCGCGGCGCCAACGGCGCCGGCAAACGGCGGGACGGCCTTTCCGAGGCGATGACGCCGGACGAGCGGGCGAAGGCGGTGCAGCGCGCGCGGGAACTGCCCACCGCTCCGGCAGGCTAGGCCGGCCGTTTACATCTGCATAAAGCGCTGCATGTTGGCGCGAACCTGCCGGTCAAGCTCGGAGTTCACGTCTTGCATCATCTGCTCGATCATCTCGTACCAGACGCGCTCGCGGTCATTGAGCGTGATGTTTTCGGCGACCGAGCGCGAGCGCGTCGCGGCGGCGGTTGCAAAGCCGTCGCGGAAATTTCCGCGGATCTGGCGGACCTCGATCGCCGCCTCGATGCGGCCGTCATAGCGCTGGGCCTGTTCGTTCGTGAATGTCGCGCGCACGCCGGTCGAGCGCGGGAGTTCCGTCTCGGTCACCCGCGCGTCGACGATGACGAAGCGCACGTAGTGCTGGCCGCGTCCGGTCACGGCAAGACGGTCGTTGGCCCACTGGCGCAGCACGTCGGTCGGCCGCTGCTGGAAGAGGTGCTCGACATTCGGGGGAGCCAGCGGCGGCTGGTATTCCTGCACGACCTCGATGCGTTCGGCCTCGAAGGTGAAGCGGCCGAGGCTTGCATAGGTCAGCGGCGGCAGCTTCGGCAGGGCGGGGGCGTCGCCGCACGCGGCAAGGGCTGCGGCAGGCAGTGCTGCGCCGGCAAGTCTGAGGAAGTGACGGCGGGAGGCAAACATCGCATCTCTCCTGTCGGGCGCGTTCGGGACAACGAACCGGTTAACCGCAAATCTGGGTCGAAATGCGGCGGGCATCAAGCCTCGCGATAGACCTCGTCGAGGTCGAAGAAGGCGCGGGACGTGTTGCAGAATTCGCAGGTCAGGCGAACCGCGCCGTCGTCCTCGCGCATCGTCTCGATCTCCGCACGCGGCAAGGAACGCAGGACGTCGCGCATCCGTTCGGGACTGCACCGGCAGCGATGGGCCAGGGGCAGCGGCCGGTAGATCTCCACGCCCTCGGCCAGGAAAAGTCGGTCGACGAGCTTCCATGGCGGCAGCGTCGGATCGACAAGCTCATGCGCCTTGGCCGAGCCCATCAGGATCATGGCGCGTCGCCATCCTTCCTCCTGGGCCTCGCGCTCGGCCGGATCGCGCACGACCGGAACCTGGCCTTCGGCTGAACCTTGTGCATCCTCCGGCGGCAAGCGCTG
Organism: Rhodospirillales bacterium; assembly: GCA_016794025.1. Lineage (GTDB taxonomy): Bacteria > Pseudomonadota > Alphaproteobacteria > CACIAM-22H2 > CACIAM-22H2 > Tagaea. Next base: position 72,050 of record JAEUKX010000031.1, on the reverse strand, counting down.
AATCATGATGGCACCGGCGCGCCAGAAGATGCGGCCGTCTGTATCCGGCACGCCCGCCACCGCGACATTGAGGCCGGCCTCGAACTGCTCGGACTGGCGGAAATAGTGGTGCGCGCATTCGGCGAGCGTTGCGCCGGTGAGTTCGACGATGCCCTGATAGCGCTCCATGTCGGCACCCTGGTCGACAGTGAAGGCAAGGTATCCAGACCCGAAAAGCCGCGGGACGGAGACGGGCGTCTCGCCGAGCGCGGTCACGCGGTCCGCATCGAACTGCGCATAACCGCGAAGGTTCCCGCCGGAGGTGATGTCGGCCACGAGCAGGCGCAGCGGCCCGTCGCCCTTGGCCTGGATCGAGAAGACGCCTTCGTATTTCAGCGTAGCGGCGAGTGCGGCCCCCATCGCGATCGCTTCGGCCAGTGCTGCGGCGACGAGGCGTGGATAGGCGTGGCGGTGCAGGATCGCATCGAGGGCGGGCCCGAGCCGGACGACCCGGCCGCGCAGCGCGAAAGGATCGACCCGGAACGGCAGGACAACATCGTCGTCCTGGAACGTCGGCGTCAAGCCATGCACCAGGCGAGGATGCCTTTCTGCACGTGCAGCCGGTTCTCCGCCTCGTCCCATACGGCCGAGCGCGGTCCGTCAATGACCCCTTCGGTGACTTCCTCGCCGCGATGGGCGGGCAGGCAGTGCATGAAGATCGCGTCGGCCTTCGCGCGGTCCATCAGGCGCTCGTTGACGCGGTAGGGTGCGAGCATGTTGTGGCGCTTTTCGCGGCTCTCGCGGCTGCCGTTCTCCTGGTCCATCGATACCCAGGTATCGGTGACCACGGCATCGGCGCCGGCGACGGCGGCTTCCGGGTCCGTCAGCAGCTGGATCCGCGCTCCCTCGCGCCGGGCCCATGCCAGCACGTCGCTCGACGGGCGGAGCTGCTCGGGGCAGGCGAGGCGAAGTTCGAAGGCGAAGCGCTTCGCGGCATGGATCCACGAGGCAGCAACGTTGTTGCCATCACCGGTCCATGCGACGACCTTGCCGGCGATCTCGCCCTTGCGCTCCTCGATCGTCATGACATCGGCCATGACCTGGCAGGGATGCGAGAGGTCCGTAAGCCCGTTGATGACCGGCACCGTCGCGTGTCGCACCATCTCGGCGAGGTTCGCTGCCTTGTTGGTGCGCAGCATGATCGCATCGCAATACCGCGACAGCACGCGCGCCGTGTCGGCGATCGTCTCGCCGCGGCCGAGCTGCGTGTCGTGGTGCGTCAGGATAACGGCCTCGCCGCCAAGCTGGCGGATGCCGACTTCGAACGACACGCGCGTGCGCGTCGACGGCTTCTCGAAGATCATCGCCAGTGTCTTGCCGGCAAGCGGCTTCTCGAGTCCGCCCGGCGGGCGCTTCGCCTTGTAGGCGGCCCCCAGATCGAGAATGCGCCGGAGCGCGCTTGTATCAAGCACGTCGAGATCGAGAAAGTGGCGGGGTGTCGCGTTCATCGTCCGTCTCCGTCAGCCGGCCTTGCGCGCAGGTTCCTTCGCGCGCAATTCCGCGCACGCGGCGTCGATCCTCTCGATCGCCTCGGTCACGTGCACTGCCTCGGCCACAAGCGGCGGCAGAAGGCGCATGACGTTGTCGCCTGCCCCGGCCGTCAGCAGCCCGTGCTTGCGCACGGCGAGGATCACATCCTGATTGGGGACCTTGCACTTGAGGCCCAGCAGCAGCCCTTGGCCGCGCGCTTCTTCGAAAATGTCGGGATTGCGCGCGACGAGGCCGGCAAGCTGCTGCTTGAGATGGCCAGAGGTGCGCTCGACATGCTCGAAGAACCCCGGCGCCAGCATCACGTCGAGCACGGCGTTGCCGGCCGCCATCGCGAGCGGATTGCCGCCGTAGGTCGAGCCGTGCGTTCCCGCGGTCATCCCGGCGGCGGCCTTCGCCGTCGCCAGGCAGGCACCGACCGGAAATCCGTTGCCAAGCGCCTTGGCGACCGACATCACGTCCGGCGTCACCCCGGACCATTCGTGGGCGAAGAGCTTGCCCGTGCGTCCCATGCCGGTCTGGATCTCGTCGAAGAAGAGCAGCAGGCCGCTGGCATCGCACAGTTCGCGCAGCATCTTTAGGAACTCGACCGGAACCGGGCGGACGCCGCCTTCGCCCTGGATCGGCTCGATCAGGATGCCGGCCGTGGCCGTGCCGATGGCGGCCTTGAGGGCCGCCTCGTCGCCGAACGGCACCTGGTCGAAACCGTCGGCCTTCGGGCCAAAGCCTTCGAGATATTTCTGCTGCCCGCCGGCGGCCAGCGTGGCGAGCGTGCGGCCATGGAAGGCACCCTCGAACGTGATGATGCGGAACCGGTCCGGATGGCCGGAATGCGCGTGGAATTTGCGCACGACCTTGATGCCGCACTCGTTCGCCTCGGCACCGGAATTCGTGAAGAACACGGTGTCGGCAAATGTTGCGGCGACAAGACGCTCGGCAAGCTTCTGCTGCAGCGGGATCGGGAAGATGTTCGAGGTGTGCCAGACCTTGTGCATCTGCGCGCCCACTTCCTTGACGAGATGCGGGTGCGCATGGCCGAGACCTGTCACGGCGATGCCGCAGGCGAAGTCGAGATAACGTCGTCCGTCGGTTCCCCAAAGATACGGGCCTTCGCCGCGCTCGAAGCCCACTTCGGCGCGCGCATAGGTCGGCATCACGGCGGGGAATGCGGTCGACACGTTGAACGACTCCTCCTCTGTCGGGCCGTCGAAAAGACGGCTCGGGAAACGACCAGTATCCCGGTGCCCCTAGGAAAAGTCAAATATTGGGGGAAATATGCCAGCTATATCAATTGATTAATGCGGCTTCGGGCGCTGCCGAAACGGCTCACGCCCGCAGCTTGTAGCCGCGGCGGAACATCTGCAGGCAGAGGAGGCCGAGCAGCCCGTTTGTCGCGACCAGAACTGCCGCACCGATCCACGGATGGGCATCCGCGTGGCCAATGAAGCCATAGCGAAAGCCGTCGATCATGTAGAAGAACGGGTTGAAAAGCGCGATCAGGTGCCAGGGTTCCGGAAGCCGGTCGACCGTATAGAACGTGCCGGAGAGGAACGCGAGCGGCGTCACGACGAAGTTGGTGACGGCCGCGATATGGTCGAATTTCTCCGACCAGACGCCGCCGGCGACCCCGAGAAGAGACAGCAGCATCGACGCCATGATGCCGTTGAAAACGATCCATCCGGCAGAGTGGACATGCAGGGGAACGAACGGAAGGACGCAGGCTGCGGTGACGCCGCCCACGACGATGCCGCGCACGATGCCGCCCGATGCGAAGCCGACGACCAGTTCGGCCGCCGATAGTGGCGGCATCAGCGAATCGACGATGTTGCCCTGAACCTTCGCGATCACGATCGAGCTGGACGTATTGGCGAACGCATTCTGCGTCATCGCCATCATGATGAGGCCCGGCGCCAGGAATTCCGCGAAGGCCACGCCGCCGGCTGCGGGCGCAGCCGAGTTCCCCAATGCCAGCACGAACACGGCAAGGAAGAGCAGTGTGGTTACGACAGGGGCGGCGACCGTCTGCGTATAGACCTTTGCGAAGCGGCGGATTTCGCGCAGCACGAGGGTCTGCAGGCCGAGCCAGTTGACGGCGCCGTAGCGCCGGGGAGGGAGCGGGGCGTGTTTCATGCGCCGGGGAACATAGGGGCGCTGGCCCGGCCTCGCAATCGCGCGCTCGGCATGGCAAACAGGCGTCGATGGCAAACCGGCGTCCGCCCCCCGTTCCCACGCCCGAGCGCCTCGAGAAGGCGGCAGTGCGCTATCTCGAACGATATTCCGCGCCGGCCGAAGGCGTACGCCGGGTCCTGATGCGCGCTGTCGAGCGCGCGGTACGTGCAGGCGTTGCGGAACGGCCGGCGGCGGCGGCGGCAGTCGATGCGGTCGTCGGGCGCCTTGTCGAGCGCGGTCTCGTCGACGATCGGCGCTTCGCGGAGGGGCGGGCCGCCAGCCTTGCGCGCCGCGGCTTGCCGCGCGTGCGGATCGCCCAGCGCCTGCAGCTGTCCGGCGTGGATGCTGCCGACGTCGCCGGTGCGCTGGACGAACTGGCCGAGACCGGAATCGACGATCCGAAATCCGCCATCCTGTTCGCGCGTCGCAAGCGGCTCGGACCGTATGCCGACCCGGCCCGGCGCGCCGGACTGCGCGACAGGCATCTGGCCACGATGGCGCGCGCCGGCTTCGCGCTGGAGCTCGCCCGGCGCGTGATCGATGCCGAAAGCCCGGAGGAGTTCGATCTGTAGCGAGTGTCGTAAAAATTGTATAGATTATTGATTTATTCCCGCTTTATGACGGGCTGCTGACCGAACGATGATCGAACCCGCCACACCGCGCGACGAAGCCCGGCGCCTTGCCGACCTGCATGCGACCGGTCTGCTCGACACCGAGCCTGAAAAGGCGTTCGAGTCGATCGTCGAGCTGACGAAAGCCCTGCTCGACGTGCCCATCGCACTAGTGTCGCTCGTCGACAAGGACCGGCAGTGGTTCAAGGCGGCGGCCGGGCTGCCTGCGCGCGAGACCCCGCGCTCGGTCTCCTTCTGTGCCCATGCAATCCACGAACCCGATATTTTCGTGGTCGAGGATGCGACGTTCGATCCCCGGTTTCACGACAATCCGCTCGTCACCGGCGAACCGTTCATCAGGTTCTATGCCGGATTTCCGTTGCAGCTTCCGTCAGGCTACCGGATCGGAACTTTGTGTGCGATCTCGCCCCGGCCGCGCGAGTCGCTCGATGAAGCCGGCGAAAGTCGGCTGCGCATGCTTGGGGCGATGGCGCTCGATGCGATCGAGCTGCGCACGAAGCGTGCCGCGCTTGCGCGCGCGCAGGCGACGATCGAGCGATACGGAACACTGATGCATTCGTTGGGCCGCCCTGTCGCCTTTGCCGATCCGACGGGCCGCATCGAAACCTGCAATGCGGCGTTTGCCCTGCTTGCCGGCGATGGCATGGACCCTGTGGGGCGTCCTGTCGTCGAGGCGTTGGGTCTGCCGCCGGGCGCCTGGGCGCCGACCGCAGGCACCGGCAGGCCGGTCCAAGTCACCCGTCTCGATGGAGCGGGCCTATCGGTCGGCTTTTCGGTGCATGGCACCCCCGACGGCTACGCCTTCATCGGCGATCGACCGGAAGCGTAGGCGCCGATGCGGCGGATCTTCGACATCTACGTGGACGGGCTCGACGAACCGATGCGCGTGATCTCGAACCCGGCCGGAGACGAGCTGCTCGACGCCCGCGAGCGCGCGATGCTGAAGTCGTGGCGGAACGCTTCGTTCAAGCGCAATGGCGGGATACCGCGCCGATCGGAACTCGGTGCATCGCTGATCGACGCACTTTCGTCGAACCTGATGGACCTTCACCTGCTCCCGGACGGCGATTTTCTCTACGCGAGCTGCGGGCGCGCGGTCGCGGCGGCGTTCGGTTCGGACGTGACCGGCCGCCGCACCAGCGATCTGCCTTCGGCGATCGCGCGCGTCTTCCTGAGCGTCTACCGGCTCGGCCTGAAGCATCCGATGCCGTATTCCACGCGCCATCGCTCGCCGCACGATCGCGTCGGGTTCTGGCATCGTCTTATCTTGCCGGTCGCCGCCGAGCGTTCCGAGGACGGGCGGGGATATCTCGTCTGCAGCCTGCCGATCGGGGACCGGGCGCGCGCCTAGCCCTTGTCCCAGGCGATCCGGACTCCGGCGGCCGCGAACTCGGCGCGGATGCGCGCATCGAAGGCGCGGCGCACGCGCCACTGCTTGCCGGGAAGCGTCTTGACGCGCGCCTTCAGCGTCTGCCCCACGTCGGAGAATGCGGAAATGCCCTGATCCTCGTATTCGCCCGTGGCAAATCCCGCGATTTCCGGATCGGCCATGATCGCCTCGAACGCGCGTCGCATGGCCGCGGCCGCCTCGCCGGCATCGGCCGAATAGGGCACGGGCACCTCGAATGTCGCGTAGGCGAAATCCTTCGTCTGGTTCGAGATGATCGTCAGCGTGCCGAACGGGATCGTGTGCAGCGTGCCGTCGCCCGACCGCAGCTTGATCGCCCGCAGTCCGAGCGCCTCGACCGTGCCGGACTTGTCGCCGAGCTGCACGACATCGCCGACGGCAAGCACGTCCTCGAGGATCATCGAGATGCCCGTGATCAGGTCGCGCACCATGTTCTGCGCGCCGAGGCCGACCGCGAGGCCGAGGACGCCGGCGCCGGCCAGCAAGGGTGTCACGTTGATGCCGATCTCGTTCAGAACAACGAGAACCACGAAGATCGCAAGAAGGACGAATAGGCCCCGCTGCAGGAGCGGCAGCAGCGTGCGCACGCGCGCGGAGGTGCGCTCTGTCGGCGCCTCGTTCTCGCCCTTGCGCGTCAGGTAGCGCTCGAGACCGGCATTGGCGAATTCCCACACCGCAAGCGCGGCGACGATCGCAAGGCCGATCGAGAACAGGCCGCCAGCCACGCGCTGCCCGGTCGGCGTGGCCGCGTATTCAAGCGTGCGGATCCCCCAAGCCTGCATGATCGTGAGCAGGGCGAGACCGCTTATTGCCAGCACGATGAAGCGCCGTCCCAAGCTCACATAGCGGTTGGCGCGGAGCTCCAGCGCCGGAAACCGCTCGCGGAAGTCGGGCGCGATGACGAAGGCGCGGTCGATCCCGTAGCCGACCAGAAGCACGGCCGCGCGCGCCACTGCGGCGATGACAAAGGTCAGGATGCTGGCTCGCATGATGAAGGCGAAGCCGTCCGGCTGCAGCAGCCAGGTGAACAGCGCCACCAGAACGTAGGCGAGCGCCGCGATATGCCAGTACTTGGCAAGCCCGGGGCCGAGGAATCCCGCCCGGCTGCGGGCGATCCAGCCGCCCTCGCGCGAGGATCGGAGCAGCGCCTCGGAAACCGGCTGGCGGTTCTGGAGGATGACGGCAACGGCCATCATCGCCACCACGACGCCGAGCAGCTTGACGACGAAATTGTGCGCCGCCTCCGGCATGCCGAGGAGCAGGGCCGCCTGGGCCGCGAAAAACCAGTAAACCGATATGTTTGCCACCCGCCGAATCCACACGAATGCGTAGACGGCCGTCTCGTCGTCGACCGGCACCGGCCGTCGTCGCGCGTGTCGCGGCGCCATGATCGTATTTGCCGCCAGCGCCACCGAGCGTGCGATGACATGTGCGTTGACGAACGAGATCGCCACGAGGCTCGCCGTGCGCGAGGGTTGGACGAAGCCGAGCGTGCCGACCGCCACCGCCGCGAAGACGGCTATTGGCACGATTCCGACGAGTGCATCGGCCGAAATCGGAAAGACGCGGCGCCAGCCCGCGTCCACGGCGCGTGCCTCGATGCGTGTCCGGGTGGGCGCGAGCGCGCGCAATGTCGCCCATTCGGCCATCCAGCCGGCGGCCAGCGCCGCGAGCAGCTTCCAGAGAATCTCGACGAGCCGCCCGCGGTTCTCGCTGTCGCCGATCTGGCTGTCGAACCAGGCAAGGAACTTCGGCGCATCGGCAAGGAAGGCGGCGGCCTGGAGAACGGCATGCGTGACGTCCTCGATCTGGTCCGAAAGCTGTTCGGTGAAGGTGCTCGCGACACGGGCAATCTGCTCGGCGGGTTTGTCAGGCTCCGGCGTCAGCGCCGGAACCTTTCCGGAGCGTTGGATCTCGACGAGCGTGCGCAGCTGCTCAAGCAGCGCCTGACGGGATTGTTCGTCGTCGATCGCGCGGATGAGCTTCTCGATCTCGTCGGGCGACGGGACCGCGCGCAGATCGGCGGTTGCCGCAGGCGGGGTCGACTGGGCGTGCAGCGCAGGCGCGCCGAACAGCGCCGCGGCGAAAAGCAGGACTGCCAATAGTCTCATGGTGGCTTTCGATCCCCGTCGAACGCGAACTGGCCCTCGCCGCGATGGCCGAAGCCGCAGGCTTCTGGATGCAGGATTTCCGCGTCGAATTCCAGCGATTCGACGATCCGCAGCCGTCGGTTCCAGCGCGTCGTGCGCCGCTGCCCCCCTTTGACAGTCCGTCCGTGAGCCGGTCATATAGTCCCACAAGCCGCCGTGGCCGCAATCCGGCCCGTCATTGCCACGAGGGATGCCCGCCATGATCCGCCTGTCGCGTCGCGCCGCCGTTGCCGGAGCGCTCGCCGCCCTTTCCGCGCCCTCCGTCCTTCGCGCGCAGACGCTGCGCAAAACGTCGGTCGGCGTCCTCCGGCTGTCGTCTTCCGGTCCGGTTTTCATCGCCGCCGAACGCGGCTACTGGCGCGAGGCCGGTCTTGATGTCGAGCTGAAGTTCTTCACTGCCGCCCAGCAGGTGCCTGTTGCGGTCACGTCGGGCGACACCGAATTCGGCGTGACCGGCCTGACCGCCTCCTTCTTCAATCTCGCGGGCAAGGGGGCGCTGAAGATCGTCGCCTCGCAGAGCCGCGAGGCGAAGGGCTTTCCGCTGGTCGCCTACATGGTCACGAACGCGGCCTACGAAAAGGGCTTCCGCTCGGTCCGCGACTTCGCGGGCAAGCGCGTGGGCATTACGACGACGGGCTCCACCTTCCACTACGAACTGGGACTGCTCGCGAAGAAATACGGCTTCGATCTGTCTGCCGTCACGCTCGTGCCGCTCCAGACGCTTCCCAATATGCAGGCGGCGTTCAAGGGTGGACAGGTGGATGCGATCCTGGCGCCCGTGACGCTTGCGCGTGCGCTGACGGCCGACGGATCCGGCCGAATCCTCGCATGGGCAGGTGACGAGACGCCCTGGCAGCTCGGTGCACTGTTCACGAGTCCGCGCGCGATCGCGGAAAAGCGCGATGTCGTCGAGCGGTTCGTGCGCGGCTACCTGCGCGGCACGTCCGACTTCAATGCGGCCTTCAACCAGCGCGATGCGGCCGGCAACGAGGTTCGCGGGACGAACTTCGCGGAAACGATCGGGGTCGTGGCACGCGCCGTCCAGCAGGCGCCCGAGCTGGTTGCGGTTGGCCTGCCGTTCGTGGACGCGCTGGGCCGTCTGGATGTCGGCGACATCTACAACCAGATTGCCTTCTGGCAGCAGGCGGGTCTCGTCGGCAAGGACGTGACCGGCAAGGAAATCGTCGACCTCTCGTTCGTGCGCGGCCATCTGAACGTCCCGAAGAACTGAGGTGCGCCTCGTCTGCGAAAGCGTCGGGCACCGCTACGGCTCGCTCGACGTTCTCGACGGAATCGGTCTGACCGTGGCGGACGGCGAGTGTGTTGCCGTCGTCGGGCCATCGGGTTGCGGAAAATCGACCCTGCTGGGGATAATGGGCGGTCTCGTCGAGCCGGCGGCGGGCCGCGTCTATTTCGAGGGCACGGCTCCTGCCGGGTCGCTCAACCCGATCACGTACGTCTTCCAGGATTTCGCGCTGCTGCCGTGGCGCAGCGTCGCCGCAAACGTGTCGCTGGCGCTCGAACACCATCCGCTGGATGCGCGCGAGCGCGAGGCGCGTGTTGCCGACGCGCTCGCGCGCACCGGGCTTGGCGAGTTTCGTGATGCATTCCCCAAACAGCTCTCCGGCGGCATGCGCCAGCGGGTGGGCATCGCGCGGGCACTCGCGGTCTCGCCGGCGATCCTGCTGATGGACGAGCCGCTGTCCGCGCTCGACGCGCAGACACGCGAGCTGCTGATGGAGGATTTTCTCGCGCTCTGGCTGGCTGCACGCACGACGTCCGTCTACGTCACGCACAACCTTCATGAAGCGCTGCGGCTGGCCGACCGGATCTGCGTCCTGTCGCGTCGGCCCGGGCGGATCAAGCAGATCGTCGCGGTCGGCATTCCGCAGGCCGAACGCGCCGCCTCCGCCGCCGCGCGGGAAATGTCCATTCTTGCGGACCGGCTGTGGGCGGCCGTGCGCGAGGAAGCAATCGATGCCGAACGCGAGATCGCACATGGATGACCGGCGGCCCGTGCCATTCCGCGGCGGCGGATTTTCGCCGATGCCTGTCCGCTATGCGGCGGCAATCGGCTTCGCCGTGCTTCTTGCGATCTGGGAACTCGCGGTCCGCCGGGGTCTTGTCTCGCCGATATTCCTGCCGGCACCCAGCACCATTGTCGCCGCACTTGGGGATCTCTGGCGAGCCGGCACGCTCTGGCAGCACGTCTCGCAGAGCCTCGTCCGGCTGGCAGGCGGCTGGTGCCTTGGCACGGCGGCGGGGCTCGCGGCGGGCCTGCTCATGGGGGTGTGGTCTCTCGGACGTGCGGTCGGGGTGCCATTCGTTTCGGCTCTTTTCCCGATCCCCAAGATATCGCTGCTGCCGCTGCTGATCCTCTGGCTGGGGATCGGCGAGGCCTCGAAGATCGCGACGATCGCGCTGGGCGTCTTCTTCCCGACGGCAATTGCCGCCTACACCGCGATCGACGCGGTGCCTCGAAACCTCATCCGAATGGCGCAGAGTTTCGGCCTGCCGGCAGGCGACGTGCTGCGCAAGATCGTGCTGCCGGGTGCGCTGCCCGGCATCCTCGCCGGCTTCAGGATCAGCACGTCGATCGCGCTGATCCTGCTTGTTTCGGCCGAGATGATCGGCGCCCAGTACGGGATCGGCGCCTTTGTCCTGCAGGCCGGCAACCTGATGCTGACCGACCAGCTGCTCGCCGGCGTGTTGCTGATCTCGCTGCTCGGCCTGATGCTGGGGGCGGGACTTGGCCGGCTTGAGCGGCATCTCCTGCGGTGGCGTTAAGACGCCTTTCTCGCGCCGCGATTTGGGAGTAATGAGGCGCCCGCGCGGGCCCGACTCGGGGTCGATGTCCGTAACATCATTACAGCAGGACGCCGGAGGGCGACGGTGCGCCTCGGGCAACAGGACGCATGATCGAGATTGGAATCGTCGGGGGCGGGCCCGGCGGCCTCATGGCCGCCCGGCTCCTGCGCGACAAGACGGCGGGCGCGGTACGGATCCGGGTGATCGAGGCGCAGGCGCAAACGGGTGGCAAGCTCGTCGACGGCCGGTTCGCGGCTGACGGAACGCCTTATGCCGCAGGGGTCGCCGAGATTTACGACTATTCGGCACTTGGCCCTGATCCGCTTGCGGATCTCGTGGCGGCGTGCGGTCTCACAAGCCGGTCGATCGGTTCGCGCACGCTCGTCGTCGACGGTCATGTTCTGTCGGGAGCGGCCGCGATCGGGGATGCCTTCGGCCCCGAGACGCGCCGGCAGATCGACGCGTTCCGCCGGCGCTGCGCCAAGGCGATATCGCCGGCCGATTATTATGACGGAAGGGCGGACTCGCCTGCCGCGCGCGGGCTCGCGCGGAAGAACGCGCAGGCCTATCTTTTCGAGCATGTCCGCGACCCCGCCGCGCGCCGCATCCTGCGTGTGGCGGCCCACAGCGACATTGCCGTGCCCTGGCACAAGACGAACGCGCTCAATGCCGTGCGCAACGTGCTGATGGATGTTCGCGGATATATCGATCTGCGCAAGGTCGACGGCGGCGTGGCGCGCCTCGCCGACGCGCTCGCCGACGATCTACGCGCGAAAGGCGGGGTCGAGATCGTCACCGGCGCGCGTGCGACCCGCATCGGGCGCGGCCCGGACGGGAGATACCACGTCGCTGCGATCGAGGCCGCCGGTCCGACCGAATTCCAGTTCGACGCGCTGATCGTCGCGCTGCCGCTTTCGGCGCTTTCGCAGGTCGAATGGGGCGGTGGTGTGCTCGAAGCGGCGATGATGCGCCATATCGCCTATTTCGACAGGCCGGGGCACTATATTCGCGTGTCGGTGCTGTTCGAGCAGCCCTTCTGGCGCGCGACAATCCGTGACGACTGGTGGATCAGCGACGCTTTCGGCGGGTGCTGCATCTATGACGAGAACCCGCAGTCGGACGGCGGCAGGAACGTGCTGGGTTGGCTGATCGCCGGAAACGCCGCGCTAGAGCTTGCCAATCTCGACGACGAGACGATCGTTGCGCGGACGCTTGCCTCGCTGCCCGAGGGTCTGCGGCACGGGGCATCGCTGCGGCGCGAGGCGGCCGTCCATCGTTGGCTCGCCTCGGTCAACGCGGTGCCGGGCGGCAAGGCGGATCGAGCGCTGCATGAAAACCACATGCCTGAACCGGACGCGCATCCGGGTCTGTACGTCGTCGGAGACTACATCTTTGATTCGACGGTGAATGCCGTTCTCGACTCCGCCGATGCCGCAAGCGACCTGGCGCTCGATCCGATCGTGCGGTTGAGCCGTCGCGAACTGCCGGCGAAACGGATCAACGCCGCGCACTTTGCCGATTATCGCGGGCTTGGCCCGTACGAGCAGGCGCAATCGAGGTTCCTCGATCCGCGGACGGCCACGCGCCTGATGCGTGCCGTCTGGCGACTGCGTACGCCGTTCCGCCTGCTTGACGCAGGCTCTGCCTGCGGGCTCGGCGTTGCCGGCTTCCGCGCCGAAGGGCTCGACGCGCGGGGGATCGAGAACAATCGCGCGATCCATGCGCGCACGCCGGCACGGCTGAGACGGTGGAACACGCTCGGCGACGTTCGGGATCTGCCGTTCGCGGACGGCGCCTTCGACATCGTCCACGAGACATGTCTGGCGCATGTCGGCGATCGCGATCTTCCGGATGCGCTGGCGGAACTCCGGCGGGTGACGCGCCGCGGCCTGTTCTTCGGGTCGGTCACGGCAGAACTGGCCTTCCACAACGTCGAACGCTATCGGCTTGCCGACGGGATCCCGCGCCTGCGCGGGTACTGGGAATGGGTTGAGCATTTCCGGGACGCCGGCTTCGAACCGTCGGTGCCTGGCGGCCGGCTGCTCGATCGGCTGTGGGCGACGGTCGTTGCCGCCGGCTTTGGTCCGGAAGGCTGGTTCGAGGACGCGGAAAGCCTGCGCTATTGCTTCTTCACGCCCGTCGAGGATTGACGCCCGATGGAAACGAAGCCCGACGATCCCGAGGACGACGACGAACTCGACGATGCCGACGATGACGCATCGGAGGATGCGGACGAGGAGGATGACGACGAACCGTCCGAGGCCGAGCGACTGAATTTCACGTTTGCCGATGCGCGTGCCGCGATTTCGGGGTTGGGCCGGTTTCTTGCGCCCTACGTGCTCCGTCGGCCGCGCGCGCTTTCGCTTCTGGGGCTGTGCGTTGTCGCGGAAGCGGCCTTCAATGTCGCCTTTCCGCTGTCGCTCAAGTATCTCGTCGATTCGGTTCTCGACGACGAGCGGTGGGAAACGCTGGCCGTCCTGCTCGGGCTTCTTGCTGGGCTCGGAGTCGTTGCGGCAGTCACGATGGTTGCAGGTGAATGGCTGAATGCGCGGCTTGGCGCCGAGGCAATGGCGCGCATCCGGCAGGAGATATTCGACCGCGTCCAGCGCACGGGCCTTGGCTATATCGACCGAACCCGGTCCGGCCGCATCATGTCGCGGCTTTCCAACGACGTGGGCACGATCGACGAGGTCGTGATGCACGCCGTCGACTGGGGCGTGCTTCCGTTTGTCGAGCTGGCCGGAGCCGTCGCGCTGCTCTTCTGGCTTTCGCCAGAAATGGCCGCGATCTCGATGGCGATCTTCCCGCTCACGCTGCTGGGGCCGAGATTGGTCGCGCCGCGTGCGGTGGCGGCCGGCTATGCGCTCAAGCGCAGCCTTGCCGATGCGCTTGCGACGGCGGGCGAAGCGATCGGCGCGCAGAAGGTCGTACGGGCCTTTGCACTTCAACGGCGTGTCCGGCGCTGGTACGCGCAGCGCAACCTCGAAGTCCGGCGCGCCGCGCGCCGCGTCCGCTTCCTCGACGCGCTACTCGAACGTTCGGCGTCGCTTGGCGTTCTGCTCCTGCATCTTGTCGTCTTCGGGGTCGGCGCCGTGCTGACGTTCGAGGAGTACATCAGCGTGGGAACGTTCATTGCGTTCGAGGCGGTGTTCTGGGAGCTCAGCTACAACACGGTCCATGTCGCGCAGTTCCTGCCCGAAGTGGTTGCGGGTGCTGCCGCCCTTCGCCATATCGACGAATTCCGCGCGGCGCCCGACGCACCGGACGATGCACCCGGCGCGCTTCCACCTGCCCCGTTCGCGCGCGAGATCCGTTTCGAGAACGTCTCCTACGCCTATGAAGGCGAGGGTGGCGGCGTACGCGATGTGTCGTTTACGATTCCGGCCGGCTCGCGCGTGGCGATCGTGGGCGAGAGCGGTTCGGGAAAGTCGACGCTGCTCCTGCTGCTGCTCGGCCTTTACCGGCCCGATGCAGGCCGGATCCTGATCGACGGTGCGGATCTTGCCGGTCTCCGGGGTGATGGCGCGCGCGCGATGATGGGCGCGGTCTTTCAGGAGACCGTGCTGTTCGGCACATCAATCGGCGAGAACATCCGCCTCGGTCATCCCGAGGCGACCAAGGCCGAGATTGTCGCAGCGGCCAAGGGCGCCGGGCTCCATCGTTTCGTGAAGTCGCTGCCCGACCGGTACGACACGGTTGTTGGCGAGCGCGGCGACACGCTTTCCCAGGGCCAGCGCCAGCGCGTCGGGATCGCGCGTGCCATCATCCGCAACCCAGCGATCCTGCTTCTCGACGAGGCGACGTCGGCGCTTGACGCCCTTACGCGCAAGGAAATCCACGCGACACTCGCCGGCATCGCGCGCGACAGGACCATCGTCAGCATCGCGCACGACCTCGCCTCGGTATCCGCGTACGACCGGATTCTCGTGATGGCCGAGGGGCGTCTGGTGCAAACGGGGACGCATGCCGAACTGGTTGCCGTCGCAGGGTCCTACCGCCGTCTCTGGCGACAGGGCAGCGACTGAAACACGCGCGTTATGGAAGCTGCCTGCGCGCGAATGTAGAATCCACGTCGATATCCAACAATGGAGCCTGAAATGCCTGCCGCAGCACGTCTGTTCTTCGCCGTCGCCCTTTCCCTATTCACGTTGGCAATCTCGGTACCGGCGTTCGCGGGCGAAAATGCCGTTGCCGGCGGCCGCTTCGCGATCTGGACCCCCGACCAGTGGACGGCAAAGGTGTCCGGCGACCGGCTCGAGGCGAACAATCCGCAGGAAACGATCTTCATCGTTGCCACGCGGCTTGCCGGTGCGGCCGCGACCGCCGCCGCGCGCGCGCGGGCGTTCATCGACAGCGAACTCGACGAGGCCGACTTCGAGGGGGACGGCCTCAACGGGTCCGCGCAGGACGGCGACGAGGAACTCGAGTTCACGGGAACGACGGTCGTGGACGGCGGCGATGTGCTTGTCTTGCTCGTCTACGCCTACGACGAGATGCTGAAGCAGCCGGGGCCGCGGCAGGCGCTGGAGCGCATCCGCGCGAGCCTGAAGGCGCGCTGACGTTTTCCGCCGCGGCCGGCTGATCCGTCGTATGCTTGCGGGCGTAACTGCCCTCGATGGGGAGCGGTGATGTCGGATGACGGGACACTCGGCCGGCTCAGGCAAAAGCTGGTCGACACGAAGCGGAAATGGGCGGGCGAAGGCCGCCTCCTGACTGGGACGGCCGCCGATCCGGCCGTGCGCCTTCCGCCCGGACAGCGCGAAGTACAGACCTGGCCGGTTCTCGACATCGGGATCCAGCCGCCTGTCACGAAGTCGGACTGGCGGCTCGCTGTCGATGGGTTGATCGAGAATCCGGTGGCGTGGACATGGGACGATTTTTTCCGCGAGCCGCACGCCGAATTCGTGTCGGATATCCATTGCGTCACGGCATGGTCGCGCTTCGACAATCGCTGGCGGGGGCTGCCGACGCGACGCCTTTGCGAAATCGTCCGGCCGAGGCCGGAGGCGCGGTTCGTCGTCCAGCATTCCTATGACGGCTACACGACGAATGTGCCGCTGGCGGATTTCGCCGGCGAGGACGTGCTGCTCGCCCATTCGTGGGAGGGCCAGCCGATCAGCCGCGAGCATGGCGGCCCCGTTCGCCTGATCCTGCCCAAGCTCTATCTCTGGAAGAGCGCGAAGTGGCTCCAGCGCATCGAGTTTGTCGCCGAGGACCGGCCGGGATTCTGGGAAGTCCGCGGCTATCACATGCGCGGGGATCCGTGGACGGAGGAACGCTATGGATGAACCGGAGATGCCGTACATGCCTCGCCGCTCCTTTGCCGCAGCCGCCTTCATGGTGGCGATGGGCGGGTACTATCTGGGGCGGCTGACCGGGACGGCCCATGCCGGACCGATCGCGCAGGCGAAAGGAAAGACCGGCATGCGCGCTTTCGATTTCGAATTTACTTCGATCGACGGCGCGCCGCTGCGCCTGAAGGATTTCTCCGGGCGGCCGATGCTGGTCGTGAACACGGCGTCCTTCTGCGGGTATACGCCCCAGTACGAGGGGCTGGAGGCGCTCTGGCGCGCCTACCGGGACAAGGGGCTCGTCCTGGTCGGTGTGCCGTCGGACGATTTCGGCGGTCAGGAACCCGGCACGAACGCGCAGATCAAGCAGTTCTGCGAGGGTTTTGACGTTTCCTTCCCGCTTGCCGAGAAGAATGTGGTCGCCGGTGCCAAGGCGCATCCGTTCTACCGGTGGCTCGCGGCCGAACTGGGCGAAGGAGCGCTGCCG
The DNA here is from genome assembly GCA_016794025.1 of Rhodospirillales bacterium. GTDB lineage: Bacteria > Pseudomonadota > Alphaproteobacteria > CACIAM-22H2 > CACIAM-22H2 > Tagaea. The sequence continues at coordinate 55,578 of JAEUKX010000031.1, read as the reverse complement.
CGGTGGAACTTCTTCAAGTACCTCATCGGCCGCAACGGGATGCCGCGCGCTGCCTGGCCTTCGCGCGTCGAGCCGATGTCGGAGGAAGTGCGCAAGGCCGTCGATGCGGCCCTGGCAGCGTCGGCCGATGCCTGAATTCGGCGCCGCGTGTCGCGGCGAATTCCTGCTCGACCCGGAAATCGCGCATCTGAACCACGGCTCGTTCGGTGCCACGCCGCGCGCGGTCATGGAGTCGGCCGAGCGCTGGCGCCGACGGATGGAGGCGGATACGACGGGCTTCGTGCGCGGCGTGTGGCCGGAAGCCGTCGCGGCCGCACGCACCGCGATGGCAGCGTTCGTCAACGGCGACCCGGCAGGGCTCGTTCTCGTCGAGAACGCGACCCAGGGCGCCAACGCCGTGCTGCGTTCGCTCGACTTTGTGCCGGGCGACGAGATCGTGTTCACCACGCACGGCTATCGTGCGGTGACACGCACGATCGAACATGTGTGCCGAATGACCGGGGCGATCCCGAAAGTCGCCGAGCTGCCGGCTGCGGCAATCGATCCGGATATCGTCGTCGAAACGGTCGGTCGGGCGATCAGTCCGCGAACGCGCCTTGTCGTGGCCGACCACATCACTTCGCCGACAGCCCTTGTCCTGCCGGTGGCTCGGCTCGTGGCGCTGGCGCGCGATCACGGCGTGCCGATCCTGATCGACGGCGCGCATGCACCCGGTCAGGTCGATCTCGATCTCGCGGCGCTGGGTGCCGATTTCTATGTCGGCAACGCGCACAAATGGCTATTCGCGTGCAAGGGTGCGGCGTTCCTGTCGGTTGCACCGCGCTGGCGCGATCGCATCCATCCGGGAACGATCTCGCACGGTTACGGCAAGGGTCTTGCGGAAGAGTTCGACTGGATCGGAACGCGCGATGTCGGCGCGTGGCTGTCGCTGGCTGATGCGCTGGCCTTCGGCGCGCGCTACGGATGGGCGGCGATCCGCGCGCACAACGATGCGCTTTGCGCGCGCGCGGCCGCGTGCCTCGTATCGGCCTATGGCACGCGCGCGAGCGGCCCGGCCTCGATGCGCGGGCACCTTGCTGCCGTGATGCTTCCGGTGGACCGTACCGCCGAGGAGGCGACGGCGCTGGCGCTCTATGCCGCGCTGTTCGCGCGCCATCGCGTGCGCGCGCCCGTGATGGCCTTCGACGGGCGGCTGTGGGTCCGCGTGTCGGCCCAGATCTACAACGACGTCGGCCAGTACGAGCGGCTTGCCGCCGTTGACTGGAGCAGGCTCTAGGCGCGTTTGAGCGTCGCGGTCAGGACGCCGGCTCCGACCAGCATCGCCCCGCCGGCACGATTGAGCCGGCGCATTGCCGAAACGCCGACCAGCCCGCGTCGTGCGCGGCCCGCCGCAAGCACGTAGCCGCCCTGGATCGTCGTCGCCAAGAAGACAAATGTCGCCGTCAGCATCGCGACCTGCGCGAAAAGCGGGCGGCCAGGATCGAGGAACTGGGGCAGGAAGGCCGCGAAAAACAGGATGCCCTTCGGGTTCAGGAGCGTCACCGTGAAGCTGCGAAGGATCGCCTCGCGCGGCGAACGGCGCATCTCCTCGGGTGCCGCAAGTGCGGCCGCGGGTGCGCGCCACAGGCCGATGCCGAGCCATACCAGATAGGCCGCTCCGATCCATTTCAGAATTTCGAATGCCGTCGCCGATGCCGCGAGGATCGCGCCGAAGCCGAGGACCGACAGGCTGATCGCGCAGACGTCGCCCAGTGCAACGCCCACGAGGCTCAGCAATCCGAGCGCCCGGCCGCCGGAAAGCGTATGGCCAAGGACGACAAGCGTGGTCGGCCCGGGGATGGCGATCAGGATGGCGGCGGCTGCGGCAAAGGCGAGCCAGATATCGGGTGTGACAGGCATGGTGCGCACGAGCGAGCCACGAAACAGGCGGCTTGCGCAAGTCCCGCTTGCCGGGGCCGGGCGGCATGGGCGATTGTCCGGCAAACCAAGGAACGTTCAGGGGAGTGGCGCTCGTATGGCCGGCCAATTTCTGCTCGCGATCGATCAGGGAACGACCTCGACGCGAGCCATCATCTTCGGAACGGACGGTGGTCCGGTCGCGTCCGCCCAGGTGGAACTGAAGCAGCATTACCCGCAGCCCGGCTGGGTCGAGCACGATGCCGAGGAGATCTGGCAGGCGACACTGTCGGTCGTCCGCCGGGCGCTGGCGAATGCCCGCCTCGCCGCGGGGGACGTCGCGGCACTGGGGATCACGAACCAACGCGAGACCACCGTGCTCTGGGACCGAGCCACCGGCAAGCCGATCCACAAGGCGCTCGTCTGGCAGGATCGGCGCACGGCCGACTGGTGCCGGCGCATGCGCAAGGAAGTCGGCGACGGCGAGCTTGGCAAGCGGACCGGATTGCTGTTCGACGCGTATTTCTCCGGCTCGAAGATCGCGTGGCTCCTCGACAATGTTGAAGGTGCGCGTGCCGCGGCGCAAGCCGGCCGGCTGGCGTTCGGTACGATCGACACGTTCCTGTTGTGGCGGCTGACCGGCGGCAGGGTCCATGCGACTGACGCCACCAATGCCGCGCGGACAATGATCTTCGACATCGGCCGCCAGAGATGGGACGACGAACTTCTGAAGACTTTCCGGATCCCGGCATCGCTCCTGCCCGAGGTTCGCGACAGTGCGGCGGACTTCGGATCGAGCGAGGCGGACCTGTTCGGCGGCGCCATTGCCATCCGCGGCATCGCGGGCGACCAGCAGGCCGCGACCGTGGGACAGGCATGCTTCTCGCCCGGCATGGTCAAGAGCACCTACGGGACAGGCTGCTTCGTGCTCCTCAATACCGGCACGAAGTTCATCCGATCGAAAAATCGCCTGCTCTCGACCGTCGCCTACCGCCTCAAGGGCAAGGCCACCTATGCCCTCGAGGGGTCGATCTTCATTTCCGGGGCGGTCATCCAGTGGGTCCGCGACGGCCTGAAAGCGGTTACCAAGGCATCCGAAAGCGAGGCGATCGCCCGATCGATCCCGGACAATGGTGGCGTCTATCTCGTGCCGGCCTTCACGGGTCTTGGCGCGCCCTGGTGGGATCCCGACGCACGCGGCGCCATCTTCGGTCTCACGCGCGATTCCGGGCTGCCGCAGATCGTGCGGGCGGCCCTCGAATCGACGGCCTACCAGACGCGCGACCTGATGGGCGCCATGCGCGCGGACATGGGGCCCCGTGCGGCGCTGGCGACGATCCGCGTGGACGGCGGCATGGTTGCCAATGACTGGATCATGCAGTTCCTCGCCGACCAGCTGGGGCTTGAGGTCGACCGGCCGAGGGTGGCCGAGACGACGGCCTGGGGCGCCGCCGCGCTGGCGGGACTGGGTGCGGGTGTATACGGCTCGATCGACGACATCGCGCGCGCGCGTCAGGCGGACCGGGTCTTCGCGCCGCAGGGCGATCGTGCCGCGAACGATAAATTGTATGCAGCATGGTGCGATGCGGTGGCGCGGGTCCGGTCGGATTCAGGCGCCAAGGGCGCGCGGAAGGGCTTGGGTGCCAAACGGTGACGTGATAAAGCTTGGTCATAAAAGCTTCACACGAATGTCCCCGTCGGGACACGCGCGAAGCCTAAACGACGCGGCATCGGCGCATATGTCGAACCGCCGCGCGATAACAAGAGAGGAAGAAACCCGATGAACCTCGGTCGTAAGTTCACCCTGCGGCTTGCCGGCGTCCTTCTCGCCGGAACCGCCCTGACGGTCGCGGCGCCCGCGTTCGCGCAGACCGAAATCCAGTGGTGGCATGCCATGACGGGCGCCAACAACGACGTCGTCAACAAGCTGGCTGCCGACTTCAACGCGACCCAGAAGGATTACAAGGTCGTCGTCGCCTACAAGGGCTCGTACCCCGACACGATGAGTGCTGGCATTGCCGCGTTCCGTGCCGGCAGCGCCCCGCACATCCTCCAGGTGTTCGAGGTGGGGACGGCGACGATGATGGCCGCCAAGGGCGCCATCAAGCCGGTTGCCGACGTGATGAAGGACGCGGGCGAGAAGTTCGATCCGCAGGCCTACCTTCCGGCGGTGACGGGCTATTACTCGACCTCGAAGGGCGAAATGCTGTCCTTCCCGTTCAACTCGTCCTCCACGGTGATGTGGTACAACAAGGACGCGTTCCGCAAGGCGGGCCTCAATCCCGACGCGCCGCCGAAGACGTGGCCCGATGTCTTTGCTGCCGCCAAGAAGCTCAAGGCCTCGGCCACGCCGAACTGCGGCTTCTCGACAGCGTGGGTGACGTGGGTCAACATCGAGCAGTTCTCGGTCTGGCACAACATCCCGATCGGCACGAAGTCGAACGGCATCGACGGCTTCGATACCGAGCTGAAGATCAATTCGCCGCTGCACGTGAAGCACCTCGCCAATCTCGTCGAGATGGCCAAGGACAAGACCTACGTCTATGGCGGCCGGACGAACACGGGCGAAGGCGCGTTCACGTCGGGCGAATGCCCGATCCTGCTCACGTCGTCCGGCTTCTACGGCAACGTCAAGGCGAACGCCAAGTTCGACTGGGCCAATGCCGCGATGCCGTACTATCCGGACGCGCCGGGCGCCCCGCAGAACTCGACGCTGGGCGGCGCATCGCTCTGGATCATGGGCGGCAAGTCGGCCAACGAGTACAAGGGCGTGGCGAAGTTCCTCGCCTTCCTGTCGGATACCGACCGTCAGGCGAAGCTGCACACCGACTCGGGCTACCTGCCGATCACCAAGGCTGCCTACGAGAAGGTGAAGGCTGCCGGGTTCTACAAGACGAACCCGTATCTCGAGACGCCGCTGCTCGAGCTCACCAACAAGGCGCCCACGCCGAACTCGCGTGGGCTGCGCTTCGGCAACCTCGTCCAGATCCGCGACGTGTGGGCCGAGGAAATCGAGGATGCGCTTGCCGGCAAGAAAACGCCGCAGGCCGCCCTCGACGCGGCGGTAAGCCGCGGCAACACGATGCTGCGTCAGTTCGAGCGTACAGCCTCGCGCTGAAGCGGAAGTGACGGGTTGGGCCGGGTCGTCCAGCGACCCGGCCCGATCTCGTTTTGGGAAACCGGCACCGGAGAGCGGGACATGGATCGACGCGTGATGTTCGGCGGCAAGCTGCTGCCCTACACGCTGCTGCTGCCGCAGTTCGCGATCGTCGTTGTCTTTTTCTACCTACCGGCCGGGCAGGCGGTCTGGCAGTCGTTCCTTCTGCAGGACGCGTTCGGGATCTCGACCGAATTTGTCTGGTTCGAGAACTACCGCGAGCTTTTCGCGAACCCCGAATATTACCGCACCATGGGGACGACCGCGGTCTTCTCCGTCCTTGTCGCGTTCCTGTCGCTTGCGTGCGGCCTCCTGCTGGCCGTCATGGCGGACAAGCAGATCAAGGGGGCCGCAATCTACAAGACGATGCTGATCTGGCCCTACGCCGTGGCGCCTGCGGTTGCCGGCGTCCTGTGGCTGTTCATGTTCCAGCCGTCGCTTGGCATGCTCGCCAAGGTGCTGCGCGGCTGGGGCGTCGACTGGAATCCGCTGCTCAACGGGACGCATGCGATGGTGCTCGTCGTTCTCGCCGCGACCTGGAAGCAGATCTCGTACAACTTCCTCTTTTTCCTGGCCGGACTCGCCGCGATCCCCAAGAGCGTGATCGAGGCGGCCGCGATCGACGGGGCGCGGCCCATGCGCCGGTTCTGGACGATCATCTTCCCGCTGCTGTCGCCAACCGCCTTCTTCCTGCTCGTCGTCAACATCGTCTACGTGTTCTTCGACACGTTCGGCATCATCGACTCCGTGACGGGCGGCGGGCCTGCCGGCAACACGGTCACGATGGTGTTCAAGGTGTATTATGACGGCAAGCTTGGCTCGGACCTCGGCGGTTCGGCCGCGCAGTCGGTGGTCCTGATGGTGATCGTCATTGCCCTGACGGCGATCCAGTTCCGGTTCGTCGAGCGCAAGGTGCAGTACTGATGGTCGAACGGCAGACATTCGCGAGCCGGTTTGTCCCACATTTCGTGCTGATCATCGGCGTATGCATCGTCGCGTTTCCGGTCTACCTCGCGCTGCTTGCGTCGACCTACGATGCCGCATCCGTGCAGACCGGCAACATGACGCTCCTGCCCGGCGGGCAGATGCTCGAGAACTATTCGCGCATCATCTTCTCCGGAACGAGCTCCTCGACGCGCGAGCCGGTCGGCACGATGCTGCTCAACAGCCTCGTCATGGCGCTCTGCGTTTCGCTGGGAAAGATCTCGATCTCGCTGATCTCCGCCTATGCGATCGTCTTTTTCCGCTTCCCGTTCCGGATGACGGCCTTCTGGCTGATCTTCATCACGTTGATGCTGCCCGTCGAGGTGCGCATCTACCCGACCTACAAGATCGTCGCGGACCTGAAGCTGCTCGATACCTACGCCGGTCTCACGATCCCGCTCATCGCCTCGGCGACGGCAACGCTGCTGTTCCGGCAGTTCTTCATGACGGTTCCGGGCGAACTGGTCGAGGCGTCGAAGATCGACGGCGCGGGGCCGTTCAAGTTCTTCAAGGACACGCTGCTTCCGCTGTCGGTGACGACGATCGCGGCGCTGTTCGTGATCCAGTTCATCTACGGCTGGAACCAGTATCTCTGGCCGCTGCTGATCACGACGCGCGACAACATGCAGACGGTCGTCATCGGCATCAAGAAGATGATCACGACGCAGGATGCCTTGACCGAATGGCAGCTTGCGATGGCGACCGCCGTGCTGGCGCTGCTGCCGCCGGTGGTGGTCGTGGTCGTGATGCAGAAGCTGTTCGTGAAGGGTCTCGTCGAGACCGAGAAGTGATCCCGATTTCGATTTAAGGAAGTGGACGATGGCAAGCGTAAACCTCGACAAGGTCAGGAAGGTCTATGCCGGCGGCGTCGAGGCCGTGAAGGGCGTCAGCCTCTCGATACCCGACGGATCCTTCACGGTCCTGCTCGGCCCGTCCGGCTGCGGGAAGTCCACGCTGCTGCGCATGATCGCGGGTCTCGAGCACATCAGCGATGGTGCCATCTCGATCGGTCCGCGCGTGGTCAACGATGTCGAGCCGGCTGAGCGCGACATCGCGATGGTCTTCCAGAACTATGCGCTCTACCCGCACATGAGCGTCTACGACAACATGGCGTATGGCCTGCGGAACCGCGGGACGCCGCAGGATGAGATCGAGAAGCGCGTGGCAGAAGCCGCCCGCATGCTCGCCATCGAGCCGTTCCTGCAGCGCAAGCCCCGCGCCCTCTCGGGCGGACAGCGCCAGCGCGTGGCGATGGGCCGCGCCATCGTGCGCGAGCCGGCCGTGTTCCTCTTTGACGAACCGCTGTCCAACCTCGATGCCAAGCTGCGCGTGCAGATGCGCCTCGAGATCCGCAAGCTGCACAACCGGCTTCATGCGACGTCGATCTTCGTGACGCACGACCAGGTCGAGGCGATGACGCTTGCGGACCAGGTGGTTGTGATGAACGTCGGCCGGATCGAGCAGACGGGCACGCCGATCGAGATCTACCGCCGTCCGGCAAGCCTGTTCGTGGCGACGTTCATCGGCTCGCCCGCCATGAACATCTTCCACGGTACGGTAGCGACGGCAGGCGAGGTCACGCTTGCCGACGGAACCCGGCTGGCATTCGACACGGCATCCTTCGCGCCCGGCAAGGGCGCCAAGGTCATGGTTGGCCTGCGGCCGGAGGAGGCGAAGATCGAAGCGTCGCCGGGTTCGGCGACGCCGCGGCTGAACTGGGACGTGACCGAGGAACTGGGTGCCACGCGGCTACTGCATGGGACGCTTGCCGGCGAATCGTTCGTGCTGGCGCTGCCGTCGGATGCCGCCGATCCGGGGCGCGACATCCCCCTCTCCGCGCTGCCGGCCTGCGTCCACCTTTTTGACCCGGAGACCGGGCGCAGCCTGCGTCGCGCCTAGCGGTTCACAGATCGATCTCGGTCCAGATCGGCTGATGATCCGAGCCTTGCGCCTTGTCGTCGATCCAGGCCCGCCGGATGCGGCCCGCGAGGCTCGAACTCGCGAAGCAGTAATCGATCCGGTAGAGCCGCCGGTTCTTCGTGCTGTCGCAGGTGATCCCGCTTTCCTCGGCATGTCCGGCAGCGACATACGCATCCACAAGGCCGTCGATGGCGGTCATGCGGCCGTACTCCGCCGAATGCGGGCCGACGAGCCTTGCATAGAGCGGGGAATCGGCCGTCATGTTGAAGTCGCCCATGAAGACCGCCTGCTGCGGCATCGGCGGCGGGGCCTTGCCTTGCGTCCAGCCGGCGTCCCGGTGGCCGCCCGACCATGCCCCGCCCTCCGAGGGTGCGGTCCGGTAGATTTCGAGAAGCCGGTCGATCTGGGGGCCGCGGTCGCCGTCGCTCAGGTGCGAAAGATGGGTCGAATAGACGCGCATGGCGCCGGATTTCGGCGTATCGATCACGGTCTCGACGGCGGTGCGCTGGATGCTGTGCAGTGTCGCGGTGCCGAATTTCGGCAGAAGGTGGTTGCGCGAACTGATGATGGGCGTCCGGCTCAGGATCATGTTGCCGAACTGCCTGCGCCGGTTGCCGGGTGGTGCGCCGTCCGCGTGCATGTCGTAGCCCGGACCATAGACCCAGTAATAGCCTTCCAGCGCCTCGGCCAGTACCGCCGGCTGGTCGACGTCGCCGGTTCGCGGCCAGAAGCGTTCGACCTCCTGCATGGCGATCACGTCGGCACCGCGCACGGCGTCGGCGATGCGGCGCAGGTCGATCTTTCCGTCCTTTCCGGTCCCGTACTGGATATTGTAGCTGGCGAACAGCATGGCTGAGACGTCTCCCCCTCTTCATGGTCCCAGGCTCGCCCTCGCGCTTTTCTACATGGCGTGCATGGGGCTGATCTGGGGACTCCAGTTTTCTCTGGCGAAGGTCGCCACGCAAGGCGGAATCCACCCGCTTGGCTTCACGCTGGCGGTTTCCATCTGCGCGGCGACGCTGCTGGCCGCGGTGGCCTGGCTGCGCGGCGCCGAGATCCCGCTCGAACGCCGCCATCTCGTGTATACGGTCCTTGCCGGTGCGACCGCGATCGCGATCCCCAACTCGATCGCCGTTCTGGTCGTCAGCCATGTGCCTGCGGGCCTCGCCGCTGTCCTCAACACCCTGTCGCCGGTCATCACCTACGCCATGGCGCTCGCGGTCGGCATGGAGCGGCCTCAGCGGCTGCGCCTGCTGGGGATCGGTTTCGGCATTGCGGGCGCGCTACTGGTGGTCCTGCCGCGCGCGAGCCTGCCGGATCCGGCGATGACACCCTGGGTCCTGCTGTGTCTGCTGGTGCCGTTCTTCTATGCGCTGTCGAACGTCTATATCGCCCGCGCCCGGCCGGCCGGGGTCGACTCGATCGGTCTGGCTGCCGGCATGCAGCTTGGTGCCGCCGCCTGCATCCTGCCGCTGGCGCTTGCGACAGGCTCGGTGCACATGCCGCTGCCGCCGGCAGGGCCCGCAGACTGGGCGCTCCTCGTGCAGTGCGGGTTCGGCGGGATCGGTTCGCTGCTCTTCTTCGAGGTGCTGCGGCTCGCGGGGCCGGTCTTCTTCAGCCAGACCGGCTTCCTCGTGACGCTCGCCGGCGTCTTCTGGGGCTGGCTGCTCTTCGGCGAAACGCACAGCGCCTATGTGTGGGCCTCGATGGCCGCAATCTTCGCAGGCCTGGCGCTCGTGACGCGCGCGGGAAGGGTCAGCGGTTCTCGCGGATGAACCCGCGTACCTGCGGCATGATCTCGCCGCGCCAGCGCTTGCCGTTGAAGATGCCGTAGTGACCGACATTCTTCTGAAGCCAGTGCCGATGCCGGTCGGCGGGCAGGTTGGCGCACAGCGCATGCGCCGCGTAGGTCTGCCCAACGCCGGAAATGTCGTCGAGCTCGCCCTCGACCGTCATCAGTGCGGTGTTGCGGATGGCGCCTGGATCGACCTTTCGCCCGCGCGAGATCCATGTGCCGTTCGGCAGCGCATGCTCCTGGAAGGCGATGCGGACCGTCTGCAGATAGAATGCCGCATCGAGGTCCATGACCGAGAGATACTCGTCGTAGAACTCGCGGTGTCCCTGCGCGCTCAGGCCGTCGCCGCGGACGAGATGCTGGTACTGCTTCATCGCCGAGCCAACATGCCGGTCGAGATTCATGCTCATGAAGCCGGAAAGCTGGATGAAGCCCGGATAGACGCGGCGCATGAAGCCCGGATAGCCCGGCGGGACATTCGTGACGACCGAGCGTTCGAACCACTCGATCGAGCGTTCCTCGGCGAGCCGGTTGACCTTCGTGGGATTCACGCGCGTGTCGATGGGGCCGCCCATCAGTGTCATCGACCGTGGTGCTGCGGCGGGATCGAGCGCGGAAATCAGCGAAACCGCGGCCATGACCGGGACGGAAGGCTGGCACACGGCGATGAGGTGCGTCTCGGGCCCGAGTTCCTCCATGAACTCGATCAGGTAGTCGATATAGTCGTCGAGCCCGAACTCGGCAGATTCGATCAGCGGCACGAGCGCGGCATTGACCCAGTCGGTAATGTAGACATCGTGATCGGGCAGCAAGGCCTCGACGGTTCCGCGCAGCAGCGTTGCGTAGTGGCCCGACATCGGCGCGACGACCAGCACCTTCGGGTCATCGCGCTCGACGCCCGTTTCGCGCCTGAAATGCAGCAGGTCGCAGAAGGGCTTCGACAGCGCCACTTCCTCGACGACCGGAACCTCGGTGCCGTCGACGGTCGTGCTTTCGAGCCGGAATGCGGGCTTGCCATAGCGGCGCGTCGCGCGTTCGATCATCTCGGCGCCGGCAGCCATTGCGCGCCCGAAACGGGTGTACGACATCGGCAGCATCGGATGGCTGAAGACGTTCTGAACCGCTTCGGCGGCAAGCCGCACGGGCGAAAGCATCGTCTGCTGCATGTCGTAGAGGTGGTAGAGCATCCATACTCCTTGCGGGTGCGCCGACTTGCCCGAGTCGGCGCGACCGTGCCCGTCAACTTATCCGCACGTGGCCGAATGTCCAGCCCGGTCGATCACATGCAGGAATGATCCCGCCACGCGCCCCGACCGGCACCCGGCCGGGCCGCGCGGCTGCCCGCGCGCGTCCGATACCGCGAAAAGAGCCGTGTCCGCCGGTTCGGATACGACGCTCGCATAGTGAAACTCGTGTCCGCGCAGCACCGTACCGGCCGCGCCCAGCGCGCAATCGGCGGCGACGCGCATCTCGCGGTAACCCAGATGCAGCCGACGCTGCGCGAACGATGTTTCGACGGGCAGCAGACCCAGCATTGCATGACGCGTGCCGCGCGCGTCGACGAGCCCTTGGCCGAGCGTCATGTAACCGCCGCACTCGCCATAGATCGTCCCTTGGAACCGGCGCATCGCGCGGGTGAAGTTTTCCGCCTGCGCAAGGCGCCCGGCATGGAGTTCCGGATAGCCGCCCGGCAGGAATACAGCGTCGCAGGTTGCGTCGGGTGCCTCGTTGGCGAGGGGCGAAAAGAAGGAGATTTCGGCACCGGCCGCGCGCCATTCGTCGATCATTGCCGGATAGGCAAAGGCGAACGCCGAGTCGCGAGCGATGGCGATGCGCATGCCGAGCGGTGCCAGCGGCAGCCGGCGCACGGTCGAAGCGGCTTTGGCCGGACGCGCGGCGGCAGCAAGCGCGTCGAGATCGATCGAACGCACGCAGGCGTCGGCGGCGCCGTCGATGAAACGTTCCAGGTCATCCGTTTCGCCGGCCGGAATCAGGCCGAGGTGCCGTTCGGGCAGGGCCAGTGCAGGATCTCGGAGAACGGTGCCCAGACACGGCACGCCAGGGCATGCGAGCGCCAGAGCCTCCCTCAACAGGGCAGCGTGGGACGGACTGCCCACGCGATTGAAGATCACGCCCGCAAACGCAAGATCGGGTCGCGCGCCGACGAAACCCGCGACAAGCGGCCCCGCGGAGGCGGCAAGGCCCCGCGCGTCGACGATGAGCACGACCGGCCAGCCTGCCCGCGCGGCAAGATCGGCCGTCGAGCCGGTTCCGCGCGCGTCGATGCCGTCGTAGAGACCCATCGCGCCTTCACAGAGAACGAGGTCGGCACCGGCTTCGAGCGAGTCGATTGATGCGGCGATCGTTTCGGGCCGCATTGCCCAGATGTCGAGATTGCAGCCCGTGCGTCGAGCAGCGGCGGCGTGGAAGGTCGGATCGATATAGTCCGGTCCGGATTTTGCCGGCGCGACCGCCGTGCCCCGGCGCGCGAATGCCCGCATCAGGCCAAGCGAGATCGTCGTCTTGCCGCTGCCGGAAGAGGGTGCCGCCAGGACAAGGCCGCGTGCTGCGTTCAAATCGAACGCGCCGCGCCGCCGGTGCTGGGCTCGGCCTGACGCTCGCGCCGCCAGCCTCGGCGTTCCATGCAGCGGCGGTATTCCTCGGCGGTCATCGACGAGGAGCCTGTCCGTCCGGACTCGGTGCCGTACTCGCCGCGATCGGCGTATCCGTAGTTGCTGGCCGTACGCCGGCATTCGAGCTGGTCGTATTCAAGCTCGCCGGGCGCGGCGCTCTCCTTGATCCACGTCGTGCGCGACTCGCATGCCCCGAGCGTCATCGCCACGATCGCCGCCGCCAACGAATGCCGAATCATCGTCATGTCCCCTTTCAAGCCGATTCCGCCGGACCATGCCTTGCGACCCCCAGCGGATCGGCGTCGAGCAAGCGTCCTTCGGCTGCGCCAAGCCAGTCGAGGCCAGACCGCAGCCGCACCACTTCGCCGACGACAAACAGCGCCGGCGGTTCAAGCCCGGCCGCGGCCGCATCGCGCGCTGCGGTGCCGAGAGTCGTTTCGAGTACCTTCTGTTCGGGCGTGCTCGCGCGAATGACGATGGCGGCCGGTGTCCCGGCAGCGCGGCCGGCGGCGACGAGAAGCCCGGCGATGCGTTCGAGATGCTTGAGGGCCATGTAGAACACGACGGTCGGCGCGCCCCGCGCGATGCCCTCCCAGTCGAGCCCGTCCGGCACGTCGCCTGTGACGCCGTGGCCGGTCACGAACGTGACGGACTGGTTCGTGTCCCGGTGCGTCACCGGGATGCCGGCATAGGCAAGCCCGCCGATCCCCGACGTGATCCCCGGCACGACGCGGAACGGGATGCCTGCGCCGGCAAGTGCCAGCGCCTCTTCGCCGCCGCGGCCGAACACGAACGGGTCGCCGCCCTTCAGGCGCAGCACGCGCCGGCCATCGCGCGCCAGTTCGACGAGCCGCAACGAGATGTCGCGCTGGCGCGGGCTCGGCCGACCGCCGCGCTTGCCGGCATACTCGAGCAGCGCGCCTGTCCGGGCGAGTTTCAGCACCCGGACGTCCACGAGTGCGTCATAGACGACGACATCGGCGTGCTGCAGCGCATGCAGACCCAGCAGCGACAGCAGGCCCGGATCACCCGGCCCCGCGCCCACCAGCCACACGCTGCCGGGGGAGAATTCCGGCATATCCAGCGCCTGCATTTCCATGTGTCCGGCAGTCTATCCGGCCCGGGTCGGCGATGCTAGCCTACTGAAACTATGGCCGAAGACGAGCTTCCGCCCCGTCCGGAAGGACCCTTGCGCACTGGCTGGACGACGGGGGCATGCGCCGCCGCCGCCGCGCGGGCGGCTGGCGAGGCTCTGGCAACCGGCCGGATGCCGGCCGTCGCGACAATCCGCCTGCCACGCGGCCAGACGCCAAGTTTCGACATCGTCAATCCGGCCGCCGGACCGGACTGGCGGGAGGCCGGCATCATCAAGGATGCGGGCGACGATCCCGATGTCACGCACGGTGCGGAAATCCGCACGCGCGTCGAGGCCGGTGCGGCCGGCAGCGGCGTGACGTTCGTGGCGGGGGAAGGGGTCGGCACCGTCACGCGGCCCGGCCTGACATTGGCGGTCGGCGAGCCGGCCATCAACCCGGTGCCGCGCACGCTCATCGCCGCGTCCCTCGCCGAGGTCCACGCGAAATTCGGCGGCCCGGCCGACTGGCGCGTGACCGTCTCGGTGCCGGGCGGTGCGGCTCTGGCGGTGAAGACCCTCAATTCGCGACTGGGGATTCTCGGTGGCCTCTCGATCCTTGGCACGACGGGCATCGTCACGCCCTATTCCTGTGCCGCCTGGATCCATTCGATCCATCGCGGCATCGATGTGGCGCGCGCCGCGGGTATTTCGCACGTCGCCGCCGCGACAGGCTCGACGTCCGAAGCATTCGTCCAGAAGCTCTACGGTCTCCCCGAACATGCCCTCATCGACATGGGGGATTTCGCGGGCGGGACCCTCAAGTATCTGCGCGCCCGGCCCGTGGCGCGGGTGACGGTGGCGGGCGGCTTTGCCAAGCTCGCCAAGCTTGCGGCAGGCGCCATGGACCTTCATTCCGCGCGAAGCCGCGTCGATGGCACGTATCTGGCCGGAATTCTCGCCGACCTCGGTGCCGAAGCGACGCTCGTGACCGACGCATCCCAAGGTGCGCCGGCCGGCGCCATCCTTATGCGGGCACGCCAGGCGGGCCTGCCCGTCGGCGACGCCGTTGCGCGCCAGGCGCTCGACGTCGCGCGCGCGGTGGCCGGGCCGCAGATCGCATTCGATGTTGTCGTGGTCGACCGGGCAGGCGAACTCGTCGGGCGGGCGGGGCCATGACCGCTGCCCGCGTTCTGGTCCTTGGCGGCACCGGCGAGGGACGCTTACTTGCCGACATGCTTGTGCAGGCCGGATACGACGTCGTCCTGTCGTTCGCTGGCAGGACATCTGCGCCCGCACCGAGCCTCGCGCGCGTGCGCAGTGGCGGCTTCGGCGGGGCAGAGGGCCTTGCCGCCTATCTGACGGCTGAGCGCATTGCCGCCTGTGTCGATGCCACGCACCCCTTCGCCGCGCGCATGTCAGCAAATGCACTGGCGGCCTGTGAAAGTGCGGGCGTGCCCCGCATGGCGCTTGTCCGGCCCGAATGGGTTCCGGTCGACGGCGACCGCTGGATCCCCGTCGACGATCTTGCCCAGGCGGCTCGTCTGCTGCCTGCAATGGGGCGACGTGTTTTCGTTGCGTTCGCCGACGGCCTCGAGGCGCTTGCCGAACTCGATCTCGATTTCGTCGTCAGACGGGCGGAACCAGGACCGGTGGCGCTTGCGCGTGCGCGCGTCCTCGTCGCCCGCGGGCCATTTGCGCGCGACGATGAACGCGCGCTTTTCGTCGCGGAGCGGATCGACGTCGTTCTTGCAAAGGCGAGCGGCGGCAAGGCATCGCGCGCCAAGCTCGATGCCGCCCGCAATCTGGGTCTGCCGGTGGTGCTGCTGCGCCGGCCGGCACCGCCGCCGGGGCCTGTCGCCGACACAACCGAGGCGGCCGGCGCATGGGTCCGAGCGAATGCCGGCCCTTGACCGGGGGCCGCCTTCGTCCCTCTAATCGCACATGCGGTTCATTGCCCTGCTCATTGCCCTGTGCGCGCTTGCGGTTCCCGCCGCCGCCCAGATGAAGATCGAGGTCCTCCACCGCCGCCCGCTGGCCGAAGCCGCGCGCGACGGCAATATCGAGGTTCTCAAGTCGCAGCTTGCCGCGAACGTGTCGCCCAACCAGCAGGATCTCGAGTTCCGGCCGGCGCTGGTGAATGCCGCCATGTTCGGGCACATCGAAGCCGTTCGCCTGCTCATCGCCGCCAAGGCCAATGTCGACGGTCGTGACCGCGCGACCCGCACGGCACTGATGTGGGCGGCCGAACGCGGGCATGCGGCGATCGTCAAGGCGCTGCTCGACGCGAAGGCGGACAAGGACGCCGACGAGCGGGGCACACGCATGACCGCCCTGATGCTGGCCGCACGCGAAGGGCAGATGCAGGTCGTCGAACTGCTCGTGAAGGCAGGCGCCGATCTGGCGGTGACCGATGTGACGGGCCGCACGGCGCTTGCACTCGCCGAAACCGCGAACAAGCGGCAGGTTGCCGATTTCCTGCGGCGCAACAACGCGCCGCGCTGAACGGACGAACGGAGTCATCCAATGCCGGTCATCAACCGGGTCGCCGCCTTCCATGACGAGATGAAGGCGTGGCGCCAGGAAATCCACAGCCGGCCGGAACTCTGCTTCGAGGAGAAGCGCACGGCCGATCTCGTTGCGGCGAAGCTCGCGTCGTTCGGGATCGAGATCCATCGCGGGCTGGCGACGACGGGTGTCGTCGGCACGCTGCGCGCGGGAAATTCCCCGCGCGCGATCGGCCTGCGTGCCGATCTCGATGCGTTGCCGATGGGCGAGGACAACGCCTTTTCCTACCGTTCGCTGAATGCGGGCCGGATGCATGCGTGCGGCCATGACGGCCACACCGCCATGCTTCTTGGCGCGGCGAAGTACCTCGCCGAGACCCGCAATTTCGACGGCACCGTGCATTTCATCTTCCAGCCTGCCGAGGAGGGCGGCGGCGGCGGCCGCGTGATGATCGAGGAGGGGCTATTCGAGAAGTTTCCGGTCGAGGCGGTCTACGGCATGCACAACTGGCCGGGGATCGAAGCCGGCCGGTTCTCGGTGCGCCCGGGCCCGATGATGGCCTCCGCCGACCAGTTCGACCTGACGATCCGGGGCATGGGTACGCATGGCGCCATGCCCCATCGCGGGGTCGATCCGGTCGTGTGCGCCGCTCAGATCGTCACGGCGTTGCAGACGATCGCCTCGCGAGAGACAAATCCCGTCGATGCGGTCGTCATCAGCGTCACGCAGATCCATGCTGGCGAGGCCTACAACGTCATTCCAAACGAGTGCGTGATGCGCGGGACCGTGCGCGCCTTCGAACCGAAGGTCCGCAACGGACTGCCGGCTGCAATGGAGCGGATCGCCTCCGGTATCGCGAGAGCAATGGGCTGCGAGGCGACGCTCGCCTACAAGCACGGTTATCCGCCGCTCGTGAACACCGCGCCCGAAGTGCAGATCGCCGCGGCCGCCATGGCCGAGGTTGCCGGTGCCGACCGCGTGACGACCGACGGCATTGCCACGATGGGCTCGGAGGACTTTGCCTTCATGCTCGAGGCGAAGCCGGGGGCCTATGTCTTCATCGGCAACGGGACGACGGCATCGCTGCACAATTCGAAATACGATTTCAACGACGACATCTTGCCTGTCGGCGCTTCCTACTGGGCGACGCTTGTCGAGCAGTCGCTTGCGCGCAGGCCCGCCGTGAAGGTTGCCTGACGACTAGCGCTTTGCCGGCCGCAGCACGTGGCTGTGGTCGGCGGCATAGAGGCGGCTGTCGCCGGCGGCCGCATCCTGCGAAAGCCCCCGGCCGACAAGGATCAGCGCGGTGCGCGTGAAACCGGCTTCCTTCACCTTGGCGCGGATGTCGCCAAGCGCGCCGGCGACGAACTTCTGGTCCGGCCAGCTGACGCGCCATCCGACGACGACCGGACAATCCGCGCCGTAGACCGGCAAAAGCTCGCGCACGACCTTGGCGAGGTTGTTGATCGAAAGATGGACGGCGAGCGTGGCGCCCGACCGGGCGAATGTCGCCAGTTCCTCGCCCTGTGGCATCGCCGAGGCGCGCGTGGCCGTGCGCGTCAGCACGACGCTCTGCACCACGCCGGGCAGGGTCAGCTCGCGCTTCAGGGCCGCGGCCATCGCGGCGAATGCCGGCACGCCGGGAATGACGTCGTAGGGAATGCCAAGGGCATCGAGGCGGCGCATCTGCTCGGCGATAGCGCCATAGAGCGAGGGATCGCCCGAATGCACGCGCGCGACGTTCCAGCCCTTGGCGTGCGCGTCTTCGATCCTCGCTATGATCGCGTCGAGATCCATCGATGCGGTATCGATCGCCTCCACGCCCGCGCGCCGCGAAGCCACGACTTCGGCCGGCACGAGCGAGCCTGCGTAGAGCACCAGATCGGCACTCTCCACCGCGCGCAGGCCGCGCACGGTGATGAGATCGGGCGCGCCGGGTCCCGCGCCGATGAAGAGGACGGTCATGCCTGCTCCTTGCGCGCGTAGCCGCGCGGCGTATAGAGGCGCACCTGCCCGGCGAGCTCGATCCGCCGCGTGGCGGTGCTGCCGACAAGGACAAGGGTGAGCATGTCCACGCTGCCGGTCCAGTCGTCGCCCAGCCGGACGACACGCACGCTCTCGCCTTCGCGGCCGAGATTGCGTGCAAGCGCCACCGGCGTGTCGGCCCCGCGTGCGGCCAGCAGGATCTCGCGTGCGCGCGGCAGCAGGGCGGTTCGCCGCTGCGAGGCGGGATTGTAGAACGCGATCACGAAATCGCCTGCTGCGGCTGCCGCAAGCCGCCGCTCGATATCGGCGACAGGCGTGAGCAGGTCCGAGAGCGAAATCGCGCAGAAATCATGCCCAAGCGGGGCGCCGAGCCGGGCGGCCGCCGCCTGAAGCGCGGAGATGCCTGGCGCCACGCGCACCGAAATGCGTCGCCATTCCGGCGCTCCCCGGTCAATCCGTTCGAAGGCGAGCGTGGCGAGCGCATAGATGCCCGCGTCGCCCGAGCAAACGAGTGCCACGCGCTTTCCTTCTGCCGCTAGCGCAAGGGCGCGTTCGACCCGGCCTGTCTCGTCGCCAAGGCCGGTCTCGTGGCGCGGCTTGGCGCCGATGAGATCGGCGACAAGGTCGAGATAGAGGCCATAGCCGACGACGTGCTCGGCCGACGCAATGGCGGCACCCGCTTCCGGCGTGCGCCAGCCGGACAAGCCGGGCCCGATTCCGACAATGTCGAGATGGCCTCGCGCACGGCCGACCGCGCCCGCATCGATCGGCGCCGCTGCCAGCGCGACCGCACAGGTCGCGCGCGCCGACTTGCGCTTCGCGACAACCAGCCTCCCGTCCGGCCCGGCGGCGGCCAAGGCTGCCGCTTCGGCCACCGAGGGCGTGCCGACGGCCGCGCGCACGATTTCGGATGGGTCGCTGACGCGACCTTCCTGCGCGGCAAGGGTCGTGTGGGGGAAAAACCGCGCCGGAACGTCGAGCGCTTCCGCCAGGGCGAGGATCGCCGCCTCGTCGGATTTGAGATCGAGCGACACGACGCAGGCGACGGCCAGTGGCGCAAGTCCGGCATCGGCAAGCGCGCGCCGGGCAAGATCGGCGACTTCCTCGACCGCCACGCCGCGTTCGGCGCCGATCCCCAGGGCAAGCAGCGGCGGGTGATAGACGAGCCGATCCGCAGAGCCGGCATCGGCAAGGTGCGTCGCGCGGACCGAGCGCTTCGCTTGCGTGTCCTGTGGCAGTCCGGCCAGCCACGCCAGGTCGCCCTCAAGGCGGACGCCTTCGCCTGAAAGAAGGCCCGCCGCCAATCCCTTGATGGCGTCGGGGTTTGCGATGCGCCAGCCCGGCGGCGGTTCGTCGAGCGAAACGCCGAGCATCACATCGCCTGCGGTCGTGATCGCGGCGACGCCGCCGAGCTTTGCGGAAATTTCTCGTGCAAGTGCGTTGGCGCCGCGATGGCCGCCGAGCAGCGGCACGACATGGGTTCCGTCGGCGGACACGGCAAGAAGCGGCGGCTCGCGCTTCTTGTCATCGAGAAGCGGTGCGACGGCACGCACCAGAATGCCGGCCGCGCAGAAACCCACAACCGGTCGGCCGCTCGCAAACAGGCCCGCGACATGCGCGACGGTATCCGAAAATGCGATGTCGGGCGAGGCGACGCGACCGGCAAGGCCATGAACCTCCCCGCCGATCCGGCGGGCGAGAGTGGCCCCCGCCTCCGTGAGACAGACGAGCGCCGGGTTCATTGCCAGGCCTTTCCGCGCCGGTGGACGAGAACCAGCGAGAAGTACGGCGCCTCGTCCTGCCCGGCTTCCGCAAGCGTCAGGCAACGCTCGCCCGGCATGCCGGCGCGTTCGACATAGACGGCACTGCAGGCCAGACCGTGCTGCGTCAGCAGTGCCTTGAGGCGTGCGAAGTGGCGGCCGGGCTTCAGGAACACGAGGGAGTCGTGTGCCGCCATGCGCCTGCCGATTTCGTCGTCGGACAGCGTCACGGGCACGACGGCAACGCTGTCCGAGCGCGCGGCAAGCGCGTGCCCGGTCAGCGCAGCCGATGCGGCAAAGGATGTGATGCCCGGCACGATGCGGCATTCGAAGCGCCCGGCGAGTCTGGCGTGCAGGTACATGTACGAACCGTAGAAGAGCGGATCGCCCAGACACAGCAGGGCCACATCTCGCCCGGCGGCGAGATGCCCCTCCAGAAGGGCCGCACCGGCATCGTAGGCCGCCTGTGCGGGATGGCGCTCGATCTCGATGGGCAGGCGCACTGGGCATTCGATGCGGCCGGCCGGCACGTGCGGTGCGGCGATCGTGCGCGCGAGCGATGCGCCGCTCTCCGGGGCGGGATAGGCGATCACGGGGCAGGCGGCGATCAGGCGCACGGCCTTCAATGTCAGCAATTCGGGGTCGCCGGGGCCCACGCCGATGCCATAGAGCGTGCCGGTCATGGTTTGCGCGCGGCAAGCTGGACGACGGGCATCGCCGCCCGCCATCCGCGCCCGGCCCCGATGCTCTCGGCGTGCGAGACGGCGATGCGCGACAGCGCGCCGCCATGCGCGGCGTGGAATGCGGCCAATGCGGCTTCGCCTTCCAAGGTCACGGCATTCGATACGAGTACGCCGCCGGCCTTGAGCGCTGCCCAGCATGCGTCAAGGACACCCGGCTTCGACACGGCTCCACCGACGAATACCGCATCGGGCGCATCGAGACCGGCCAGCGCCGAGGGCGCCTCTCCGGCCGCGATCTCGATATCGGGCACGCCCAGTGTCTCGGCATTGCGTGCGATACGGCCGCGCCGTCCGGCGTCGCGCTCGACGGCGATCGCGCGCAGCCCGGTGGCACTTCGCAGCCATTCGACCGCGACCGTTCCGTTGCCGGCACCCACGTCCCAGAGCAGCTGGCCGGGCAGGGGGGCCAGAGCCGCAAGCGTGGCCGCGCGCACGATGCGCTTCGTGATCTGACCGTCATGCTCGAAGCAATCGTCCGGCAGGCCCGCGATCCGCGGCAGCGGCCGCGCGTCCGGGCCCGCAATGCATTCGACCGCGAGGACGTTGAGCTCGTCGACGCGTGCATGCGGCCAGCCGGCTGCCGTCGCTTCCAGGCGCTTTTCCGCCGGGCCGCCGGCCCTCTCGATGGCGACGAGAAGCGAGGCGCCGAAGCCGCGCGCGGCAAGGAATCCGGCGACGGCAGCAGGCGTCAACCCGTCGTGGGTGAGCAGCAGCAGTCGCGCACGGTCGGCAAGGTGCAGCGCCAGTGCGGCCATCGGACGGCCGTGGACGGAGAGCGCGGTGCAATCCGCGATCGGCCAGGCCATCCGTGCCGCGGCAAGCGCAAACGCAGACACGTGCGGCATCACGCGCATCTCGTCGGGCCCGAACCGCCTCGCGAGCGTGGCACCGGCGCCAAACCACATCGGGTCGCCCGATGCGAGAACGACGACCCGCGACCCCCGTCGGGCCGCGATCTCGTCGAGTGTCCCGGCCAGCGGGCTTGCCCAGACGAGCCTTTCCGCGGGCCCGTCCGGCACGTAGGACAGGTGTCGCCTGCCTCCCACGAGGGTCTGGGCATCGGCGACGGCCGTCCGCGCGGCCGGGGACAGGCCGGCAAGCCCGTCCTCGCCGATGCCGACGACGGAAAGCCACGCGTTCATGCGGCAGTCTCGTCTTCCGGGTTGCCGGAAAGGGCGTTTATCGCCGCTGCGGCCATGGCACTCCCGCCGCGCCGGCCGGGCAATGTCGCGAAGGCAAGGCCGCGCGGATTGTCGATCAGTGCCTGTTTGGATTCAGCTGCACCCACGAAACCGACGGGGAAGGCGAGAACGGCGGCCGGTCGCGGGCCGCCGGCATCGACCTTCTCGAGCAGGCGGAACAGGGCCGTCGGCGCATTGCCGATGGCGACAATTGCGCCTTCGAGACGCGTGCCCCACAGATCGACGCAGGCCGCGGATCGCGTCGATCCGATTTCGGCCGCTCGGCGCGCCGCGTCGGGCGAGTCGATCAGGCAGACAGCCTCGTTTGCCGCGGGCAGGCGACGGCGCTGGATGCCGTGGACGACCATCATTGCATCGCAAAGGACCGGTGCTCCCGCGGCAAGTGCCGCTTTCGCGCGCATCACGACGTCGGCGGTCGCGACAAGCGCATCGGCTGCGTCGGCCATGCCGCAGGCATGTGCAACCCGAAGCGCCAGCGCGGCGACGTCGGGTGCGAAGCGGTCGAGTCGTGCTTCGGCCCGGATCGTCGCGAACGAACGCCGGTATATTTCCACGGGATCGCGCAGGTACTCGAGCATCTTTCAGCTTCGCTTGTGCATCTGCGTGTGGCTGTGGCCATGGGAATGATCGTGGCCATGGTCATGACCGTGATGGTGATGCGCGTCGTGGCTATGGTCGTGGCTGTGGTGATGATGGTGGCCGCGGTCGTGATCGGCGTCTGTCCCGATGCCGCGCACATGATGGTGGTGCCCTGCCTGCACGGCGCCAACGTCCGCTTCGTAGCCGACAATCTGCGTACGGTACTTGCAGACCATGCAGTTCATGGCTGTCTCGCCCCGGCCGATCTCCTCGAGCCTCTCGAGGAACGTGGCGAGCACGTTGGGATGGTCGTTCAGATAGTCCGCCTTGAGGAACTCGACGTCGGGACTGAAAGCCGCAACCTCGTCGGTCTGTTCGTAGATCCGCTTCACAAGGATGCCGTTGAACAGGAAGTAGGGGAATACGACGATCCGCCTGAAACCCATGCGCACGGCACGTGCCAGACACGCATTCGTGCGCGGGTGGGCCACGCCGGAATAGGCGACCGTTGCCCAGCCGAAACCCATGCCCTCCCACAGCATGCGCGCGACCTTGGCGACGTTCGAATTGGCATCGGGGTCGTTCGTGCCCCGGCCGACAACGACCAGCAAGGTCTCCTCGCGCGTGGCAGGACGTTTTGCCCTGGCCTCGGCCTCCTCGATGCGGGCCTTCGCGGCTTCCAGGAGCTTCAGGTCGATCGACAGGTCGCGCGCGAAGACGAGCTTCACGTCCGGATTTTCGGCCGCCCAGCTGTTCAGTTCCCATGGCAGGTCGTTCTTGACGTGTCCGGCGGCAAAAAGCATCGCCGGCAGCGCGTGGATGGTCTTGGCACCCTGCGCCTTGAGGGAATCGAGGCCCTCACGGATGATCGGTCGCGCGAACTCGAGGAAGCCCGACCCCACGACGCGCCCCGGGAGGCGGGCACGCAGGCCGGTCACCATCGTGTCAAACTCGCGGATTGCATCGGTGTCGCGGCTTCCATGTCCGCACACCATCACCGCGGGCTGCTGCATCTTCCCCTCCTCATCCGTTGACCGAATATAGGCCGCGCGTCACTCTCGCGGGCATGTCGATTTTGGCCCCGCCATCCTACGAACCGCTTCTGGTCCTGCTTGCCGCTCTGGCGCTCGACGCCGTGCTTGGCGAGATGCGCTGGCTGTCCGGCCGGATCGGCCATCCCGTGCAGTGGATCGGCCGGCTTGTCGCGTGGCTCGAGGAAAAGCTCAACCGGCCGCAACGTTCGCCGCGTGCGCGGCGCATACGTGGCGGGCTGACCGTCGCAATCGTGGCCGTCGTGGCGGGCGCCGCCGGGCTTGCCGTGACGGCCTTCGCCCGCAGTCGCCCGTGGGGCTGGATGCTCGAGGCATTCGCGGCGTCGGTCCTGATCGCCCAGCGTTCGCTCTACGACCATGTCGCGGATGTCGCGCGCGCGCTTGACCGTGATGGCGTGGCAGGCGGCCGAATCGCCGTCGCGCGGATCGTGGGCCGTGATCCGGAAAGCCTCGATCTGCACGGCGTTGCGCGGGCTGCCATCGAATCTCTCGCCGAGAATTTTTCGGATGCAGTGGTGGCGCCGGTGTTCTGGTTTGCGCTGTTCGGCCTGCCGGGGCTCGCCGTCTTCAAGGCCGCAAGCACGCTCGATTCGATGATCGGCCACAGGAACGAGCGCTATCTCGATTTCGGTCGCTACGCGGCGCGTCTCGATACGGCGATGAATTTCCTGCCCGCGCGTCTGTCGGCGCTGGTAGTCACGATCGCGGCCCTCTTCGCGCCGGGTGCACGTCCGTTCGGTGCCGCGCGAACGGCCATTGCCGACGCGCGCAAGCACCGATCCGTCAATGCCGGCTGGCCGGAAGGGGCATTCGCCGGCGCGCTCGATCTCGCCATCGCGGGTCCGCGCCGGTATGGAAATACGGTGGTCGACGATCCGTGGATCGGCAACGGCCGGGCGCGTGCGACGGTCGCCGACATGCGGCGCGCGCTGTGGTTGTTTGTGGCCGCCTGCCTCGTGCAGGCGGGACTGGTCGCGGCCGCTGCTCTCGCGCGGATGTCGCTTCTCGCCTAGCCGCATCGCGCGATTTCCAGGAGACGGTCGAGGTCGAGCGCGGCACCGACATGCGCGGCCAGCGCGTCGAGCGTCGCTTCCACCTGCGCTTCGAAGCCGATCGAGGGATCTCTGTCCGCGCGCAGCCCGTCCAGCCAGTGCGCACGGAATGCGTCCGATGCGAAAAGTCCGTGGACGTAGCAACCGGCGATCCGTCCGCTGGCGTTACGCGAACCCTCCGCTCTGCCGTCGAGCGACAGGAGCGGTGCGGCCGAGCCTGTCGTCCGGCCGAGATGGATCTCGTAACCACGGATGTGGCAGCCTGAAAGCGCATCGGTCGCCTCGACCTCGCGCAACGTCTTGGCTGGTTCGAGGATCGTGTCGACGGGCAGCAGCCCGAGGCCGCGCACGCGGCTGGCGGGCCCCTCGATTCCGTGCGGATCGTCGATCGTGTTGCCCAGCATCTGGTAGCCGCCGCACAGGCCCATCACCGCACCGCCGCGGCGGGCGTGCGCGGCGATGTCGATGTCCCAGCCCTGTGCGCGCAGGAATGCGAGGTCCGAGACCGTCGCCTTCGAACCGGGGATCAGCACCGCGTGACAGTCGCCAGGCAGTGCCTCGCCGGGCTCGAGCAGCGCAAGATCGACATCCGGTTCCGCGGCAAGCGGGTCAAGATCGTCGAAATTCGCGATGGCCGGCAGTCGCGGAACGCGGATGCGGATCGCGCCGTCGCGCGGCGCATAGCGGCGCGTCAGCCCGGCGCCGTCCTCGGCAGGCAGCAGGTGCGCCCTCGAAAACCACGGCACGACGCCAAGGCACGGGATGCCCGCTTGTGCCTCGATCGCGCGGCGGCCCGAATCGAACAACGCGATGTCGCCGCGGAACTTGTTGACGATGGCACCCCTGATCCGCGCGCGCTCGACCGCCGGGAGGACCGCCATCGTGCCTGCGAACGATGCGATCACGCCGCCGCGGTCGATGTCGCCCACGAGCAGAACCGGCACGTCGGCCGCCGCCGCGAATCCCATGTTGGCAATGTCGCCCGCCCGCAGGTTGATCTCGGCGGGCGAACCGGCACCTTCGACAAGCACCAGATCGGCCCTTGCCGAAATGCGTGCGTAGCTTTCCATCACGCGTGGCAGAAGCTGCGGCTTCAGCGCGTGGTACTCGGCTGCGCGGGTGGTCGCGAACACCCGGCCCTGCACGACGACCTGCGAACCGGTTTCGCTCTGCGGTTTCAGGAGCACCGGATTCATGTCGACGACAGGTGCCGTACGGGCGGCGCGCGCCTGCAGCGCCTGCGCTCTGCCGATCTCGCCGCCATCGGCCGTGACAGCCGCGTTGTTGGACATGTTCTGCGGCTTGAAGGGCAGGACACGGAGGCCGCGGTCCGCATAGGCGCGCGCAAGTCCGGCGACGAGGAGCGACTTGCCCACGTCCGACCCGGTCCCTTGCAGCATGAGTGCGCGTGCGGCCATGGGGATCAGAACTCGACGCCTGCCTGAGCCTTGATGCCGGCACGGAAGGGGTGCTTGACCAACGTCATCTCGGTGACGAGGTCGGCCGCCTCGACCAGCGCTTCCGGCGCATTGCGCCCGGTGACCACGCAATGTTGCAGGACCGGGCGCGCGGCGATGGCCTCCAGCACGGGTTCGAGCGGCAGATAGCCGTAGCGCAGCGCGATGTTGAGTTCGTCGAGCACGACCATCCGGTACTGGGAATCGCCAAGCATGCGCCGTGATTCCGCCCAAGCACGCTCGGCAGCCGCGATATCGCGTGCCTTGTCCTGCGTCTCCCACGTGAAGCCCTCGCCGAGCGTGCGGATCTCGCAGAGTTCCGGGAACTTCCGGAGGAAGCGGGCCTCGCCGGTGTCCCACGCGCCCTTTACGTACTGCACGACGCCGACCTTCATGCCGTGGCCAAGGCAGCGCATCACCATGCCGAAGGCGGAGGATGACTTGCCCTTCCCCTTTCCCGTATGGACGACAAGCAGGCCTTTTTCGCCCACCTTGTCGGCCATCATGCGGTCGCGTGCCTCCTTGATCCGGCGCATCTTCCCGGCGTGCTCTGTCTCGCTCGTCATGTCTTCTCCAGGATCCGGTCAAGAAGGGCAGGTGCATCGTTGGCACCGGGCCGCCAGAGGCCGCGCGCGCGCGCCTCGGCGAAGCGTGCGGCCATCTCGCGCAGGGCCGGTGCGTTCGCCTCGGCCATGAATGCACGCACTGTCTCGTCGCGCAGATAGGCATCGAAGAGCGCATCGAACTGCCGGCTGTCGACGCACGAGGTCGTCGCCGCGAAAGCGAAGAGATAGTCCACGGTGGCGGCCATCTCGAAGGCGCCCTTGTAGCCGTGACGCCGGCAGCCTTCGATCCATTTCGGGTTCGCCGCGCGCGCCCGCACGACGCGTGCAATTTCTTCCTTCAGCGTGCGCACGCGCGGGGCTTCGGGGCGCGAATGGTCGTTGTGGTAGATCGCGGGCGACTTACCCGAGAGGGCGGTCACCGCGGCGGCGATGCCGCCTTCGAATTGGTAATAATCGTCACTATCGAGAACATCGTGCTCGCGGTTGTCCTGATTGTGGAGCACTGCCTCGACGCGCGCGAGCCGCTTGCTGAACAGCGCATGTGCGGCCTCGCCCTCGGCGCCCGCGCGATAGGCAAAGCCGCCCCAAGCGACATAGGCCCGTGCGAGGTCGCCGGCATCCCCCCAACCGCCCGCGTCGATCAGCGCCTGGAGCCCGGCCCCGTATGCGCCGGGCTTCGATCCGAAGACGCGCGTCGCCGCATCGCGGCCGCCGCCGTCGGCGCGCACGCGCGCGGCCAGCGGATTGAGGTGCGCGGGCTCGTCGAGGCCGGCGACCTTCCGAACAGCCGCATCGAACAGGTCGATCAGGCTTGCGAACGCATCCCGGAAGAAGCCGGAAACCCGCAAGGTCACGTCCACGCGCGGCCGGTCGAGGAGGTCGAGCGGCAGCACCTCGAAGCCCGTTACCCGCAGCGAGGTCGGCTCCCAGGTCGGCCGCACACCCATCAGGGCGAGGCCTTGTGCGATATCGTCGCCGCCCGTGCGCATGTTGGCGGTGCCCCACGCCGAAAGCGCCACCGCGCGCGGCCAGTCGCCGTGCTCCTGCAGGTGGCGTTCAAGCAGCAGGCCCGCCGACTTCCAGCCGAGCGTCCATGCCGAGGGCGTCGGCACGGCCCGCAGGTCGACAGAATAGAAATTCCGGCCTGTCGGCAGCACGTCTGGCCGGCCACGCGAGGGGGCGCCGGACGGGCCGGGCGCCACGCGCCGCCCGTCGAGGCCGGCGAGAAGGCCGGCCATCTCGCCGGCACCGCTTGCATCGAATGCGGGGGCAAGCGTCTGCGCGATCCACGCTGCCACCGCCGCGCTTGCCGCACCCGGTGCCGCTTCGCCCGAGACGATGCGGGCGGCCTGCGTCTCCAGCCGGTCGATCGCATCGCCATGGCGGGACATGTCGCAGTCGATCGGATCGAAATCGAGACCCAGGTCGCGCGCGAGCGCACGCGTCAGAGATTCGTCCTGCGGCCGCCCGCCGGGGCGCGGCACGCGCGCGATCGCCGCTAGCGTGTCGCGGCGCTGCACGGCATCGGGCGATGTCCCGAAGACGTGCAACCCGTCGCGGATCTGGTGCTCCTTCAGTTCGCACAGCAGGCCATCAAGCTTGGTCAGTGCGGCCTCAGTCGGTTCGGCGTCGCCAATGCCGCATTCCTCGGCAAGCCCCGTCCGCCGCGCGATATCGAGGATGTCGGCGGCAAGCGGAACGGTGCGGCGCGGATCGAGACGGCGCGCTTCGTCGTACTCGTCGATAAGACGCTCAAGTGCCGCCTGCGGGCCATAGGAACCCGCGCGCGTCAGCGGCGGTGTCAGATGGTCGATCGTCACGGCTGCGGCGCGCCGCTTGGCTTGCGTTCCTTCGCCAGGGTCGTTGACGATGAAGGGATAGAGATTGGGAAGCGCGCCAAGCGCCGCCTCGGGAAAACACTCCGCGGACAGTGCCAGCCCCTTGCCTGGCAGCCATTCGAGATTGCCATGCTTGCCGACATGCACGACGGCATCGAAGCCGGCGAGCCATGCATGGAAGGCCAGATAGCCGTGCGGCGGGACGAGCGCAGGATCGTGGTAGCTGGCCGCGGGGTCGATCTCGTAGCCGCGGGCGGGCTGGATCGCGACCGCGACATTGCCGAAGAGATGGGCTGGCAGCACGAACTCGTCGCCGTCGAGGCGTGCATCGCGATCGGGCGTTCCCCATCGCGCGTCAACGGCCGCGTGCACAGACGCCGGCTTGCCGGAAAGGAATTCGAGATACGCATCGAGGGGGTAACGCACGCCGCCCGCCGCGCGCTTGCGCAGGTTCGTCGGGCCGGCGAGCAGACGTGCCATGAGGGCTGCCCCGTCGGCGGGGGCGCCGTCGACCATGTAGCCCGCGCTTGCAAGCGCCTTCAGGATGGCGACGGCGGAAGCCGGCGTGTCGAGCCCCACGCCGTTTGCAAGCCGACCGTCCTTGCCGGGGTAGTTGGCCAGCACCAGAGCCACGCGACGGTCGGCGGGCTTCCTGCGGCGCAATCGGACCCAGTTCGCCGCAAGATCGGCCACGAAGCCGGTCCGGCTTTCGTCGGCCCGGAATCCGACAAGCTCGACCTCGCACGCGGAATCGCGGCCAAGCGGCCCCTTGAAGCCGATGGCGCGCGACAGGATGCGCCCGTCGAGTTCCGGCAATGCGACGTTCATCGCCACGTCGCGGGGCGCGAGGCCGCGCGTGCCGCCGGCCCATGCGGCATGCGTCTCGGCCGACAGCACGGCCTGCAGAACTGGCACGTCGAGGACCGCGAGCGGATCGCCCGCGCCCACGGCAAAGCCGGTCATGTTGATCGCGATGTCGGGCGGGCAGGCCGCAAAGGCGGCCGCAAGGAAGGCGGCCGCTGCCTCGTCCTTCAGGCTCGACACGTAGAAGGCGTGGGGATCGAGCCCTCGCGCGGCAAGGGCGGCGACGAGCGACTCGACCGGCGCGATGTCGCCGGCCTGATAGTGCGCGCGATAGAAGACGACTGCCGCGGCCGGCGCGCCGGGCCTGGCATGCGCATGTTCGAGGCGACCCGCCCGCGCGACGGGGGCCGGCAGGGGGGCATCCCTCGTTCCGTTCGCCACGTCGTCGAGGATCGCCAGCGCCGCCGCGAAGTTCGCCGGCCCGCCGTGGGTGAAGCAGGCATGCAGTCGCGCCAGCACCTCGGCAGGGACGGTCGAGAGCTGCGCCAGTTCGGCATCCGGCCTTTCGTCGCCCGGCAGCAGCGCCAGCGCCGCCCCCGTGCGCCGCGCGGTCTCCACAAGGCGATCGACCCCGTAAGGCCAGTAGCTGCGCCCGCCCAGCAGCCGGACGACGATCGCGCGCGCCGATGCGAGGGTGCGTTCGACATGGAGATCGACCGAATAGGGATGGCGCAGCGTGGCGATGTTGGCGAGCCGCAGGCCCGTACGCTGCCCCCGCGCACGCGCAAGCCCCGCGATCTCGCTGTCGGCCATCGTGAGCACGGCAATGTCGGCCGCCGACTGGGCGAGATCGATCGCCCGGTCGTCGTCGAGGACAAGCCCCGGCGTGGCGGCCAGAAGATGCATCAGGCGAGTGCCGCCCGGATCGCTGCGGCATCCAGCCCCTTGCGCCCGATCACCACCACGCGGCTCGCGCGCGCTTCGCCGGTCGTCCACGCCCGATCGAAATAGCGCTCTATGCGCGGCCCCACCGCCTGCACGGCAAGCCGCATGGGCTTGCCCGGCACGTCGAGGAAACCCTTGGCGCGCAGTACGTCGTGCCGCTCGATCGCCGCGCGCAGGCGCCGCTCGAAGGCCTCCGGGTCCGCGATCTCGCCGGGCTCGATCACGATGCTGTCGAAGTCGTCGTGGTCGTGCTCGCCTTCCGCGTCGGCATGGCTCGGGCGGGTCGACAAGTCGTCCTCGGCTGCGGCGTCGAGCCCGAGGAGCACGTCGAGCGGGACGTCGCCGTGGGCCGCGGCGACGAGCTTCGCGCCGCCGCGCATCCTGCCGGAAATCTCGCCTTCGAGCCTGGCGCGCGTGGCATCATCGAGCGCATCCGCCTTAGTCAGCAGTACCAGATCGGCGCAGGCGAGCTGGTCCGTGAACACTTCCTCGAGCGGGTTGTCGTGGTCGAGCGCGGGGTCCGCCGCGCGCTGCGCGGCGAGGGCCACCTCGTCGTCGGCGAAGCGTCCGGCGGCGAAGGCGGGCCCGTCGACAAGCGTCACGACCCCGTCGACGGTCGCGCGCGCCTTCACCGCAGGCCAGTTGAACGCCTGCACGAGAGGCTTGGGCAGGGCGAGACCGGATGTCTCGATCACGATGTGGTCGAGCGCCGGCTCGCGCGCCAGCAAGCCTTCGAGGGTGGGCAGGAAATCGTCGGCGACCGTGCAGCAGATGCAGCCGTTCGCGAGCTCGACCACGTCGCCGGGGGCGCAGGTCTCGTCCCCGCAGCCCAGCATCAGTTCGCGGTCCATGCCCAGCGCGCCGAATTCGTTGATGACGAAGGCAATACGCCGGCCCTTCGCGCGCCCGGCGATGCGCCGCAGCAGCGTCGTCTTGCCTGCACCTAGGAACCCGGTGACGACCGTTGCGGGAATGCGTTTCATGTCTTCGGTCCTTTCAGGAAAATCGGCAGGCCCGCGGCGACAAACGCCACTCGGCTGCTTGCGGTCCCGACGGCCTGGTGCAGGCGGCCCGCCGCGTCGCGGAACGCGCGGGCAAGCGCGTTGTCCGGAACGATGCCAAGGCCAACCTCGTTCGAGACGAGGACGACCGGCCCCTTTGCGCGCGCGAGCGCCGTGCATAGGGCTGCAACTTCGGATGCCACGTCGCGTCCGGCGGCAAGCAGGTTGGAAAGCCAGAGCGTCAGGCAATCGACGAGGACCGGCGCGCCGGGCCGTGCGTGAGCGTCAATGGCGGCCGGCAAATCGAGCGGGACCTCGATCGTCGTCCATTCGTTGCCGCGCCGTGCGCGGTGGGCGTCGATGCGTGCGCGCATTTCGCCGTCGCGCGCTTCGGCGGTCGCAATATAGACAGGCAGCACCTTGCGGCGCCGGAGCTTAAGTGCGGCCGCCTCGGCGTATGCGCTCTTGCCCGAGCGCGCGCCGCCCAGCACGAGCATCACCGTCGGTCGCTTGCCCGCACTACGCGCGGACTTCGGTCTGGCCATCGCGCACCTGGTCCTCCCGCCGAGGACGGTCATGGGTTGCGCGCGCCGAAAATGCCGAAGCATGCCCGACACGCGGCGTCCGGAAGGTTTCCTGGCTCGGGGTCGACGGCCTGCCACCCGGCCTTCCCGGCGTGCTTGCGCACGGACCAGTGGCACGGAGTGGATGGCAGGCCTTGCCCTTACAGTTGCGGGGGCAGCGCCGGTTTGGCGTCGGACGAACAAAACGTGTGTTCCCGACGATTCACCGGACTTCCCTGGCCGGACGCGGTGACGTTAGTATCACGCCATATTGGTGGAAACCAGCGGCCAGAAGGCGGACGCCATGGACAGGCGAATCCTTGGAGTTATTGCGGCCACGGCGTTGATTTTGTGCGCCGTCGACGCATCGGCGCAGTCGCCGGGCCCGCCGCAGGCGACGATCCTGCAGCGCGCGCAGGAGGCCATACCCGACAAGGTCAAGTTCGCCCAGCAGATTGGCGTGACGAACCGTGTCACGCGCGACGGACGCCTGTTCGTCGCGACGTGGGCGCCTGTTGCGAACCCGCGCGGCTGGATCGTGGCACTGCCCGACGCGCGCGGCTGGGCGCAGGAGGAAATCGCGGCCTGGCATTCGACGCTCGTGCGTCGTCAGGTCGGCATCATCGCCACGCAATGGTGGTACGGCACGGGCGACGGACAGGCGAACTATGCGACGGCCGAAGTCGTCTACCGCGAGCTTGCCCAGGCGTTGCGTACGATGGGCATGAAGCCCGGTTCGGCGCTGCTCTATGGCGTCGGCCGGGGGGCGGAGACGGCGTTTGCCATCCAGGCCTACGACCGGCACGCGGGCGGTCGGTTTTTTGCCGCGACGGCCGTGAACTCGGGTGCCATGGCCGAGGACGTGGCGGCCAACCGCAAGGTCGCGCAGGGGCAGTTCGGCCTCGGCCCGTTCGACGACACGCATTGGATCTATTTCTGCGGCGGCCGTGACGCCGAGCCCGAACGCGCCGGTTGCCCAACCATGCGTGGCGCCTTCAACGCCGTGAAGCGTTTTGGCGGAAAGAACGATCTCTTCATCGAGGATCCGGCCGGAAACCGGTCGAGCTTCCTCAAGAGCACCAAGCATGTGGACTCGGTGCTCGACAAGTACCTCTCCCTGCCGCGCCCGTAGCGGGCAGACAACCGATTTTTCAGGACTTCCGCCCGGCGGGTCTAGGCCGGGGCGCGATTGACGAACCCCACGCGCCAGGAATGGCCAACGCCCGCGCCGTCGAGCCGGTCGATGCGCGTGACCGACAGCGTGTCGACGGTCATTGCAAGCGCCTTCTCCGGCTCGATCGCGAGCGCATGGGCAACCGCGGCACGGATCGTGCCGCCGTGGCAGACCACAGGCACGTCCTTGCCGGGATGGGCCGCGGCCAGCGCATCGAGCGCCTTGGCCACGCGCACGCACACCTCGCGGAAACTCTCGCCGCCTTCCGGCTTCACCTCCGCCATGGTCAGCCAGTGGCGGTGCGCCTTCTCCGGCGCGCCGTGGCCGTAGGCGCCGAGTTCGACATAGGTGCGGCCCTGCCAGTCGCCGAAGCACTGCTCGATCATGCCGTCGGCGACGGTGAACGCGGGCCGGCTGCCGCCCTTGGCGGTCCAGATCGCGTCGGCGGTGCGGCGCGTGCGCGAGAGCGGCGTCACGTGCCACGCACCGGCATCCGGCACGATGCGCGCAAGTCCTGCGAACGCGGCGGCGTTGGTCGTATCGCACTCGACGTCCTTGGTGCCGTAGCAGCGTCCCTGCTGTCCCACGACAGGAGCATGACGCACGAGCCAGAAGCGGGTTTCGATCAGTCCGTTCATTTTTCTCTTTCCGGTCTAGAGCGACTGCACGACGAGTGCGGCGAGCAGGATCGCGATTTCGGCCGACTGCTGGACGGCACCCAGCACGTCGCCGGTCTGTCCGCCCAAAAGACGGCGCGCACGCCGCATGCAGGCAAGCGTCGCGGCTGCGGCGGCAAGCGCGCCGAGGATCGCCGTGGCCGGCCCTGCAAGCAACAGGAAGGCTGTGCCAATGGCAAGCGCATCGAGCATGCGCGCGCGGTCGGGCCGGCCGGCCGCATGCGAAAGCCCGTCGGCCCTTGCCGGTGCTAGCGCGTGCATGGCGTAGGCAACGCAGGCGCGCGAGGCACAGGCGGCAGCGGTCAGCACCAGCAGCACGTCGACCGGATCCGCGAGGTAGGAAAGCGCCCCGGCGCGCAGGCCGACTGAAACGACCAGCGCAAGCACGCCGAACGTCCCGATGCGGCTGTCGCGCATGATTGCAAGCCGGTGTTGGGTTCCGTGCCCGCCGCCAGCATCCGCGAAATCCGCAAGACCGTCCTCGTGCAGCGCCCCGGTCGTCCAGGCGGCCGCCGCGACGGCGAGCAGACCCGCCAGCGTCGGCGGGATGCCGATCGTCCAGGTGACCGCGTAGGCGAGCGCGCCCGCGAGCGCGGCAGGCAGGCCCGCAATCGGGAAGGCGCGCACGGCGGCGGCGAGCTTCAGGTCTGCCACGTGGGCGGGCAGGCGGACGGGAACGCGCGTCAGGAACGCGAAGGCGAGACGAAGCTCGTTGCCGAATCCCGGCCGGTCGGAGACGAATTCGGGATCAGGTTCGGCGGACATGCGGGGATGTCAGAATATTCGCAGGCTTGCGGAGAAGGGCGCGGGAAGATAGGACGCCACGGCGACCAACGCCAGCCCGGAAAGCCGTCCCCATGCCAGAACCCGTCGCTTCCTTCGCCGAGATCCTCGCCCTCGTCCCCGAACTGCCGGGGCCGGACCTCGATTCGGCCACAAAGGCCGCCGCGCGCGAGGCCCAGCTTACGAAGCCCGGTGGTGCCCTCGGGCGGCTCGAGGAGATCGCCGGCTGGATGTCGACCTGGCAGGCGGCCCATCCGGCCCGCATCAACCGGCCTCGGGTGGCCGTCTTTGCGGCCAATCACGGGATTGCGGCGCGCGGCGTTTCCGCCTACCCGGCCGAAGTGACGGCCCAGATGGTGCAGAATTTCGTCGCCGGCGGCGCCGCGGTGAATCAGCTCTGCACCGCCTTCGACGCCGAATTGCGCGTCTACGAGATGGCACTGGAAAAGCCCACGGCGGATTTCGCCGCCGGCCCTGCGATGGACGAGGGCGAATGCGCGCGCGCCATCGCCTACGGAATGATGGCGGTCGAGCCGGGAATCGACCTTCTGTGCCTTGGCGAGATGGGGATTGCGAATACGACATCGGCCTCGGCGCTGTGCGTGGGGCTTTTTGGCGGATCGGCGGAAGACTGGGTCGGGCCTGGTACGGGCGTGGCCGGCGAGGCGATGGCCCGCAAGAAGGACGCGGTCGATCTTGCGGCAAGGCTGCACTTCGCCGAGAAGCGTGCGCCGCTCGACGTGCTGGCGCGCGTGGGCGGCTATGAACTGGCCGCGATCGTCGGCGCCGTCCTGGCCGCGCGGCTTGCCCGCGTGCCGGTCCTGCTTGACGGCTTTGCCTGCACGGTTGCCGGCGCCATCGTCCACGCGCTTGATCCGCGCGGGCTCGATCACTGCCAGGTCGCACACATGTCGGCCGAACCGGGCCACCGCCGCCTGCTCGACCGGCTTGGCCGCAGGCCTTTGTTCGATTTCGGCATGCGGCTGGGCGAGGCGTCGGGGGCCGCACTTGCCATCGCCGTCGTGCGCGCGGCGCTCGCCTGCCACAACGGCATGGCGACCTTTGCCGACGCGGGCGTGGCGGGAAAAGCCTAGCCCCCCGACCTTGCGGGGGTGCCATCGCCGCTTCGGCCCGCTCGCGCGGAGGCCCGGCCGGGCTAGCTTCGCCGTGCCATGAAATTCGCTCCGTTCATCGATCTCGGACTTCCCGCCCGCGGCCAGCGGTTGCCCCGTATAGGCGAGGCACTGCCGCTTCGCTTGCCGAACCTCGCTTCCCTTCTTGCGCGGATCGGGCGACGATCCGGGGGATGACTGCCGCCCCCTGGGACGATATCCGCGCCTTTCTCGCCGTCGCCGACGCCGGCAGCTTCGCCAAGGCCGCGCGCGCCACGAAGCTCAGCGAGGCGACGCTCGGCCGACATGTGAAGGCGCTCGAGAGGCATCTGGGCGCACCGCTGTTCGACCGGCTGCCGAATGCGCTGCGTCTCACGGGTCTGGGCCGCGAGGCGCTCGAAGGCGCGCGTGCGATGGAGGCCGGCGCCGTCACGCTCGAGCGCCGCGCCCAGATCGCGCGTGCGCCCGCGCGCCGGCCCGTCGTCATCAGTTCCGTCAACTCGATCGCATGGTTCCTCGTGCGCCACATGCCCGCGCTGAAACGCGAGGCGGGCGACGTGCTGCTGACACTCACGCCCACGCGCAAGCCGGTCAACCTTGCCCGGCGCGAGGCGGATATCGCCCTGCGCATGCTCGACCTGCCCGATGCCCCCGATCTCGCCGGCCGCAAGGTCGCGGTCGTCGCCAATGCACTCTATGCCTCGCACGGCTATCTCGCGGCGCGGCGCCGCCGGCCTTCCGACGGCGTCGACGGGCTTGATTTCATCGCGCGGGAGACGGGATCGGAAACCTCGCCGCAGGCGAAATTCTCGGCCGACATCGCGCCGCGCGTGCGCACCGTCCTTCGCGTTTCGGAGACGGTCCTGCGCCATCAGGCGGCGGTCGACGGGCTCGGCGCCACGCTGCTGCCCTGTCATCTGGGCGATGGCGATGCGCGCCTCGTGCGCATCGGCGAGCCGATCCCCGAGCTTCTCGAGGACATGTACCTGATCGTCCATCGCGACATGCGCCGCGTGGCGCTGGTGCGCGGTGTGGCCGACGCGCTTGCGCGCCTGTTCCGCCGCCACGCGAAGGCGCTGGCCGGGCGCTGAGCTATTCGCTCGACTGGAGAAGCTGGCCGCGCACGCGCGCGCGCGAGAACGCGTAGAGGAACGCCGCGAAACCCAGGCCGATATAGACGGCATCGAGCACGGCCGCGGAGGCGAGCAGGTCCCAGCGGAACCGACCGTCATAGACGACCGCGCGCATGCCTTCGAAGACGTGCGTCGAGGGCAGCACCCAGGCCAGCGGCCGGAGCCAGACCGGCAGCGTGTCGACCGGGTACCAGACGCCGGACACCGGCTGGAGCACGAAGACCAGCGCCCAGGCATAGGATTCGGCCGCGAGCCCGAAGCGGAACAGAAGCGACGCGATGAGGAGCCCGGCCGCCCAGCCGAATCCAAGCAGGAGCAGCCAGTAGGCGACCAGCGGCAGCCCCATCTCGAACACCGAATACCGGAACATCGGGATCGCGAGCAGGGCCGCCGGCACGATCCCGATGAGCGAGCGGACGACGCCCATCACCATCAGCGAGATGCCGAACTCGACCGGGCGCAGCGGCGAGACGAACAGGTTGGCGAGGTTGCGCGACCACATCTCCTCGAGCAGCGAGAAGGTGAAACCGAACTGCGAGCGCACGAGCACGTCCCACAGCAGGACCGAGCCGATCAGCACGCCGGCCGCATTGGCGAACCAGCTGGAATGCTGGTTCAGATAGACCGTCATGAAGCCCCAGAGCAGCATCTGGAGCATCGGCCAGTACATGAGGTCGAAGACGCGCGTCCACGAACCGCGGAAGAGGAACATGTGGCGCTTCAGCATGGCGCCGATGCGCCCGAGCGAACCGGTCATTGCGCCGCCTCGCTGTCGCCGCTGCCGGTGCCGCGCGCGATGTCGAGGAAGACCTCCTCCATGTTCACGCGTCCGTAGCGCCGGATGAGCTCGTCCGGCGCGCCGCGGTCGACGATCCGCCCGCCCTTCATCATCAGCACGTCGGCGCACAGCCGCTCGACCTCGCCCATGTTGTGCGAGGCGAGCAGGATCGAGGCGTGGGTCTTCTTCGCGTAGCTCTCGAGATGGCCGCGCACGCGGTCGGCCGTGTCGGGATCGAGGCTGGCGGTGGGCTCGTCGAGGAGCAGTAGTTCGGGCCGATTGACGAGCGCCTTGGCGAGGGCTGCGCGCGTCTTCTGGCCCGAGGAGAGCGAGCCCGTCTTGCGATCGAGGATGGCGGTAAGGTCGAGCTCGCCCGCCAGCTCGTCGATGCGCGCGCGCAGGTTGGCCACGCCGTAGAGACCGCCGAAGACCGTGAGGTTCTCGCGCACCGTCAGGCGTCCCGGCAGGTCGACATAAGGCGAGGAGAAATTGAGGAACGGCAGCGCGCGGAACCGGTGGCGGAGCATGTCGTGGCCGAGGATGCGGATTTCCCCCGCTGACGGAACGAGAATCCCCAGCAGCATCGAGATCGTGGTGGTCTTCCCCGCGCCGTTGCCGCCCAGCAGGCCCACGATCCGCCCGCGCGGAACGACAAAGGAGATCGCGTCGACGGCGGGCGGGCCTTCGGCACGGAACCGCTTCGTCAGGCCGTCGACCCGTATCGCGTCTTCCATCACGGGGTGATATATGGCGCGTTCCGGCCGCAGTTGCCAGCGCGGAGCGCTTCGCCGGATACCGCCCGACGGGAGCCATGTCGCCGTTCGTTCAAGCCTTCGCCGAAACCACTGCCCGCGCACCGCTCGTCGGACGCGTGCGCCTGCGCACGCTGGTGGCCGTCCGCTGGTTCGCGGTGGCAGGGCAGGCGACCGCAATCCTTTTTGTCTATTTCGGGCTTGGCCACGACTTCGCGCTCGCGGCCACGCTGGGGGCGGTCGGGGTTTCGGCGGTTCTCAATGCCGTACTGATGCTCGACCGGCCGCCGGCCGGCCGGCTCGACAATCGGGCGGCGGGCGCCGTGCTCGGCTACGACATCCTCCAGCTGGCGACGCTCCTCTATTTCACGGGCGGGCTCACCAATCCGTTCGCCGTGCTGCTCGTGGCGCCGGTCGCCGTGGCGGCGAGCTCGCTCACCCGCGGTTCGACGGTGGTCCTGGCCATTCTTGCCGTGCTCGCGGCGGGCCTGCTCGGCGTCTGGCACGATCCGCTGCCGGGGCCGGCCGTCGCGGCGGGCCTGCCGCCGGTCCTTGCCTTCGGCCTGTGGCTGGCGCTGGCGCTGACGGTGGTGTTCGTTGCCGCCTATGTCGGCCGGCTTGCCGGCGAGGCGCGGCAGATGTCGGATGCCCTGTCGGCGGCACAGGCGGCACTGGCGCGCGAGAACCGGATGGCAGCCGTCGGCGGACTTGCCGCCGCCGCCGCACACGAGCTGGGCACGCCGCTTGCCACCATCGCACTGGTCGCAAAGGAACTGGCGAAGGACGCGCCCGCCGGTCCCGTGCGCGAGGATGCCGAACTGCTGCTGAAGGAGGCGATGCGCTGCCGGGACATCCTCGCGCGTCTGGCCGCCAAGCCGGAAGGTGGCGGGCCGGAGGGCGACCCGTTCCCGCAGCCGCGGCTTTCCGTGCTGCTTCGCGAGATTGCGGCGCGCTATGCGCGCGGCGGCATCGCGCCCGAGATCGTCACCGGGTTTGCGGACGGCTACGACCCGCCGACGACGCGCGCGCCCGAGCTTGTCCAGGCGCTCGGTACCCTCATCGAGAACGCCTGCCAGTTCGCGCGCGAGAAGGTCGTCGTCCGGGTCTGGTCGGACACCGGCTCGGTCGGCGTCGAGGTCACCGACGACGGACCCGGATTTGCACCGGAAATCCTCGACCGGCTGGGGGAACCCTATATTTCGACCCGCCGCGAGGAAGGCGACCATATGGGGCTCGGGATCTTCATTGCCACGACGCTGCTGGCCCGATCGGGCGGTGCCGTGACATGCACGAATGCGGCCGGTGGCGGTGCGCGCGTGGCCGTGGTATGGCCCCGCCGGGGCTTCCCCGAGGCAAGGAGCGGACAGCGCAAATGAGCGAGATCGACGCCGGAGCCAGGCACCTTCTGATCGTCGAGGACGACGAGGCGTTCCGCCTTCGGCTGGCGCGCGCGATGGAACGGCGCGGCTATGTCGTGACGATGGCCGAATCGATGGCGGCGGCCAGTGCCGCGATTGAGACGCACGCGCCCGAGTTCGCCGTCGTCGACCTCAAGCTTGGCGACGGATCGGGGCTCGACCTCGTGCCGCGCATCCGCGAACTGGCGCCCGACGCACGCATCGTGATCCTGACCGGGTACGGCAACATCGCCACGTCGGTCGCCGCGATCAAGGCCGGGGCGGTCGACTACCTGCCCAAGCCGTCGGACGCCGACGCGATCGATGCGGCCCTCCAGGCCGTCGATCGTGCACTGCCCGCGCCGCCCGAGCATCCGATGTCGGCCGACCGGGTACGCTGGGAGCATATCCAGCGCGTTTTCGAGCAGTGCGACCGCAACGTGTCGGAGACGGCCCGTCGGCTCAACATGCACCGCCGCACGCTCCAGCGCATCCTCGCCAAGCACGCGCCGCGCGAGAACAGCTGACGGCACGGACATGACGTTTCGCGTCCGCCTGCTCGCCGCCGCCGGCGGGGCACTGTGGCTGCTCTTTGCAAGCCTCGCGCTGCGCGATCCGGTTGCGCTGTTCGACATGCCGATCGTCGAGGACGGCTGGTACGCGCTCTCGGTCGCGCGCAGCATCGGCCGCGGGCTCGGGATCACGATCGACGGCACGACCTGGACGAACGGGTTCCAGCCGCTCTTCACGTTTCTCGAAGCCGGAGCTTTCGCGCTTGCCGGCGGATCGGAGGAGGGCGGCCTGCGGCTTGTCCTGCTGCTTGCGGCGATCGTCCATGGCACCGGCGCGCTGCTCGTGGCCGGGATCGCGCGCGACGCGGTCGGCGGTGCGGCGGGGCCGCGCAGCCTCGCCGGTGCGTTGGCGCTGGTCGGCTATCTTGCGGCACCCAAGGCATTCAACGACTTCTACAACGGCCTCGAGACGGTGCTGCAGATGGCGCTCTATGCCGCCGCGTGGCGCTTCTATGCGACCGGCTGGCGCACGCATTTCGGCGGGCGGGCGGCGATGGGCGCACTTCTCGGCGCATTGGTGCTCGCGCGCATCGACGCGGCGGTGTTCGTCGCCGCGTTCTGCGCGGCCGAGCTCTGGCGTGGCCGGACGGATCTGCGCGCGGCAATCGGCATCTGCTTTGTCGTGGGCGGCATTGCTGTCCTCGTCTCGGCGCCGTGGTGGCTCTACAACGCGCTGGTCTTCGGCCATCCGATGCCGACCTCGGGCTTCGCGCAGCAGGCGTTCGCGTTCTCCGCCGAGCGTGCGGAGCAGGCAGTCTGGGCCCTTGTGAGCGTCGCGGTCCCGTGGGTCTTCGCGGGCGCCCATGAAGCCTGGTGGACAGAGGCGCTGCGCCTTGCCGTTCTTGCCGGCGTCGGGTTCATGGCCATGCAGGCGCGCCGGTCGGGCGGGCTTTCGGCGCTCGACCGCGAGCGCGCGGGCTTCGCGGCGATCCTCTTGGCGACGTGTGCCGCGCTCGCGACATATTACTGGCTCGAATTTTTCGCCTACTGGTTCTACGTGCGCTATTTCGCGCCGCTTTCGCTGCTTGCGTTCGTCTATGTGCCCGTGCTGGCGGCGCGCGTTGCACCCCGCCTTGCGACCGGGGTGGTGCTGGCGACTGCGGTGCTTGCGGCGGTGCTCCTCGCTTTCGCATGGCGCGGCGAGGGCATTTTCGGTCACGCCGCCAACGACATCCAGGTGGCGCTTGCCGAAAAGTATGTCCCCGAGGCGGACATGGTTGCCGCCGGCCAGTCCGGAACGCTCGGCTTCAAGCGCGCGCGAGTCGTCAATGTCGACGGCAAGGTGAATCCCGAGGCGCTGAAATGGCGCGGGCGGATGTGGGAGTATCTCGACGCGCGCGGCATCGGCTGGTTCGTCGATTCGACCTGGTATGTCGAGACGTATCTCGGC
The DNA here is from genome assembly GCA_016794025.1 of Rhodospirillales bacterium. Lineage (GTDB taxonomy): Bacteria > Pseudomonadota > Alphaproteobacteria > CACIAM-22H2 > CACIAM-22H2 > Tagaea. Next base: position 14,297 of record JAEUKX010000031.1, on the reverse strand, counting down.
ACGGATCCGGCGGCGCACGGCTGGCACAAGGTCGCCCAGGAAGACGACTGGGCCGTTTACCGGCGCCAGCGCTAGTAGGCGTTCTCCTTGCCGAGGATGGCAATGGGCGTCAGCGCCAGGATCTTCAGGTCGAACAGCAGCGACCAGTTGTCGATGTAGTAAAGATCGAACTGCACGCGCCGGCGCATCTTCTCGGGCGTGTCGGTCTCGCCGCGCAGGCCGTTGACCTGCGCCCAGCCGGTCATGCCCGGCTTCACGCGGTGACGGGCGAGATAGTCGTCGATGATCTTGGCGTACTGCTCGTTGTGGGCGACTGCGTGGGGGCGCGGACCCACAAGGGACATGTCGCCGAACAGAACGTTCAGGAGCTGCGGGAACTCGTCGAGCGACGAGCGGCGCAGGAAGCGTCCCACGCGCGTGACGCGCGGATCGTCCTTCGTCGCCTGCGGGACGCTCGGCTCCTCGGCACGCTGGTGGTACATCGTGCGGAACTTGTAGACGACGATCTCGTTGTTCGCGAACCCGTAGCGGCGCTGGCGGAAGAGTGCGGGGCCGGGGCTGTCGAGCTTGACGGCCAGCGCCACGGCCAGCAGCAGCGGCGAAAGCACGACGAGCAGGATCGCGGCAAGGATGCGGTCCTCGAGCGCCTTCAGCACCAGGCTCCAGCCCGACAGCGGCCGCTCGAGCACCGAGAGCATCGGGATGCCGGCGATCGCATGGAAGCCGCGGGCGGGCAGGTAGGTGCCGATATAGTCCGGGCACAGTTTCACGTCGACCGGCACCACCTTCAGCTTCTTGATGAGCTCCTGCAGGTCGGCCGAGGCCTGCCAGGGGAGCGCGATCACGATCTCGTCGACCGGATTGCGCTTGCAGTAGGCGATGAGGTCGTCGACCGTGCCGGCGACGGGCTGGCCCTCGATCGCCTCCGGCAGGCGTTCGCGCCGGTCGTCATAGACGCCGACGATCCGGTATTCCTGCGTGCGCACGTCGGCCAGATGGCGAAGGAACGCGCGCCCCATCTCGCCGGCGCCGATGACGGCCACGTTCATCGCCAGCCGTCCCTGCTGGCGCCAGCGGTCGATCTGCACGAGCATCGTCAGCCGCACGAGGATGAGCGCGCCGAACCCGAGCGCCAGCCAGCCCAGCGCGAAGGCGCGGCTGAAGGCGACGGAGGTCTGCGTGAAATAGGCAAGCGCGATGAGGCTCGCCATCACGCCGGTCCATGCGGCGGCGAGCTTGCCGAACTGGCTTGCGAGACGCGACAGGTTCTCGAACACGTAGAGCCGTGCGATCTGGAAATAGTTCGCGGCCAGCCCCATCGCGGCGAGGATGGCGATCAGGTAGAGGTCGGGGATGGCCCAGCTGTCGTGGCGGGCCCAGTAGGCGACCCAGGCGGCGAGCGCGATCACGCCGACATCGGCAACCCGCAGGGCCCCCAGCACCAAGGTCTGCAGATCGGCGGCGACGACGTTGTTTTTTCGTTTCATTTCAGTCTGTTGCCCAAGGCCTGCGGGCATCTGAAGCTGCGCGAGCATAAGCCACCCCGTCTCGGGAATCAAAGTCGATCTCGGGACAAAACGGGCGAGGGGGGTGTAGCATTTCCAACGATGGAGCTGACCGAAATCGACCTCAACCTGCTGGCTTGGGGCATGGTCGTGGCGGCCGGGGTTGCGCTTGCCGTGCGCCTGCGCGCGGCGTTCGAACGCAAGCGCGAGGCCGACCAGCCCTACGAGGAACATGTGGTCCGTGTGGCGCGCCGGCCGCGGCCGGCCGGTATGGCGCCGGGCCCGCTCGTCAACGTTCCGTTTGCCGCCGCCAATGCCGCCGGGCCCGACCCGGAGGACGCCGTGCGACGGCTGGCGCGCACACTGCTGGCGCTGGCCGACAAGCGCGATCCTGTCGGCGCCGCCCAGGCGCGGCGGGCCGCCGCGCGTATCACCACGCTTGCGGCCAGTCGAGGCATCGGCGGGGAGGATGTCGAGCGGGCGGCCCTGGCCGGAATGCTGCTGAAACTGGGGCCGGGCGTGCTGCCGGCGGGCCTCCAGCCCAGGCCCGAACGCGAGCTTTCCAGCGTCCTGATGGACACCGCCCGCCTCGACGGGCCCGTGCCCGCCATCGTGCGCGCGATCCGCGAGGGCGCGCCGGTCGAGCCGGGGCTCGAGCCGCTGGTCAGTCTCGTGCGCGAGGCCGCATAGGGCGGGAATTGCGCGCCCATTGGGGCGTTGTGTCCGGCGATGGGGCCTGATATTCGGGGCCGCCCTCGCGAGCACGGAAAGGTTCCGGGAACATGTCGTTGCGCAAGCGTATCCTCGTCACCGGCGGTGCCGGCTTCCTCGGTTCGCACCTGTGCGAACGGCTCGTGGCGGCAGGGCACGACGTGCTGTGCGTGGACAACTACTTCACCGGCGCCAAGGACAACATCGCGCACCTGCTCGGCAAGTCGAACTTCGAGGTGATGCGCCACGACGTGACGTTCCCGCTGTTCGTCGAGGTGGACGAGATCTACAACCTCGCCTGCCCGGCATCGCCCATCCACTACCAGTTCGACCCCGTGCAGACGACGAAGACCTCCGTGCACGGGGCCATCAACATGCTTGGCCTCGCCAAGCGCGTGAAGGCGAAGATCTTCCAGTCGTCGACCTCGGAAGTGTACGGCGATCCGGAAGTGCATCCGCAGCCCGAGGAATACCGCGGCAACGTCAACCCGATCGGCCCGCGCGCCTGCTACGACGAGGGCAAGCGCTGCGCGGAGACGCTGTTCTTCGACTATCACCGCCAGCACGGCCTCAAGATCAAGGTGGCGCGCATCTTCAATACCTACGGCCCGCGCATGCATCCCAACGACGGGCGCGTGGTGTCGAATTTCATCGTCCAGGCCCTGAAGGGCCAGGACATCACGATCTACGGCGAGGGCTCGCAGACGCGCAGCTTCTGCTATGTCGACGACCTGATCGAAGGCTTCATCCGCCTGATGGACAGCCCCGACGCCGTCACCGGCCCGATCAATCTGGGCAATCCCAACGAATTCACGATCCGCCAGCTGGCCGAGCGCGTCATTGCGCTGACGGGCGCCAAGTCGAAGCTCGTGAAGCGTCCGCTGCCTGCCGACGATCCCATGCAGCGCAAGCCCGACATCACGAAGGCCAAGGATATCCTCGGCTGGCAGCCGACGATCCAGCTCGACGAGGGCCTCAAGAAGACGATCGCCTATTTCGACGATCTCCTGCGCCGCAATGTCGGCCCCGCACCCGTCGGCGCGAAGGTGTGAGCGCCCGCGCCCGCGAATAAAACTCGCTAATGGATCAGGCGATCTTCCGGTTGGGATCGCGCAGCATGTTGTCGATGTGGAATCCCTGGAACAGCCGGATTCCCGCCGCCTGGCCCAGTTCCAGCGCCTCGGCCGTCTCGCAGTGGGCCATGATGATGCGCCCCGCTTCGGCGGCCGCGACCTTCTCGGCCACGCCCGGCTCGCGCCATTCGTTGGGGCGTTCGGGCCGGAACATCACCTTGATGAAGTCGGCGCCCATCTCGGACCGCGCGAACATCGCCAGCACGTCGAGCGTGATGTGGTCGAGCAGCACGCGATAGCCGGCGTTGCGCAGGAACTCGCACGCCGTCAGGTATTCCGCGAAGTCCCAGAACACGTCGAAACGCGGAATCTCGATGATGATCTGCGATTTCGGGATGAAGTTGGCGATGCGCGTGTCGAACTCGCGGAACGCCGCGCTCATGATCGTCTGGATGTTCAGGTTCAGCGACACGTTGCCCGACTGGCGGGTAACGAAGCCGTCGAACATCGCGCGCAGCACGCGCTGGTCCATCGTGCGGGTGAGCTGCTGGAACAGCGGCTTCACCATGCGCAGGTCGTTGCGCGGCGCCACCATCTGGCGCAGGTCGCTGACGCCGACATAGACCTCGCGGAAGAAGGGGCGCAGCGGTTCGCGCGGCGCGACCGCGCAGCAGATCTGGCTCTTGAGGAAGCCGGTGATGTCGGCCTTGCGCAGCAGGTCCTCGAGCTTGGCGAGCGAGGCGGGCGTCAGCGGCTGGCCCTGCGCGGTCGTCATCGCCGTGCCCGCCTTGTTCAGGAGGCGCGCGCGGCGCTCCTGGAACGAGCGGTAGTCGTCGACGATCTTGGTGACGATGCCTTCGAAGTCGGCGAACTGGTCCTTGAACGCGAAAAGCTCGTAGGCGTCCTGCGCCTGGCCCTCCTCGAGGCCGGCGGCCGAGGCGTGCTGACGCAGGATCGTCTTGAGGTCGGAGTCGAAATTCTCGAGATGGTAGCGGTGGTCGCGGCGGAACAGCAGCACGATGTTGTAGTTGTGCATGGCGAACACGCCGCTGTCGGACTGGCCGAGCAGCTTGCGCAGCGCGTCGATGATCTGCTGGAAATTCTCGCGCCGGCGGCTGAACCAGGCAGGCGAGTTCATGGCCACGATCACGCCGTAACGGAACTGGATGTCCTCGGATTTCTTGACCCGGGACAGTTCCGCCAGGAGCGCTTCCTCGTCGCTTGCTTCGGTGGCCTTGGGATCCATGCCGTGTTTGTCTCGGTACCTTCGTGTGCCGTCGATTCGTCGGTTTGCGTGAGGTGGTAAACTCTATCCGGCGGGGCGCGGCTGTTCAACTCGGCGCGCCCAGGGCAGATCGCGCGACCCGGCCGGCGCGGGCGGCTTGGCGCGCCAGCGCGTCAACACGTCCAGCGCCTCGGGCAGACCGATGCGGTCGAAGAGTGCCGCCGCTTCGGCGGGCGCGCCCTCTTCGCCCTTCTCGGGGTCGACGGGCATCAGGCGGCCTTCGCTTGCCGACGTGCGGCGCAGGAGCTGTGCGAGGGCCAGATAGTGAGCGCGTTCCATGCCCAGTGCGCGGGCGGCGACCGAGAGCGCGCGGCCGTCGGCCTGATAGAGGATGCGCCGCGCGGTCTTCATCGGCAGTTCGGCAAAGCGCGCGAACAGCGCCTCGAACAGCGAGACGTGGCCCTGCCGCAGCGTGCGCACGAGGATGGCCGGGTCGTTGAGGCGTTCGGCCTTGATCGTGTCGGCGAGCCGGTCGGCCGACGAGCCCCAGTCCATCGCCGCGCCGTGGTCGGCGGCAGCCCCTTGCGCGGCGTCGTCAACGGCCCAGTCGACCGAGCCTTCCCAGCCAGGCGCCCAGTTCGACGAGGCGGGATCGAAGGCGTAGCGCTCGCGGATCTGCCGCTTGAGGTCGGCCGCGACCCAGCCATAGAGGCGCGCGGCGACGTCGCCGGGAAGATCCTCGCGCGCCACGAGCGGGCGCTGCAGGCGCTCGCGCTCGCGCGCGAGGTCGGAAAGATAGGCGAACGTCGCCTCGGCGATGCGCGCCGACCGGTTGGCGAGCAGCTCCTCCATGACGTCGGCATCGCCCGCCTCGACGAGGGCGGCCGAGACCGTTTCGCTCACGTCCGTGCGGTTGGCGATCGCAAGCCGGTGCGCCTGGCCGCGCTGGCGGATGATCTCGACCAGGTCGGCATCGGCAAGCGCGGCGCTCATCGTCAGCAACGGGCGCGCGATCGCGATCTCGTCGTTGGCCAGCGCCACCACCAGCTCGCGCGGCGCATCGGGTGTCTCGGCCAGGCGCTCGGCCAGCCGGCGGCGGATATCCGCCTCGGTCTCGCGGATGAGCGCCCGGACGATGTCGGCGGCAATCTCGAACTCGCCCTTGTCGAGCGCGGCCGGCTCGTCGGCCAGGATTTCCCCCAGCTCGTTGCCGATCTTGGCGCGCGCGCTCCCGCGGCTTGCCTGCGCAAGCTCGAGGAGGGCCCCGATTTTGGTCTGGATCGACGACGACATGCAGCGCCCAAGGTATGCGAGGGGGCGACTCCCCGGCAAGCGCAAGCGCCCTGTTCCCGGTTTGTCCATTCGCGGCGGCCTTGCCGGAGCGGCTAGTGTCAGGCCCGCGATGAACTACCGCCACGCCTTCCACGCCGGAAATTTCGCCGACGTCGTCAAGCACGCCGCCTTGTGCCTGCTCGTGGCGCGGCTTGCCGAAAAGCCCAAGCCGTTCTTCGTGCTCGATACGCATGCGGGGCTGGGCGAATACGACCTGCTTGCCGATCCGGCCATGCGCACGGGCGAGTGGACGCACGGCATCGCGCGCGTTTTCGCGCGCAGCGATGCGCCGGCGGAAATGGCGCCCTATCTCGATGCGGTCCGGGCGCTCAATCCCGACGGAACCTTGCGCTGGTATCCCGGCAGCCCGCGGCTGGTGCGCGGCCTGCTGCGGCCGGGCGACCGGCTGCTTGCCAACGAACTGCATGAGGAAGACGCGCAGACGCTGGCCCGAACGTTCGCGCGCGAGCCGGGCATCGAGATCCGGGCGGGCGACGGCTACGTGGCGGTCAAGGCGGCGCTGCCGCCGCGCGAGCGGCGCGGCCTCGTGTTCATCGACCCGCCGTTCGAGCGCAAGGACGAGTTCGCGGCACTTGCCCGTGCGCTGCGTCAGGGACTGCGGCGTTTCGCGACCGGGGTTTTCGCAGCCTGGTATCCGGTCAAGGACAGGCCGGGGCCGGACGCATTTCTTGGCGAGATTGCCGACGGCCGTATCGCGCGGGTGAGCTTGGCCGAGTTCCTGATGCATCCGGCCGACGATCCGCGGCGGCTTTCTGGTTGCGGCCTTGTGTTCGTCAACGCGCCCTTCGGGTTCGAAACCGCGCTGCAGGCCGCGTGGGGCTGGTGTGCGCAGACGCTGGGCGCCGCGGGCGGTGTGCGGATAGAAACGCTGGTGCCCGAAATGCCCCGGCCGGAAACGAAGACGGCGCGGACCGGTTCCCCGATCCGCGCCGTCACCGATTCCGGCGAAGCCTGAAGGATCAGGCCGGCGGTGCCCCCACGGGGCCGTTCAGTTCGACCGTGACCGCCTCGGGTCCCTTGCGGGCCGTGACGACCTTCATGCGCACGGGCTGGCCGGGCGCCAGGCTCTGCAGCCCGGCGTTGCGCAGCACCGTGATATGCACGAACACGTCCTTGCCGCCGCCATTGGGCTGGACGAAGCCGTAGCCCTTGAGGCCGGAGAACCACTTCACGACGCCGTCCATGTTCTCGGCGTTGGAAAGATCGACGGGCGCCTGGTAGCCGCCGCGGTCACCGCCGCCGCCGCCACCGCCGCCCCAGCCGCCGCGGTCACCGCCGCCGCCGCCACCCCAGCCGCCGCGATCGCCGCCGCGGTCACCGCGGTCGCCGCGATCGCCATAGGGCGTGCGCTGGCGCGGTGCGGAGGGCTGGGCGGTCGAGTTGTCGACCTCGAGTACGCGCAAGACCTGGCGGCCCTTCGGGCTGGACCCGATCTCGACCGTCACGTTCGCGCCTTCGCCGACGGACTCGTAGCCCGCCTGCTTCAGCGCCGAAAGATGGAGGAAAGCCTCGGGCGATCCGTCTGAGGGTGTCACGAACCCGAATCCCTTGGCGCTGTTGAACCACTTCACCGTGGCCCGCATCGTGCTGCCGTCACCCGAAGGCATGTCTACCGTCCTCGCCTTGTCGCGTCTTGCCGACGTCGTTGTCCCCTGCGGCAGGCGACCCGGATGCGAGGGGCTTCGGGTTTCTCGACGGCTGCTTCTTGTCGAACAAGTCGAAGAAGAGCTGCGTATTGAAAGACCATGGCACCACGCGCGGGACCTACCACGCCGAGGTTAACTATAACAAAGTCCCCAGCGACTCGCAAAGCGCGGAATGGACGTTCGTCAAGGGCCAATTGCGGGGGGCGGGCATGCTAGCGCCGCCCGGCCTCGAAGACGTACTCGGCGGCCGCAAGATCTTCGATGGCCGTTCCGACCGATTTGAACAGCGTGATCTGGTTGTGGAACGACCGCCCGGCCGCCCGCCCCTGCGACAACTCGGCCAGGTCGCCGGCGATCTGCTTTTCCTCGATCGTGCCGTTGGCAAGCGGCTGGACGATGTCGCCCGCTTCCTTGAGCGCGCCGGCATAGGTGTCGACATAGACGCGCGCGCGGGCGATGGCGGCGTCATCCGCCTCGCGCATGTCCGGCGTGAACCCGCCCACGAGGTCGACATGCTGGCCGGGCCGCAGCCATTCGCCGCGCACCAGCGGTTCCTTCGACAGGGTGGCGCAGCTGATCGTGTCGGCCCAGGCCACGGCTTCGGCAAGGCTCGACGCCGCGCGCGCCTTGAGGCGTCTTCCGTCGAAATTCCGGGCGAGCGCCTGGGCCTTCTTCGGATCGCGCCCCCACACGACGAGTTCGCGGATGGGCCGCACGCTGGCATGGGCAAGGATCATGTGCGGGGCCAGTGCGCCTGTCCCGACCATCAGCAGCTTGTCGGCGTCGGGCCGCGAGAGGTACTTGGCCGCCAGCGCCGATGCGGCGGCCGTGCGCTTCAGCGTCAGCATGTGTCCGTCGATGAAGGCCAGCGGCATGCCCGTGCGGGCGCTCAGCAGGATATAGCTCGCCGTCACCGCGGGCAGCCCCTGCGCGCCGTTCGACGGGAAGACCGTCACGATCTTGACGCCGCAATACTTGCCCGCCTGCCAGGCCGGCATCAGCAGCAGCGAGGCCGGATCGGCGCCCGGCACCTCCAGCGTGTGGCGGTGGCGCAGCGGCACTTCGGCGCCCTTGCGGAAGGCGTTGCGCAGCGCCTCCACCAGCGGGACGGGTTCGAGGATGTTCTCGACTTCGCTTGCGCCGATGACGCGCATGCCGCCGGACGGGGGGGCGCGCATTGCGGCCGCTAGATCGGGGGGGCCGGCGGAAGGGCCGGGGCAGGGGGCGCGGATGGCGCCGCAGGCGCAACGGCCGCGCCGCGCACCTGCGCCAGTTCGCGCTCAAGCGCGGCGGCGCGGCGCACGGCCTCGCGCGCGCGGCGGCGCGTGCGGCCTTGTGCGAGCCACGCGACGAGGGCGCCCAGCGCGAAGCCAAGATAGAGCGCGCCGACAAGCGCCACGAAGACAGGCATCGCGAAGGAGGGCCCGACAGGCCAGAAATCGATCGTCACGTCCGCGCGGTTGGCGAGCGCGAACAGGCCGGCCAGCGCGGCCAGCAGTCCCGCGAATATCCAGTAAACGACCCGCACGCCCGGCCTCAGCCGGACGACTTGTTGCCGTCGTTCAGCTTTTCGCGAAGTTCCTTGCCCGTCTTGAAGAACGGGATGAATTTTTCTGTAACGTCGACCGCCGCACCCGTGCGCGGGTTGCGGCCCGTGCGCGCACCCCGGCGCTTGACCGAAAATGCGCCGAAACCGCGCAGTTCCACGCGATGGCCGCGGGCCAGTGCCGCCGTGATTTCGTCAAACACCGTCGTGACGATCCGCTCGACGTCGCGCTGGTAGAGATGCGGGTTGAGCTCGGCCAGCCGCAAGATCAGTTCGGACTTGGTCATTGGCCAAACACCCCTAGCGCTTGATATCGTTAGCGGAAACGGAGATCAGGGTGCCAGACGGCCACGAGGCCGTCAAGCCTAAGCCTTTCGGGCAGATAGGTTTTTCCAAATGCCGCCCGGACGGCCGCATGGACGACCCCGCCGAGCAGGTCTTCGTCCTTCCAGACCCTTATTTCCTTGAGCGGAAGGCCCTCCGCGACGCCCTTGCCGGCCAGCCATTCGCGCGCCTCATCGATGCCGCCCAGCGCGTCGATCAGCCCGTTGGCCTTGGCCTGCCGGCCCGTGAAAACCCGTCCGTCCGCCAGCGCCAGAGCCTGCGCGCGGCCCATCCCGCGCCGGTCGGCCACCATGCCCACGAACATGTCGAACATGTCGTCGACCAGCGCCTTGGTGGCGGCGCGTCCGGCATCGGTCAGCGGCTCGAGCGGGGAGGGCACGGCCTTGAGCGGCGCGGACTTGATGGCCTCGGCCCCGATGCCGAGCTTGTCGAGCAGGCCCGTGACATCCGTCGTCTGCAGGATGACGCCGATCGAGCCGGTGATCGTGCCCTCGCGCGCCACGATATGGTCGGCGGCGATAGCCACCATGTAGCCGCCCGAGGCCGCGACCTCGCCCATCACCGCGACGACGGGCTTGACCTCGGCCACCTTGCGCACGGCGCGAAAGAAGCTCTCGCCGCCCACGACCGTGCCGCCGGGGCTGTCGATGCGCACGACCAGCGCCTTGGCGGCGTCGTGGTCCATCGCATCCTCGAGCGCCTCGATGAGGTCGCTGTCGTCGACGATGACGCCGGAGAGCCGGAGTTCGGCCACGTAGGGCGTGAAGCGCGTGGCAAGGCCGCTGCGGCCGGCGACGAAGGCGATGGCGCCGGCGACGGCGAGCACGCAGGCCGTGCGCCAGAAGCTGCGCGAGCGCTTGAGCCGGCGGCGTTCGGCGAGGAGTTCGGGATCGTCCATGCGGGCGACAATCTAGGGCCGTGTGGCGATACGAACAAGCGTCGCCCCATTCTCCAATCCTGTTCGTCATGTCCGGGCGTGACCCGGGCATCCACGACTTCGATTGCGGAGTACGGCGTTCAGATCGCGGACCCCCGGGCCAAGCCCGGGGGTGACGACCTTGTGTTTCGAAAAGAAAAAGGGGCGGGTCTTTCGACCCGCCCCTCGTCCGTTTTGGGCGAGGATGGAAGCGCGATTACTCGCCCTCCTTCTCCGCCTTGCGCTTGAGGGCCGCACCCAGGATGTCGCCGAGCGAGGCGCCCGAGTCCGAGGACCCGAACTGCTGCATGGCTTCCTTGTCTTCCTCGATCTCGCGCGCCTTGACCGAGAGCTGGATCTTGCGGCTCGTGCGGTCGAGCTGGGTGATCTTGGCGTCGACCTTCTCGCCCACGGCGTAGCGCTCGGGGCGCTGCTCGGCGCGGTCGCGGCTCAGGTCCGACTTGCGGATGAACCCCGTCACGCCCTCGGCCAGCGTCAGCTCGATGCCGTTGTCCTGCACGGCCGAGACCGTGCCGGTGACGACGTCGCCCTTCTTGAAGCCCGAGACGGCCGATTCGAACGGATCGCTGGAGAGCTGCTTGATGCCCAGCGAGATGCGTTCCTTCTCCACGTCGACGTCGAGCACCTTGACCTTGACCTTGTCGCCCTTCTTGTAGGCCTTGATGGCCTCCTCGCCGGACTTCTCCCAGTCGATGTCGGACAGGTGCACCATGCCGTCGATGTCGCCGGGCAGGCCGACGAACAGGCCGAACTCGGTGATGTTCTTGACCTCGCCTTCCAGCTCGGTGCCGGCCTGGAACTTCGTCTTGAACACGTCCCAGGGGTTGTCCATGCACTGCTTGAGGCCGAGCGAGATGCGGCGCTTGGCGCTGTCGACGTCGAGCACCATCACTTCGACTTCCTGCGAGGTCGAGACGATCTTGCCCGGGTGGACGTTCTTCTTGGTCCAGCTCATTTCCGAGACGTGGACCAGGCCTTCGATGCCCGGCTCCAGTTCGACGAACGCGCCGTAGTCCGTGATGTTGGTCACGCGACCCTTGAAGCGGGCGTTCGCCGGATACTTGGCGGCAACGCCTTCCCACGGATCGGCCTCGAGCTGCTTCATGCCGAGCGAGATGCGCTGCGTCTCGGCGTTGAAGCGGATGACCTGCACCTTGACGTGCTGGCCGATCGAGAGCGCTTCCGACGGATGGTTTATGCGCTTCCAGGCGATGTCGGTGACGTGCAGCAGGCCGTCCACGCCGCCGAGATCGACGAACGCGCCGTAGTCCGTGATGTTCTTGACGACGCCTTCGAGCACCTGGCCTTCCTTCAGCGAGGCGACCAGTTCCGAACGCTGTTCGGCGCGCGTCTCTTCGAGCACGGCGCGGCGCGAGACGACGATGTTGCCGCGCGAGCGGTCCATCTTGAGGATCTGGAAGGGCTGCGGCGTGCCCATCAGCGGAGTGATGTCGCGCACGGGGCGGATGTCGACCTGGCTGCCGGGAAGGAACGCGACCGCACCGCCGAGATCGACCGTGAAGCCGCCCTTGACGCGCCCGAAGATGACGCCGGTGACGCGCGCGTTGTCCTTGAAGTTCTTGTCCAGCGCGCCCCAGGCTTCTTCGCGCTTCGCCTTGTCGCGCGACAGCGAGGCTTCGCCGTGCTTGTCTTCCATGCGCTCGACGAACACGTCGACCGTGTCGCCGGCCTTGAGCTCGACGGGCGTGCCCGCCGTGCCGAATTCCTTGAGGGCCACGCGGCCTTCCGACTTGAGGCCCACGTCGATGATGGCGAAATCGCCCTCGATCGAGATGACCGTGCCCTTGACGACGCGGCCGTCGAACGAACCGCCTGCGCCGAGCGACTCTTCGAGCAGAGCCGCAAAATTCTCGCCGCTCGCCGGCGCGTTCGACGCGCGGGCCAGACTGGATGCCTTCGCCATTCAGATAGTTCCTCTCTCGTGACAACAGCCGGACGTCCGTAAGGCGGAATGCCTTCGGCCGACGCCGGGGCTGGAGTTCGCGGGGCGGGGACTATCCCCGTCCGCGTGTCTTCGCCGAGATGAGGCCGAGAGCCATCCGGAACGCTGCGTCGGGATCGAGATCGGACGTGTCGAGCACGTCGGCATCGGGAGCCGGCTTCAGGGGGGCTTCGGCACGTTCGCTGTCCCGCCTGTCGCGTTCCGCCAGATCGGCGAAAACGGCGGCATATATAGGGGTTTCGCCGCGGGCGAGCAATTCATTAAATCGGCGCTTGGCGCGCGCCTCGGGGCTCGCGGTCACGTAGATCTTCACGGTTTCCGGCCACGGGCAGACGACCGTGCCGATATCGCGCCCGTCGAGCACCGCCCCGCCCGGCCGGCGGGCGAAATTGCGCTGGAATTCCAACAGGGCGGCGCGCACGGCCGGGATCACGGCCACCTTCGAGGCATGCGCCCCGACGGCCCCGCTGCGCAGGTCCGGCGCGTCCATATCCTCGATCCGGAACGTGGCGGCGGCGGCTTCTGGCGTCTCGCCGGTGCGCATCGAGCGCGAGGCGACCGCCCGGTAGAGGGCGCCGGTGTCGAGATGCGGCACGCCGAAATGGGCGGCGAGCCGCTTGGCGAGCGTGCCCTTGCCGGCCGCCGCCGGCCCGTCGAGGGCGACGATCATCGCGCGACGTCGACCTGGCCGCCCAGCCCGCGCACCAGATCGATGAAGCCGGGGAAGCTCGTCGCGATGGCGCCGATATCGTCGACCGTGACCGGCTTGGCTGCGGCAAGGCCCATCACGAGGAAGCTCATCGCGATGCGATGATCGAGATGCGTGGCGATCCCGGCGGCACCGGCCGCCATGCCGGGCGGCGGGCCGTCGTTGCCTTCGACGATCAGGTCGTCGCCGTCGATCGTGGCCGACACGCCGCACGCCGCAAGCCCGCGCGCGATGGCCGAAAGCCGGTCGCTTTCTTTCACACGCAGTTCGTTGAGGCCGCGCATGACCGTGCGCCCCTTGGCGCACGACGCGGCGACGGCGAGGATCGGGTACTCGTCGATCATCGAGGGCGCGCGTGCGGCCGGCACGTCCACGCCCTTCAGCTTCGTGAAGCGCACGGAAATGTCGCCGACCGGCTCGCCCGCCTGCGTGGACGCGTTGCCGATGTCGAGCGTCGCACCCATCTCGCGCAGCGTCTGGTAAAGGCCGGTGCGCCGCACGTTGAGACCCACGTTGCGCACCGTCACTTCCGAACCGGGCACGATCAGGCCCGCGACGAGCGCGAACGCCGCCGACGACGGATCGCCGGGCACGCGCACTTCGCGGCCCGTCAGCTCGGGCTGGCCTTTCAGCGCGATGCGCGTGCCGTGGCCCGTGTCGGTCACGTCGATGTCGGCGCCGAAATGGCGGAACATCAGTTCGGTGTGGTCGCGCGTGGCTTCCTTTTCCACCACGACCGTCGTGCCCGGCGTGTTGAGACCGGCGAGCAGCACGGCACTCTTCACCTGCGCCGAGGGGACGGGGACGGCGTATTCGATGGCGATGGGGTCGCTGGCGCCGATCACGGTCAGCGGCAGCAGCACCTTGCCGTCGGCCCGGCCGCGCGCGACGAATTTCGCCCCCATCTTTTCCAGCGGCTGCGTGACGCGGCCCATCGGCCGGCGGCGCAGCGAGGCGTCGCCCGTGAACACGGCGACGATGGGGTGGGCCGCGATCAGGCCCATCAGCAGGCGGGCCCCGGTTCCGGCGTTGCCGAGGTCGAGCACGTCGGCGGGTTCGGCAAGGGCACCCACGCCGCGCCCGCGCGCGCGCCAGATCCCCGTCTTCTCGTCCTTGGAAATCTCGGCCCCCATCGCGCGCATGGCGGCGGCCGTGCGCAGCACGTCCTCGCCCTCCAGCAGGCCGTGGACGACCGTCTCGCCCACCGCGAGGCCGCCCAGCATCAGCGAGCGGTGCGAGATCGACTTGTCGCCCGGAACGCCGATCGTGCCCTTGAGCGGGGCG
>JAEUKX010000018.1 GCA_016794025.1 Rhodospirillales bacterium | reverse complement strand
GTTCTCCTTCTGGTCGACGCACATATCCACGACGACGGGCCGCTTGACCGCGATCATCTCGTTGATGACGGCGTCGACCTCGGCGGTCTTCGTGGCGCGCAGGCCCACGCAGCCGAACGCCTCCGCGAGCTTCACGAAGTCGGGCAGCGAGTCCATGTAGCTTTCCGAGTAGCGCGAGCCGTGCAGCAGCTCTTGCCACTGGCGGACCATTCCCATGTACTGGTTGTTGAGGATGAACACCTTCACCGGCAGGCGGTACTGCACGATTGTGGAGAGCTCCTGGATGTTCATGAGCGTCGAGGCTTCGCCCGCCACGTCGATCACGAGCGCGTCGGGATGCGCGATCTGCACGCCCATCGCCGCCGGCAGGCCGTAGCCCATCGTGCCGAGCCCGCCCGAGGTCATCCAGTGGTTGGGCTTCTGGAACTTCATGAACTGGGCCGCCCACATCTGGTGCTGGCCCACCTCGGTCGTCACGAACACGTCCTCGCGGCCCGCCGTGATCGCCTGCAGGCGCTCGAGCGCGTATTGCGGCTTGATGATGTCGGCCGACTTCACATAGGCAAGGCAGTCGCGCTTGCGCCACGTCTCGATCTGCTTCCACCAGTCGGCCAGCGCCTTCTTCTCCGGCACGGCGCCTGCGGCGACGCGCTTCTTCCATTCCGCCAACATCGCGCGCAACACGTTGCCGGCATCGCCCACGATGGGGATGTCGACGCGCACGTTCTTGTTGATCGACGAGGGGTCGATATCGGCGTGGATCTTCTTCGAGCCCGGCGAGAAGGCGTTGAGGCGCCCGGTCACGCGGTCGTCGAAGCGCGCGCCGATATTCACCATCACGTCGCAGCCGTGCATGGCGAGGTTGGCCTCGTAGGTGCCGTGCATGCCGAGCATGCCCAGGAACAGCGGATCGGCGGCCGGCATGGTGCCAAGCCCCATCAGCGTGTTCGTCACGGGGAAGCCCGTCAGGCGCGCGAACTCGACCAGCGTCTTCGAGGCGTCGGGCCCGGCATTGACGACGCCGCCGCCCACGTAGAACACGGGCTTCTTCGCCTTCAGCATCAGGTCGACCGCCTGCGCGATGGCGCGCGCGTCGGGTTCCATGCGCGGGCTGTAGGTCGGGTGCTTCGCCTCGGGCATGGGCTGGTAGACGTTCTTGCCCATCAGGATGTCCTTGGGCAGGTCGACCACCACGGGGCCCGGCCTGCCGCTGCGCGCGACATGGAAGGCCTCGTGCATCACCTTCGACAGGTTCCTGATGTCCTTGACGAGATAGTTGTGCTTCGTCGCGGGCCGCGTGATTCCGGTCGTGTCGGCTTCCTGGAAGGCGTCGTTGCCGATGAGGTGCGTGGGCACCTGGCCCGTGAGGCACACGATCGGGATCGAATCCATCAGCGCGTCGACAAGGCCGGTGACGGCGTTCGTGGCGCCGGGGCCCGAGGTGACGAGCACCACGCCCACCTTGCCGGTCGAGCGCGCATAGCCTTCGGCCGCATGCACGGCGCCGGCTTCCGCACGCACCAGGATGTGACGCAGCGCGTTCTGCTGGAACAGCGCGTCATAGATCGGTAGGACGGCGCCGCCGGGGTAACCGAAGACGACCTCGACACCCTGATCGACCAGCGCCTTGAGGACGATTTCCGCACCCGTGATCGGGGCGGTGTCCTGGGTCTGGGCGGGGGCGCTCACGGTCGACATGGCCGGTCCTTTCCGGTTGGAATTGCGGTGGGCGCGGAACATAGAAGCGCCTGCCGCAGTGCGTCAACGGATTTCTTTAATAAACGTGCGAATTTCCGGCATCAGACTTTCCGAAAATTTCGTATGGAAGGTCTGCGCTTTCTGCATCTGTCCGCGGAACCAGGTGTTCTGCCGCTTGGCAAACTGGCGCGTGGCGATCTGCAACGCCTTGACCGCACTCGGCAAATCGCAACTGCCCGAGATATGCGCGGCCAGCTCGCGCACGCCCAGGGCCCGCATGGCCGGCAATTCATCCGAAAGCCCCTGCGCCAGCAGGCCGCGGACCTCGTCGAGCGCCCCCTCTTCCACCATCCGCGCCGCGCGCGCATCGATGGCGGCGACCTGCGGGCCGCGCGGCGGCAGCAGCAGCAGCGTGGGCCAATCGGCGGGCCGGGGCGGATCGGCCGCCTGATGGGCGGAAAGCGGAACGCCCGTGGCAACGACGACTTCCCATGCGCGCAGCAGGCGCTGCGTGTCGGCAGGCCGGAGCTTCGCCCCCGCCACCGGATCGCGCCGCGCGAGATCGGCATGGAAGCCTTCATTGCCCAGAGCCGCCAGTTTCGCGCGTGCCTCGGCGCGCACGTCTTCGGGCACGGGCGGCACGGCCGACAGGCCCTCGACGAGGATCTTGAGATACATGCCCGTGCCGCCGCACACGATTGCGAGCTTGCCCGCATCGTTCGCCGCGTCGATCTCCGCCAGCGCCGCCGCGCGCCAGCGGCCCACCGTGCCGTGTTCGCGCGCGGGCCACACGCCGTAGAGCCGGTGCGGCACGGCCGCCTCGTCTTCCTTCGTCGGCCGCGCGGTCAGGACGCGCAGCTCGGCATAGACCTGCATGGAATCGGCGTTGATCACCACGCCGTCGAATTCGCGCGCGATTTCCATCGCCAGCGCCGACTTGCCCGACGCCGTGGGCCCCGCGACGATCACCGCGCGTCGCTTGCCTTCGCGGCCTCGCGTCACCATAGTCGCCGTCCCATGAACCCCGTCCTCGTCCTCACCGCGAACCCCGCCAATCCCGTTCTCGACGATAGCAGGCTCGCCGATCTGGCCGCGAGCCTTGGCGCCGAGTTCGGCCTCGCGCATGCGCCGAAATGGCTGGCGCCGGGCGTGGCGGCCGAGATCGGGTTTTCCGGCGGCGAGCCCGCGCGCATCGCCGACATGGCGCGCGCGGAACTGGGCGGGGCGCCGGTCGATGCCAACGTCGTGCCTTCCGAGGGCCGCGCCAAGCGCCTGCTCGTGGCCGACATGGAATCCACGCTCATCGAGAACGAGATGCTCGACGACATCGCGCACCTGCTGGGCATCGGCGAGCGCGTGGCGACGATCACGCGCCGGGCGATGAACGGCGAGCTCGATTTCCGCGCCGCCCTGGCCGAGCGCGTGGGCCTGCTCAAGGGCCAGCATGTCTCGATCCTCGAGCGCGCGGCCGCCGGCATCCGCGTCGTGCCCGGTGCGGCCACGCTTGCCGCCACGATGAAGGCGAACGGCGCCTATACGGCCATCGTGTCGGGCGGCTTCACGTACTTCACCGCGCGCGTGCGCGCGGCCCTCGGCTTCGACGAGGACCGCTCGAACATCCTCGACATCGCCGAGGGGCATCTTGCGGGCACGGTGGCCGAGCCCGTGCTGGGCCGCGAGGCGAAGCTCGAGGCGCTCGAGCGCCTTGCCGCGGCGCGCGACCTGCCGATCGAGACGACGCTGGCCGTGGGCGACGGCGCCAACGACCTTGCCATGCTCGGCCGGGCGGGCTTCGGCGTCGCCTTCCGCGCCAAGCCGGCCGTGGCGGCGCAGGCGACGATCCGCATCGAGCATTGCGACCTGACGGGCCTGCTCTACCTGCAGGGCTATCCGCGCGACCGTTTCGTGGGCTAGGCTCGCCCCCGTCATGGCGAAGCAACGCCTCATCGTCGGCATCTCGGGCGCCTCGGGCGCCATCTACGGCGTGCGCACGCTCGAGGCCGCGAAGGCGGCCGGCATCGAGACGCATCTGGTGATGACGAAGACCGCCGCGATGACGCTCGCCTACGAGACCGACTGGACCGCCAAGAAGGTCGCGGCGCTCGCCGACGTCGTGCATTCGCCCGACGATCTGGGGGCGGCGGTTTCCTCGGGCTCGTTCCGGACGCTCGGCATGATCGTGGCGCCCTGCTCCATGCGCTCGGTTTCCGAGATCGCCTACGGCAATACGACGGGCCTGCTCACGCGCGCGGCCGACGTGCAGCTGAAGGAACGCCGGCGCGTCGTGCTGCTCGCGCGCGAGACGCCGCTGCATCTGGGGCACCTGCGCGCGATGGCGCAGGCCACCGAGATCGGTGCGATCATCCTGCCGCCCGTGCCGGCCTTCTATTCGAGACCCAAGACAATCGCCGAGATTGTCGACCACACGGTGGGCCGCGCGCTCGACCT
>JAEUKX010000113.1 GCA_016794025.1 Rhodospirillales bacterium | reverse complement strand
CCGAGGCCGGGCTGTGCGGCATCGAGCTTCCCGGTCAGGTCCGCGACCTCCGCGAAGGCGCGCAAGCCCCCCTGGTCGATGGCGTCCTTCATCAGCGGCGCGAAGCCGTCGATGTCGTTGGTGCGCAGCATCGCGCGCACGAGGCGCGCGTTGGACGCGTCGGCTTCCTGATCAATCTGCGGCAGGCACGGCACGGACTGGAAGTCGACCCGCGGCCGGCGCCATGCGATCACGTCCCCGGCATCCGTCCCGATCGCGTCATGGTGGCGGTCGATGTCGTCGGGCGTGGGCGGCAGATAGCCTTCGAGCCTGCCGCCCAGCGCGCTCTCCATGTGCCGGATCGTCGGCCCGCCGGGGCGCAGCACGCCGTCGACGGCGAGGCCGTTGCGCTTCTGGTACGCGCGGATGCCCTGATCGAGGGCGAGCCCCCAGTAGCCGGTCGGCCCCTGCGTGCGCTCGAGCGAATAGTCGCCGCTATTGGCGAGGATGCCTTCGAGCTTGGCGATGTCGCCACGCCCGCTGGGATGGCCGGGCCCGACCCAGTCCTCGAGATCGAACCAGCCGCCCGGCGCCTTCAATCCGGTCGGGTTGCGCTCCAGAAGATTTTGCTGACGGCCGAACATGTGTTCCTCCACATCCAAAGGTGGAAGAACACATGACGAACAATCACAGGGGCGTCAAGGTATACATTCTTATGCAGGAAATCCGCTGGCCGACGTCAGGCCGCCTGCACCGCGTCGAGGAATGCGGCGACCGCACGGCTCAGTTCGCCATTCTTGTCGGAGACCTCGCGCGAGGCGCCGAGCACCACACCCGAGCTCGAGCCCGTGCGTTCGGCCGCGTCGCGCACGCCGTTGATCGCGCGGTTGGTCTCTTCCACGCCCTGCGCGGCCTGCTCGACATTGCGCCCGATCTCGCGCGTGGCGGCACTCTGCTCCTCGACCGCGGCCGAGACGGCCGCCGTCATCTGCGAGATCTCGCGCACCGCCCCGCCGATGGCGGTCATCGCCTCCACCACGCCGTCGGTGCGCTGCTGGATCGCCTGCACCTGCGTGGCGATCTCGCTCGTCGCCTTCGCGGTCTGCGAGGCAAGCGTCTTCACCTCGTTGGCGACGACCGCGAAACCCTTTCCGGCCTCGCCCGCGCGCGCGGCCTCGATCGTTGCGTTGAGGGCGAGCAGGTTCGTCTGCGCGGCGATGGTGTTGATGAGCGTCACCACGCTGTCGATCTTCTTGGCGACGTCGCTCAGTTCGCGCACGCGCTCCTCGCTGTCCTGCGCGAGCGTGGCGGTACGCCCCGCCGCCTCGGTCGAGCTGGCGAGCTGGCGCGAGATCTCGCCGATCGAGGCGGTGAGCTCCTCGGTCGCCGAAGCGACGGTCTGCACGTTCGAGGATGCCTCGTTGGCGCCCGAGGCCGCGGCCACGGCAAGCTGCAGCGCGTCGGAAGATATCTTCGTGAGGTCGCCCGCGGTGTCCTGCAGGCTCGTGACCGACTGGCCGGAGGACTGGATCAGCCCGGCGACACTGCCGCGGAAATCCGCCGTGAGCCTGGAAACCGTCGCCGCCCGCGCGAGGTCGGCCTGCTGGCGGGCCTTGGCCTGCGCCTCCAGCTCGCGCTGGCGCACGAGGTTGTCGCGGAACGCGAGCAGGGCGCGCGCCATGTCGGCCACCTCGTCGCGGCCGGTTGCGGCGACCGAGATCTCGGTGTTGCCTTCGCTGAGCTTCGTCATCTCGCCCGTGATGCGCACGAGCGGGCGCGCGGTCGCCGTGGCGACGAGCATGGCCAGAACCACGACGATGCCCGCGATCAGCACGATCGCGACGGCCGTGGTGGTGCGAAGGCCCGCGAGACGCGCGTTGACCAGTGCCGCGCGTTCGCCCGCCCGTGCCGCCTCCGCGGGCTTGATCTGGTCGATGATCTTGTCGATCTCGGCATAGGCGCGGCTGGTGCCCGGAACGACCTGCGCGCGGTGGCGCAGCGACTCCACGAGCGAATCGAACGACGCGACATAGCGCTTGTGCGCATCGAGGAGGGCGGCGGCGCGCGCGGCGGGGGCGGTCGTGCGGATCGCGTCGGCGAGCTTCGCGGCGGATTTCACGAACAGGTCGTAGTCCGCCTGCTGCTCGCGCAGCATGTAGTCCTTCTCGTTGCGGCGCATCTGCAGCAGGTCGACCGTCAGCGTATCGAGCGACAGGGCCACGAGCGCGTCCTCGATCTCCTTGGCGCGCGTTCGCATCTCGAACCACTTGCCGTCGGCCGCGGTGAGGCCGATCTCCTTCTGCGTCTTCACGACGTCGGCGAACACGGCGCTGTAGGTCTGGAACTCCTTTTCGAGGGTGGCGTACATCGCCGGAAGCTGGCCCGCGACGCCGGCCTTCAGCGAGTCGACGGTCTTGCGCGCGTCGACGAGCGATTTCGCGTGCATGTCGGAAAAGCGCGTGTCCTTGCGCAGCAGGAAGTCCTTCTCGTGACGGCGGAGCTGCAGCATCTCGGAATCGAAGCGCAGCAGCGTCGCCTGCCGCTCGACGGCCTGCGTCTCGACCGCGCGGACCTCGGCGAGGATGCGGTCCTGGAACCAGAGCAGCCCGCCCACGGCCGCGAAGCCGACAACGGCAAGCACGCAGATGAGACCGAGCTTGCCGGCCATGCGCAGGCGCGAAAGAAGATCGGAAATCGCATTCATCGTTCGGTCCCCCCGGAAGGCGTTCGGCGCTTGAAACGGCGTTCGCGTGACTGGCCGGGCGGGACGGATCGGATTTCGCTGCGGCTACCTGCCCGGCGGGGCGCAATAAACGGCGGCGGTCCTTAACAAGGATATAAATTACACAAAAATCGGGCCTGCCGCCTCAGCGGTTTTGATTGGCGCGCAGGATCGGGTCGCTGGCGAAGTCGTAGTTGCCCGCGGCCGGCGCCACCGGCCGGGCGGCATCCTGCGGTGCGGGGTTCCCGCCGCCGGCCGGAAAGCTGCTCAAAAGACGGGCAAACCAGCCCTGTTCCTCGGGCGGCTGGGTGCCCGGCAGGGCGCGCGCGGGAAGGCCCTTCTCGGCCTCGATCATGACGGCCTTCCACAGGCGCGCGGGCAGCGAACCGCCGGTCGTGCGCTCCATCTCGGTCGCGTCGTCGTTGCCGAACCACGCGCCCGCGACATGGTCGGCCGTGAAGCCCACGAACCACGCATCGCGATAGTCGTTCGTCGTGCCCGTCTTGCCGCCCGCCGGCCGGTCGAGCGCCGCGGCGCGGCCCGTGCCCTGCCGCACGACGGCCTGCAGCAGGTCCTGCATGACCGACAGCGCGCCCGGCGAGATCACGCGGCCCGGCCCGCTGCCCTGCCGGCGGTAGAGCACGCGGCCGCCGGGATCGCGGATCTCGACGATCGCGTAGGGCAGCACGCCGTCGCCGCCGTTGGCGAAGGCGGCATAGGCGCCGGTGAGTTCGAGCAGGTTCACGTCGGCCGTGCCCAGCGCGATGGAAAGGTTGCGCGGGATCGGCGAGGAGATGCCGAGCGTGCGCGCCTCGCGCACGATGGCGTCCACGCCCGCGCGCTGGGCGATACGCACGGCCGAGGTATTGACCGAGCGCGCGAAGGCATCGCGCACCGAGATCTCGCCGAACACCTTGCTGTCGAAATTGCGCGGCTTCCAGTTCTGGATCTGGAGCGGGCCGTCGGCCACGCTCTCGTCCGGGCGCAGGCCCTGTTCGGCCGCCGCGAGATAGACGAACGCCTTGAAGGCGGAGCCCGGCTGGCGGCGCGCGTCGACCGCGCGGTTGAAGGCGCTTTTCGCATAGTCGCGGCCGCCGACCATCGCCTCGACCGCGCCATCGGGGCGCATGAGCACGAAGGCGCCCTGCTCGACGCTGGCCTTCTGCCCCTCGCGCGCGAGGATGTCGTCGAGCGCGGCTTCCGCCACGCGCTGCAGGCGCGGGTTCATCGTCGTGACGACGACCAGATCCTGCGTCTGGTAGCCCACGAAACCCTGCACCTGCTCGGCCAGCCAGTCGGTGAAGTAGCGGCTGCCGCGCTGGGCGACGGTGGCGCCGGCGGCGGCAAGCGGCAGGCGGGCGGCCGCGCCGCGCTGGGCGGCGGTCATGAAGCCCGCCTCCACCATGTTGTCGAGCACCTCGCCCGCACGGGCCTTCGCGCGCTCGACCGAGGCGGTGGGCGCATAGCGCGACGGCGCCTTCAGGAGCCCGGCGATGACCGCGGCCTCGTGCGCGTTCACGTCGCGCGCGGACTTGCCGAAATAGCGGCGCGCGGCCGCTTCCACGCCGTAGGTGCCCGCCCCCAGATAGACGCGGTTCAGGTAGATCGTGAGGATCTCGTCCTTCGAGAAGGCGTGCTCGAGCCGGAAGGCGAGCAGCATCTCCTGGATCTTGCGCTTGAAGCTGCGGTCGCTCGAAAGGAAGACGTTCTTGGCGAGCTGCTGGGTGATCGTCGAGCCGCCCTGCACGACGCGGCCCGCGCGCAGGTTGGCGAGCGTGGCGCGCGCCAGCCCCTGCGGGTCGATGCCCATGTGCGTGTAGAAGCGCCTGTCCTCGGTCGCGAGCACGGCCATGGGCAGCCAGGGCGGCATGTCGTCGAGCTTGACGAGCCCGCCATAGAGATCGCCGTAGGTGGCGACCGTCTCGCCCCCGCCGTCGACGAAGACGAGGCTCGGCCGGCGCTCGAAACGGTTGATGGCATCGATGGGCGGCAGCGTGAACCAGAAGACCGCCAGCACGGCGGCAGCGGCGATCCCCGCCCAGATTCCGGCCACGAACCCCCAGCGGAACACGAACCCCGCCGCGGCGCCAAGCAACCCGGCCGACCGGCGCGGGGCCTTCGTCTTCTTCGCGCGCTTCTCGCGCGCCGGAGCCTTCGAGACGCGCGCGCGCGCGTCGGGGTCGGCGCGCAGGGTTTCCCCTTGCGCGTCGTCCCCGCCGCTTTCGCGGTCAAAACGCGGCTCGCGCCGCCCTTGCGTCGTTCGGCCCCGACTCGCCATCCAGGACCGGGATTCTACACGCGATTGCGGCGCGCGTGCGGCGGACCCTTGTCGGCTTTGCGGATCAGACCCGCTTGCCGGAGGCCTGGTCGAACACGTGGACGAGGCCCGCCTTCGGCTTGAGGTTGATCCGGGCGCCGGGGCGGAAGTCGTGGCGTTCGGTGAACACGGCCATCGCCTCGATCCCGGCGATGTCGGCCAGCACCATCGTTTCCGCACCCGTCGGCTCGACGACCTTGACCGTGGCGGCGATCCCCTGCCCGTCGGCCGCAAGGTCGAGATGCTCGGGCCGGATGCCCACGCGCACCGCCGCACCCGCCGCGGCCTTCGTCGCCGCGGCAAGCTTCACGCCGCCCGCCACCTCGACCGTGCCCGCCGCGACAACCTTGCCGTCGAGGAAGTTCATCGCCGGCGAGCCGATGAAGCCCGCCACGAACACGTTGGCCGGATTGTCGTAGAGGTCGAGCGGCGTGCCGACCTGCTCCACGATGCCGTCATGCATGACCACGATGCGGTCGGCCATCGTCATCGCCTCGATCTGGTCGTGCGTGACGTAGACGGTCGTGGTCTTGAGGCGCTGGTGCAGCGCCTTGATCTCGGCGCGCATGGCCACGCGCAGCTTGGCGTCGAGGTTCGACAGCGGCTCGTCGAACAGGAACACCTGCGGGTCGCGCACGATCGCGCGGCCCATCGCCACGCGCTGGCGCTGGCCGCCGGAAAGCTGCTTGGGGTAGCGCTGGAGGTAGGGCTTGAGATTGAGGATCTCGGCCGCGCGCTGCACGCGCGACTCGATCTCGGCCTTGTCGGCCTTCCGCAGCAGGAGCGAGAAGGCCATGTTGTCGTAGACCGTCATGTGCGGGTAGAGCGCGTAGTTCTGGAACACCATCGCCACGTCGCGTTCCTTGGGCGGCAGGTCGTTGACCACGCGCGACCCGATCGCGATCTCGCCGCCCGTGATCTCCTCGAGGCCCGCGATCATGCGAAGCAGCGTGGACTTGCCGCAGCCCGAAGGCCCCACCAGCACCACGAATTCGCCGTCCGCGATTTCCACATCGACGCCATGGATCACCGCCGTGGTGCCATACGCCTTCTTCACGTCTCGAATGGAGACTCCGGCCATACCTGTTTCCTCCCAGGATTCCACGCCTGCCACTGACGGTCAGGATCGGGACGGGCGGCGGCGCTTCGAGGCGCCCCTGTTGCCGCACGTGGCGCCGACTGTAGTCGGTCGAGCGCGCCCGTCAACCCCGCCAATCGCGGGGGCGCTAGCCCCGGAAAACGGCCGTGAGCTTGTTGCCGTCTGGATCGCGCGCGTAGGCGCCGTACCAGTCGGGCGCGTATTTGCGCAATCCCGGCGCGCCCTCGTCGCTGCCGCCGTTGGCAAGGCAGGCGGCGTGGAAGGCGTCGACCGCCGCACGGCTCTTTGCGCGGAAGGCCACCATCGTGCCGTTGCCGAAGGTGGCGGGCTTGCCGTCGAACGGCTTGCCGACCCACAGGAACGCCTCGCCGCCGTTTTCGCCGAAGCCGCCATGGTCGCCGATCGGCACGATATCGAGCGGGGCGAGCACCGCCTTGTAGAAGGCGAGCGCCTTCTTCTCGTCGTTCGCACCCAGCGTCACATAGTAGAGCATCGCGGTCCCCGGAAAGCAGAAGGGCGCGGGACCGAAATCCCGCGCCCTTCAAACCTCGTCGGACGAGGAAGAAAGCTCAGACGGCTTCCTTCAGGTCCTTCGCGGCGCGGAAGGCGATCTTCTTCGACGCCTTGATCTTGATGGCTTCGCCCGTCGCCGGGTTGCGGCCCATGCGCGCCGGGCGCTTGCGGACCTGGAAGATGCCGAGGCCCGGAACGCGGATCTTGGCGCCCTTCTTGAGGGCCTTGCCCAGGGCGGCAACGAAGCCGTCGAGCACTTCGACCGACTGCTTCTTGGAGATCTCGTGCTTCTCGGCGAGCTCGTAGGCGATCGCCTTCAGCGTCACAACTTCTTGCTTCTCGGCCATTTGCGGAAAGGCCTCCTCTTCGGGGTTATTGGTCTTCGACGAGCCTCGCGTCGTGGGCGCGGAGACCCTCGTTGGCGGGACGTCGCGCGCGCTATCGGGGACGTCCCGGCTGGCGTTCGCGCCGCCGCTTGCCTTGCTGCCCGCCCGACGTGCCTTGCGGCGACTCGGGAATGCGACTCGGCCTGCGGTTGAGACTCGGTATGCCGCTTCGCCGGAATCTTGGCAAGGACGAAAATGTGAAAATGCCGATGGAATCGGCATTCCATGAAGGTCGGATGCGGAAAACGCCGGAAATCCGCGATTTTCGCGGGCTGCCGCTCAGCTGGTCGGGCGCGCGCACCGCCGCCACGTTTCGGCCTGCGGCGCACCTTCGGGATGGAACAGCACAGCCGTTTCGCCCATCAGCCGCATGTCGACGCGCTTGCCCGACTCGATATCCTTGGCCGGTGCCACATATACAAATGTATGTCGCGTGTAATCGCCCTCGATCGCCACGCCCGCCGGCGTCACCATCTTCGGCCCGTTGATCGACAGGTGCCGCGCCCCGCTGGGCGAGCACCAGTCGCCGTCGATCGCGTCCGCGCGCGCGATGCCCGCACCCGCCGCGACAAGCAGTCCCGCAACAAGGAAGATCCGAACGCCCCGCATCGCCACGCCCTCCTCCTGCAACCTGTCAGGGGGCAAGTTTCCGCCGCGCGGGCGGGGCGTGTCTAGAAGTCGAGTGTAACGACCTCGCAGTTGGCGAAGGGTCGACCGGTAAGGAAGCGCAGGAACGTGCCGTGCCCCACCACCGCGATTTCGCGCTCGTGCCGGGCGCGCAGCCAGTCGGCGAAGGCGGCCACGCGGCCGGTGAGCGTCGCTTCGCTTTCGATCGCGATCTTGTCCGGGCGCGCGGGATCGTGGTGCCACCACGGATCGTCGAGATGGTCGAAATCCAGATGCGGGAAATCCGCCTTGAGCGCCGCCGGCGCGCGGCCGATGTCGCCCGAATGCTCGGCGCGCTCGCGGTGCAGCGCCTCCACGCGCAGGGGCGCGCCGTGGCCCGCGAAGACGAGCTGGGCCGTCTCGATCGCGCGCGTCAGCGGCGAGGCGATGACGAGTTCCACGCGCGCCCAGCGCGCGGGATCGGCCAGGGCGGAGGCCTGCGAACGGCCCAGTTCGGTCAGCCGCGGATCGAAGATCATCGGATCGATCCGCTTCACGTTGTCGAACGCGGCGTTGAATTCGGACTGGCCGTGGCGGATCAGGTGGACGGTCGTGACGGGCATGGGGGCAAGCCAATACCCCGCACGCGCGCGGCGTGCAAGGCCGCGTCAGGCGCGCGCCGCGCGGGCCGCTCCCATCGTCGCGGCGGCAAGGCCGATGCCGTCCGCCAGCGCCTCGGAAATCAGCGAGACCGGATCGGGGAAAGGCACCGCAAGCCGCGCCCAGACCTGGCCATCCTCGTAATCGAGCTGCCCGTGGAAGCGGTCGGCCATGCGGCGCATGGGCATGTTGTCGACAAGGCAGATCATGTGCAGCCGCCCGATCATGCGGTTGCGCGCCAGAAGGATCGTGCGGCGGAGCAGCTCGCTGCCCACGCCGCGGTTGCGGTGCGTGGGCGCCACCGTCACCGCGAATTCGCCGCCGCGCGCGGCGAGGCCCGCGTCCGCATGCAGCTCGGCCACGCCGACCAGCCGCGTGCCCTCGAAGCAGCCCAGAAGGCAGGCGGCCTGCCAGTCGAGCCCCGCGACATAGGCCACGATCACCTCGTCGGCGGCATTGCCCGAAAAGCGGGCACGCCGGTCGCCGGGATCGAGCGCCAGAAGATGCGTGCAAAAGGCGGCGGAATCGAAGCGGTTGAGCTTCCGGTAGTAGAGCATCGGGCACATCTCCTCGTCCCGGGGGGACGTCCAAGGCGATGCGCTTCTCTCCCCAAACCCGCCCCTTCTATCGCAAGATTCGAGCCGTTTTGTGACGGGGCCGGCAGATCATTGCCGGCATGCGAACGCTGCATTGCGCGCTTGTGCCACTGGACGCGGGCCCGCCGAGCGCCCATCTGATCGGCAAACCGAACGAAGGAATTCGACAATGTCCGGCAGCCAACCGACCGAGCGCACCGTCGTGGCCAAGCTCCGCGGCCAGCCCACCAGCGACGGGGCGGGCGTGAAGCTCAACCGCGTGATCGGCACGAACGCGCTGCCCGATCTCGACCCGTTCCTGATGCTCGACGAGTTCGGTTCCGACGATCCCGACGCCTACATCGCCGGCTTCCCCGACCATCCGCACCGCGGCTTCGAGACCGTCACCTACATGCTCGACGGGCGCATGCGCCACGCCGACAACAAGGGCAATGTGGGCCTGCTGGGCCCCGGCTCGGTCCAGTGGATGACGGCCGGGCGCGGCATCGTGCATTCCGAGATGCCCGAGCAGGAAGAAGGCCTGATGCGCGGCTTCCAGCTGTGGATCAACCTGCCCGCTTCCGAGAAGATGTGCCCGCCCGCGTATCAGGACCTGCCGGCCGACGCGATGCCGGTCGTCGAGACGGCGACGGGCGCCAGCGTCAAGGTGATCGCGGGGACCTATGCCGGCACGCGCGGCCCGGTCGACGCGAAGGCCACGCAGCCGCTCTATCTCGACATCGTGTTCGCCGAAGGCGGCCGCGCGGCGCTGCCCGTCCCGTCCGAACACAACGCCTTCGTCTATGTCTACGAGGGTGCCGTTGCCGTGGGCGGCGAGGCGGTGGCGAAGGGCACGCTTGCCGTGCTGCGGCCGGGCGACCGCGTGACGCTGGCCGCCGAGGCGCCCGCGCGCGCGATCCTCGTGGCGGGCAAGCCGCTGCGCGAGCCGGTCGCCAAGTACGGACCGTTCGTCATGAACACGCCCGAGGAAATCCACCAGGCCGTCGCGGATTTCAGGGCCGGGAAGTTCTGAACGGCGAGGAAGTCGCGGATGCCCGGCTCAAGGCCGGGCATGACGTGCCCTCTTTTCTGTCCGTCATGCCCGCGCTTGTCGCGGGCATTCACGCCTTCTCTGTGGCTTCCGGCACTCGATGACCAGGTCGTGGATGCCCGGCTCAAGGCCGGGCATGACGGCGCTTTTTGGAATCGTCATGCCCGGGCTTGACCCGGGCATCTGCTTCTAACCGCCCTCGATCTCCTCGCGCAGCATCTCGAGCTCGAGCCACTCGTCCTCCGCCGCCGCGAGATCGGTTTGCGCGCGCGCAAGCAAGGCGCTGTGGCGCTCGAACGCCGCGCGGTCGCGCGCGAAAAGCCCGGCATCGGCCAGCGCCGCGTCCGCGGCGGCGATTTCGGCGCGCAGGGCGTCCATCTTCGCGGGCAACGTCTCGAGCGCGTGCTTCTGCTTGAAGCCGAGGCGCTTCTTCGGTTCGACCGCCGCTCGCTGGGCAACGGGGGCGACCGCGCGCGGCGAAGCGGCGGCGACGGCGCGCGGGCGTGCCTCCACGCCGCGCCCGCGCTGGGCCAGCATGTCGGCATAGCCGCCGGCATACTCGCGCCACACGCCGCCGCCCTCGGCCACGAGGGTCGAGGTCGCGATGCGGTCGATGAAATCGCGGTCGTGGCTGACCAGCAGCACCGTGCCGGGATAGTCGGCGAGCAGTTCCTGAAGAAGGTCGAGCGTCTCGACGTCGAGATCGTTGGTCGGCTCGTCGAGCACGAGCAGGTTGGACGGCCGCGCCAGTGCGCGGGCCAGCATCGCGCGTCCGCGCTCGCCGCCCGACAGCGCCGACATCTTCGTGCGCGCCTGTGCTGCGATGAAAAGGAAGTCCTTCATGTAGGCGAGCACGTGGCGCGTGCCGCCCGCCAGCCGTACCGTCTCGCCGTTGCCCCCGGTCAGCGTGTCGGCCAGCGTGGCCTCCGGGTCGAGCGATTCGCGCCGCTGGTCGAGCGTGACCATCTCGAGCCCCGTGCCCAGCCTGACCTCGCCGCCATCCGGCGCCAGTTCGCCCACAAGCATCTTCAGGAGCGTCGTCTTTCCCGCCCCGTTGGGCCCGACCAGTGCCACGCGGTCGCCGCGCAGCACGCGCGTCGTGAAATCGCGCACCACGGGCTCGTCGCCATAGGTCTTGGAAATGCCGTCGGCCGCGATGACGAGCGTGCCCGACCCGTCGGCCGCAAAAGCCGCCATCTTGGCCGTGCCCACGGATGCCACGCGCTCGCGCCGCTTCTTGCGCAAGTCCTGCAGCTCGCCCAGCCTTCGCACGTTGCGCTTGCGCCGCGCCGTTACGCCGTAGCGCAGCCAGTCCTCCTCGCGCACGATCTTGCGCGCGAGCTTGTGCGCCTCGGTCTCTTCCTGCGCGAGGATATCGTCGCGCCATTCCTCGAAATGCGCGAAGCCGCGCTCGAGCCGGCGCGTGGCACCGCGGTCGACCCACACGCAGGCCGCCGACAGCGCCTCGAGGAAGCGCCGGTCGTGGCTGATGGTCACGAGCGCGCAGCGGCGCGCGGAAAGCTCGGCCTCCAGCCACGCGATCGCCGGCAGGTCGAGATGGTTGGTCGGCTCGTCGAGCAGCAGGATGTCGGGTTCCGCCGCGAGCGCGCGGGCAAGGGCGGCGCGGCGCGCCTCGCCGCCGGAAAGGTGGTGCGGGTCTTCCCCGCCATCGAGCCCGAGCCGTTCGAGATAGCGCCGGGCGCGGTGGATGTCGTGCCCGCCCTCGATCCCGGCCTCGGCATAGGCAAGCGTCGTGTCGAACCCGGAAAGATCGGGCTCCTGCGCCAGATAGCCGACCGTCGTGCCCGGCTGCAGGAACCGCGTGCCGCCGTCGGGCGCCTGCAACCCTGCCGCGATGCGCAGCAATGTCGACTTGCCCGACCCGTTGCGGCCCACAAGCGCCAGCCGCTCGCCGGCACCCACGGCCAGTTCGGCGCCTTCGAGCAGGGGTGGCCCGCCGAAGGAAACACGGATATCCTGCAAAAAAAGAAGCGGCGGCATTAACGGATCGGCAACTGGTTTTGCCGACACTCGCCCGCGGGTCCGGATCGATGCAAGAACTTGTTCGCAAATACCATGTCGGCGCCTATGCGTTTCGGGAAGGCGAAGCGGGTCAGTACGCCTTCATCGTGCGTGCAGGCAAGATCCGTCTTTTCCGCGTGGCGGGCCCGCGCGAGATCGTGCTCGACGAGCTGATGGAAGGCCGGCTGTTCGGCGAATCCGCGCTGGTCGAGCTCTGCACGCGAAGCCACAGCGCCATCGCCACGACCGGGACCGAGTGCTACGCCATCGACCGGCGCGACTACAACCAGCGCCTGACCAAGATCGATCCCGCTGTCGCGCGCGGCCTGCGCAACCTGCACATCTTCGTCCACCGCGTGCCGCTGCACGACGCCGAAGGGCGTCGCCTCGTCGGCACAGTGGCCGAGGACATGGAGGCGAAGCTGCGCGCGATGCTCGATTCCGATTTCGGCAAGTCGCTGATGCAGACCGGCGATGCGCTGGTGGACATGGTGGCCGAGCAGATCATCGACGAGACGCGGCGGCGCCTCACCCAGCCACCGGCGGACGACGCGACGGAAAAGCTGCGCGCGCGCCTGAAGACGGCATCGCCGCCTGCCGGCCCGGCCCCTGCCCCGGCTCCGGCGGGCGTGACCGCCACAAAGGCGCCGCCCGCAAAAGGCCCGGCGCCCGCGGCCACACGGGTTTCGCCGTTCCCCAATGGCGGCACGAGCGCATAGGTCTTTTTTCTTGACAACCGGAACGGGTTCTTTCATGCTGTCTGCAGCATCGACGTGCTGTTTGACAAGTGAAGAAGGGACTTCGAACCGTCATGCCCGGGCTTGACCCGGGCATCCACGACTTCGGGAAAAGCCGGTAACCCCAAATCGCGCGGAGGTTACCTGCCTTGAATTCCAGCGGCTTACCAGGCGACCGTCGCCAGTGGTAACCTATTTTCCCGTCCAGGCCGTGCGGTAGAGATCGCCGCGCCGGTCGGCGAGATTGCGCACCGTGCCCGCCGCGCGCGCCCGGTCGATGGCATCGAGACCGAAATCGGCGAAGACCAGCGTCTCGGTCCCGGCAGGCGCGATCTCCGCCACGCCGTCGCGCGCGAAGGGCAGATCCAGCGGCGTCAGCAGGCAGCTTTCGGCGTACTGGATGTCCATGTTGGCGACGTGCGGCAGGACGCCGACATTGCCGGCCAGCGCAAGGTAGCACTGGTTCTCGACCGCGCGGGCCTGCGCGCACAGCCGCACGCGCATGTAGCCGCGCCGGTCGTCGGTGCAGAAGGGCACGAACACGATGCGCGCACCGGTGCGGACCAGATGGCGCTGCAGTTCGGGGAACTCCACGTCGTAGCAGACCGTCGCCGCAACGGGGCCGAAATCCGTCATGAACGGTTCGGCCGCATCGCCGCCCGCAATGCCCCAGGCATCGCGCTCGCTGGGCGTGGCGTGGATCTTGGCCTGCGCGTGCAGCGCGCCCTCGGGCGTCGCGGTGAAGCACACGTTGCGCGCCACGCCGGCGCCGTCGCGCAGGAAATGCGTGCCGCCGACCACGTGGAGCCGGTGGCGCCTCGCCAGTTCCGCGAAAGTCGCCTTCACGCGCGCGGTATAGGTGTCGAGCGCGGCCACGGCCTGTCCCG
Source organism: Rhodospirillales bacterium (assembly GCA_016794025.1). GTDB lineage: Bacteria > Pseudomonadota > Alphaproteobacteria > CACIAM-22H2 > CACIAM-22H2 > Tagaea. The sequence goes on along the minus strand of JAEUKX010000113.1, from coordinate 1,971 downwards.
CCGGCACGTCGCGGTGCTCGATCGTTAACAGTTGTAACGTGAACATCTCCGGGAAGACGACGAAATCGGCGGCGTAGCTCGCCGCCACGGCCACGAAATGCGCGACCTTCGCCTCGAACGCGGCATAGTCGGGCAGCGCGTGCAGCGCGTACTGCACGCATGCAACGCGCGCGGTCTTGCGGAAATCGCCCATCTTCAGAACGCGACCTTGTCGCCGCCCTTGAGCGACAGGATCTCGCGCGCCTCGGCGGGCGTGGCGACCGCAAGGCCCAGCCCCTCGACGATCGCGCGCACGCGCGCGACCTGCTCGGCATTCGACTTCGCGAGCTGGCCCGGCCCGATCCACAGCGAATCCTCGAGGCCCACGCGCACGTTGCCGCCCATCGCGGCCGCCTGCGCCGCGATGGCGAGCTGGTGGCGGCCCGCCCCCAGCACCGACCAGCGATAGGCATCGCCGAACAGCCGGTCGGCCGTGCGCTTCATGTGCGCCACGTCCTCGGGATGCGTGCCGATCCCGCCGAGGATGCCGAAGACCGACTGCACGAAGAACGGCGGCTTCACGAGCCCGCGGTCGACGAAATGGGAAAGCGTGTAGAGGTGGCCGATGTCGTAGCACTCGATCTCGAAGCGCGTGCCGTTGTCGGCGCAGGTGCGCAGGATGAACTCGATGTCGGCGAACGTGTTCTTGAAGAAGCCGGTGCGCGAGCCTTCCAGGTACGGCCGCTCCCAGTCGTGCCTGAACTCCTTGAAGCGCTCGAGCATCGGGAACAGCGCGAAGTTCATCGTGCCCATGTTGAGGGACGCGACCTCGGGCTTGAAGGTCGCCGCCGGGCGCACGCGCTCCTCGACCATCATGGTCGGCGCGCCGCCGGTCGTCAGGTTGATGACGCAGTCCGACGACTGCTTGATCACCTTGAGGAAGGGCGCAAACGCCTCGGGCGACTGGTCCGGCTTGCCGGTCCTGGGGTCGCGCGCATGCAGGTGGACGATGGCGGCCCCCGCCTCGGCGGCCCCGATGGCGGCCGCGGCGATCTCCTGCGGGGTCACCGGCAGGTGCGGCGACATCGAGGGCGTATGGATGGCGCCCGTGACCGCGCAGGTGATGATGACCTTGCGGCCCGTGCGCTTGACTGCCTCGGCCATCAGACGCTCCCGATCATCGCGACGGCGGCCTCGCCGCATTCGCGCGTGCCCAGCTTTCCGCCCAGATCGCGCGTGCGCGTGGACGGATCGCCCAGCGACTTCTCGACCGCGCGCTCGATGGCCTTCGCCGCGTCCGTCTCGCCCAGATGCTCGAGCATCATCGCCGCCGTCCAGATCTGGCCGATCGGGTTGGCGATGCCCTTGCCCGCGATGTCGGGCGCCGAGCCGTGGACGGGCTCGAACAGCGAGGGGAACTTCCCCTCCGGGTTGATGTTGGCCGACGGCGCGATGCCGATCGTGCCCGTGCAGGCCGGCCCGAGGTCGGAGAGGATGTCGCCGAACAGGTTCGATGCCACGACCACGTCGAAGCGGTCCGGGTTCAGCACGAAGTGCGCGGTCAGGATGTCGATATGGTACTGGTCGACCGCCACTTCCGGATATCCCTTCGCCATCTCCTTCACGCGGCCGTCCCAGTACGGCATCGAGATCGAGATGCCGTTCGACTTGGTGGCCGAGGTGAGCTTGCGGCGCGGCCGCTTCTTCGCGAGCTCGAAGGCATATTTCAGCACGCGGTCCACGCCGATGCGCGTGAACACCGTTTCCTGCACGACCGTCTCGCGCTCGGTGCCGGGGAAGATGGTGCCGCCAAGCGACGTGTACTCGCCCTCGGTGTTCTCGCGCACGACATAGAAATCGATGTCGCCGGGCTTGCGGCCGGCCAGCGGGCACGGCACGCCGGGCATCAGGCGCACGGGCCGCAGGTTCACGTACTGGTCGAACTCGCGGCGGAACTGCAGCAGCGAGCCCCACAGCGAGATGTGGTCGGGC
>JAEUKX010000110.1 GCA_016794025.1 Rhodospirillales bacterium | reverse complement strand
ACACCCCCGGAATGGCGCCCTTGCGGCGCAGCATCTCGATTTCCTGATCGGCGCCGTCCTGTGCGGGACCGCGTTCGCGGATGAGGAAGGCCGGACGGTTGGCGATCACGCGCATTTCCTTGGCCGCCTTGCGCGGCAGCGGGATGCGCGCATCCTTGCAGTAGGCGATGAGGGCGGCGGCGACTTCAGGGCCGCTGAACTTGCGCTGGACCTTGCCGCCGTCGTCCTTCTCCAGATGGACGGCGAGCGTGAGTTCCTCGGAATCGAGGACGAGGCGCGTGATCTGGCCCACCGGCAGGGGCTTCTTGCGCAAGCGCGCGAAAGCGCCGATGGCGCGCACCAGTTCGCTCTCGCGGAAGAAGATGAGGCGGTATTCCCAGATCCCGGCAGGCAGGCCCGTCTTCGCCATGGCTCACCGTTTCGCCAGTTCGAGGGCGAGGAATTCGGGTGCCTCCTGCCCGGCGATGTGCACGACCAGCGCCAGCCGCCGTTCGAGCAGGTAGACCTGCTTGTTCGACTTGAGCGGAAGGCGGATGCCCTTGTCCTTGCAGGCGAGGATCATCGCCGCCGACAGCGTGTTGCGGTCGAAGCGGTAGCGTTCGGGCCGCGCGTCGCCATTCTCGTAGATGAGCTCGCTGTTGAGCGATTCGGTGTCGATCTTGAATTCGTCGGGCGTGCGGATGGGAACCGCCTGCCCGCGCTTGCGCGAATAGACGACGAGCGCCTCGCGCACGTCGCGCCACGTGAACAGAATGCAGCGGTATTCGCTCGCCATTACCCCCGGCCCCGGTCCAGGCGCTGGACAATTTCCCGTCGCCCGAATAACCCGGAAAACCGGGGGATGCAATGCGGCAGAGTTATACGCTCACTCGGCCGGATGGGCGGGTGGCGCCGCCGCGGCCCGGCGGCGGCGCACAAGCCCCCGTACCACAACGTAGAAGACCGGTGTGAGGAACAGCCCGAAGATCGTCACGCCGAGCATGCCGGCGAACACGGCCGTGCCCAGCGCCTGGCGCATTTCCGCACCCGGCCCCGTCGCCGTTACCAGCGGCACCACGCCCAGGATGAACGCGAAGGCGGTCATCAGGATCGGGCGCAGGCGGAGCCGGCAGGACTCGACGACGGCCTGGATCGCGTCCTTCTGCTCGTCCTCGAGCTGGCGGGCGAACTCCACGATCAGAATCGCGTTCTTCGCGGCAAGGCCCACAAGCACGATGAGGCCGACCTGCACGAGGATGTTGTTGTCGAGCCCGCGGATCATCACGCCGGCAAGCGCCGACAGCACGCTCATCGGCACGATCAGCACGATGGCGAAGGGGAGGCCCCAGCTTTCGTACTGCGCGGCCAGCGCCAGAAACACGAACACGACCGCAAGGATGAAGATGTACGTCGCGGTGTTGCCCGTGAGCTTCTCCTGGTAGGCAAGTTCGGTCCACTCGTACCCGATGCCCTGCGGCAGCGTCTCGTTCGCGACCTTCTCGATTGCGGCGATGGCCTGGGTCGAGGTGATGCCGGGCGCCGCCGATGCCTGGATCGGGATCGAGATATAGGCGTTGTAGCGCTGCACGAGGTCGGGACCGGTCGTATCCTTGATCTCGGCGAGCGTGCCCAGCGGCACGAGCGCGCCGGTCGCCGAGCGCACGCGCAGGCGCGCGATGTCCTCGCGGTCGAGGCGGAAGCCGTTGTCGGCCTGCGCGCGCACCTGGTAGACGCGGCCGAACGCGTTGAAGTCGTTCACGTAGGCCGTGCCGAGATTGTACTGCAGCGTCTCGAAGATGTTGCCGATGGGCACGTTCAGGATCTGCGCCTTCGTGCGGTCGATCTCGAGATAGACCTGCGGCGTCGAGGCCGAGAAGGTCGTGAAGATGCCGACCAGTCCCGGCGTCTGGTAGAGCCGCCCGATCAGTTCGCGCGCAGCCCCCAGCACGCGGCCCACTTCGTTGCCGGTGCGCTCCTGCAGCTGCAGCTTGACGCCGCCCAGCGACCCGATGCCGGGCACCGAGGGCGGCGGGACCGCGATGATGAAGGCCTCCTGGATCTGCTGGAGGCGCCCGTAGAGCTGCCCCACGATCGCGACGGACGGCAGATGGTCGCGCACGCGCTCCGGGAACGGCTTGAGGCCCGCGAAGATGACGGCGGCATTCGGCGCGTTCGTGAAGGTGGCACCGGAGAAGCCGGCGAAGGCGACCGCGTCCTTGACGCCGGGCGTGGCGAGCATGATTTCGCTCGCGCGCTTGACGACCGCATCCGTGCGTTCAAGCGATGCGCCATCCGGGAGCTGGATGGCCACGATGGCGTAGCCGCGGTCGATGGGCGGGATGAAGCCGCGCGGCACGAGAAGCCCGACCCACACCGTCAATGCGCCCAGCGCCACATAGACGCCGAGCATCAGCGCCTTGCGGCGCACGAGGATCCCAGCCGAGCGCGCGTAACCGTCGCCCATGCGGTCGAATCCGCGGTTGAACACCCGCGCGAAGGCGGCGCCCGCCCTGGCGATCGGGTTCGTGGGTTCATGGCCGGGTTCGTGCTTCTTCAGCATGATCGCGGCAAGGGCCGGCGAAAGCGTGAGCGAGTTGAACGCCGAAAGCACTGTCGCCACGGCGATGGTCGCCGCGAACTGCCGGTAGAACTGTCCCTGCAGTCCCGGCACGAAAGCCGACGGGATGAACACCGCGGAGAGCACGACGGCAATGGCGATGACGGCGGTGCCGACCTCGTCCATCGTCGTGTGCGCCGCATCGCGGGGGCTCATACCCTCGGCGATGTTCCGCTCGACGTTCTCGACCACCACGATCGCGTCGTCGACGACGATGCCGATCGCCAGCACCATGCCGAAGAGCGTGAGCACGTTGAGCGAGAAATGGAATTCGAGCAGCACCGCGAAGGTGCCGATGAGCGAGACCGGGATCGCGAGGATCGGTATCAGGGCCGCGCGCCAGCTCTGCAGGAAGACGAGCACGACCAGCGCCACCAGCAGGATCGCCTCGATGAGGGTCTGGTAGACGGCGTTGATCGATTCCTGGATGAAGCTCGTCGGGTTGTAGACCACCTGGTAATCGACGCCGGCGGGGAAGTTCTTCTTGAGTTCGGCCATGCGCGTCAGGATCGCGTCGGCCGTGGCGAGCGCGTTGGATCCCGGACGCTGGAAGACCGCCAGCGCCACGGCCGGCTTGCCGTTGAGGTACGAATTCGTGACGTATTCCTTGGCGCCGAGTTCCAGGCGCGCGACATCGCCCACGCGCACGAGACGGCCCCCCTCGCCCGAGCGCACGATCACGTCGCGGAACTGGCGCAGGTCGTCGAACCGGCCCTGCGTCGTCACGGCGATCTGGAAGGCGGCCCCTTCCGACGGCGGCGTGCCGAGCGCGCCGCCCGACACCTGGACGTTCTGTTCGCGCAGCGCACGAACCACGTCGCCGGCCGACAGCCCGTAGCTGGCCAGCTTGTCGGGGTCCATCCACACGCGCACCGAATACTCGCGCGCGCCGAACACGATGAGGTCGCCCACGCCCTCGATGCGCAGCAGCTGGTCGCGCACGCGCAGCAGCGCGTAGTTCGAGATGTAGAGCTGGTCGTAGGTATCGTCGGGGGAGAGCATGTGCACGACCAGCATCAGGTCGGGCGAGCTCTTCTGCGTCGTCACGCCGAGGCGGCGGACGTCCTCGGGCAGGCGGGCAGAGGCGATCTGCACGCGGTTCTGGACGAGCACCTGCGCCTTGTCGAGATCGGTGCCCGGCTTGAACGTGATCGTCAGCGACATCGAGCCGTCGGCGGTGGCGTAGGAGGACATGTAGAGCATGTCCTCGACGCCGTTGATCTCCTGCTCCAGCGGCGTGGCTACCGTCGCGGCGACGGTCGAGGCGTCGGCACCCGGATAGCTCGCGCGCACGACGATCGTGGGCGGCGCGATCTCCGGATATTCCGTTACCGGAAGCTGGGTGAAGGCGATCGCACCGAGGATCACCATGACGATCGACACGACCGACGCGAAGATCGGGTGGTCGACGAAGAAATGGGCGAAACGCATCGTCCTCTCCGGCGCCTCAGCGCTTCTCTGGCAGGTCGACGCGCTGCGGCGTCACCTTGCCGTTCGGTCGCACGCGCTGGAGGCCCGAAATCACGATCGTCTCGCTGCCGTCGAGCCCGTTGCGAACGACGCGGTAGCCGTCGATGCGCGGGCCGGGACGGACAAGCTTGGCGGTGGTCGTGCCGTCGTCGGCGACGACCCACACGAAGCGCCGGTCCTGGTCGGCCTGGATCGCCTCGTCGGGGATCAGCACGGCCTTGTAGGGGTTCGAGCCCGGCACCGCGATGCGCCCGAAAAGGCCCGGCGTCAGCAGGCCGTCCTTGTTCTCGAAGGTCGCGCGCGCGCGCATCGTGCCGGAGGCCGGATCGATGCGGTTGTCGAGGAACTCCATGCGGCCCTTGCGCGGCAGGTCGCGCTCGTCGAGAAGGCCGCCGCGCACCTCGAACCCGCCGGCCTGCCGGCCGGAGGGCACGCCGCCATTCGCGGCCATGCGCGTGTAGGCGATGTACGAGCGCTCGTCGATGTCGAAATAGAAATAGACGGGATCGATCGACACGACCGAACCCAGCAGCGTCTGGTCGGCCGCCACGAGGTTGCCTTCGGAGACGAGCTTCCTGCCGATGCGGCCGTTGATCGGGCTGCGGATCTCGGTGAAGCCGAGATTGAGGCGCGCCGATTCCAGTTCCGCGCGCAGCCCGGCGATGTCGGCCTGCGCCTGCTGGTAGGTCTGACGGGCCTGTTCGAGCTGGCGCTCCGGCGCCGATCCCGTACGCGCGAGGCGCTCGTAGCGGTCGAGGTCGGTCTTGCCGAAATCCACGCGCGTCTGCGCGGCGTTCACCGCCGCCGTGGCGCGCGCGAAGGCCGCCTGATAGGGGCGCTTGTCGATGACGAACAGCAGATCGCCCTCGCGCACGATCTGGCCGTCGCGGAATTTCACGGCCTCGAGGTAGCCCGAAACGCGCGCCCGCAGGTCGACAGAGTCGACGGCTTCAAAGCGGCCGGTGAACTCGTCCTGCTCGACGATGTCCTTGACGACGGGCTTGGCGACCGTGACGGGCGGCGGTCCGCCCGGACCGCCCTGTGCGAGCCCGTCATGGGCGAAAAGCATCGCTGCGGCGGCGCCGACAAGCGCCATCGCCAGACCGTTTCGGATTGTCATGTTGGTGACCCCGGCCGATCCCCCGATCTGTCCAGCGCCATGGCATGCCGATGCGCCGGGGGAATTTCGCAAAGCAGCAATGGACAGATGATAGGGATAGTGCGCAGCCGAACTCAAGCCCGCCGACTTCGTCGGCCGCATACGCAATGTCGCTGCGGATTCGCGTTGATACCGGCAACTTAAATTGGCCGGGGCCGGTCCGGCCGCAAGAACATTGCGCCCGGCCTGCCGGGAGGCGGGCCGGGCGCGTGCGCGAAACTGGTGCCGATTTGGCGAATCAGTTCGTCTTCGGCTGGACCTTCGTCTCGGCCTTCTGCTTCTCGGTGTGCTTCTCGGCCTTGACGTGCTTGGCCTTCGCCTGCGCGGCCTGCTCGGCAGCGGGCTTCGCCGGCGTCGCGGGCGTGGCGGGCGTCGCCTGAGCGAACGCACCGGCCGGGGCCGCGAGCGAGAGGGCGAGTGCCAGTGCGGCGAACTTCTTCATGGATCGTCTCCGGTCTTTGTGGCGGCGGCACGATGCCGCCGTGCCTGCCGACAAAGCGCGGCCATGGCCGGCTATTCCGGAATCAATTTGGGCATCTTTGGGGCGGCGGGTGGCCGCCGGGATCAGGCGAAAAAATCGTAGGTCTTGCCGGTGCCGAATACGACAAGGTCCGGCGCCTGCACGCGGGGCGGATCGAAGAACGAACGCGGCGTCCAGGGCTGGTCGTTGAACGCGGCCGCCACCGTTCCGGCGACGTAGTCCGGCGAGGTCTTCGAGAACCCGGTGACACCCCCGCCGGACAGGCCGGCGGATGAAATCGAACTTGCCATGAGCTTTCTCTCGGCTGCGGAATGCGCATCCGGCATTTCTCGCCGGACGCCTTCTTTATAGCACGGCCTGCCGGCCCCACGCAAAAAGGGGCCGTGCAAATTGTTCCCCCGGAAATGCGAGGCCCCGCCGCCCGTCCGCCCGCGGGGCGGAAACGGGCCTTGGCGGGGCCCACTTTCATTTGGCCGACCGGATCGACCTCGCCGGTCGATGCGCGGGCGGCCCGCCCGCGGCACACAGGCTCGGGCGTACGAAGCCGAGTTCACCGTCGATGGGTTCGGGCCCTTGCCGCAACGGCGGCCGGGGGGTTCGGCATCGCGATCCCGTGTTCCCGGCTTTCCGCAACTGCGGCCAGCTACCCTGTCCCGCCGCAACGGTCGCGTCGGCGGCGCTTGGGTCGGCCTGTCTCTCCGGCCTGACGGCGGCCGCCCCGCCCCGTCGTCCGGCAGATGTGCCGGCACGACGATCGACGGCGGCGGATCGTTCCGCCCTTCCGACCGGTGCTAGTTGGCCTTCGGTGGAGTCATGTCGTTTTCGGACACCTCCCCGCTCGGGTTTCCGGTCCTTTTTGCGGCGCTGCCACACGACCTCGTTGGCGGAGCGTGCGCGGCAACATCGCCCGGCGGTGCTGGACCGCCGGTGTCGAATGCGGCGGACCGGCTTCGCACGCGACAGGTCTGACGCTAGCACAATCGCGCCCCGGTTTGGAGTCCGTTCGCGTGCGGCGAAATTGCACGAAGCGCCGCATTTTAAAAATCAATAGTGTGTATTGTTATTCGCGCTGCACGCGGCGGCGGGGCCGATTGTCGGCGCGCAAGCGCGCGCGTATAACAGATGCACATGCACTCGGGACGACGCGCATGAACTCGGGGATGTCGACGATCGGCGCACTGCCTGAGGCGGCCGGGCGCGCACTGGAAGCGTGGCGCACGCTGCGCGGCGCGGCGGGCGCCGCGCCGGCGCTTGCCGACCTTGCGCCGGCCGAGATTCCGCGCCAACTGCTGCCCTGGCTGATGACGATCCGGCGCCTGCCGGACCGCCAGCTCGTCTACGGCGTCGTCGGCGAGCAGATGGTCGAGGGGCACGGCGAGAACCCGCGCGGCAAGCCGTTCCTCTACGACGCGCCGCGCGACGTCGCGAAGACGCGCATCGAACTGGTCCACGCGGCACTGGACCGCACCGCGCCGTTCTGGGTCGCCTCGCGCGGCGTGCGGGCGCGGCAATGGGCGCATTTCGGCAGGCTGGGGTTGCCGACACTTGCCGCCGACGGCGAAGCGCTGCTTGTGCTCTTCTTCCGTCTTGCCGCGGCCGACGCCCCCAAGGAGAAGATCGAACGGGTCGTCTGGCTCGATTGACCTGCCCTTCGCGAACCGCATGCGCGGGACCGAATTGCCGCATGGCCGAACCCGATACCGCCCGTGTATAGTCGAAACGTGATTTCGAAGAACAACCTCTGAACGGGGGAGGCGTGGGGATCCTGCGACGCGCATCCGTCGACCTGCCCGAGCCCGCGCAGCGCGCGCTTGCGAGCTGGCGCGGCCTGCGCGCCGGCGACGGGACGCTTCCCCTGCTCGGCGAGCTCGCGCCCGCCGAACTGCCGCGCGCGCTGCTGCCCTGGACGATGACCATCCAGCGCACCGCCGGTCGCGAACTCGTCTACGGCGTCGTGGGCGAACGGGTCGTGGAGGCGCATGGCACGAACCCGCGCGGCAAGCCCTTCCTCTACGATGCGCCCGCCGCCGCGGTTGCGGACCGCCGGGCCATCGTCCATCGCGCGCTCGACACCGGAACGCCCTTCTGGGTCGTCTCGCGCAGCGTGCGCGCGGATGACTGGCAGCATTTCGGCCGGCTCGGCCTGCCCGTGCGAACGACCGACAGCGTCGCGCTGGTCGTGATCCTCTTCAAGATCGCCCGCGCGGCGGCCCCGGACGAGGAAGGCGAACATCTCGAATGGCTCGATCCGGCGACGGGTTGATCGCGGCCGCGCGCCGGCGGTTTGCGCGCGAGATGGCAGGCGGCGACACTGCCCTTGAAGCGGCATTCGCCGCGGTACCGCGCGAGGCGTTCCTCGGACCCGCACCGTGGCGCGTCATCGCGGGTGGTCGCCTGGTCGAACGGCCCGTCGAGGACGCGGCCGGGCTCTACCGCAACGTGCTTGTCGTCATCGACCGCATGCGCGGCATCAACAACGGCGAACCGGCACTGCATGCCGCCTGGCTGCAGGCGGTACACCCTCGGCCCGGCGAGCATGTCGTGCAGGTGGGTGCGGGCACGGGCTACTACACCGCGATCATGGCCGAGCTGGTAAGGCCCGGCGGGCATGTCCTGGCGTTTGAAACCGAGCCCGACCTTGCCGCGCGCGCCGCTGCGAACCTTGCCGGCGCGGCCGATATCGAGATCCGCGCCGCCGACGCCACACGCGCGGCGCTGCCGGCATGCGACGTGCTCTACGTGAATGCAGGGCTTGGCGCACCGCCCGTGAGCTGGCTTGACGCGCTTTCCCCCGGTGGCCGGCTGATCTTCCCATGGCGCCCGTTGCCGCAAGCCGGTGTGGCATTGCTGGTCGAGCGTCGTGCCGGCGGCTTTGCGGCGAAAGCATTGATGCCATCGTGGTTCATCGCATGCGCCGGTCCGCCCGTTGACCCGATCCAGCCGCTGGCCGACCCGGAGGCGGCATGGCGCGTGCAATCCGTCTGGCGCACACACGAGCGCGAGCCCGACGACAGTGCGCTGGCCGTCTATTCCGGCGTATGGTTCTCGGACCGCGCGATCCGGGACCGGGAGCACGAGGGATAGAATGGAATACGTCGCCACTCTGCTGACGCTTGCGGGCATGCATCTGCTGATGGCGATGCTGCCGGGCCCCAACACGGTCGTGGTGAGCTGGGTTTCCGCGACGAACTCGCGCGGCAGCGGCCTGCGGGCGGTCGCCGGCGTGGTCGCGGGAACCGTCGCGTGGGTGACGCTGAGCCTGTGGGGATTCGGCGCGGTCCTGCTCGAAGCGGGCTGGCTCTACCACGCGCTGCGCGTGGCGGGTGCGGCCTATCTCGTTCTTGTCGGGGTGCGCATGCTGCTGGCGCACCGCCGGACGGGTGCAGGCCCGCTCGAGACGGCGCCGCCACGCCCGCCGCTGGGCGGCAAGCGTCCGTTCGCGGCCGGCCTGATGACAACTCTCAGCAATCCGAAATCGGCGGTCTTCTGGACATCCGCCTTCCTCGTCGCCGTACCGCCGCATGCGCCGCTGTGGGTCCACGGCACGATCGTCGCGATCATCACGGTCCAGTCGGCGTTGTGGTACGGCACCGTGGCGCTCGCCTTCTCGACCGGCCTTGCGCGGCAGAACTACCTGCGGTTCGCGCGCCGTCTCGACATGCTCGCCGGGACCGTGATGATCGCGCTCGGAATCAAGCTCGCCGACGAGGTGCGTCGCGAACTGGCGGCGGCAGGCGCATCGTCGGCCGGCTGACAGGTCTGCGGATGCTCCGTCAGGCCTTGGTGCGCGCGTCCCGGAGGGGGTGCTTGCGCAGGAAGTCGAAGTCGCAGCCGTACTCGGCCTGCAGGACCTCGTCGTAGTAGAGCCTGTAGTAGCCGCGGGCGGGATGCGCGGGCGGGGCCCAGTCGCGCCGGCGGGCGGCGAGCGTGGCCTCGTCGACCAGCAGCTCGATCCGGCCGGCGGCGACGTCGAGCGCGATGCGGTCGCCGTCGCGTACCAGCGCCAGCGGGCCGCCCTCGGCGCATTCCGGACTGATGTGCAGCACGATCGTGCCGAACGCCGTGCCGCTCATGCGCGCGTCCGAGAGGCGCACCATGTCGGCGACGCCGGCCGCCGCGAGCTTCTTGGGGATCGGCAGGTAGCCCGCCTCCGGCATCCCCGGCGCCCCCTTGGGGCCCGCATTCTGCAGCACCAGCACGTCGTCCGCCGTCACCTCGAGCGCCGGATCGTCGATGCGCTCCGCAAGATCGGCCAGCGACCGGAACACCACCGCGCGCCCGGTGTGCTTGAGGAGCCGCGGCGTCGCCGCCGCCTGCTTGATGACCGCACCATTGGGGGCGAGGTTCCCGTACAGCATGCGCAGCCCGCCCCCCTTGTGGATCGGGTCCGTCACCGGCCGGATCACGTCCTGCTGCCACGTCGCCGCCGGCGGGATCGTCGATCCCAGGCTGCCCCCGGTGACCGTCAGGCAGTCGAGATCCAGCTGCTCGCGGATCTCGCGCAGGATCGGCCCGAGCCCGCCCGCCTTGTGCAGGTCCTCCATGTAGTGCTGCCCCGACGGCTTCAGGTCGACCAGCACCGGCGTCTCCGCCCCCATGCGGTCGAACTTCGCGTAATCGATGTCGAAGCCAAGCCGCCCCGCGATCGCGGCCAGATGCACGAGCCCGTTGGTCGACCCGCCGATCGCCTGCAGCACGCGCAGCGCGTTCTCGACCGCCGGCTTCGTCATGACCTGCGTCGGCCGCAGCCCTTCCTTGGCCATCGCCACCGCCCGCGCGCCCGTCGCCTCGCCATGGCGCAGCCGGTCCGCATGCACCGCCGGGATCGCCGCCCCGCCCGGCAGCATCATGCCCATCGCCTCGGCGCACAGCGCCATCGTGCTGGCCGTGCCCATCACCATGCAGGTGCCGGGGCCGGGCGCCAGCTGCCCGTTGATCTGCTCGATCTCCGCCCCGTCGATCGCCCCCGCCCGGTGCTTGCCCCACAGCCGCCGGCAGTCCGTGCACGCCCCCAGCCGCTCCCCCTTGTGGCTGCCCGTGATCATCGGGCCCGTCACCGTCAGGATCGCCGGCACGTCGGCGCTGGCCGCCGCCATCAGCAGCGCCGGCACGGTCTTGTCGCAGCCCCCGATCAGCACCACCGCGTCCATCGGCTGGGCGCGGATCATCTCCTCGGCCGCCACCGCCATCAGGTTGCGCAGGAACATGCTCGTCGGGTGCGAGAACGCCTCGTGGATCGAGATCACCGGGAACTCGATCGGCAGACCGCCCGCCAGCATCACGCCCCGCTTGATCGCCTCGATCAGCTCCGGAACGTTCCGGTGGCAGGCGTTGTACGCCGAATACGTGTCCGTGATCCCCACGATCGGACGGTCCAGCGCGTCGTCCGAATACCCCATCGCCTTGATGAACGCCTTGCGCAGGAACAGCGAAAACCCCGCATCCCCGTATTGCGCCAGACCCTTCTTCATGCCCTGCATGTCGTACCCGTCCGCAACTGGAGTGGATCGCGGCCGAAGGATACATGCCGCGCAGGCCGATGAACTAGGGCGGACTTTCCCGCGCCGCCGCTCCGACTTGTGGCCGTCTCAGTCCGGCCGGCGGAGCGATCCTGCATCCGCGGCGACGGCCGCCTGATCGAGAATGCGGCGATCGATGTCCGCTGACCGGTTTACGCCGAGCATCGCAAGGTTCCGGTCGATCTCGCTGCGCAACAGCTGGATTCCGTGGAGGACGCCCGCCTCCCCGCCGATCGACGCCGCGTAGTTGAAGGGCCTGCCGACGAAGACGCACCGCGCGCCGAGTGCAAGAGCTTTCAGGACATCGCTGCCGCGCCGCACGCCGCCATCCATCATGACGGTCATGCTGCCCGCTTCGCGGACAATCGACGCAAGCACGCGCAGGGCCGAAACCGCACAGTCGAGCTGCCGGCCACCGTGATTGGAAACGATCAGCCCGTCGGCGCCGACCTGCCTTGCCAACGCCGCATCCTCGGGGCTCAGTATCCCCTTCAGGACCAGGTTCCCCTTCCAGCGGTCCCGGATCCGCCCGATATGCCGCCAGCTGAACTGCGCACGATTGGAGAAATCGCGGGCCGCCTTCGAGGAGAGGAGCGGTGCGCCTCGTTCGGCGAACGAGTTCTCGAAATGCGGCATTCCCTGCGAAAGCAGCGTCCGCAGCATGGTCCCGACCAGCCAGCGGGGCCGGATCATCCCGTCCCACATGAGCCGCAGGCTCGGGCGCAATGGCGTCGAGAAGCCTGCCCGCATGTTGTTCTCCCGGTTCCCGGCAACGGGCAGATCGACGGTCACCACAAGCGTCCGGAAGCCCGCCGCCTCGACACGGCTCAACAGCGCCGCGATGCGCTCGTCCTCGCCGGGGAGATAGGCCTGAAACCAGCTTCCCGGCGCCGCGGCGATCACCTTCTCCAGCGGCGTCAGCGACGTCGCGCTCAGAACGAAGGGTATCCCTGCCTTTTCAGCCGCGCGCGCAAGAACCCTGTCGCCGTCGAAGGCCGTCAATGCGGCCAATCCCATCGGGGCAATGCCGAACGGCGAGGCATAGGTCGTTCCGAACAGTTCGACGGACTGATCGCGCGCCGAAACGTCGCGCAGGACGCGCGGCACGAACCGCCACTCCCGGAACGCAAGACGATTGTCTTCCAGGGAGGCGTTCGTTTCCGCAGCACCCGCGACATAGCCGAATATCGGCCGGGGAAGCGTCCTTCTTGCCAACGGTTCGAAATCGTCCAGAGCCAGAACGCCGGCGAGACGGCCGCCCGCGGCGGATCCGCTGAACGCCTTCCAGGGATCGATGGGCGACGAAGGCGCGCTCACTTGTCCTCGTGGCTCCTGACGAAATCCATGTCGAGGTCGAGGGCGAGGCCCGGCCGGTCCGGCACATGCATGAAGCCGTCGACGGGCACGGGGGCGTTCTTGAAGACCTTGCCCGTGATCTCCTCGAACATCAGCAGCCGCTCGAGGAACAGCGCGTTCGGCACGGCCGCGACGAGATGCAGGTGCACGTTCTCCATCGCATGGGGCGCAAACTTCACGTTCCACGCCTGCGTGAGCGCCGCGCATTTCAGCATCTCGGTGTAGCCGCCGGCACGCGCCCCGTCGACCTGAACGATGTCGGCCGCCTCGGCCAGCAGCAGGTCGCGCACGCCGAACTTCGTATATTCGTGCTCGCCCGTGGCAAGCGGGATGTCCGTGCCGCGCTTGAAGCGCGCGAGACCCGGGATGTCGTCGGCGAAGACCGGCTCCTCGAACAGCGAGATGTCGTATTCGCGGATACGGTTGGCGAGTTGCACGGCCGTGGCCGCATCGAAGCAGTTGTTCGCGTCGACGAGGATACGCACGTCCGGGCCCAGCGCCTCGCGCACCTTGCGCACGCGCACGACGTCGCGGTTGATCGCCCGGCCGCCATCATAGCCGACCTTGAACTTGACCGCCTTGAATCCGCGCGCGGCCATGCCCTTCATCTCGGCCACCAGCTCGTCGTCCGAATACGACGTCCAGCCGCCGCTGGCGTAGACCGGAACCTTGGTCACGTTGCCGCCCAGCAGCTTGTAGACGGGCAGGCCCGCGATCTTGCCCTTGAGGTCCCACAACGCGATGTCGATGGCGCTGAGCGCACAGTACATCAGCCCCTTGCGGCCCACGCCGCGCAGGTAGTGGAAGAACTCCTGCCAGATCGCCTCGCTCTCGAGCGGATCGCGGCCGATCAGCTTGGGGGCCATGTTCCGCACGATCAGGTCGCGCGCCGCCTCGCCGCCGACCTCGTGGTAGGTGACGCCGACGCCCTCGAGCCCCTGGTCCGTCGTCACGCGCACCAGCAGGAAGCCGATCGTCTCGACCTTGCGCGTGGCGTCGGCAAACCCGCCCGTGATCGGGTACGACACGAGATGGACGTCGATCTTCCGGATCCTGTGCTGCATCTTCGTTCCTTTTTTAAATCGTATCAGGCCACGCGATACGCGCGCCACGCTTCCTTGGTGAACTCGACCCCATGGCCCGGCCTCGTCGGCACGAGGAGCATGCCGTTCTCGACCTTCAGACCTTCCACAAGCAGGTCGTCCATGAAGGGATAGAACTCCACGTAAGTCGCCCGCGGCAACGCGGCGGCGACGTGGATGTGCAGGACCGTCATGAAATGCTCGGCTGCCCGTAGGCGCTGCGCCTACGGCAGACGTCCCTGCGCGGCCTCCAGTATCTGGTACCAGTCCCACCGGTCGAGTTCGATCGCCGCCGCTTTCGAGAGTACGCGGATGCGTGCAATGCGGGTGGAGCCCAGAACGGGAACCGGGCGGCTAGGCAAGGCGAGCAGCCACGCGATCGCGACCGCCGCAATATCGGCGGTTCCACGACGCGCGGCGACGGCGCCGAGCGCATCGCGGACCGGACGCATGGCCTCGTTCGTCTCGTCGAACAGCCTGCCGCCGCCCAGCGGCGACCAGATCATCGGAGACGCGCCCGTTTCCTGCGCCTGGGCAAGCGTGCCGTCCGAAAATGCCGCGCGCGCAAGCACGGACAGCTCGATCTGGTTGGTGACGATCGGCAGCGACAGCTTCGATTGCAGCAGCGAAACCTGGCTCGGCGTGTGGTTCGAGACCCCCACGGACCGGACCTTCCCGGCAGCGACAAGCGCCTCGAGGGCGCGGGCGGTCTCCTCGGCGGGGGCAAGATAGTCCGGCCGATGGACGAGCAGGAGGTCGAGGCGGTCAGTTCCGATTTCCTTGAGCGAATTCTCGACCGTGGCCTCGATATGCGCCCGGCTGCAGTTGTAATGCTTCACGCGGTGCGCGGGCCGGCCCGTTCCCACATTGCAGACGCCGAATTTCGATACGATCTCGATCCTGTTGCGCAAGGTCGGCCGTTCGCGCAAGGCCGCACCGAACAGACCCTCGATCTCGTAGTTCCCGTAGATGTCGGCCAGATCGAATGTCGTCACGCCGACCTCGGCGCAGGCCTCCACGAACGTGGCCAGCTTCGCCGGGGTATTCGTCTCGTCGCCTTTCTGTGCCCGCCATACGCCCCAGGAGAGCCGCGAGACTTCCGGCCCAACCGCATGCAGCTTCTGTCGTGGAACCAGCATCGCTCCTCCTCGCTTGTTCTTGCGTCGGCGTCAGCAGATCTGGCCGCCAAAGACGCCGCACCCATCCCGAATCGTCCCGAGCGTCGTTCAGCTTGGAAACAGCCGCTCAAGTTCCACGACTTGCGCGTTCGAAAGGAAGCGCAACGCACGCGTGCCGTTCAGAAGGCGATCGAGCTTCGCCGTCTCCTCCCGTTCCTCGATCGAATAAGCGGCATCGTCGAGTGACTTGCCGTGCCGTGATCCATTCGCGCGGGCTCGACCCGCTTCCCGTCGCGGACGTCATTGCCCCGCCCCCTTCCCGACAAGCCGTTCGCGCCAGGCGAGCCCAGCGTCAGTGGTCGTGCGCGGTCTGTACTCCGCGCCGATCCAGCCAGTGTAGCCGAGACGATCGAGTGTCCGGAGGATGTCGCGATAGTCGATCTCTCCTTCGTCGGGCTCGGCGCGGCTCGGCACGGCGGCGAGCTGGACGTGGCCGACGATCGCAAGATGGCGCTCGATCTTCCGCGTGATGTCGCCTTCCGAAACACCGACATGGTAGACGTCGAGCATCAGCCGAACGTTCTTCCTGCCCACGCGTTCGATGAGTGCGGCCGCAGGTGCAAGGGTCGAATAGAAATAGCCCGGCTTGTCGCGCTGGTTGAGCGGCTCGAGCAGGATGCCAAGGCCCACGGCACCGGCGCGGTCGGCGGCAAACTCGAGATTGCGGGCAAACGTGTCGGTCGCCGCGGGGACCGCAACCGGATCGACCAGCCCGGCCATGACATGGACGGCGGTGCCGCCGGCCGCCGCGCAGTACGTCACGGCCGCGTCGATTGACGCCTCGAAATCCTTCTCGCGCCCCGGCAGCGCGCCCAGACCGAATTCGCCCTTCGCGATATCGCCCAACGGGCTGTTAAGTGCCAGCAGCTGGACGCCGTTTTGCGCGCAGGTGGCGCGGATGTCGGAAGCCGGGATGTCGTAGGGCCAGTGCAGTTCGACTGCCTCGAAGCCGGCCGTCGCCGCCGCCGCGATCCGCGCCAGCAGCGGCAGTTCCTGCCACAGGAATCCGAGATTGGCGGAAAACCGGATCATCCTGCCTCCTTCGCAGCGCGCGCGGTGCGCATCGCTGCAAGCGACTTCGCAAAGAGGTCGCTCGTGCCCAAGCGCCTCGGCGCGTCGGCGAAGAAGATCATATCGACATCCGTGACGCTCATCGTCGCGGTTCGGGAAAGGAAAATGGCGCGCCCGAAGAGATTCGAACTCCTAACCCTCAGATCCGTAGTCTGATG
>JAEUKX010000093.1 GCA_016794025.1 Rhodospirillales bacterium | reverse complement strand
GTCCAGGTGGCGACCATCCTTGGCTGCTCGCGCCAGCACGTGTGGCGCATCCTTCGTCGGTCCGAGGCGCTGCGCGTGCGCACCGCCGAACTCAGGCGGCGCTCCGCCTCCGAGGCGGCGGCGCGGCTCCAGGGCTTGCGCGAACTTGCCATCGACACGATCCACAATGCGATTGCCGACGGCGACAAGCGGACTTCGCGCTGGCTGATCGACCGGATGAACTTCTTCGACGCCGCGGCGGCCGAGGACGTGGCGCAGGCGGATTCGGCGGGCGCCGAGATGCTGGAGAACGAGCACATCCTCGATACCGTGCCGACGATGGCGGAGGTCGACGCGGCTGCCGACGCAGTCGAGGCTGCGGACAGCAATTTCGCCGTCGCCGCGAATTCCGCGGAGGTTACCGCCCTTCGGAATCAATGGGATAAACAGGAGACGGTCGCCAGTAGTAACGCATTGTCGGCGCTGCGCTCCGCGGTTACAAAGTCGCCCTCCTTTCCGCCACCCGGAGTCTTCGCCGATGACTGAACATGCCCCCGGCACGCCGCCCAAGCTCGGCATCATCGGCGGATCGGGCGTCTACGACATTCCCGGCCTTGCAGACGTGCGCTGGCGGGCGGTCGAAACGTCGTGGGGCAAGCCTTCGGACGAGCTGATGTTCGGCACGCTCGACGGGCAGGAGATCGTCTTCCTGCCGCGCCACGGCCGCGGCCACAGGATCTCGCCCACCGGCCTCAATTTCCGCGCCAACATCGACGCGCTGAAGCGCGCGGGCGTGACCGAGATCGTGTCGGTCTCCGCCGTCGGTTCGCTCAAGGCCGAGCTTCCGCCGGGCCATTTCGTCATCGTCGACCAGTTCATCGACCGCACCTTCGCGCGCGAGAAGAGCTTCTTCGGCACCGGCTGCGTGGCGCACGTGTCGATGGCGCATCCGGTCTGTTCGCGCCTGGGCGACCATCTGGAGGCGGCGGCGAAATCCATCGGCGTGCCGCACGCGCGCGGCGGCACCTACATGGTCATGGAGGGCCCGCAGTTCTCCTCGAAGGCGGAGAGCGAGCTCTATCGCCAGTGGGGCTGCTCGGTCATCGGCATGACCAACATGCCGGAGGCCAAACTCGCCCGCGAGGCCGAGCTCTGCTACGCCACCGTCGCGATGGTGACGGACTACGACTGCTGGCATCCCGACCATGACCACGTCACCGTCGATGCCGTCATCAAGGTGCTGCTCGCCAACGCCGACAAGGCACGCGCCCTCGTCAAGGCCGTCGCCCCGCGCCTCAGGGACCGCGACGGCGCCTGCCACGCGGGCTGCCACACGGCGCTGGAGGCCGCACTCATCACGGCACCGGCCGCGCGCGACCCGGCAATGGTCGCCAAACTCAAGTCGATCGCGGGGCGCGTGCTGAAATGAGGAATCTCTGGTCCGACGCCGACGCCAAGCAAGCCGTCGCGAAATATCTGGCGCAGGGCTGCAACGCGGATCTCGCGATCCGCACCTATTCGTGCCGGCTGATCGGCGGCGTGCCCGAACTGGTGCTGCATGGCGGCGGCAACGTCTCGGTCAAGACGCGCATGAAGGACACGCTGGGCGACGAGGTCGACGTGCTCTGCGTCAAGGGATCGGGCTGGGACATGGGCTCGATCGAACCGCCGGGCCTGCCGGCCGTGCGCCTCGATCCCTTGCGCAGGCTCACGAAGCTCGACCGTCTGTCGGACGAGGACATGGTCAATTTCCAGCGCCTCAACCTGCTGGATGCCGCGGCGCCCAACCCGTCGGTCGAAACGCTTTTCCACGCCTTCCTGCCCGCGAAGTTCGTCGACCACACGCATGCCAACGCCGTGCTGTCGGTCTCCGACCATGCCAACGGCATGGACCTGCTGCGCGAGGTCTATGGCGACCTGGCCCCCGTCGTCGACTACGTGATGCCGGGCTTCGATCTCGCGAAGAAGGCGGGCGAGGTGGCGGCCGCCCACCCGAAGGCCGTGGGCCTCGTGCTGCACAAGCACGGCATCTTCTCGTGGGGCGCCACGGCGCGCGAAAGCTACGACCGGATGATCGAACTCGTGACGCTGTGCGAGGCGCGCATCGCGAAGGCGGGGCGCAAGGTGTTCGCGGCCGTTTCGCTGCCCGCGAAACTCGCGACGGCCGCACAGGTGGCGCCCATCGTGCGCGGCGCGCTGGCGCTGCCGGGCGAGGAGGGGAGCTTCCGCCGCTTCGTGATGGAGCTGCGCAGTTCGCCCGCGGTGATGAACTTCGTCAACGGCAAGGAGGCTTCGCGCTATGCGCGCGCGGGCGTCATCACGCCCGACCACGTCATCCGCACCAAGGGCCTGCCGATGCTGGCGCCGCCGCCGAAGGCGGACGACCTGGCCGGTTTCGCTGCGGCCGTGAAGGACGCGCGCGCGGCGTACGATGCCGAATACCGAGCCTATTTCGAGCGGCACAACGCGCGCCTGGGCGGCGTCAAGAAGATCCTCGACACGTCTCCGCGAGTCGTTCTCGTGCCGGGCATCGGGGCCTTCTGCGCGGGCATCACGGCCAAGGACGCGAAGATCGCGGGCGACCTTGTCGACAACGCGGCCGCGGCAATCGCGGATGCCGAGCCGATGGGCCCGTTCGAGAGCGTGAGCGAGGCCGACCTGTTCGACGTCGAATACTGGTCGCTCGAACAGGCCAAGCTCGGCAAGTCGGCCGAGAAGCGTCTGCAGCGCCACGTGGCGCTCGTCACCGGCGGCGGTTCGGGCATCGGGGCGGCAAGTGCGGCGGCCTTCGCGGCCGAGGGCTGCGAGATCGTCGTGCTCGACCGCGACGGGGCCTCGGCGCAGGCGGTGGCGAAGAAATTCGGCGGGCTCGGCCTTGCCTGCGACGTGACGAAGGCGGGCGACGTGCGCGCGGCCTTCGATGCGGCAGCCGTCCGCTTCGGCGGGGTCGACATCGTCGTGTCGAACGCGGGCGCCGCGTGGCAGGGGAAGATCGGCGAAGTCGACGACGCGCTGCTGCGCGAGAGCTTCGAGCTCAACTTCTTCGCCCACCAGAACGTGGCGCAGGCCGCCGTGCGCGTGATGAAGGCGCAGGGCACGGGCGGGTGCCTGCTGTTCAACGTCTCCAAGCAGGCGGTCAATCCGGGCCCCGATTTCGGACCCTACGGCCTGCCCAAGGCGACGACGCTGTTCCTCATGCGCCAGTACGCGCTCGACTACGGCGCCCTCGGCATCCGCGCCAACGGCATCAACGCCGACCGCATCCGCACGGGCCTGCTGACCAGCGAGATGATCGCCAGCCGCTCGAAGGCGCGCGGAATGAGCGAGAAGGACTATATGGGCGGCAATCTGCTGGGCCGCGAGGTGACGGCCGGCGACGTGGCGCAGGGCTTCGTTTCGCTGGCGCTGGCGCGCGCCACCACGGGCGCCATCCTCACGGTCGACGGCGGCAACGTGGCCGCCGCCCTTCGATGACCGGTCCGGTCCGCCGCGCGCTAACGGGCGCGCGCAAGCCTGTTCCGGGCGGGGGCGAGCAGGGCGGCCAGCGCCGCGACATTCGCGTGCGGCCGGTCGCGCGGCCAGACGAGCAGCGTCCACACGCGCCGGAAGGGGCGCGGAAGCTCGTGCACCTGCAGCCGTTCGCGCACCGCGACGCCCGCAAGGATGCTGCGCGGCACGAGTGCGGCCCCCATTCCCGCGGCGATGCAGCCCAAAAGCGTGTGGTACGAGCCGATCTCGGTCAGCCGCTCGATGCTGCGCCGGCCGCGCGCGAACCACTGCTCGATCCGCTCGCGGTGCGGGCAGCCCGCGTGGAACACGATCACCTTCCCCTCGCGCAGATCGGCGGGCCGGCGCACGGGCGGGTGGCCCGCCGCGGTCGCGAGCACCAGTTCCTCCTCGAACGCGGCAAGCGTGGCAAGCCGCGGGTCGGCGACCGGCTCGGCCACGAACGCGGCATCGCTTTCGCCCGCCAGCACGCGCGCCACGAGTTCGCGCGGCGATCCGGTGTGCAGTTCCACTTGCACGTCGGGATGCAGCCGGTGGTAATCGCCCAGCAGGCCCGGCAGGCGCACGCCGGCCGTGCTCTCCATCGTGCCGATGCGCAGCGCGCCGTGCGGCCGCCTGCTGCCGCGCACGGCCGCCTGCGCCTCGTCGGCGAGCGCGAGCAGGCGCTCGGCGTATTCCAGCAGGATGCGGCCGCGCGGCGCGATCTTCAGCCGCTTGCCGACGCGGTCGAAAAGCGGCGCGCCCAGCTCGTCCTCCAGCGCGCGCAGCCGGGCGGACACGTTGGACTGCACGCGGTTGAGCCGGCCGGCCGCCGCGGTGACGCCGCCCGCTTCTGCGATCGTCCGGAAGATGCGCAAGTCGGAAAGGTCCATGGGCGTCGGGTCTCCCGTGCCGGAAATCGTTCTTTTCCGAAGATCGATCCTATCAGAATTAATCGTTTTTCGGGATTACGTGCGGCCGCTACGGTCCGGCTTCCCGCTGCCTTGCGCAGCCGCCTGCCGGAGCCCGTCCCGCCCATGATCCTCGTCGCTTTCCGTTCCCGCCTGCGCCCCGAAGCCGCCGACGCCTATGCCGACATGGCCGCGCAGGTCGGACCGGCGGCCATGGCCGTGCCGGGCTATGTCTCGCACAAGGCCTACACCGCCGCCGACGGCGAGCGCGTGACGCTCGTCGAGTACGAATCGGACGAAGCCGTTCGGATCTGGGCGCGCGACAAGCTGCATGCGCAGGCCAAGCGCGCCGGACGGCTGAGCTTGTTCTCGTGGTACCGCGTCCAGATCTGCGAGGTCAGGAGCGAGCGCAGCCACGCGCCCGAGCCCGCCGGCGACGCGCAGGCGCCATCGCCATGATCGGGCCCGTCGACGGCATCGACCACGTCATCGTGGGCACGGGCGATCTCGAAGCGGCCCGCGCGCTGTGGGCGCGGCTCGGCTTCACGCCCACGCCGCGCGGCCGCCACAAGGGCTGGGGGACGGGCAACTACTGCCTGATGTTCGAGCGCGACTATGTCGAGCTGCTGGGCATGATCGATCCCGCCGGGTTCGACAACGGGCTTGGCGAGATGCTGGCGAAGCGGGGCGACGGGCTGCTCGGCTTCGCGCTGGCCTGCGCGGACGCCGATGCGGCCGCGGCCTGGCTTGCCGCGCGCGGGCAGAAGATGGCCCGGCGCGATCTCGGCCGGCTGCTCGAGCTGCCCGGCGGCGCCGTCGAGCCGCGCTTCGCGCTGGCCATGCCGGAAACGCCGTTTCCCGGCGGGCTCCGGCCCTTCCTCACGCAGCACCTGTCGCGCGAGCTCGTGTGGCGGCCGGAATGGGTCTCGCACGCCAATACTGTCTACGGGATATCGAGCCTCACCTGCGTGGTCGACGATCCGCTGGCGCTGGCCGACCCCTACGAGCGCATCTTCGGCCTCGGCTCGGCCGTTTCGACCGACGAGACGCTTGCCGTGCGCTGGGGCAGGGGGGCCGGCCTCGTGCTGTTCGCAAGGCCCGCCGACATGACGTTCCTGCATCCCGCCATCGGCCCGGACGAGGACGTGCGCCCCGGCCTTGCCGGCATGACGCTCGCCGTGCGCTCGCTTGCCGCGTGCGCGGCAGCGCTCAAGCAGGGCGGAGTCGCGTTCGACCGCGACCGCGGCGGGGCGGTGCACCTGCCGCCGGAAGCGGCCGGCGGGCTCGCGCTGTCGTTCGTGGAAGGTTAGCGCTCTTTACCCTGCGTGGCGGCGCAGGAACTCGCGCGTGCGCTCGCGCGCCTTGTCGGCCGACGGCTTGTCGTACGAGGCGCGCGCATCGCAGGCGAAGCCGTGCCCGGCCGGGTACACGAACAGGTCCGTGTCCGGCTGCAGGCGGCCGACCTTCTCGACGTCCGACATCGGGATCGAATGGTCGGTCTCGCCGAAATGGAACAGCACCGGGCAGCGCGCGGTCTCCTCCACGTGCTGGGCCACGCCTCCGCCGTAATAGGAAATCGCCGCGTTGAGGCCCGTGATGCGCGTGGCCGAAAGCCACGCCAGCGTGCCGCCCCAGCAATAGCCCACGACCGCGATCTTGATGCAGCCCGCGCGCTGCAGCGCCAGCGCGCAGGCCGCGATGTCGGCAAGCGCGCGCTCGGTCGGCACCTTGGCGCGGATCTCGCGGCCCTGCTTGACGTCCTCCTCGCCGTAGCCCAGCTCGATGCCCGGCTTCACGCGGTCGAACAGCGCCGGGCACAGCGCCAGATAGCCGTCATAGCCGAAGCCCTCGGTGACCTTCCGCATGTGCTCGTTGAGCCCGAAGATCTCCTGCACCACGACGATGCCGCCCTTCGGCTTGCCCGGCGGATCGGCCCGCCACGCCTGGAAGGTGTGTCCGTCGCTCGCCGTCAGTTCGATGGGGTGGCCCATACGTCTCCCTGCCGAAATCCGGGGTCCAGCAGACACTATGCAAGGCCGGCCCCGAGTCGGGCAAGGGTTTGCGAATTCAGGACTTTCCGGCCGTACCGCCCCCCGTCAGACGCGCGGACCGGATGATCGCCTCCGCGGCGGGCCGCAGCTTCTCGAAATAATGGACCTCGGCCGCCTCGAACAGCAGCACGTAAAGCCGCCCGTCGGCCTCGAACGCCGTTCCCAGCGCGCGCCGGTCCGTCTCGATCGAACTCCCGGCCGTGCCGGTGCCGTACGTGAACTCGAACGCGACCGCGTCCTGCCCTGCGACCTTCTCCGGCCGAACGCTGATCGGAACGAAATCCTTGGCACCGGCTGTGTTCGCGAGGGTGCTCTGCACGAGATCGACCATGTCCTCGAGCGCCATTCCCTTGCGGAACACCGGCAGCGCCTTGGCCGCTTCGCCACGGCGCGCCACCAGCGGCTTGCCGCTTTCGATCCCGGCCGCGACGCGGAACGAATTGAGCAGCGGACCGTCGATCGTCCACACTTCGGCCCAGTCCGACTGGACCTGGGCACTGGCACGGCTCCATGTGCGGTCGGGTGTCAGAGCCAGACGCTGTCCCACATCGGTGCTTTTCGGTTCGAGCGCCGAATAGGCGGCGCAGCCGGAGAGCGTCAGTACGGCAATGGCGATCGTTAGGGTTCGGAACATCTTGCGCATCGGTCAACTCGTTATGCTGCGTCGGATGAGATCGCGATCCGGGGCGTTGGGCTGGCGCCGCAGATATTCGCGGAAGAGCGTGTTTGCCTCGGCCGTCTCGCCGCGCTTGCGCCGGATCGAGCCAAGCGAGCGCCAGGCGGTCGGCGGCGTTCCGTCGGCCTCGAGAGCCGCGGCCAGCGCTTCGATTGCGGCCTCCTCGTCGCCGTCCTTGGCGCGCAGGCGGTAGGATTCTCCTTTGGCGTAGCGTGCAAGGCCGTCGTTCGGGTTGGCCTCGAGCCAGCGCCCGGCGATCAGAATTGTCGCGGCGTGCTGACCCTTGCGGATCTGGTCGTCGAACAGGAACGGGCGGATCGCGGCGATCGCGCGCGCATACTCCTGCGCGTGCCTCGCGCCGGCGGGAAGCTCCCGCGCACGGGCCCGGAGTGTCGAAGCACGTTCGGCGCTATCCGGGTGGGTCGCGAAAACGACGGACGAGCTGGGGTCGATGCCGAGCGCCTTGATCTCCGCCAGAATATTGTCCCAGTTGCCGGACGCGGCCAAGGGATCGAGCCCGATTTCGGCCAGACGCCGGATGCCGATCTCGTCGGCCTCGCGCTCCTGGTCGCGGCCGTAGCTGAAAAATGCGGCCGTCAGCATCAAGCTCGTCAGGTCTGCTGCCTGCGGTGCGCCGGCGGCACCGAAGATCATCGCCAGGATCTGCGAAGCATCCACCATCTGTCGCCGGCTGCGAAGCTGCTCGCGCGAATGGGCGCGAAGATAGTGGCCTATTTCATGTCCGAGCACCGCGGCCAGTTGCGCCTCGTCCGTGCAGCGCAGCAGCAAGCCGGACCAGATCTGCATCATCCCGTTGGGGTACTGACCGGCGTTGAAGTCGGGCACGCGAAGCAGATAGGGGCGAATGTCCGGCGCGTAGTCCCCGGCCAGCCGGCCGACGAGATCCTTCAGATATGCATTTACCGCCGGGTCGCGGACGAGCGAGCGCGACGTCTTGATCTGCCGTTCGATCTTGTCCACGGATCCGCGCAAGCCGTCGTCGTCGTCGTCCGTCGCTCCGGTTCGCATGCCGGGCAGATTGCGTGCCGATAGATCCGTGCGGCCGTCGATCCCCGTCGTGGGGCGCTGTCCGGAGTTGTCGACAGGTGTGCATGCGACGGTGCCAAGCGCGCAGAATGCACAGCCGCCCGCCAAAAAGGCGCGGCGCGCGAGGTTCACTGCGGAAGACCCGCCAGGAGCATTTCGATCGATTCGCGTGCCGGACCTGCCGTGCGCAAGTCGCCAGCGCCCCGCATCAGGCGATTGAACCAGACGATCTCGCCGGTGCGCATGTCGACAAGCGATGCAAAACCGACTTGGACTCCCCCTTGAATCGCCACGCCGAATATGGCCGCCGCGATCACCTGCGCCGCGACCCGGCTCGCGCTCGAATAGCTGTCGCGGACGTAGATCGCGAGCATGTAGTCGGCTTGGCTGTCGCCGGCCAATACGCTGACGGTCGGTCCGAGGGACCATTCGAAGCTGCCGATCTTCGTCGGCAGACTCGTCGGGCCATCATACTGATGGCGCATGATCGACTGGCCGACCGCGGCGTGGAGGCGGAGGAGCTTCGCCTGATCGTCGCTTGTCGCGACGTCGACATCCCGAAACGTGGCCGGCAGAGTCTTCTCGGCGAAGATCTGGCGCAACGAATTGTTCATGTTGTCGCGCGCCGCGATGGTCCAATCCTGACGTGTCGTTGGGGCCCCGCCGAACGAAAGCTCCGAAAGTTCGGCATCGACCGGAAGTACGAGGATTTTGGGGGCTCGCCCGTCGGGGCGCGCAAGATTCTCAGCCAAACGATGATGCTGAGTGACGCATGCCGACAGCAGCATGAGTGCGGCGACGACAACAACGCCCTTCACGAATCGCACAGCCTTTGCCCCCGGATCCAATTTCTTGGATGCAAGTTGAACGGGTGCATCGACCGGTTGTCAAGCCGGATCGGAAATTTCTAGACGTTGAACCTGAACAGGAACACGTCGCCGTCGGCCACCTTGTAGTCGCGGCCTTCGGTGCGGGCCTTGCCGGCTTCCTTGGCGCCCTGTTCGCCGCCGCAGGCCACGTAGTCGGCGAAGGCGATGGTTTCGGCGGCGATGAAGCCGCGCTCGAAATCCGTGTGGATGACGCCGGCGGCTTCCGGCGCCTTGGCGCCGGCATGCACGGTCCAGGCGCGCGCCTCCTTGGGCCCCACGGTGAAGAAAGTCGAAAGGCCGAGCAGCGAATAGCCCGCCTGGATCACGCGCGCGAGCCCGGTCTCCTTGAGGCCCAGCGATTCGAGGAACGCGGCGCGCTCCTCGGCCGAGGCAAGCTGGCTGATCTCCGCCTCGATGGCGGCCGAGATCACGACCGACGTAGCGCCCTGCCGCTTGGCCATCTCGGCGACCTTCGCGGAAAGGGAGTTGCCCTTGTCGGCGCTTTCTTCCTCGACGTTGCAGACATAAAGCACGGGCTTGGACGTGAGGAGCTGGAGCTGGCGAACCGTCTCGCGCTGCTCGGCCGTCGGCTTGAAGGTGCGTGCGGCCTTGCCCTCGCGCAGGGCCGAAAGGATCGGCTCGATCACGTCGATCTGCGCCTTCGCCTCCTTGTCGCCGGTCTTGGCCTTCTTCTGCAGGTTCGGCAGGCGCTTCTCGAGGCTGTCCATGTCCGCGAGCATCAGCTCGGTCTCGACGGTCTCGGCATCGCGGATCGGATCGATCGAACCCTCGACATGCACGATGTCGCCGTTCTCGAAGCAGCGCAGCACGTGCGCGATCGCGTCGACCTCGCGGATATGGCCGAGGAACTGGTTGCCGAGCCCTTCGCCCTTCGAAGCGCCCCGCACGAGACCGGCGATGTCGACGAACTCGAGCTGCGTGGGCACCACGCGCTGGGACTTGCCCAGCTCGGCAAGCTTGTCGAGCCGCGCGTCGGGCACGGGCACGCGGCCCACATTGGGCTCGATGGTGCAGAACGGATAGTTCGCCGCAGCCGCGGCGGCCGTGGCCGTCAGCGCGTTGAAGAGGGTCGACTTGCCGACATTCGGCAGGCCCACGATGCCGCAGCGGAAACCCATTTCGATTCGTCCTTCAGTCCTGCTTGGGTGCGTCCGGTTTGGGCGGTGCGGTCAGCCGCACCACCTTGTTCATGAAACCCGCCTCGTTGCCGTCGAGGAAGGTCGGGAGAGATTCGGCGATGGCCTCGAGAAGCGGGGCCAGCCAGAGCCGGTCGCCCTTGCCGAAATCGTGCAGCACGAAATCGGACACCATCGCCTTGTCGCCGGGATGGCCGATGCCGATGCGCAGCCGCCGATAGTCCTTCGTGCCCAGATGCGCGTCGATCGACCGAAGCCCGTTGTGGCCGCCGTGCCCGCCGCCCGTCTTCGTGCGGATCTTGCCGGGGGGAAGGTCCAACTCGTCGTGCAGCACGAAGATGTCGGCCGGTGCGATCTTCAGGAACCGGCCGGCCTCGCCCACCGAGCGACCCGACTCGTTCATGTAGGTGAGGGGCTTCAGCGCGACGATCCGGTGGCCGACGATGTCGCCTTCGGCGGTCAGTCCGCCAAGCCGCTTCTTCCAGGGCCCGAACCGCCAGCGCTGGGCGATGCGGTCGACGGCCATGAACCCGACATTGTGGCGGTTGGAATCGTATTCGGGGCCCGGGTTGCCAAGCCCGACGAGGAGCTTCATGGCCCGGGCCCCGATACGTTCGCGCGCGCGTCCGCCTTACTTCTTGGCGGCCGGCTTTGCCGCCGCGGCGGGAGCCGCGGCCTTGGCATCGCCCGCCTTGGCGTCGCCCGGCTTGGCGCCGGCGGCGGCCGGAGCCGCGGCCTTGGCGTCGCCACCCGCAGCCGGTGCGGCTGCTGCCGCCGCTTCCGCGGGCTTCTCCTCTTCGGCCTTCTGGACCGACGGGGCGCGCAGTGCCACGACGGTGAAGTTGCGCGCGATGGTCGGCTTCACGCCGTCGGGCAGCTTGATCGAGTTGATGTGGACCGAGTCGCCGATGTCCAGGCCCGACATGTCGATGACGATGCGGGACGGGATGCTGCCGGGACTGGCCCACAGCTCGATCTCGTGGCGCACGAGATTGACGACGCCGCCGCGCTTGATGCCCGGCGACTTCTCGGCGTTCTCGAGCTTGACCGGCACTTCGACGCGCACGCGCGTGGAAGCGCCCACGCGCTGGAAGTCGATGTGCTCGGGCTTGTCGCTGACCGGGTGGAACTGGATGTCGCGCGGCAGGACGCGGTGCGTCTTGCCGCCCACCTCGATGTCGTAGAGCCGGGTGAAGAACCCGGCCTTCGAGGCTTCGCGCATCACGTCGCGCGGGTCGAGCGAGATGAGGGTCGGGGTCGCCTTGTCGCCATAGATCACGCCCGGCACGCGGCCGTCGCGACGTGTGGCGCGGGCGGCCCCTTTCCCAGCCCGCTCTCTCGCGGTGGCCGCGAGCTTGTTTGCAGTCGTCATTTGGTCGTTCTCCTTCTCGGGTGATCCGCCGCCGGCCTCCAGGGGTGCCGCAACGGCGGTGTCGGTTCGCGTCCTGTCAGTCGAACAGGCTCGAAACCGAACGGTCTTCGCTGATGCGCCGCATCGCCTCGGCAAGAAGCGGGGCGATGGGCACCTGGCGGATGTTGGTGGCGGCCTTCACGGCGTCGGTCGCCAGAATGGAATCGGTGAGGACGAGCTCCTTGAGCGGCGAGGCCGTCACGCGCTGGACGGCGCCGCCCGATAGAACGCCGTGCACGACATAGGCCCAGACTTCCTTGGCGCCTTCGTCCATCAGCGCCTGCGCGGCGTTGCAAAGCGTTCCGGCGCTGTCCACGATGTCGTCGATGAGCACGCAGGTGCGGCCCTTGACGTCGCCGATGATGTTCATGACTTCCGACACGCCCGCGCGCTCGCGCCGCTTGTCGATGATCGCGAGGTCGGCTTCGAGCCGCTTGGCGATCGCGCGCGCGCGCACCACGCCGCCCACGTCGGGGCTCACCATCACGAGGTCGGCGCCGTTGAAGCGCTCGCGCATGTCGCGCACGAAGGTCGGCGCGGTGAACAGGTTGTCGAGCGGAATGTCGAAGAAGCCCTGGATCTGGCCGGCATGCAGGTCGATCGTCACGACGCGGTCGGCGCCCGCCTGCGTGATGAGGTTTGCCACCAGCTTCGCGGAGATCGGCGTGCGGGGGCCGGATTTGCGGTCCTGGCGCGCGTAGCCGTAGTAGGGCAGCACCGCCGTGATCCGCTTGGCCGAACTGCGGCGAAGCGCATCGATCGACACGAGCAGTTCCATCAGGTGGTCGTTCGCGGGGAAGCTCGTCGACTGGACAACGAACATGTCCTCGCCGCGCACGTTCTCGAGAATCTCGACGAAGACTTCCTGATCGGCGAAGCGCCGGATGTTCGCCTTGGTCAGCGGCAGATCGAGATAGGTCCCCACCGCCTCGGCGAGCGGGCGGTTCGAATTGCAGGCGAGGATCTTCATCGGCCGGTCCCACCGCTGCCGGGACCCTTCGCGGATTCCGGCTCAAGATCTTGAAACGACGTCCAAAAACGCAATTCCTGCGGCCTCCGGAAATCCCCCCGGACCGCAGGAAGGCGCGGAAAATAACAGCGTCGGAGGGGTCTGTCTACCGGCTAGGAGGCCAGCTCGCGGGACCGGTTTTCGGCCGCCGCGACGGCCTTTTCGAGCAGACCCGCGAAGCCGCCGGGCCCCATGAGGATGGCCAGTGCCGCAGCCGTCGTCCCGTTGGGCGAAGTGACGTTCTTGCGCAGCTGTTCGGCCGTCTCGGGCGACTGGTGCAGCAGTTCGCCCGCACCGGCCACGGTGGCCCGGGCGAGCTTCGTGGCAAGCTCGGCGGGAAGGCCGACCTTGGCGCCCGCAGCGGCCAGCGTTTCGGCCAGCAGGAACACATAGGCCGGACCGGAACCGGAAACCGCCGTGACCGCGTCGATCAGCGGTTCGTCGGCGACCCATTCGACTGCCCCGACGCTGCGCAGCAGCGTGTCGGCAAGTTCGCGCTGGGCCGGCGTCACGTCGGCCGTCGGGCAGCCGACCGTGATGCCGCGCCCGACCGCGGCGGGCGTATTGGGCATCGCGCGCACGATGGCGGCGGACGGCCCCAGATGCTGGCGGAAAAACGCGATCGTCTTGCCGGCCGCAACGGAGACGAAGAGTGCCCGGCCCGCGAAACGGGCATAGGGCGGCACGACCTTGTCCATCACCTGCGGCTTCGTCGCGAAAACGACCACATCGGGAACGAAATCGGCGGGAATAGATCCGGCGTCGGGCACAACACGCACGTCGGCTGCCCCGTCGAGGGCCGGCACGCCGCCGGGTTCGACCGCCACGAAGGGCCCGAGGCCCTTCTCGCGCCGCCAGCCCTGCAGCATGGCACCGCCCATCTTCCCGCAACCGACGAGAAGGATGCGTACGCTCGAATCAGCCATTGCCGTCTGGTCTCAGGCTTCGCCCATCGGCTCGAGGCAGGCCGCCGCGACCGCTTCGGCCGGGTCCTTGCCGCCCCACACGACGTACTGGAAGGCTGGGTAGAAGCGCTCGCATTCGCTGAGTGCCACATCGACCAGATCCTCGATCTGCTCGACCGTGGCGCCGCGTGCCCCGCGCAGTGGCACCGCGTGCCGGAATGTCGGCAGGCCTTCGTCGCCCGAAAGGTCGAAATGGCCAAGCCAGAGCCGCTCGTTGGCCAGCATCAGAAGCTCGGTCACGACGCCCCGGCGGTGGCGCGGCAGCTTGAGGTCCAGCGCGCACGAGAAATGCAGCGCGCTCATGTCCTCGTTCCAGGCGAAATAGATCCGGTAATCGCACCACCGGCCGGGCACCTGCGCGACCAGTTCCTCTTCCGCCGACCTGTCGAACGGCCACTCGTTGGCGGTGACAATTTCTTCGATGATGTCGAGGGGATTTGCGGCGGCTTCGGAAGTCTGGTGTACCGAGACGTCGGCCATGCCCTGGGGCCTCCTGCTGACGCAAAGTCGTCCTGCAGGTCCAGATCAGCCCACCCCATCCCTGCCGATGCTGGGTGCGACTCGACGCTGAACCACTAGGGATAGGGTGCCAAAGGCGAGTCAAGCGGGCAACGAAATTTCGCAATTACCCCCAAGATAGTGGGGTATCCCCGACTGGAGCCACACAACGACTCCAGATGATGGGGTCAGCCCGTGCCGCCCGGCTCTTTCAACATCTTGAGTTCGGCTTCAAGTGCGGCAACACGCTCGGCCAACCGCTCGTTCTCGGCGCGCGCGTTGGCCGCCATCTCGCGCACCGCCTCGAACTCCTCGCGCGCGACGAGGTTCTGACCCTGCAGCCAGCGCTCGACGACCATGCGCGCCTGCGCCTCGACCTCCTGACGGATCGCGCCGAAGGCCGAAAGCGCGCCGGTGGCGGCGCGGGAAAGATCGTCGAGGATGCGGTTGTCGGTCTGCATGGGAGGAGTATGGGTGCGGCGGCCGTGCGGTTGCAAGGGTTCGAGTCGAGCGCCTATAACCGGTCGCGTCGTTTCCCAGCGGACAGTTCCATGATCGTCGTCACAGGCGGGGCCGGCTTCATCGGCTCAAACCTTCTTGCCGGTCTCGAGGCGCAGGGCGCCGCCGGGCTCGTGTGCGTCGACTGGCTGGGAAACGGCGACAAGTGGCGCAACATCGCCAAGCGCAGGCTCGACGACGTCGTGCGTCCGGAGGACCTCTTCGCTTTCCTTGCCGCGCGCAAGGGCCGCATCGAGTCCGTCTTCCATATGGGCGCGATCTCCGCGACGACCGAGACCGATGTCGACGCGATCGTGAAGAACAACGTGCGCCTCACGCTCGACCTGTGGGACTGGTGCGCCGAGGCCGGCGTACCGCTCGTCTACGCGTCGTCGGCCGCGACCTATGGCGGCGGCGAACGCGGTTTCGTCGACGATCCGGATCCTGCGGCGCTGGCGGACCTCGCGCCGCTCAATCCGTACGGCTGGTCGAAGCACATGGTCGACCGTCGGATCGCGGCGATCCTCGGCGAACGCAAGGCGAAGAAGCCGCGCCAGCATGTCGGCCTCAAGTTCTTCAATGTCTACGGGCCGAACGAGTACCACAAGGGGGCGCAGCGCTCGGTCGTCCACCAGATCTATCCGGCGGCCGCGAAGGGCGAGGCGTTCCCGCTCTTCCGTTCGCACCGGAAGGAAGTGCCGGACGGCGGGCAGACGCGCGACTTCATCTGGGTCGGCGACGTGGTCGACGCGATGCTGTGGTTCCGCGCCAACCCGCAGGTCTCCGGCCTGTTCAATCTCGGTACCGGCAAGGCACGTTCGTTCCTCGATCTCGCGACGGCCGTCTATTCGACGCTCGGCCGCAACGCGAACATCGCCTGGCGCGAAACGCCAGAGGCCATCCGCGACAAGTACCAGTATTTCACGCAGGCCGACACGGGCCGGCTGCGGGCCGCCGGCTACGCGAAGCCGTTCACCGATCTCGAGGAAGGCGTGCGCCGTTACGTTCTCGACTTCCTCGCGACCGACGATCCCTACATCTGATGGCGCTGGCCTTTCCCGCAATCGACCCGATCGCCATCGAGATCGGCCCGATCGCGATCCGCTGGTACGCGCTTGCCTATATCGCCGGCATCGTCGGCGGCTGGAAATACGCGGCCTACCTCAACGCAGGGCCGATTCGCACGATGGGCCGCGAGGCGCTTGATGATTTCGTCGTCTGGGTGACGATGGGCATCATCCTCGGCGGCCGGCTCGGATACGTCCTGTTCTACAAGCCGGCCTATTACCTCGCCGAACCGCTCGAGGCGCTGATGCTCTGGCGCGGCGGGATGAGCTTCCATGGCGGCATGCTCGGGGTGATCATCGCGATCATCGCCTATGCGCGGCGCAACGCGCTCGACCTCTTCCGCGTGGGCGATCTCGTGACCTGCGTCGTGCCGATCGGGCTGTTCTTCGGGCGCGTGGCCAACTTCATCAACGGCGAACTGTTCGGCCGCGTGGCACCCGACGTGCCGTGGGCGATGGTCTTTCCGCATGGCGGGCCGGAGCCGCGCCATCCCAGCCAGATCTATCAGGCGTCGCTCGAGGGGATCGCGCTGTTTGTCCTCCTTCTCGTGCTCTCGCGGCGGCCGGATGTCTGCGCCCGGCGCGGCATGCTGGCGGGCGTGTTTCTCGCCGGATACGGCGTCGCGCGTTGCACGGGCGAACTGTTCCGCGAGCCGGACTCGTTCCTCGGCTTCATCTGGGGCCCGTTGACGATGGGAATGCTGCTGTCCCTGCCGATGGTGGCCGTCGGCGTCTGGCTCGTCGCTTCGTCAAGGGCGCGCACGTGAACGAACTCGCGCGGCGCATCCGCGCGCGGATCGACACGGCCGGCGCCATGCCCGTCGACGCCTTCATCGAGACCTGCCTCGGCGATCCCGACCACGGCTACTACCGCACGCGCGCGCCGGTGGGCGGTGCCGGCGATTTCACGACGGCGCCGGAGATCTCGCAGGCGTTCGGCGAACTCGTGGGCGTCTGGCTCGGCGACCGGTGGCTGGCATCCGGTGCGCCTGCCGCGATGAGGCTTGTCGAGCTTGGACCGGGACTGGGCACACTGATGGAAGACGCGCTGCGCGCGCTCGCAAAGACGCTGCCGGGATTCCTCGAGGCGGCGCGGCTGCACCTCGTCGAGATCTCGCGGCCCATGCGCAAGATGCAGGGCGAACGGCTGGGCCGCCACGCGCCGGTCTTCCATGACAGGTTCGACGACGTGCCGGACGACGCGCCGCTGTTCCTTGTCGCAAACGAATTCTTCGATGCCTTGGCCGTGCGCCAGTTCGTGCGACGCGGGCCGGTGTGGCACGAGCGCATGGTCACGGTGGCGGACGACGGTTTCGCATTTGCCGATGGGCCGCCGGTCGCCGTTCCGCCGCTGGCGCCCGCGCAGCTCGCGGATTCGCCGGATGGCGCCGTGGCCGAGTCCTGCGAACGCGCGCTGGAAATCGCGGGCGCGATCGGCGCAAGGCTGGCGCGTCGCGGCGGTGCCGCGTGCGTCATCGACTACGGCACCGCGCGTTCCGGTTGGGGCGATACGCTGCAGGCAGTCCGGGCGCACCGGAAGGTGGCCGTCTTCGAGGCGCCGGGCGAATGCGACCTGACCACGCATGTCGATTTTCCGCGCCTGGCCGATGCGGCGCGCCGTGGCGGGGCCGCGGCGTTCGGGCCGGTGACGCAGGCCGATTTCCTGCGCCGGATCGGCATCCACGCCCGCTTCGCCACGCTCGCGAAGGTCGCGGCGCCGGAAGCGAGGCGCCGGCTGGAGGCGGCGAGCCGACGCTTGCTCGATCCGGCCGAAATGGGCACGCTGTTCAAGGTCGTGGCGTTCCAGCCGGCCGATCTGCCGCCGCCGCCCGGTTTCGAAGGTTGAAGTCCGCATGGCACTCGTGACGCTCGGCCCGCTCAACGACATCGACGGCATGCGGCATGCCTTCTTCACGCGGCAGGGCGGCGTCAGTCGCGGGCTCTATTCCTCGCTCAATTGCGGACTGGGATCGGGCGACGACGCGCAGGCCGTTCGCGAAAACCGCGCCCGCGCGATGGAAGCGCTCGAACTTGCGCCGGAAAGCCTGACGACGCTCTATCAGGTCCACGGGCGCGAGGTCGTGACGCTCGATGCCCCGCTTTCCGAAGACGGGCGACCGAAGGCGGATGCGCTCGTCACGGCGACGCCGGGCGTGGCGCTCGGCATCCTGACGGCAGACTGCGTGCCCGTGCTGTTCTGCGATGCGAAGGCCCGCGTCATCGGAGCCGCGCATGCGGGCTGGAAGGGGGCCATTGGCGGAGTCCTCGAGGCGACGCTCGATGCGATGGCGAAGATCGGCGCCGAGCCGGGGCGGGTGAGCGCCGGCATCGGTCCCTGCATCGCGCAGCGCTCGTACGAGGTCGGGCCGGAATTTCCGGCGCCGTTCCTCGCCGAAAGCGCGGACAACGCCCGTTACTTCGCGCCCGCGCGTGTCGCGGGGAAATGGATGTTCGATCTGCGCGGCTACGTGGCCGACAGGCTTGCGCGCGCCGGCGTGGGCGAGGTGAGCGTGCTGCCCAACGATACCTGCGGCGAGGCCGACAGGTTCTTCAGCTATCGCCGCAGCTGCCTCAACCGCGAACCGGACTATGGCCGCGGACTGTCGGCCATCGTGCTCGAAGGCTGAGATGCCCTACCTTCTGCTCTTCCTGCTGATGCTGATTGCCGGCCTGGCCGTGTCGTGCTTCGCCTGACCCTCGCAGCCCTGTTGGCGCTGGCGCTTGCCGCGTGCGGACCGCTGCCGCGCCCCTTCCAGCCGGACGAGAAGACACCGGACGACAATCCGCTGCTGCTCCTGCCCGATTTCGGCGGCGTCGTGGTGCCGCCGGCCTTCGGCCTGCCCGACGAGCCCGCGCGCGCCTTCGCCGAGGCCGTCGCCGAGGCGCTGCGGCGTGCCGACGTGCCCGCCAACGTCAAAGCCGGTAACCCGAGCAGCCTCATTCTCGATCTGCAGGTCGAGGTCGCCGCCGGACGTGCCCGTGCCGCGGCAAGCCTTGTCGATCCCAAGGGGGTCGCACTTGCCGAACGGCGCAGCGAGGCTGTCGTCCGCGGCGATCCCGCCGATCCTGCCACCTGGCGGACGCTTGCCGATCCGCTTGCAGGCGCCATCGTCGGCGCGATCAAGCCCGAGGCTGCGGCCGCGCGTGCGCTGCCGGCCGTGCGGATCGCCGGCGTGACCGGCGCGCCGGGCGATGGGGCTCGGGCGCTGGAGCGGAGCCTCGCGTTCCACCTCGAGAAGGCCGGCCTGCGCATCGCCGACGTGCCCGGGCCGGAAGTGATCGCCGTTGCCGGCACGGTGGCGATCGCCGATGCCGGCGCGGACACCCGCCGCCTTCGGGTCACATGGCAGGTCAGCGACGCGAAGGGGGCCGACCTTGGCCGCGTCGACATGCAGAACCCTGTCCCGGTACGTGTCCTCGAACGGCAATGGGCGGAACTCGCCTACGAGATCGCCGGTGCATCCGCCGACGGGATTCGGGACATCGCCGAGCGGTTCCGTGTCCGGCCGAAGTAGATCCTCCGCCGGGATCGCGCTGCACCGTTGAAGATCAACGCGTTACGCCCCGGTCCAGGCGGCCGCCGGTTTTTCGACCGGACGGCCAGCGTGCAACTGCAGCAAAAATGGGCCGGTGCGTCGGTCGGTTGCGGTCGCGGCTGGAAGCGCTAACATAGAATTTATCGGCATTTTTATACGAATTTCGTTCTCATCCAGATGGTTGGAGAATTTTGCTGCAACGCACAAATTCACTTGACCGTCGGGCCACAGGTGCCCATTATTCGTGCGGATATCGAGCGTGCCCCCCGGCGCGCTGGTCCGATGATCGGAAGCGAATTGCAAAAGGGGGCACCGATGACGAAGGGGAGCAGCAAGATGCCGTTCGGCGAATTCGATTTTGCAAAGATGTTCGAGCTGCCCAAGCAGATGGGCGACTTCAAGTTCGCGCCCGTCGACATGGAAGGCGTCGTCGCCACCCAGCGCAAGAACGTCGAGGCGCTCGCACAGGCCAACCAGCTTGCCGTCGAGAGCATGCAGGCGATCGCCCGCCGCCAGAGCGAGATCTTCCGCGCGATGATGGAAGAGGCGTCGAGCGCCATGCGCGAAGTGATGTCGGCCGGCAGCCCGGAAGAGAAGGCCGCCAAGCAGACCGAGATCGTGAAGGACGCGTTCCAGCGCGCCGTCATGAACATGCGCGAACTGGCCGAACTGGTCGCCAAGTCGCAGACCGAGGCGATGGACGTCGTGCAGAAGCGCGTGACCGACAGCCTCGACGAGCTCAAGGCGCAGATCGCCAAGAAGAAGTGACGTCTCGCGGGCTCGTCCCGCGTCGGCTATAGAAAGGGCCCCGGCGGCTTGCCGGGGCCCTTTTTCGTTTGGCATCCCGGAAGGCGAGGCATGGCCGAGATCGCGTACAAGGACTTCGAGAGCGTCGATATCCGCGTGGGCACGGTCGTGGCGGTCGAGCCGTTCCCCGAGGCGCGAAAGCCGGCCTTCAAGCTGCGCATCGATTTCGGGCCCGGGATCGGGGTCAAGAAAAGCTCGGCCCAGATCACCACCCACTATTCGCCGGACACCCTCATGGGCCGCCAGGTGGCCGCCGTCGTGAACTTCCCGCCGCGCCAGATCGGCCCCTTCATGAGCGAGGTGCTGACGCTGGGTTTTCCCGACGAGAACGGCGCCGTCGTCCTGATCGGGCCCTCGCGCGCCGTGCCCAACGGCGGCAAGCTCTTCTAGAAACCGGGTGCTAGAGTGCCGGTCATGCGCCT
Source organism: Rhodospirillales bacterium (assembly GCA_016794025.1). Taxonomy (GTDB): domain Bacteria; phylum Pseudomonadota; class Alphaproteobacteria; order CACIAM-22H2; family CACIAM-22H2; genus Tagaea. The sequence goes on along the minus strand of JAEUKX010000093.1, from coordinate 19,267 downwards.
GCCGGCCCTCCTGCTCCTGATGCTTCTAAGCGCGCCCGCAACGGCCGGCGAGGCGGCCGATTTCATCGCCTCGCTCGGCCGGCCGGGGCTTCCCGATTCAGTCGGCCGCTATGTGCAGGGCCATCCGGTGCTTCGCGACGTGCCGGCCCCGGCCTTCCGCGCGATCCATTTCGATCGAATCGCGGCAAGCGAAAACGAGCTGCAGCTTGTCTCGCATGCCGGCGGACTGACACAGGTCCGGCTGTCCCTCGCCGCCGCCGCCGGCGAGGCGGAGCGGGAATTCGCCGTCGGCCTCGGCGGGCTGTTGTTCCTTGCCCGGACGGATGCCGCGCGCATGCGCGGCCTCAGCGACCGGGCAACCTGGGTCGCGGAGATCTCGTCGGTCGAGGGAAGCCTCTTCCCGATGGCCGTGGGCAACAGCCTGACGGTCGAATATGTCCTGCGCGAAGGCTGGTTTTTTCCGGGCGGCGTGCCGAACGTGGCGCAGCGCTTCGGCCAGTGGAAGGTGCGCGAGACATTCGAGGTTTCCGGCGAGGCGCGCGAATGCCCGGAAACGGGCGCGGCCGCCGCGTGCGAGGGCTACACGATCGTGCAGCGCTGTGCGGCCGACGGGCAGATGGTCCAGGACGGCCGCCCGATCGCGCCGCCGCCGCTCTGGTTCTGCCAGGCGCGTGCCGAGCGGCGCTATTCGGCCGCTCTGGGCTGGTCGTGGCATCCGGCCGTCGGCTCGCCCCGCACGATCGACGCGATCGACCGCTGAGCTATTCGGTGGCGAAGCGCTTCTCGCGCTCCCAGTAGGCCGGGAACCCGACGGCTTCCTGCAGTTCGGGAAATGTCAGGTGCGGTGGCTGGGCCACCTTCGAACCGGGCAGGACGGATGCGTACGACTGGCGCAGTGCGGCGATCACGGCCGTCAGGCCCGCGACCGGATAGACCGCCAGGCGATAGCCGATCTCCTGCAGTTCGGCCGCCGGCAGTACGGGTGTCTTGCCCTCGAACACCATGTTCGCCATGCAGGGCCGGGGAATCGTGCGGCAGAAGCGTTTCATCTCCTCGACGCTTTCGGGCGCCTCGAGGAAGATGATGTCCGCGCCCTCGTCGACGAAATCGTTGCAACGCGCGAGCGCGTCGTCGAAGCCGTTGACCGCGCGCGCATCGGTCCGCGCGAGAACCAGCACGTCATGCCCAGCGGCGCGCAACGTCTCGCGCGCCTCGACCGCCGCGCGGATCTTCACCTTCGCTTCCGCGCGCGGGATCACCAGCTTGCCCTTCGTGTGGCCGCACTTCTTGGGGCTTACCTGATCCTCGATCATCACGGCTGCAGCACCCGCGCGCGCATATTCCCCGACCGTGCGCTGGACGTTGAGCGCGTTCCCCCAGCCCGTGTCGCCGTCGCCGATAACCGGGATGTCGCCCGCGGCCGCCACACACCCGCGCAGCGTATCGAGCATTTCCGACATGGAGATGAGGCCGGCATCCGGCATGCCGAGCCTTGCGGCCGACACGGCAAACCCGCTCATGAACGCAACCTTGTGTCCCGCTTCGCAGGCGAGTTTGGCCGACAGAGCGTCGAATACCCCCGGCATCGTGCGCAGGACGGGTTCGGCGAGCAGCGTGCGAAGGCGTTCGGCGGCGGTCATGTGCGGTCTCCAGGCGGCAATTTCCGTTGAGCGGCGGCACGTTATCCCACGTCTGCCACCCCGCCAAGGGCGCTTGACCGGATGCGGGCTTGGCCCTACCTAACCGGAATGGCAGTCCGCGAAGTGCTCATCGCTCCCGATCCGCGTCTCAAGACCAGGGCCAGGCCCGTGGGTCGCGTCGACGATTCGATCCGCGCGCTGATGGACGACATGGTGGAGACGATGTACGCCGCGAAGGGCATCGGCCTCGCGGCACCGCAGATCGGCGTCGACAAGCGCGTGATCGTCATGGATCTCGCGCGCGAAGGCGAACCGCCGGCGCCGCGCAAATTCGTCGACCCGGAGATCGTCTGGGCGTCCGACGAAACCGTGCCGTGCGAGGAGGGATGCCTTTCCGTCCCCGACCAGTTCGCCGAAGTCGAGCGGCCCAGGCAGGTCCGCGTGCGCTATCGCGACGAGAACGACACCGTGCAGGAAATCGACTGCGACGGCCTGCTGGCCGTCTGCATCCAGCACGAGATGGACCATCTCGAGGGCGTCCTTTTCGTCGACCATCTTTCCGCGCTCAAGCGCAACATGATCCTTCGCAAGGTGCAGAAGGCCCGGCGGCAGAAGGCCGCCGAGTAGGTCGAGGGGAAACGCCCCCGTGCGCCTCGCCTTCATGGGAACGCCGGCTTTCGCGCGCACGGCACTCGATGCGCTCGCCATCGCCGGCCACGAGATCGCCTGCGTCTACTCCCAGCCGCCGCGACCCGCCGGCCGCGGCCAGCACGAGGCGAGGAGCGCCGTGCACATGCGCGCACTCGAGCTTGGCCTGCCTGTGCGCCATCCCGCGAGCCTGAAGGGTCCGGAAGCGCAGGCCGAGTTTGCCGCGCTCGATCTTGATGTGGCGGTCGTCGCGGCCTATGGCCTCCTGCTGCCGCAGCCCGTACTCGATGCCCCCCGTCGCGGATGCCTCAACATCCATGCCTCGCTGCTGCCGCGCTGGCGCGGTGCCGCTCCCATCCAGCGCGCGATCGAGGCGGGCGATCCCGAAACGGGCATCACGATCATGCGCATGGAGGCGGGGCTCGACACGGGCCCGATGCTGCTCAAGCGCGTGGTGCCGATCGGCCCTGCCGCCACGGCCGGCTCGCTCCATGACGAACTTGCGACGGCGGGCGGCGAGGCCATCGTCGAGGCGCTTGCGCGTCTCGATACGCTCGCGCCCGAGATCCAGGGCGAGGGCGCGACCTACGCGCGAAAGCTCGACAAGGGCGAGGCACGGCTCGACTGGTCGCAGCCTGCCGAGATGCTTGCGCGCCGCGTGCGGGCTTTCGATCCGTTTCCGGGAACCTGGTTCGGCCACGGCGACGAGCGCATCAAGGTGCTGGCGGCGCGCGCTGTCGCAGGCCCTGCGGGCGCACCGGGCACGGTCATGGCTGCCCCCCTCGTAATTGCATGCGGATCCGGCGCGCTGGAGATTATGCGCGTCCAGCGTGCCGGCCGGGCGCCGATGGACGCGGAAGCGTTCCTTCGCGGCCATGCCCTTGTCCCCGGCACGGTGCTGGCGTCTTGAAGCGCTACAGACTGACACTCGAGTACGACGGCAGCGGCTTCGTCGGCTGGCAGCGGCAGGACAGCGGCTTCAGCGTGCAGGCGGCGGTCGAAGGCGCGTTCGCGAAATTCTGCGGACACGAGGTGGCCATCGTCGCGGCCGGTCGCACGGATTCCGGCGTGCATGCGATGGGGCAGGTCGCGCATGTCGATCTCGAGCGCGACTGGTCGACGCTGAAGATCCGCGACGCGCTCAACTGGCATCTGAAGCCGTTCGGCGTGCAGGCGCTGGAGGTGAGCGAGGCGCCGCCTGAATTCCACGCGCGCTTCTCGGCCGTCCATCGCGTCTATCTCTACCGGATCTGCGACCGGCGCGCCCGGCCGGTGCTGGACAAGGGCCGCGTGTGGCACGTCGAGCGGCGTCTCGACGTCGAGGCGATGCGAGCCGGAGCGGCCGTGCTCGTCGGCCACCACGATTTCTCGAGCTTCCGCGCCAAGGAATGCCAGTCGAAGAGCCCGGTCAAGACACTCGACCGTTTCGACATCAGCCGCCAGGGCGACGAGATCACGGCCTGGGTCGAGGCGCGTTCCTTCCTGCATCATCAGGTGCGCAACATGATCGGTTCGCTGAAACTGGTGGGCGAAGGCCGATGGACCCCCGCGGACATCGCCGATGCGCTCGCCGCGCGCGATCGCCGTGCGGCCGGCCCGACGGCACCGCCCGACGGCCTCTACCTCGTGCGCGTGGACTACCCCGCGTAGGCCGCCCTCGGGCGGTCAGAGGCCATGCATCCGGTCGACGATCCGTGCGACGAGCTGGCCCACGGCAAGATCGACGACGACCAGCAGCAGCGCTTGCACCTGCGTCACCTGAAGTACGACCCGCGCGACGCGGAAGTGGATCGCGATCGCGGCCGCAACGGCGCCGACGCCGAACGCGAAGGCGATCGATCCCGGTACGGCATCGCTGGCGCCGATCAGCGCCACCGGCAGGTAGAGCGCGATCTGCGGGACTGTCGCCCAGTTATACGCCGCGACATAGTCGTACCACGCGGCCTGCCGGCCAAGCCGCGCGCAGAGAATGTGGGCGACGTTCGCAAACGCCGTCAGTCCCACGATGTAGCCGAGCACCTCGACGGCCACATCGCCGAACGATTCCGGGGCGTACTCCAGCTCGGCAAAGCGCTGGAGCGTCAGCCACGCATAGGCCGGCGCCACAAGAAATGCAGGGACAAGGAAGGACAGGATCCAGCCAACGCGGCTTGCCGAGCCGATCTGGTCGAGACCCGCGCGCTCGCCGCGAAGGATCCGGCCGAGGCCGCGCAGCGGCAGGACGACGAGGCCGGAAAGGCCCATCGGCAGCGTCTCAGGCCCAGCGGCCGGCGGGCGCGCCGAAGAACCCGTCGAGCATGTGGCCGTAGATGTCGGCGAGGGCCGCAAGGTCGGCCACCGCCACGCGCTCGTCCGTCTTGTGCATCGTGCGGCCCACGAGACCGAACTCGATCGTCTTGCAATGGCGCGCGATGAACCGCGCGTCCGAAGTTCCGCCCGTGGTCGAAAGCGCGGGACGCCGTCCGGAAACCTTCTCGACCGCGTCGCCGACAAGGTCGGACAGCGCGCCGGGATGGGTGATGAAAGACTCACCCGAGACGCGACTCTTCACGTCGACCTTGCCGCCCAGCGCCTCGGCACGCGCGGCGATCCAGTCGAGCAGCGAGCGCGACGTGTGCATGTCGTTGAAGCGGATGTTGAGGCGCGCGGACGCTTCGGCCGGGATCAGGTTCTCGGTCGGATTGCCCACGTCGATCGTGGTGACCTGCAGCGAGGAAGGCTGGAAATGCGCGTTTCCGGAGTCGAGCGGCTTCGAGGTGAGGTCGTCAAGGAGCCGGATCAGCCGGTGAACGGGATTGTCGGCGAGGTGCGGGTAAGCGACATGACCCTGCACGCCCTTCGCGACCAGCGTGGCGTTGACCGACCCGCGCCGGCCGATCTTCGCCATGTCGCCAAGCGCCGACTCGTTCGTGGGCTCGCCGACCACGCACACGTCCGGCCGTTCGCCGCGCGCGGACATCCAGTCGAGGACCTTGACGGTTCCGTTGATCGCCGGGCCTTCCTCGTCCCCGGTGATGAGAAGCGAGATCGAACCCGGCAGCCCGCCGCCGTTCCGGCCCACAAACCGCGCGGCTGCCGCCGTGAAGGCGGCGATGGCCCCCTTCATGTCGACGGCGCCGCGCCCGTAGAGATAGCCGTCGTGGATGTCGGCGGCGAAGGGATCGACGGTCCAGCCCTCGATTTTGCCGGTCGGGACGACGTCGGTATGCCCGGCAAAGCAGAAATGCGGGCCCTTCGTGCCGATGCGCGCGTAGAGGTTCTCGACGTCGGGCGTGTCGGCATCCGAGAACTTGAGCCGGTGGCACGCAAACCCCAGCCCCTCGAGCCGGCGTTGCAGCGCGCCGAGCGCGCCGTCGTCGGCCGGCGTCACCGACCGGCAGCGGATCAGCTCGCGCGCGAACTCGACCGGATCGGCCATCTCAGGCCCGCAGCAGGTCGTTGATCGAGGTTTTCGAGCGCGTTTTCTCGTCGACCCGCTTGATGATGACAGCGCAGTAGGTCGACGGGCCTGGCTCGCCATTGCCGCCGGGCAGCGGCTTGCCGGGCAGGTTCCCTGGCACGACGACGGAATAGGGCGGCACGCGGCCCATGTGGATCTCGCCCGTCGTGCGGTCGACGATCTTGGTCGATTGGCCGATGAACACGCCCATCGAGATGACGGAGCCTTCGCCCACGATCACGCCCTCGACGACTTCCGAGCGCGCGCCGACGAAACAGTTGTCCTCGATGATCACGGGTTCGGCCTGCAGCGGTTCGAGCACGCCGCCGATGCCCACGCCGCCGGAGAGATGGCAGTTCTTTCCGATCTGCGCGCAGCTTCCCACCGTCGCCCAGGTATCGACCATCGTGCCGCTGTCGACATAGGCGCCGACATTCACGAAGGACGGCATGAGAATGACATTGGGGGCGATATAGGCCGACTGCCGCACGACGCAGTTCGGCACCGCGCGGAATCCGGCCTTGCGGAACGTCTCGGCGGTCCAGCCGGCGAACTTCGAGGGCACCTTGTCCCACCACGCCGCCCCGCCGGGCCCGTCGGACAGAAGCATGTTGTCGTTGAGGCGGAAGGAAAGCAGCACCGCCTTCTTGAGCCACTGGTTGACGACCCATTTGCCGTCCTTGCGTTCGGCAACGCGCGCCTCGCCCGCGTCGAGGGCGGCGAGGGCCGCGTTCACGGCATCGCGCACCTCGCCCTTCGTTCCCGTGCCGAGTTCGGCCCGGTTCTCCCAAGCCTGGTCAATGGTGGACTGGAGATTTGCAAAATTCATCGCGTTTTCCGGTGTGGGAACCTTGGGGCCGAGGTCGGGCGGCAGGCGAAAATGGGGTGCGGCGGCGCCGCTGTCAACGCCGCGCTGAACCGATACGGCCGGCGACCGGCCGCCTTGGCATCGCGCGTCATGGCAGGCTATCCTCCCGCCCGTTTTCGAAGGGAAAAGAACACTGGCCGTCACGCCCAAAGATGCCGCACCGCGCGTTCGCTCAGCCGCTCCGCCGGCCGTCGATCCGTTCACCGGATTCGACCGGCTGGTGGCGGACTGGCCGGGTCCGGCGGCGCGGCTGGGCCCCGGCGGGACGGTTGCTTGCGCCAATTCCTCGGCGCGCGTGATGCTGGCGGAATTCGAAGCGCGCGCCGGAAGCCTCGCGGCGCTCGTGGCCGACGTGGTGCAGGGCGGGGCCTCGCGCCTCGATACAGTCGTTGTTCCCGGAACGGCCGCTCCGGTCACGCTCGATGTCGGCCTTGTGCCGGCCGGGGACGGCGTCCTGGTGCTGGCGCGCGACGTGAGCCTTGCCGCAAACATGCGCAACGCGCTGGCGGACTCGCGGCGGCGCTACAAGGACATTGTGGAAATCTCCAGCGACTTCGCCTGGGAGACGGATGCCGAAGGCAAGTTCGCCTTCGTCTCGCCACAGGGCGCGCTCGGCTGGCGTGCGGACGACCTGCTCGGGCGCCATCCGTCGGTCTTCGCGATCGATCCCGACGATACATCCGTCGCCGATCCGTTCGTGACGCGAAAGCCCATCGAGCAGACCGAACAGTGGGTCCGGCGAGCGGACGGCCAGGATGCCTGCGTCCAGATTTCGGCCATGCCGCTGTTCGGGGCCGACCGGACATGGAAGGGGGCGCGCGGGCTCGCGCGCGACGTGACCGAGACGCGCGAGCGCGAGGCAGAGCTGGCCGAGGCGCGAAACCGCGAGCGCCTGATCGCGCATATCGTTCGCGCGGTGCGCGACGAGATGGAGGCCGACGCGATGCTGCGTGCGGCCGCCAGCGAAACCGCCAACGCGCTGGGGGCAGGGTGCGCGATCTGGCGCGTGGCGGCAGACGACGACGGGCGGCCCGAGTTCGAGCCGGGTGCCACCCATGGCGGCGAGATTCCCGCGGGCCTCGACATCGAGCGGCGGTTCGAGGCGCGGCTGCGGCTCGACCGGCCCGAGGCCGAGGGAGCGGATGCGCTCGTCGAGCTCAAGAGCGCGGATGGCCGCGCGCTTGTGGTCCCGACCGCGTTTCGCCACAAGATCAACGGGCTCGTCGCGCTGTTCCGCGGGACGGACGGCGATGCGTGGAGCGAGGGCGAACGCGCGGTCCTGACCGAAGTCGCGGCACAGCTCGGCATCGCGCATGCGCAGCTCGACGTGCTCGAGGCGCTCGACCGGCAGGCTTCGACCGACGCATTGACCGGCCTCCTGAACCGTCGCCGGTTCGTGGCCGAGCTTGGCGCGCGGCTGGCGGGCTCGCGCCGGTCCGGGTCGCCGGGCGCGCTTGTCTATGTCGATCTCGACAACTTCAAGGCCGTCAACGACATCCTCGGTCATCAGGCCGGCGACGCGGCGCTGAAGGCCGTCGCGCGCACGCTGCGCAAGGCCACGCGCGCCAACGATCTTGTCGCGCGTCTGGGCGGCGACGAATTCGCGCTGTGGCTCGACATGACGGACGAGGAGGGGGCGGTCGCGAAGGCCAAGCATATCCTCGAACTGCGGCGCGACCTGCTGCCGGTCTCCGCCAGCCCGGAAAAGCCGCTCGGCTTTTCGGTCGGCGTGGCCGTGCACGATCCGGCGCGTCCGGAAAGCGTGGACGAACTTCTCCAGCGCGGCGACGAGTCGATGTATCAGGTCAAACGGCAGGGCAAGGGCAGCTACGCGCTGGCCCCGGCACCTGCCCCGAAGGCGTAGGCGGAACGGCGGCGAATGGTCCAGAGCGACGAAGAATACGAAACCTCCAAACGGCTCCTGCAGGATCCGGATGTCTACGTCCGCACGAACCTTGCGCGCCGGACGGACGTCCGCCCGGAGATTCTCTATTACCTGACCGAAGATCTCGATCCCGGCGTGCGCGAGGCGGTGGCGGTCAATTCGGCCTCGCCCTTCCACGCGAACCTGAAGCTCGCGCGCGACCAGAGCGAGGACGTGCGCGCGGGCCTCGCGGGCAAGGTCCAGCGCCTGCTGCCGGATCTGAGGCCGGGCGAACAGGATGCGGCGCGCACGCGCGTCATGCAGACGCTCGAGGTGCTTGCCAAGGATGCGGCCACGCGGATCCGCGCGGTCGTGGCCGAGACGCTCAAGGACGTGCCCGACGCGCCGGCCGACCTCGTGCGTCAGTTGGCGCAGGACACGGAACTTGCCGTCGCAAGCCCGGTCCTCCAGTTCTCGCCGCTCCTGACGGACGACGACCTGCTCGAGATCATCCGCGGCCGCCACGCCGAAGGCGCCCTGAGCGCGGTCGCCCGCCGGTCCAACGTCGCCGAAGCGATATCCGACGCCATCGTGGCGGTCGACGACGTCGATGCGGTCACGACGCTCCTGGGCAACCCTTCGGCGCAGATCCGCGAGGAAACGCTCGATCTCATCGTCGATCGCGCACCTTCGCGCCCGCAATGGCACGGCCGCCTTGTCGATCGCCCGAAGCTGCCGGCCAACGCCGCCATCCGGATCGCCGCCTTCGTGGCCGACGCCCTGTCCCAGCGCCTGGCGCAGCGCCCCGACCTCGATGCCTCAACGCGCGAGGCCGTCACGAGCGAGGTGCGCAAGCGCATTGCCGAGGCGGCGGCCCAGCACGAGCCGGGCGGCAACGCTGCCGCCCGCAAGCGCACGCTTGCCGATCCGGACTGGGCCGGCGGCGGCGGAAACGGCGACGGCGAGACGGTCGGCGACAAGGTCAAGCGCCTGCGCCGGGAAAAGAAGCTCGACGATGCGGCCGTGACGGCCGCGGCCCAGAACGGCGAGAAGCTGTTCGTGAAACTGGCCTTGGCCGAGCTTGGCGGAACGCGCGTCGACGCGATCGACAAGATCCTGACCGCGCGATCCGCCAAGGGCATCATCGCGGCCTGCTGGAAGGCCAAGCTCAAGTTGCCGACGGCCGTCGCGATCCAGCAGAAGACGCTGTCGCTGCCGCCCAAGAGCATCCTGACCGGTGCCAAGTGGGACGGCTGGCCGCTGACGGAAGAAGAGCTGAAATGGCAGCTTGAGTTCTTCGGCGCCTGATCAGCGAAGCGCGAACCACCAGACGACGAGCGCGACGATGGCGAGGCTGATCGCCCATCCGATCTGGGTGCCGTAGCGGCGCACCAGCGCGTCGATGCGTCCGCCCTGGTGCTTCAGGACCCAGGCGATCGCGTAGAAATTCATCGCGCGCGCAAGCACGCTTGCGATCGTGAAGGGGATAAGGCCGTAGCCGGCCACGCCTGCTCCGATCGTGACGATCTTGAACGGGATCGGCGTCAGGCCCTTGCCGACGATCAGCCAGAAGCCCCACTCGGCGAACATCGCCTGGAACTTCTCCATGTGCGCCTCGTAGTGCATCGTCTGCACCAGCCAAAGGCCGAGCGTTTCGTAGAGCAGGTGCCCGATCGCATAGCCAAGGAACGCGCCCGCGACGGACGTGACCGTGCACAGCGTCGCATACCAGTAGGCGCGGTCCGGTCGGGCCATGACCAGCAGCGCCAGCAGCGGATGCGGCATGAGCGGGCAGAACGAGGCGTCGGCGAACGAGACGGCCGCCATCACGGCAGGCGCGTGCTTCGTACGCGAAAGCGCAAGCGTCCAGTCGTAGAATCGCTGGAGCACGCGCTAGCCCCGGATGAGCGTGCCCACGCCCTTGTCGGTAAAGACCTCGAGCAGGATCGCGTGGCGCACGCGGCCGTCGAGGATGATGGCGCCATCCACGCCGCCGTCGACGGCAAGCAGGCAGGTCTCCACCTTCGGGATCATGCCGCCGGCAATCGTGCCGTCGGCAATCAGCTCGCGCACGCGCTTTGCGGTCAGTTCGGGCAGCAGGTTCTTCTGCTTGTCGAGCACGCCCTTGACGTCGGTGAGCAGCAGCAGGCGCGAAGCCTTCATTGCCGCGGCGACGGCGCCTGCGACCGTGTCGGCATTGATGTTGAACGTCTCGCCCGCTTCGCCCACGCCGATGGGCGCCACGACGGGGATAATGTCCGACTTCGCGAAGCCGTTGAGGAAATCCGGGTCGATCCGGTGCGGTTCGCCCACGAAGCCGAGATCGAGGACACGCTCGATGTTCGAGTCGGGATCCTTCTTCGTGCGCGTCACCTTGCGGGCGACCAGGAAGTTCGCGTCCTTGCCGGAAAGGCCGACCGCGCGGCCGCCCGCCCGGTTGATGGCGGCAACAATCATCTTGTTGATGGTGCCGGAGAGCACCATTTCCACGATCTCGACGGTCGCGGCGTCGGTCACGCGCAGGCCGTCGACGAAGTCGCTCTTGATCTTCAGCCGCTCGAGCATCTGCGCGATCTGCGGCCCGCCGCCGTGCACGACGATCGGGTTCATGCCGACCTGCTTCATGAGCACGACGTCGCGCGCGAAGTCGCTCGCCACTTTCTCGTCGCCCATCGCGTGGCCGCCGTACTTCACGACGACCGTGTGGCCGGCATAGCGGCGCATGTAGGGCAGCGCCTCGGAAAGGACGCGGGCCGTGATCTGGGGGTCGTCGTTGGCTTCCATGGGACCGTCCGATGGTGTCGCGATGCCGGCGGTTTATAGCGCCTTCAGGCCGCGCGCGCGAGTGCGGCCAGTTCGGTGCGGAGTTCCGCGATCCCGGCATCCTTTTCGGCGGATGTCGGCATCACGACCGGATGGGCTGCAACGTGCCGCGAGATCTCGCTCGTGACCTCCTCCACGCGACGAGCGAGGCCGGATGCGCCCAGTTCGTCGCACTTCGTCAGCACGACCTGGTAGGCGACGGCCGCCTCGTCGAGGAGGTCGAACAGCGCGCGGTCGCTGTCCTTGATGCCGTGACGCGAATCGACGAGGACAAGCGTGCGGCGCAGCGTCGGGCGGCCCTTGAGATAGCCCACGATGAGGTCGCTCCAGCTCGCCTTGGTCTTCTTGGACACGGCCGCATAGCCGTAACCCGGCATGTCGACCAGCGACAGACGGTTCGACAGGCTGAAGAAATTGATCTGCTGCGTGCGGCCGGGATGGCGGGAGACGCGCGCGGTCCGGCCGCGGCCGACCAGCGCGTTGATCAGGCTCGACTTGCCGACGTTCGAGCGGCCGGCAAGCGCCACTTCGGGCAGCCGGGCCGGCGGGATCGCGGAAAGCGTGGCCGCCCCGGCGAGGAAATCGCAAGTGCCGACGAAAAGCTTGCGCGCGGCCTCGACCGCTTCGGGCGTCGGGGCGTCGCCGCCGCTCACGCCTTCGCCTTGGCGTGCGGCGGGTGCGCGCCCGTCTGCCGCATGATGATCCACTGCTGCAGGATAGACAGCGTATTGTTGACCGCCCAGTAGATCACGAGGCCTGCGGGGAACGAGGCGAGCATGAACGTGAACACGACGGGCAGCGCCAGGAACATCTTGGCCTGCACGGGGTCGACCGGCTGCGGGTTCAGCTTCTGCTGGAGGAACATCGTCACGCCCATGATCAGCGGCCAGATGCCGAGCGCGGGCAGGAACGCGGGCGGCGTCCAGGCAACAAGGCCGAACAGGTTGAAGACCGACGTCGGATCGTGTGCCGACAGGTCCTGCACCCAGCCGAAGAACGGTGCGTGCCGCATCTCGATCGTGACGAAAAGGACCTTGTAGAGCGAGAAGAAGACCGGGATCTGGATGACGATGGGCAGGCAGCCCGAAAGCGGGTTGGCGCCCGATTTCTTGTAGAGCTCCATCATCTCCTGCGACATGCGCTGGCGATCGTCGCCGTACTTCGCCTTCAGCGCCTCCATCTCGGGCTGGAGCTGCTTCATCTTCGCCATCGACTTGTACGACTTGTTGGCGAGCGGGAAGAACAGCAGCTTCACGATGATCGTCAGCACGATGATCGCGACGCCGAAATTGCCGAGCTTGCCGTACAGCCATTCCAGCGACAGGAACATCGGCTTGGTCAGGAAGTAGAACCAGCCGAAATCGATCGCGCGGTCGAACAGCGGGATGCCGTAACGGTCTCCATAGGCGTCGAGCAGGCGGACTTCCTTGGCGCCGGCAAAGACGCGCATCGACTGCCTTGCCGAAGCGCCGGGCGCCACGGTCTGCGCCGTGCCGAGATAGTCGACCTGGTAGCGGTCGACGCCGCCGTTGGCCGAATGCATGAAGCGCGAAGTCGTCTCGGCGTTCTGGTCGGGAACAAGCGCGACGAGCCAGTACTTGTCGACGAATCCCAGCCAGCCGCCCTTCGCGGTTTCCTTGATCTCGCGCTTTTCGCGCAGGTCCTGATAGGCGGGCTCCTTCAGCACGTCCTTGACGACGCCGATCGGGCCCTCGTGCAGGATGTAATAGCCGCCAAGCGTCGGCGTGCCGACGCGGCTGGCAAGCGCATAGCCAAGCAGGGAGACGGGCGCGGCGCCGGTGTTGGCGACGGTCTCCTCGACGCGCAGGAAATACTCGTCCTCGATCGCGATGCGACGCTCGAAGCGCAGGCCCTGGCCGTTGTCCCACGTGAGCGTCACGGGATTGCCGGGCGAAAGCGTGTCGCGGTCGGCGCTCCACAGCGTGTCGGGACCAGGCAGGGCAGGACTGCCGGAGGCCGCGACCCAGCCCATGTCGGCGAAATAGGGGTGGGTCGTTCCCTGCGGCGAAAGCAGCACGACCGGCGGCGATTCCGGATCGACCGTTTCGCGGTACTTCTTGAGCACCAGATCGTCGAGGCGCGCGCCGCGCAACGCGATCGAACCGGCCGTGGCCGGCGTCTCGATCTTCACGCGCTGGTCGCGCGCGATGACGCTGCGGCGATCGGGATTGGGCTGGGCTGCAAGCTCGGCCGCCTTGCCGGCAGGCACGCCCGGTGTCGCAGCCGGTGCCTGGGTCTGCTCGGTAGCGGCGCGCTTTTCCGCCTCCACGCGCTGCTGGGCGACGCGCGGCTGGTTCCACAGCAGCTCGAAGCCGAGCACCATGGCCACTGCGATGGCGATCGCGAGAATGAGGTTCTTCTGGTCGAATTGCTGCATGGGGGTATCGCGATCTCAAAAACGCGGAAGGTCGCCGCGGCGCGGCGGCACGGGGTCGAAACCGAAACCACCCCACGGGTGGCAGCGGCAGATGCGGCGGACGGCCAGCGCCGTACCGGCAAGGGCGCCGTGCCCGGCCAGCGCCTCGCGCGCATAGTCCGAACAGCTCGGCAGGTAACGGCAGTTCGCGCCAAGGACCGGGCGCAGCGTCCATTGGTAAAGGACAACGAGCGCGTCGAGAAGGCGGGCGATCATTGCGTCACCGCCGGGCGTGGGGCAAGGCGGCGGGCCGCCGCCTCGAAGTCGGCGACCAGGCGCTCGAAGGGGATGGCCTGTGTTGCCGCACGGGCGATCGCCACGTAGTCGAAGCCGGCCGTTCCCGCGCGGCGCAGCGCCACGCGCGCGGCTTCCTTGAGGCGGCGTCGCGCGCGATTGCGCACGACCGCATTGCCGACCTTCTTTGTCGCGGTGAAGCCGATGCCGATGTGATCCGAGCCGTCCTCGCGCGCGCGCGCCTGAAGCACCAGCCCGTCGGCGGCCCACTTGCGGCGGGTCGCCGCAACCGCGAGAAACTGGCTGCGCTTCTTTAGGCGCTCGAGCGCGATCGGCATTTCCAATCCTTTCCGGCGCCGCCCGGCGATCGCGGGGCGCGCCGGGACCGCGCTAGGCGGACAGGCGCTTGCGGCCCTTCGCGCGGCGGCGCTGCAGGACCTTGCGGCCCCCGACCGTCGCCATGCGCGACCGGAAACCGTGCCGCCGCTTGCGGACAAGCTTGCTGGGCTGGTAAGTGCGCTTCACGACGAGTTCTCCAATTCCATTCAATCCGGCAAAACGAGCGGCGGTTATACAGACCCGACAAAGCTGCGTCAATCGACCCATTTTCCTTTTTCTGTCAGATGGTTGATTGCGTTTTTGCGGGTGCGGCGCGTAACCTGCCGGGGTCGCGGGGACGAAACGCCGGAAGCCATGGAATCGCCGACGCCAGACAGCATGCCCGCCCGTTCGTTGAAACGCTTCCTTCCGCTCGTCGTTCTCGGCGCGGTGGTGGCGCTCTTTTTCGCGGGCGACTTCCGCGACTATGCGAGTTTCGATGTGCTCGCCGAGCACCGGACGGCTCTTCTGGCATGGGCCGACGCCAACCGGTTGGCGTCGGCGGGCCTCTATTTCGTCGTCTACGCCGCGATCGTGGCCGGCTCGCTGCCGGGCGGCGCCGTCGCGACCGTCACCGGCGGCTTCCTGTTCGGGACGGCCGTCGGCGGCCTGCTCGCGGTCTGCGCCGCGACGGCCGGCGCCTGCCTCGTCTTCCTCGCCGCGCGTACGGCACTTGGCGACTCGCTGCGCCGGCGCGCCGGACCAGGGCTTGCAAAGCTCGAGGCGCGGTTTGCGCGCAACGCCGTATCCTATCTGCTGTTCTTGCGTCTCGTGCCGCTTTTCCCGTTCTTTCTGGTCAATCTGGCGCCAGCCTTCTTCGGAATGCGGTTGCGCGACTATGCGATCGGCACGTTTTTCGGGATCATGCCCGGAACATTCGTGTTTTCCTCGATCGGGGCCGGCCTCGGCGCTGTTCTGGACCGCGGCGAGCGCCCGGATCTCGGCGTCCTGCTGTCACCGCCGGTCCTGCTTCCGCTGCTGGCGCTCGCGGTGCTGGCCCTGCTGCCCGTGTTTTTCGGCCGCCGCGCCGGGGGATCGGATCGATGAGCGAACAACTGACGGTGGACCTGTGCGTGATCGGCGGCGGCTCGGCCGGCCTGACGCTTGCGGCCGGTGCTTCGCAGCTCGGGCTCAAGGTGGTGCTGTGCGAGGCGGATCGGATGGGCGGCGACTGCCTCAATACAGGCTGCGTGCCGTCCAAGGCGCTGATCGCTGCCGCCGCCGCCGCCCATGGCGTGCGGGCGGCCGAGCGATTCGGCGTGCGGCTGCGCACGCCTGTCGACGTCGACTACGCTGCCGTGCGTGCCCATGTCCGGCAGACGATCGCGGCCATCGCCCCGAACGATTCGGTGGCGCGCTTCGAAGGGCTCGGCGTCCGCGTGATCGAAGCGCGTGCGCGCTTTGTCTCGTCCGACGCGATCGAGGCAGGCAATGTCCGGATTTCGGCAAGGCGCTTCGCCATTGCGACCGGCAGCCGCCCGGCCGTGCCGCCGATCGCGGGACTGGATGATGTCGGACCGCTCACCAACGAGACCATCTTCGATCTCGATGCGCGGCCCGACCATCTGCTCGTTGTCGGCGGCGGGGCGATCGGCTGCGAGCTGGCACAGGCACATGCCCGCCTTGGCACACGTGTCACGCTCGTCGAGGTCGGCGAGATCCTGCCGCGCGAGGACCGCGAGGCGGCAGCCGTCGTGCGCCGCGCGCTGGCGGCCGACGGCGTGACATTGCGGGAGAATGCGCGGGTCGTCCGATTCGAGCAGCACGCGGTTGCGAATGTCGCCGTCGTCGCCGGCAATGATGGCAGCGAAGATTCCATCGCATTCTCGCATGTCCTCGTCGCGACAGGCCGCCGCCCGAATGTCGAGGATCTCGGTCTCGATGCCGCCGGTGTCGACTGGACCCCGCGCGGGATCACCGTCGACCGACGCCTGTTCACGAGCAA
Source organism: Rhodospirillales bacterium (assembly GCA_016794025.1). Taxonomy (GTDB): domain Bacteria; phylum Pseudomonadota; class Alphaproteobacteria; order CACIAM-22H2; family CACIAM-22H2; genus Tagaea. The sequence goes on along the minus strand of JAEUKX010000093.1, from coordinate 2,991 downwards.
CCCGCGGGTCCTTGCGCTGGGCGACGTGACCGGCGCGCCGCAGTTCACGCATGTTGCCGGATGGCATGCCGGAATCGCGATCCGCAATCTCTGCTTCCGGATCCCCGCGAAGGCCGACGCGCGTGCGGTGCCGCGCGTGACTTTCACCGCGCCGGAGCTTGCGCAGGTCGGGCCGACCGAAGATGAGCTGCGTGCCGGCGGCAAGGCGCCGCGCGCGGTGCGATGGGCGTTTGCCGACAACGACCGCGCGCACGCGACGGGCGAGACGCAAGGCTTCGTCAAGCTGCTGGCCGACCGCGGGGGGCGCGTGATAGCGGCAACGCTGGTCGGTGCGCATGCCGGCGAACTGCTGGCGCCGTGGATTTCGGCGGTCGCGCGGGGCGCGAAGCTTTCGGAGATGGCCGGTCTGACGATGCCCTATCCGACGCTGTCCGAGGCGGGAAAGCGTGCGGCCGGTTCGGCCTTCGCGCCGCGACTGTTTTCGCCGCGCACGCGCAGGATCGTGCGCTTCCTTTTCCGCCTGCCGTTCTGAATCAGTCCAGCGCCATCAGAAGCGCCTTCAGATAGGCGCTTTCCGGCAGGTGCGGGTGCAGCGGATGGTCGCCTGCGGCACCGGCCACGCGCACGATGCGTGCGCTGCGCCCGGCGTCGTGCACGCCCCGCGCGACCTCCTCGAGGAAGCTTTCCGCGGTCACGTTGTGCGAGCAGGAGGCCGCGAACAGGAAGCCGCGCGGCGCCACGAGACCGGCCGACATCCGGGCAAGCTTGCGATAACCCTTGAGCGCGGTCGGAACATCCTTGCGCGACTTCGCAAAGGCCGGCGGATCGGCCACGACGACGTCGAACCGCTCGCCGGCGCCGGCAAGCCGCTCCAGGAAGGCGAAGACCTCCGCTTTCTCGTACCGGCATTTCGCCGCGACGCCGTTTGCCTCGGCGGCCTGCCGGGCCAGATCGAGCGCGCCGTCCGACCGGTCGACCAGCGTGACCTGCGTGGCGCCGTTGCGCGCCGCCAGCACGCCGAAGCCGCCCGCATAGGTGTAGAGGTCGAGCACGCGTGCACCTGCCGCAACCGAGGCGACGGCGCGCCGGTTGTCGCGCTGGTCGTAGAACCAGCCGGTCTTCTGGCCGCCGGCGACATCGGCGAAGAAGGCGGCGTCGTTCTCGGCAATGCGAATGGGCCCGTCGACGCTGCCGCGCACGGTGCTTACCGTGTCCGCAAGCCCTTCGAGTGCCCGCGCCGGGGTATCGTCGCGCAGCACGATGGCGGAAGGCGACAGGACGCGATCGATCGCGGCGGAAAGCTGCGGCCAGAGCGTCTCGATGCCGGCGGCGTTGCGCTGCACGACGAGCGTATCGCCGTATCGGTCGATCACGAGGCCCGGCAGACCGTCTGCCTCGGCATGGACAAGGCGATAGTATCCGCCCGGATGAAGCCGCTCGCGCAGCGCCAGCGCCGCCGCGATCCGGTCGGCGCACCACGCCTCGTCGACGGCACGCGAAGGGTCGCGCTCCAGGATCCGCGCGGCGATCAGCGTGTGCGGATTGAAGAACGCCGTGCCGAGCGGCTCGCCATGGCTTGCGGCAAGCTGCACGAGCGCGCCGCGCGCCAGCGCCTTCGCGGCATTGTCCATCTGGATCTCGTTGGAGAAGATCCACGGATAGCCGGTGCGGGCGCGCTTGTGGCGCTGGGGCTGGAGGCGGACGGTCGGGAGTTCGGATTTCATGGCGGCGGGAAACTGCGCGCCCGCGCGCCGGAATGCAAGCGCGGCCGTCAGTCGCCCAGCGCTTCGCCCTCGCGCCGCGGGTCGGCGCCGCCCAGAAGCATCGCTCGGCCCTGCCGGCGCACGACCTGGATGGCGTGCAGGCCGCTGGTCTCGGGCAAGATCGCCACCTCGTGGCCCAGCGCCTTGAGTTCGCCGGCGAGCGAGACAAGCGGCGTATCGCGCTCGAGCTCGCTGACGCCGTTGAGATTGACGGCGTGGGGAAGGGCGACGGCTTTTTGCACGTCGAGACCCCAGTCGAGCACGCCCACGATGGCCTGCGCGACATAGGGGATGATCCGCGGGCCGCCCGGCGAGCCGATGGCGAGGACAAGCCGCCCCTCGCGGTCCAGCACGATCGTCGGCGACATGGAACTGCGCGGCCGCTTGCCGGGCTCAATGCGGTTGATGTTGGGAATCTCGCCGTCGGTCGGCCGCAGCGCGAAATCGGTCATGTGGTTGTTGAGCAGGAACCCGCGCACGAAGACGTAGCTGCCGAACGCCCGCTCGATCGAGGACGTCATCGACACCGCGTTGCCGGCGGCGTCCACGACGACCATGTGCGTGGTCGCGGGAATCTCGCTGGCCGTGTCCGGCGCGCGCAGGGCCGCGCGCTGGATGCGGCCGGGTTCGGCCTTGCCCATGCTCCGCTCCGCGCTGATGAGCCGCGAACGGGCCGCGAGATACTTGCGGTCGAGCAGCCGTGCTACAGGCACCTGCTCGAAATCGCCGTCGGCGACGTAGCGGCCGCGGTCGGCGAAGGCGAGCCGCTCCGCCTCGAGCAGCGTGTGGATCGCGGGCAGGGAATTCGGCGAAGTCTGGCGCAGGTCGAAGCGCTCGACCATCCCGAGGATCTGGGCGACGGCGATGCCGCCGGACGAAGGCGGCCCCATGCCGCAGACCCGGTAGACGCGGTAGATCGCGCACACGGGCTCGCGCTTCGCCGGGCGGTAGTTCTTGAGGTCGTCGATGGACAGAGGGCCGGGCGTGCCGTTCTCGGCGACGGCGCGCACCATCGCGCGGGCAAGACCGCCCGTGTAGAAGGCCGGCGCGCTGCCGTTTGCGATGATGCGCAGCGTCTCGGCAAGCTGCGGGTTCGCAAGGCGCGTGCCGGCCGCCTTCGGATTCCCGTCGGCATCGAAGAAATACTCGCGCGCGGCAGGGAAGTCCTTGAGCTGGGGCGTATCGGCGACGAGCTGGGCGAGGCGGCGCGAGATCGCGAAGCCGTCGG